>JAHHQL010000009.1 GCA_020026415.1 Alistipes sp. | reverse complement strand
GGACCCATAGCTCAGTTGGTTAGAGCAGCGGACTCATAATCCGAAGGTCGTGGGATCATGCCCCCCTGGGTCCACATCCGAAAACTTTCCGTGTCGCGTGCGCAGGGATGGAGACAAAAGACAAAAACGAGGAATTTAGGATCGAGCAGACTGATTGTCTTTGTTTTCAACCCATACAGCCGCCAATCGGGACACACACATCACATCTGAAAAGTCTCTTCGTCACACAACGGGGAGGCTTCATTTTTTTAGGACATACAGAAAAGGCGCAGATCCGACGGGATCCGCGCCTTTCACCATAACTTATATATATCAGTACATATTGTCGTACATCGACTGCGTCTTGTCGTACTTCAGATCGGCCAGTGATGCCGCCTTGACACCGATGTTGAAACTCCAACTTCGGTGGAAGCCGAACGGAATCCACGAGAAGGACATCTGCCAACAGTGCAGGTCTCGCGCAATGGAGATTGCCGAGGTGGTCAGTTTTTTCTTCATGATATCGAAACCGCCTTGGAACGTGACACCCAACTTGGGCGTGATGTTCAACGAACCGTTGAAACCGAGTGTCTGCGTGACGTTCTTCTTGTAGCCCGTCGTTCCGTTGTTCACGTAGTTGATCGAGTAATTGACCGTATAGTTGAAACCGAAGTTCCACGGCAGCGAGAAGTCGTAATAAGCCTGCGACATGTATTGTCGCCTCAACGCGGGATCCATATTCCCGTAGGGATCGTGGAACGGATCCATGTATTCGGGCGGTGTACTCGTAATGTCGTTCACGGCACGTTGCGAACGATCCTCACGCGACTTGAACGTATAACCGAACGACCAACCCGTACTCACGACACGACCCGGAAAGAAGAGTTTGTTGTAACGCTTTCCTTCGGGAGTGACCTTATAGGGGTCGAGCGTCATCGAGAGGTTGATACCAAAGTTTCCGAACAGCGTGGTACGGAACGATACGGGAATGTTCGACAAGCCCATCGAATCGGCCAGAAAGTTATACGATCCGCTGATGCGCAACTCGTCGATGAGTTTGATTTTCTTCACACCCGACGTATCGCGTTTCGAAAGCACCTTCATCTCCAAGTTCTGCGACAGCGAGAAGTTCAGCGACATCATCTCGCCCGCCGAAGGCACACCGTAGGCGTTGTTGCTGTAAGGCGAATAGACCTGCGTGCGCCCCGTCTCATCGACCTGACGGGTTTTGTAGTAGCCGTATTTCTGATCGCGGAAGTCGGGCGCATACGAGAAACCGATGGTCGGCGTCAGAACGTGACGGACGGCCTGAATCTTACGGTCGCGCTTCTTCTTCGTAAAGTCGTACATACCGTAGATTGTGGTCGATGCCGACACGCTCATGTTGTAATCATACAGACGATAGAATCCGTGCTCCGTGGGGAGAGTATCCGTACGGTTCGTCACGGGGTTCCACTCGTATTGGATGCGCTTGAAGTACCAACGCTCCTTATAATTGAACGTCGGCGACACGTTGATGTAATTGAACAGGTTGAACGAGGCCGAGATCGGCAGGTTGTGTTCCACACCATTACGCATATCCTCCATCGTCTTGCGCGTGAAGAGTTCCGACTCCTTGGCGTTGATCTGGTTGGTCAGTTTGGCGGAGTACTGCATCGAGATCTTCTCATACCAACGCTCCTTACCCTCACGCTCCTTGCGTTTGAAGGGATAGATACGCGACACGTTGAAGACGATGTTCGGCAGGGTCATCGAGATGTTCTGGTTCTGCGAGTTCTGCGACACGGCCATGTTCATCGACAGCGAGAAGGGTGTTCCCGCCCAGTTCTTCGAGTAAGAGATCGTCGAGTTGGTCTGCGTGGCAAGGATGTCGTTCAGATCCGTGGCCGAATAACGGCTGTAACCGCTCGTGGCGAAATTCACCGAGGCGGAGAACTGCGAACCGGGATTGGCCTTGGGATCCTGCGAGTGTGTCCATTGCAGGCGGAAGTTGTTCTGCTTGATGAAATCGGGTTCGCCCTTTTCGCCGGTCTTGATGTTCGAGAAATCGACGTTGAAACTACCCGTATGCTTGTAACGCTTGATGTAACGCATGGCGGCCGAAGCCTCCCACGAACCGAGCGTATAGAAACCGCCCCGGATCGCCAGATCGGCGCGGTCGCCCATCGTGAAGTAATATCCTAAATCCTTCAGGAAGAAACCCTTCGAATACTCCTCACCGAAGGTCGGCATCAGCAGACCCGATTTCGGGCCATTGTTGATCGGGAAGAAACCTTCGGGAATGCCGAGGAAATAGATGGGGACATCCTCCATGACAAGATACGCGGGACCCGATACGACCTTTTTTCCGGGAATCACCTTCGCCTTGGTCATCGCCAGATAGAAGTGCGGGTGGTCGGTCGATTCGCAGGTGGTGTATTTGCCGTTCTCGATGTTCACCGTGTTGTCGGGCATCTTCTTGACGCTTCCGCCCACCAGCCAGCCGTCACCCTGCTGGGTGGCCACGCCCTTGATCTTCGCCTTCTTCGAGTCAAGGTTGTAGGATATGGTATCCATCTTGTACGAGGTGCCGTTCTCCACAAATTCGGGTTTGGTGATGACAATCTCGCCCGTCTCGGTCGAATCGCTGCGGCCGAAAGCGTGGATCATCTTGCTGTCCATGTCGATGCGCATGAAGTCCGATTTGAGGTTGCTCGTCTGATAGGTCACATCACCGCCGTTGAACAGATAGACCATCTTGCGGCGCACGTCATACACCAGCGAATCGGTACACTTACCTTCGATCGGTTCTTCCAGAAAAGGCTGCGGGGCTTTGTAACGGCGGGTGGTGTCCGACGAGAGCGAATCGGTCTTGGCAGACGATTCGACCGCGGTCGAATCGCGCCGCTCCACGGGTTTTGCCGAAGGGGGCAACACCTCGGCGGGTTCCCCTGCCGTTTTTTGTTGGGCAGAAGTCGTTTCGCGGACAATTCCGGTTTCGACCGACGGTTCGTTCGCCTTCTCTTCGGCCTTGCGGGCGATCTCTCCGGTGCGCTCGTTGATCAGCGACGAGAGTTGCTCGCTGAACATCGAGTCGCGCTCCCCCTGAGACAACTTGGCGAATTTCTTGCGTTCGCGGCGTTCCATGCGCTTGCGGCGACGCTCCTCCCGCCTTTCGAACATCAGTTCGACGGCATCTTTTCCGCGTTCGTCCACGGCGGTACTTTCCGCCTGCCCGACGGGTGCGGTCTTGTTGTTTTTCAAATCGGCGACCTCTCTTTCGACAACGCCCCGTGAGTTGCGCTGCGACGCACAACCCCACATCATGCTGACCACAAGCACGACAAGGATCATCGAAAAGACATATTTTCTCGTAATTCTATCCAAAATCTCAAAATTTTTCCTACCTTTGCCGACAAGTCGGCAAAACCCGGAAGAACTATTGTATTGACCTCACTATGAGGGTGAATTTAACCGGACAAAGATAGATAAAAATTTAAGAACCACATCATTTGACACCATTAAATATGCGCACACGACTTCTTATTCTGCTCGCGGTGACTCTCGCGCTGCTCCTCCCGACGGTTGTCTGGGGCGACAACACGGAGCACGGCATCCGCGTCATCATACTCGATGCGGGGCACGGCGAATGGGATCCGGGGTGCATGCGCAACGGGGTCAGAGAGAAAGACATCACGCTGAAGGTCGTGCTGCGTCTGGGCAAACTCATCGAACGCGAAATGCCGGGCGTGAAGGTGTGCTACACACGCAAGACCGACAAGGCGCTTGGGCCCGACAAGCGCACCGACCTGCGCGCCCGTGCCAAGTTGGCCAACGACATGAAGGGCGATCTGATGCTTTCGGTGCACGTCAATGCGGCGAAAGATCCGCGTGCGTGCGGTGTGGAGACCCTCATCATGGGAGAAACGCCCTTCGAGCAGCGCGGCAACAAGAAGGCACTGATGGAGAGCAACCGCGAGGATCTGTTCGACATGAGCGATGCCAAGACCGCCGCCATGGTGCGTGCCTACATCCAGAACATGCAGTTCTCCTACGGCGAATACAGCATGGCGATGGCCAAATACATCCAGAGCAACTACAAGAAAGACGGCCGCGTGATGCGCAAAATCAAGGCACAGCCGCTTATGGTGCTTTACGCCACCAACATGCCGGGTGTGCTGACCGAGATCGGCTTCCTGTCGAATGCCCGCGAACGCGCCCTGATGACATCCGAGAAGGGTCTGGATCAGATTGCCCGCTCGCTGTTCCGTGCCGTCAAGGAGTATTCGGCGCGTATCGCCGCCCTGCGCAGCGGTGCAACCCACATCGAGGCTCTGCCCGAAGTGGAGGAGACTTCCGAGGAGGAGATCCTCAAGTTGAGCGAGGAGGATGCCAAAGCCGAAGAGAAACCCGCCGAGATGAAACCCGCGGCAAAGCCCGCATCGAACCTCCCCGTCCACTACGCCGTGCAGGTGATGGCTTCGGACAAGAAATTTTTGGAGACGGACTCCAAATTCAAAAAATATCGGGGCAAAGTCAAGCGTTGCATCGGCAGCGGGGCTTTGCGCTATAAATATTGTGTCGGACACTACTCGTCGTTCTCGGCCGCACGCCACGAACTGAAAAAGATCCGCACCACGTTCCCCGATGCGTTCATCGTACGCTGTCAGGGGGAACAGATCATCAAGTAACCAACAAACGACATGAAAAGAGAGATTAAGATCGGCATCTTCGCCGTGGCCATGATCGGTGCCGCATGGGCGGGGATTCGTTTCCTGAAGGGATTCGACATTTTCAGCGTGAACAGCGAATACTACGCCGCCTACGACCAGATCAACGGCGTGCAGTCGGCATCGCCCATCATGATGCGCGGTGTGAAGATCGGTGCCGTGAAGGGCATCACGTTCGACCCCTCGGCAGGCGACAAAGTAGTCTTGCAGTTCACCATCAACAACAAATACCACATTCCCGTCGATTCCGAGGCGAAGATTTTCAGCAACGGACTGATGGGCTCCAAGGCCGTGGAGATCATCTACGGCAACAGCCGCGAATATTTGCAGGCGGGCGACACGCTGCGTTCGAGCCACGACCGCGACCTGATGGACGTGGCAGGATCGGAGTTGGAGTTCTTCAAGCAGAAGTTCGCCCAGATCTCGACCGATCTGTCGCGCACGCTCAACGACGTAAGCACGACACTCGAAGAGAACCAGAAATATCTCAACCAGACGATGCGCAACGTCTCGTCGATCACCACGGGTGTCGATCAGATGCTCCGTGAGGAGAAGGAGAGCCTTACCTCGGCGATCGAGAATTTCTCCGCGTTCTCCGAGACCCTCGGCCGGAACAGCGACCGCATCACCAACATCGTGACCGATCTGGAGCAGTTCACCCGAACGATGACCGAGGAACAGGTGGCGCAGAAATTGGGCGAATCGATCGCCGCACTCGACACGCTTTTGACGGACATCAACCGCGGACAGGGCACCGTGGGTCTTCTGATGAAAGATCCCGATTTGTATCGTTCGCTGAACGAGGCTTCGCAAAACTTGTCGGCACTTTTGGCCGATCTGAAGCAATACCCCGGCCGCTATGTCCACCTGTCGCTCTTCGGGCGTAATCCCGAAAAGATGAAGGCCAAAGCCGACCGCCGCAGAGCCAAGGAGGAGGCACGCCGCCTGCGCGATTCCCTGCGCGAGGCGGAGCGATAGTCCTCCCGAAAACAGAAATACATCTAACGAGCGTGTGTCGGATTTCAAACGGAAGTCGGGACACGCTCCGTGATTTATACACAAACCGTAATTCCGAGAAAAAAATATGATCTATCCGGACTCTTTCGAGCAAAAGATCGGCTTTGACCGACTCCGCGAACAGGTCTCGGCGCGATGCACGATGCGTGCCGCGCGGGAACGCCTGCTGGGGGAAACCTTCTCCTCGTCGGCACGCGAAATCGAACGTCGCCTGTCGCTTGCCGACGAGATGCGCATCCTGTTGCAGATGGAGCGCGAATTTCCCGACGGGGAGTATCCCGACATTGATCAGATTGTGGCCAAACTCCGCATCGAGGGTACGTTTCTCGACGTGGACGAGGTGCGCACGCTCTACCGTGCCCTCTCCGACATCGGTCACATCGTGTCGTTCATTCTGAACCGCGCCGACAAATACCCCGCCCTCCATGCCCGCACACGCGGTGTGGAGGCTTTTCCCCACATCACCCGCCGCATTGAGGATCTGATCGACCGCTTCGGCAACATCCGCGACACGGCATCGCCCGAACTTAGGGAGATCCGCGGCATGATCCGCGAACGCGAAGGTCAGGCCTCCAAACGCCTCCAGCAGGTACTCGCCGCGGCCAAGAGTGCCGGCATTGTCGATGCCGATGCCCAGTTGTCGGTGCGTGACGGCAAGACCGTCATCCCCGTATCGGCGGGTAACAAACGCAAACTCAACGGCTTCATCCACGACGAATCGGCGACGGGACGCACCGTCTATGTCGAGCCGGTCGAGGTGGTCGAACTCAATAACGAACTCAGGGAGTTGCAATATGCCGAACGCCGCGAGATCGTCCGCATTCTGACGGCCTTCACCGAGGAGATCCGCCCCGATGCGGAACTCATTGCCGATTCGGGCGATTACCTCGCCGACATCGACCTGTACCGTGCCAAGGGCGGTTGGGCAGCCGAAAACGGATGCGTCAAACCGATCCTCTCGACCGACGACCGTCTGGTGTTGAAGGATGCCCGCCATCCGCTGCTGCAACAGACACTCAAGGCACAGGGCAAACCCATCATTCCTTTGAACATGCAACTCGACCGCGACAAACACATCTTAGTGATTTCGGGGCCGAATGCGGGCGGCAAGTCGGTGTGTCTGAAAACCGTGGGTATTGTTCAGTATATGTTCCAATGCGGATTTCCGGTGCCTGCATCCGAGATTTCGGAGTTGCCCGTTTTCCGCAACATCTATATCGACATCGGCGACGAGCAGTCGATCGACAACGACCTTTCGACCTACTCGTCCCACCTGCTCAACATGAAACATCTGTTGGCGGGGGCATCGTCGGAAACGCTTGCCCTGATCGACGAGTTCGGATCGGGTACCGAACCGATCATCGGCGGTGCCATCTCCGAATCCATTCTGGAGCGACTGGTCGATAAGGGTTGCTACGGCGTGATCACGACCCACTACGCCAACATCAAATACTTCGCCTCGAACCACGAGGGTGTCGCCAACGGCGCGATGATGTTCGACGTGCAGCAGATCCGCCCCCTGTTCCGCCTCGAACAAGGCAAACCGGGCAGTTCGTTTGCCGTGGAGATCGCCCGCAAGATCGGACTTCCCGAAGAGATCATCCGCGAGGCCCGCGAAAAGGCGGGTTCCGACCACATGGACATCGAGAAGCAGTTGCGCGAAATCGCCCGCGACAAGCACTACTGGGAGCAGAAACGCGACCGCATCCGTCTGACCGACCGCAAGGTCGAAGAGTTGGAGGCCAACTACTCGGAGCAGTTGTCCAAGATCCGCGAGGAGCGTCAGCAGATCCTCCGCAAGGCCAAGCAGGAGGCACAGCAACTCATTGCCGATGCCAACCGACAGATCGAGAATACGATCCGCACCATCAAGGAGGCGCAGGCCGAGAAGGAACTCACGCAACTTGCCCGCAAGGAGTTGGAGACCTTCCGCGAGGAGGTCGATGTGATCGACCACTCGAAACGCGACGAGGAGGTCGCCCGCGAAATCGAACGCATCGAACGCCGCCGCCAACGCCGTGAGGAGCGCAAAGCCAAGCAGGGCGAGCAGAAAAAAGCCGACACCCCCGCACCCAAACCCAAACCCAAAGAACTCGTGGTCGGATCGAAGGTCAAGATGAAGGGACAGGATGTTGCCGGCGAGGTGCGCATGATCAAGGGAGGAAAATGTCAGGTGGCATTCGGTCAGATTCTGACGATGGTCGATAAAAACCGCTTGGAGGTGGTGTCGAACAACGAATACCGCGAGGCGACACGCCCCACCACGGCGCGTACGGTGCTTTCGACCGACATCTCGCAACGAAAACTCGACTTTACGGATCACATCGACGTGCGCGGCATGCGTGCCGTCGAGGCTCTGGAACAGGTGCAGGATTTCATCGACGATGCCGTCATGGTGGGTGTCGGTTCGGTGACGATCCTCCACGGCAAGGGTACGGGTGCCCTCAAGGAGGAGATCCGCCGTTACCTGCGCACCGTGCCCGAAGTGGAGAGTGCACGCGACGAACATGCCGACCGCGGAGGTGCAGGCATCACGATCGTCGAGTTTAAAACGGATTAGCAAATTCATTCAAGGCAAAATGCAATACACACTCAAAGAAATCGCCGCCGTCACGGGCGGTGTATTCAGGGGATGTAACGTGACGGTCGGATCGGTCGCCACCGACAGCCGTTCGCTGAGTTGCGAACTGGGTGCCGATCCTATGTTTGTCGCCATGAAGGGCGCAAACCACGATTCGCACAACTACACCGCGGAGATGTACGACCGCGGCGTGCGTGCTTTTCTGACCGAACACGCGATCGACCTTCCGTCGGACGGCGGATGTGTCGTCGTGAAGAATGCCATCGCGGCACTGCAACTCTTGGCGGCGGACTACCGCACGAAATTCAAGGGTACGGTCGTCGGCATCACGGGCTCGAACGGCAAAACCGTCATCAAGGAGTGGATCGCCGAGGAGTTGCCCCGCGGCATGAAGTTCTACCGCTCGCCGAAGAGTTACAACTCGCAGTTGGGCGTGCCACTTTCGGTGCTGATGCTCCGCGGCGATGAGGAATTGGCGATTTTCGAGGCGGGTATCTCCCAACCGGGCGAGATGGAACGTCTGGAGCGCATCATCCGCCCCGATGTGGTGATCTTCACCTCGATCGGCGATGCCCATCAGGAGAATTTCCTCAACATCGGACAGAAGTGTGACGAAAAACTCCTCCTCGCAAAGAGAGCCTCGAAAATCATCTACCACAGCCATTACGAACCCCTCGCAAGGATAATCACGGAGCGTTTTGCATCGCGCCGTCCGATTGATGCCGCCCAGTTTCCCGCCCCGTCCGAGGCGGTCGTCGGCAACGAGGCACAGCGTCGCAATGCGCAGATCGTCGAAGCATTCTCGGCTACGATGCACTATCCCGCCCCCTTGTTCCAGAGCGCACCCACCGTGGCGATGCGCCTCGAAGTGAAGGACGGAATCTACGACTCGGTGCTGATCAACGATGCCTACAACCTCGACCTCAACTCGCTGGCTCTGGCTCTGGACTACCTCCACAACGTGGCACTGGGTCGTAAAAAGACCCTCGTGCTGTCGGACATCTCGCAGAGCGGGCTCTCGGACGAAGAACTTTACAGCCGCGTGGCAGGTATGGTACAACGTGCCGGAATCAACTGTCTGATCGGCATCGGAGCGCATTTGAAACGCCATGCGGGACTTTTCTCGTGCCGTAAGGAGTTCTTCTCCTCAACCGACGAATGTATCGCCCGCATGGGTCGCCGCGAGGTGGCAGGATGTGCCGTGCTGTTGAAAGGTTCGCGTGATTTCAAATTCGAGAAACTGGCTCATGCCCTCTCGCGCAAGAGCCACACGACCGTCCTTGAAGTGGATCTCGATGCCATGATCCACAATCTGAACTATTTCCGCGCAAAACTCGCCCCCGACACCCGTATGGTCGCCATGGTCAAGGCCAACTCCTACGGTGCGGGCAACTTCGAGATTGCGCAGATGCTGCAACACCAGCGGGTCGATTACCTTGCGGTGGCCTTCACCGACGAGGGTGTCCTCCTGCGCGAACGCGGCATCAAAATGCCCATCGTGGTACTCAATGCCGATGCGGACAGTTTCGATCAGATGATCGCCAACCGCCTCGAACCCGAAATATACAGTCTTCACTCGCTGAAGGATTTTGCCGCCGCCGTCGATCAGGCACACGAAACGAACTACCCGATCCACATCAAACTGGATACGGGCATGCACCGCCTCGGTTTCATGGAGGAGGAATTGGACGATCTGATCGCCGCTCTGCCGACCTGCCCCGAAGTGAAGGTCGCCACCATCTTCTCGCACCTCTTCTGCGCCGATGTTCCGGGCGAAGAGCAGCGCACCCGTGACCAGATCGCCTGCTACGAACGGATGAGTTCGCGTCTGAAGCGTGCCCTTCCCTACCCCGTCATCCGCCACACCGCCAACTCGGCAGCCATCGAACGCTTTCCCGAAGCACAATACGACATGTGCCGTCTGGGGCTGGGTCTTTACGGCTTCGGCTTCGAACACAACGACTCGCTGCGTCCCGTATCGTCGCTCAAGACACGCATCGTGCAGATCAAACACCTGCGTGCGGGTGAGACGGTCGGCTATGGAGGCATGGGCAAGATCACCCGTCCGACCACCACGGCAACCATTCCCGTGGGGTATGCCGACGGACTGAACCGCCACTTGGGTTGCGGTCGCTGGTCGGTGCTTGTCGGGGGCA
This sequence comes from Alistipes sp., assembly GCA_020026415.1. GTDB lineage: Bacteria > Bacteroidota > Bacteroidia > Bacteroidales > Rikenellaceae > Alistipes. Next base: position 75,804 of record JAHHQL010000009.1, on the reverse strand, counting down.
AACCCGCCCCGATCGTCGGTCGCATCTGCATGGACAGCTGCATGATCGACATCACGGACATCGACCACGTTGCGGAGGGCGACGAGGTGACGATCTTCTCGCCCCGCAAAGGCAACGACCTCGAAACGATGGCCGCCGTACTGGATACCATCCCCTACGAAATCATGACTTCGGTATCATCGCGCGTAAAACGCATCTACTTAAAGGAATAAACCATGCAAAAAGGCACTTTATATATGATCCCCTGTCCGATCTCGGACGAAACCGCACCGTGGACGGTGCTTCCCGAATCCAACCGCACGGTGATGGACTCGCTGGACTACTTCATCGTGGAGAACACGCGCACGGCACGCCGCTTCCTGTCGAAGGCGGGCGTGAGCCGCCGCATCGAAGAGTTGGAGTTCCGCGAACTGAACGAACACAGCGTGGCGGGTGCCGAAATCGAGCAACTGGTCGAACCCCTCATGCAGGGTCGTTCGGCGGGAGTGATCTCCGAGGCGGGCGTTCCGGGGGTGGCCGATCCCGGCGCACTGGTGGTCGAGGTGTGTCATCGCCGCGGCATCCGCGTCGTGCCGCTCGTGGGGCCGTCGTCGATCATCCTTGCGATGATGGCTTCGGGGCGCAACGGACAGTCGTTCGCCTTCAACGGCTACCTGCCCGTCAAACCGCCCGAACGGATCCGCGCCATCCGCCACTTCGAGAAACGCGCCCTTCAGGAGCATCAGTCGCAACTCTTCATCGAAACGCCCTACCGCAACGTAAAACTCGTTGCACAACTCTTCGAGACGCTTGCCCCCTCGACCCCGCTGACGATCGCAACCGATTTGACCGCCCCCGGCGAATTTGTCCAGACGCACACCGTCGCCGAATGGAAAAAGCGCACGTTGCCCGATCTGAACAAACGCCCCTCGATCTTCATCATCGGCTGACACCGCCCATGCCTCTTTTTACGGAAGGAATACGCTTCCGTGATATGGTATGCAATTTGAAGAATAGGTAAAACGGTTTTATACCCCATGTTGAAAAAAAATCAGAAATATCATAAATATGAAAAAGGAAGCAGTTCATAATGAAGAGGTTATGAACGAAAAAAACATGAACACAAACGAAGAATCCCGAACCGGAGAGACTCAGGAAGATGCCAAAGTGGCAGACGAGGCTGCAAAACCGACTGACACAATGACAGATGAGCCCACGGAAGAGGCATCGGCCGAGGAGCAACTCACAGCCGAAGTGGCACTTTGGAAGGACAAATTCGTCCGTCTTCAGGCCGAGTTCGACAACTACCGCAAACGCACCCTGCGCGAGAAGATGGATCTGATCCAGACGGGAGGCAGCGACGTACTGAAAGCCATGTTGCCCGTACGCGACGACATCGAGCGCGCGCTGGCCGCCATGCAGAAGAGCAACGATGCAGAAGCCGTACAGAAGGGTGTCGAACTGATCGCCCAGAAATTCACCGAGGCCCTCAAGCAGAAGGGTGTGACCGAGATCGAGGTTGTCGGCAAACCGTTCGACGAGGCCGTGGCCGAAGCCGTGGCACGTTTCCCGGCAGGCGACGACAAGAAGGGACTGGTCATCGACACGGTACAGACCGGTTATATGTTGGGTGAGAAGGTACTTCGTTTTGCAAAAGTTGTTGTAGGAGAGTAAGATCATGGCAGAGAAAAGAGATTATTACGAAGTGCTTGGCGTCGAGAAGAACGCCAACGACACCGAGATCAAAAAAGCATACCGCAAACTGGCACTCAAATACCACCCCGACAAAAACCCCGGCGACAAGGAGGCCGAGGAGAAGTTCAAGGAGGCGGCCGAGGCCTATGATGTGTTGTCGAACCCCGACAAACGTGCGCGTTACGACCAGTTCGGCCACGCAGGCATGAACGGAGCCGCAGGCGGTGCGGGCGGATTCGGCGGATTCGGCGGCGGAGGATTCTCCATGGAGGACATCTTCTCGCAGTTCGGCGACATCTTCGGCGGACACTTCAGCGGAGGCGGCTTTTCGTCGTCGCGCGGCGGTCGCCGCGTGAACCGCGGATCGGACATCCGTGTGAAGGTTCGTCTGACGCTTCAGGAGATCTCCGAGGGCGTCACCAAGAAATTGAAGATCAACAAGATGGTCGCCTGCGAAGAGTGCCACGGCAAGGGTGCCGAGGAGGGCGGCTATTCGACCTGTACGACCTGTAACGGTACGGGTTATGTGACGCGCGTCGAGAACACGTTCTTCGGCCGCATGCAGACCCAGAGTCCCTGCCCCACGTGTGGCGGTGAGGGTAAGATGATCACCAAGCCCTGCCCGAAATGTAAGGGCGAAGGTGCCGTGCGCGGTCAGGAGGTCGTCGAGATCAAGATCCCGGCAGGTGTCGGCGAAGGCATGGTGCTCACCGTATCGGGCAAGGGTAATGCCGCCCGTCACGGAGGTGTGAACGGCGACTTGCTGGTACTCATCGAGGAGGAGCCCGACAACGAGTTGATCCGCGACGGCAATGACCTGATCCACAACCTCAACATCACCGTAACGACTGCCCTTCTGGGTGGTTCGGTCGAGGTCCCGACGGTGGACGGACGCGCCAAGATCAAGATCGCTCCGGGTACGCACGCCGGCAAGGTGCTGCGTCTGGGCGGCAAGGGTCTTCCCGACGTGAACGGCTACGGCCGTGGCGACGAGTTGATCGTGGTCGATATTACGATCCCCTCGAAACTCTCTGCGGAGGAGCGCAAACTTGTCGAGCAGTTGGCTGCACAGCCTTCATTCCAGAAGGCCGAATCGGTCAAGAACCAGAACATCTTCGAACGCATGAAGAATTTCTTCAGATAGCGTTCCCAAGATCTATTCCAAAAGGCGGATTTCCAAAAAGATCCGCCTTTTTTGTACCCGCGGGACAGGAAAGCGAAATTTTTTACACATTAACTTGCGCCCAAGCCTCCGAAAGTCCGCCAATAATTTGTATCTTTACCCCATTAACGGGATGTCACTCCGAAAACGAGGCAACATCCGATATCTAAAGACACCAAGGATTATGTTAGGTTTCACTCCGTTCAAGAAACACGCGAACAAGTTCAACTATGTTCCGCGCTATTACGATCCCGAAAAGGAAGCACGCGAAGAACGCCGTGCCGAATTACGCGGTACACGCCGGGAAGATGCCGATCGTGAATACCGTCCCGGTCAATATATCCGCACACAACGCGAGGCGCGCGCGGCACGCATGACGCAGAAAAGCGAACGCTCGCTGGTCAAGATCATACTCGGCATAGTCATTGTCGCGCTGGTCATCTTCATCCTCGTTCCGCGTCTGGCGGAAGTCTTCTCACGGGCATCACGCACCTCTGCGCCCCGTACCGAGCAGAACGAAGTCGAGGAGTTCAACCCCTACGCACCGATTACCGTCGTACCGAACGATTATAAGGAGGAGGAGTAATGGCCGACCGGATCAAACTTTTACCCGAAGTCGTTGCCAATCAGATCGCGGCGGGCGAGGTGGTAAACCGCCCCTCGTCGGTCGTCAAGGAGATGATGGAGAATGCCATTGATGCGGGCGCACGCTCCGTCAAGGTCAATTTCCGTGACGGCGGCAAGGAACTCATCCAGATTGTCGATGACGGATGCGGTATGTCGCCCGTCGATGCACGTCTGGCGTTCGACCGCCACGCCACGAGCAAAATCAGCAGCGTGGAGGATATCTACCGCCTTTCGACCTTCGGATTCCGCGGTGAGGCACTCCCCTCGATTGCCGCCGTGGCGCAAGTCGAATTGCGCTCGCGTCAGGAGGGTGACGAGTTGGGCACGCAGACCGAAATCAACGGAGGCGAATTTGCGGGACAGAATCCCGTGATGTGTCCCGTGGGGTCGCAGTTCTTCGTGCGCAACCTGTTCTACAACGTCCCCGCACGCCGCCGCTTTCTGGATAAAAGTACGACTTCCGCCACGCAGATCAAGGGCGAATTTCGCCGTGTGGCACTTTGCTACCCGAAGATCGCCTTCGAACTCTACGCCAACGATGCCCCCGTCTATTCGCTGATGCCGACCACCCTTGCGGGTCGCATCGTGGATGTGGTGGGCAAACACATAAAAGCCAATCTGCTGGATGTTTCGGCCGACACGTCGATCGCTTCGATCACGGGATTCATCGGCCGGCCGTCCTCCGCCAAGAAACGCAACGCCGAGCAATATCTCTTCGTGAACGGCCGTTTCTTCAAGAGCAACTACATCGTCAGTGCGATTTTGAAGGCCTACGAGAAATTGATCCCCGTGGGGACGCAACCCTCGTTCTTCCTCTACCTCAAGATCGACACCGCCCGCATCGACGTGAATGTCCACCCGCAGAAGACCGAGGTGAAATTCTCCGACGAGGAGGCCGTATGGCAGATCGTCAATGCCGCCGTACGCGAAACCTTGGGCAAGACGGGAGCCGTTCCGATGATGGATTTCGACCACGAAGAGGCGGTCGATATTCCCGTGTTGGACGACCGTACGGTTTACAGCGAACCGCGTGCCATGTCGAACAGCAGTTACAACCCCTTCCTTCAGGAGTTTTCGGGGGCGAACAACTTCGAACCCACGGAGGAGTTCACGGGATTCGATCTTCCCGAAGGCGAAGGCCGCCAACCGAAAAAGGAGGAGGAGTTCACCGAATTTTCATCGGGCGACATTTCCTCTTTGACCGAGGAGGCAGAGTTCGTTTCAGGCGACGAGTTCGAGAAACGGACGGCCGAGATCCGGGATTTCTCCGTCCTTCCGTCCCGCCACACCCCGCGCCCCATGCCGCGCCCCGTATCGGGAGGTTTTCCCGCCACGAACGGAATCGGTGTCGGACGCGAGGTGTTCGAAGTCTTTTCGTCCGAATCGAACCAAACGCCGAAAACCGAGGAGTTCGAGGAGATCGTCTCCGGGGCTGAATCGCAACAGGAGGAATCGCACCTCGACTTTATCCCGTCCGAAGAGAAACCCGAACAAACCCGACTGGATCTTTCGACCGAACATCGTTGGAGCAATCCGATGTCGCTCAAGGGAGGTATTCTTCTGGTGCAGATCGACGGTCGGGTGACGGCGGTCGATGTGACACGCGCCCGCGAACGCATCCGATACGACCACTATCTTGCAATGCTCGACCACGGATCGGCAGTCAGCGAACAGTTGCTCTTCCCCGAACGGCTGGAATTGTCGATAGACGAATACACGCTTTTGGAGGAGCATCAGGTCGAATTTGCCGCCCTCGGATTCGACATTGATTTTGCGGGCGAAGGCACGATTGATCTGAAGGGAGTTCCCGCCGACATCTCCACCGAAGGCATTGATTCGCTGCTCTTCGAATTGTTGCAGGCCTTCTCTTCACCCGTCGATCTGGAGACCCTGCGCCGCGAAAAGATCGCCGCCGTGATGGCGCGTCAGAACCGATGTCCCGCAACACGACCGCTCCACACGGAAGAGGCCGTCGAACTGCTTTCGAGCCTTTTCCAATCTTCCGATTTTAGTTTTTCGCCATCGGGCAAGATGATCCTCGCGGAGATTACCGCGGAGGAGATCCGCTCGAAGTTGGGCTGAATTTTAAACACTTTTTAACTCATGAATTTATACTTTCCGTCCCCCTCGCCCGTAGTCAAGAATCTGATCATCATCAACGTGCTGGTCTATATGGCCACGGCTCTGCTTCCCATCGGAGGCTGGATCCGCGAATTTGGTGCGCTTGCCCTCGGAACGCCGTGGTTTCACACCTACCAGTTCATCACCTATATGTTCCTGCATGCCGACCTCGACCATATTTTCTTCAATATGTTCGCCCTCTACATGTTCGGTACGACACTGGAATACGAACTCGGCCAAAAGCGTTTTCTGATCTATTATATGGTCTGCGGTGTGGGTGCCGCTCTGATTCAGTATCTGACCGCCGTCCTCCTCGGAGAACTTCCCATTCTTTTGATCGGTGCTTCGGGTGCCGTGATGGGATTGTTGCTGGCGTTCGGCGTGATGCACCCCAACTCGACCATCATGCTTCTGATTCCGCCCATCCCCATCAAGGCCAAATGGTTCGTCATCATCTACGCCGCCATCGAACTCTTCCTCGGCTGGCGCGGTGCCGGTCATGTGGCTCACTTCGCCCATGTGGGCGGTATGCTGTGGGGTCTGATGTTGCTCCTGTGGTGGAAACGCAAGGGTAAAATCTTCTTCTAAAAAACCATGGAAGACTACTATTCCGACTTTCGACGCCCGCCGAAAAACCGACGCGGTCTGCTTCTGCCCCTGCTCGACGGCGCAATGACCCTGCTGATGATGCTTGTCATCATCGCGGGCGCGATCACCCTTTTCGTGCCTTTTCTTTCGCCGCACCGCATGTGGTTCTTCGCCGCACTCGGTCTGGTGGCTCCCGTCACCTATATCGCCACGCTCATTCTGACGCTCTACTGGATCATCCGCTGGCGTTGGATACGGGCAGGCATCATGCTCGGACTGGCGGTCGTGGGATTCGCCTACGTGTCGTTATTCTACCGACCCGAAATCGGCCGCGAATACGGCGAACAGAGTTACCGCAACGCTTTCAAGGTGATGACCTACAACCTGCGCTGGTTCTACAACGACGAGGGGCAGTCGAGCGTCAATGAAGTGATGGATCTGATCGAGGCCGCCGACCCCGACATCATCTGTTTGCAGGAGTACAACCCGCGTCTGGCCGACCGAAGCGACCGCGTGGGGCTGCTCTATCAGCGTTACCAATGCAAATTCTTCGGCAAGGCGGTTGATGAAGCCGACTCGGTCGATTTTGTGCCGATGTGCATCTTCTCGAAGTACAAGATCCTGCGTTCGGGCGAGGTACTTTCACCGCGAACTTCGGTGTGGGTGGACATCAACCTCGACGGCGACACGGTGCGCGTATTCAACAACCATCTGATGTCCACCGCCATCAAATCCGCCGACAACGACTACCTCACAAACCACCTCTTCCAGAAGGACACCGCCCGCGAGGAGCGCGTGAAGAGCATCTTCCGCCGTTTCTCGGACAACAGCATCCTGCGCGCCCGTCAGGTGGACACCATCGCCGGGGTCATCGCCCGAAGTCCCCGCCGAAGGATCGTTTGCGGCGATTTCAACGACACGCCGATGTCGTATGCCTACCACACGATGTCGGACGACCTGAGCGATGCCTTCAGCGACTGCGGATCGGGTTATTCGCACACTTACCGCGGATTTTTCAACACCCTGCGCATCGACTACATCCTCCGCTCGGATGATTTCGAGACCCTCAGTTACGAGGTGCCCGACTCGGTAACGGCTTCGGATCACCTGCCCGTCGTGGTGCGTCTGCGCAAGACAAAAACGAACAACTGACACACAAATTTATAACAACATGGTTTTAGACTCTTTGAAAAACGCCCCGCTCTACTATTCGTTGAGCCCGCGTCTGAAACAGGCCTTCGAGTTGGTGGCTGCCACCGACTGGAACAGCGTCGAGGCAGGTCGTCACGATCTGGACGGCAACAACATCTTCGTAAACGTCATGGACGTGGATCTGAAGAAGCCCGAAAACGCACCGCTGGAGGTACACGACAACTACATCGACATTCAAATTCTGATCCGCGGCGAAAAAGAGGCCTTCGGATGGAGCGAGCGTCGTCACCTGCATAAGCCGCAGGGCGAGTTCAACGTCGAGAAGGACATCTGCTTCTACGATGATGTACCCCAGACCTACTACACGCTCATCCCCGGTCAGTTCACGATCCTCATGCCCGAAGACGGTCACGCACCGATGGTCGGCGAGGGTAAGATCCGTAAGATCATCGTCAAGGTTCGCCGATAAGCCCCCGAAAGGGTCAAATAAAAATAGCGGAATTGCCAAAGTGCAGTTCCGCTATTTTATTATCGGTCGGGGAGATTTTTCCCCAAAGGAGTTATACTGTGTTTTTTCCACCTCGTCTCCGAATCGGTTGTTCCTCCATTTTCCGCGCCACGCCCCCGAATCGTTGTCCCGCCGTTTCCGCCCCCCGATTTTCCGCCTCCTCCGACGGGTAAAATAAAACAGCGGAATCGCCTCCGAGAAAGCCATTCCGCTGTTTCGCAAATAATATTGTGGTAAAAGAATTTTCTATTTCTTGTTGAAGAAGTTCATCGTCTGAGCCAATCCCACCGTTGCAAACGATCGGACGGCATCGACAAACACCTTCAGGCGGTCGGGCATGGTCTTTCGATCCTCCTCTGTCCACTCGCCCAACACATAATCGACCTGATGCCCGCGGGGAAAATCACCGCCCACGCCGAAACGCATGCGTGCATATTCCTCCGTGCCGAGCAGTTCGGCAATGTTCTTCAGTCCGTTGTGACCGCCGGCCGATCCTTTGGGACGGAGTCTGAGTTGTCCGAACGGAAGATTGATGTCGTCCGAAATCACCAAGAGGTTCTCCCGCTCGATCTTCTCGGCATCCATCCAGTAACGCACCGCCTTACCCGAAAGATTCATGTAGGTCGAAGGCTTCAACAGGATGAGCGTGCGCCCCTTCCACTTCGCCTCGGCCACATCGCCGTATCGGGCGGTGGTAAAAGAAGTGTTGGATGCCTCAGCGAGTGCATCCAACACTTTAAAACCGATGTTGTGACGGGTTTCGGCATATTCCGCGCCGATATTACCCAACCCAACAATAAGGTATTTCATAATCGCCTTAACCGCAGATTAATTATTCGGCACCACGCGAAGCACGGGTTACGCGAACAGCACATACGGCAGCCGAAGCGGGAGTAACGAACTGAATGTTCTCATACTTCAGGTCACCGACGAAGATGGTGTGACCGACGCCCAGATTCGTAACATCAACAACGATTTCGTCGGGCAGGTTCTCTTCCAGAGCGGCGATCGTCAGTTTGCGAGCCGACAGCACGAGTTTACCGCCGACCTTAACACCTTCGGCGTTACCGGTCAGACGCACGGGAACCGTGATGGCAACGGGTTTGCCCTCGCTCACACGGAAGAAGTCCATGTGCAGGATCTCCTCGCGTACGGGGTGGAACTGAGTCTCACGCAAAACGGCCTTTTCTTTCTTGTCACCGAAATCCAACTCTACGAGATACGAATTAGGGGTGTAGATCAGGGGTTTTACCTCGCGGGGATCGATCGTGAAGTTGATCGTCTCGCCGTTACCGCACAAAACGCAGGGAACCAGACCCTCGCGGCGGATAGCCTTGGCAGCCTTCTTACCGAAATCGGCACGGGCAATAGCCTTTACAGCAATAGTTTTCATTGTGTCAGAATAAATTTTAAAGTGTTACCTCCGGCGGTTCTCAACACGGCCTCCACAAAAGGCCGCATCCCACATCCGCCTGTTATCGGGACAAAGGTAACAATTTTTGCCGAATCTGAAAAATATATCGTTCTTTTTGCTGTTTTTCATCACATTATGGCAGTTTCGGGACGAAAGGGCAAAATAATTTCACATTCTTGTAGCAATCTTCACCGAGATTGGTTATCTTTGTATAGATATAGTAACACGGAAATTACAAACAACCATAAAATACTTATAAAATTATGAACATTACAAACGCTCCCCTTTCAGGAGAAACCCGCCACGAGCATGACTTGATCGGCGACATGGAAGTTCCTGTTGAATACTATTTCGGCGTGCAGACCATGCGTGCCGTTGAAAACTTCAAAATCAGCCGTGTAACGCTCGACATGTTCCCCGAATTTATCAAGGGTCTTGCCGAAACCAAAGAGGGTGCCGCCATGGCAAACCGCGATCTCGGCATTCTGGATCCCGCCATCGCCGAGGCCATCATCAAGGCCTGCGAAGAGGTGAAAGCCGGCAAGTTCGACGAGCATTTTGTCGTCGATATGGTACAGGGCGGTGCAGGTACTTCGACCAACATGAACGCCAACGAGGTCATCGCAAACCGCGCTCTGGAGTTGATGGGTCACAAGAAGGGCGAGTACAAATACTGCCACCCCAACAACAACGTAAACCTTTCGCAATCGACCAACGACGCTTACCCCACCGCCATTCATCTGGCCATGGTGCGCAGCATCGCAAAACTCGTTGCTTCGTTGAAGGAGTTGGTGGCCGCATTCGAGGCCAAAGGCAAGGAGTTTGCCCACGTCATCAAGATGGGTCGTACCCAGTTGCAGGATGCCGTGCCCATGACCGTAGGTCAGGAGTTCGATTCGTATGCCGCAACCCTCAAGGACGAGATCGCCGTATTGGAGGAGAACGTCAAATATTTCTATGAGATCAACATGGGTGCCACCGCAATCGGTACGGGTATCTGCGCAGAACCCAACTACGCCGAACTCTGCACGAAGCACTTGGCCGAAATCACGGGTCTTCCCCTGTTCAAGGCACACAACATGATCGCCGTGACGAACGACACGAGCGCATTCGTGATGAACTCTTCGACCCAGAAACGTCTGGCCGTCAAGTTGTCGAAGATCTGTAACGACCTCCGTCTGATGGCATCGGGTCCCCGCACGGGTCTGCACGAGATCAACCTGCCCGCACGTCAGCCGGGTTCGTCGATCATGCCGGGTAAGGTGAACCCCGTTATCCCCGAAGTGGTCAATCAGGTTTGCTTCCGCGTCATCGGTAACGATCTGACCATTACGGCCGCTGCCGAGGCCGCACAGTTGGAGTTGAACGTCATGGAGCCTGTCATCGTACACTGCATGTTCGAAAGCATCGAAATGATGATCAACGCCATGAACACCCTGCGTGAGAAATGTATCGTGGGCATCACCGCCAACGAGGACGTTTGCCGCAACATGGTTTACCACAGCATCGGTCTGGTAACCGCTCTGAACCCCTACCTCGGCTACGAGACCTCGACCATGCTGGCCAAAGAGGCACTGGTATCGGGCAAGGGCATCTACGATCTGGTTCTGGAGCACAAACTGATGTCGAAAGAGGAATTAGACGACATTCTGAAGCCTGAGAACATGGTTCGCCCGCGCGTATTCAAGAAATAAGCCCCTTTCGGGATATTTCCGATATGAAGCCGACTTTCCCTTGTGAAAGTCGGCTTTTTTGTGCCTTGACGGGACGGGAAGCGGTTTTCCCATTATATAGGGCGTTTCCCATATATACACTTCCCCACGTCGGACACCATACCGCAGCAAACCATCCCGCCCTTTCCCAACGCCGCTCCGTGCTGTCCGTATGCTTTGTTCCGCGACCAACCACCGTCCGATCCCGCCCGTATTTCCCCCGCTGTTGGACATGTTACCGTTTCCTGCCTCATTTCACAACCGCCCCGCCCCTCTGCTACGCCCGATCACATCACGCCACAATTTCCCGCAACTCCTTGTCCACACACCGCCCAAAATCTCGAACTAACCGACTCCCTCCACACTCTTTCTCACCCGGAAAAAACTCTCACCCCGATTTTCCGCATAAATCCGCCCCCCCGAATTTTACTCCGACCGCCCTTTTCCCGCCGATTTTTCCGAGAAATCACGGAAAATCCACAGGTAAAGAGACGTTTTTCAAAGCCCACGAAACAACTTTTCCGGGAAATTTCAAGGTCGGCGCGACTTTCTTTTCGGAAAAATCCAGAATTTCCAGACCTGCTCCGCCCTCCGTTTTACCCCGTGAAAAGGGTATTCCGAAGGGTAAAAAGAGGGTTTTGGAGGCCTGAACAAAGAAAAATCACAAAAAAATACATTTTTTTCTCAAAATATTTTGGAGATTTGAATTTCCGCCTTATCTTTGCATCATCAAACAAAACAACTGGTGGATTCATCTAAAGGTTAGGATACATGCCTCTCACGCATGACATAGCGGTTCGAATCCGCTATCCACTACCAAGGAAGCCGTAAGATCTGAGTCTTGCGGCTTTTTCTTTATCCCCTTCTCCTACAAAAGGCACAGAGACACGAAATGTTTCTTTCCGCACGCCCCCCCTCTTTCTTTTCTTCCCTCTCTCTTCCGCATCAGAAACGGATGTAAAATCCGTCCGTTCCGAACAATCTTTACCCGGACAGGCAATCGCACACAGACAAGAGATTCTGTAAAAACCCTTTTAAAAATATAGGTATTCCTCTCGAAAAATCACGGAATCCCGTGATTTAAAAAATTTTAAAAAGATATTTATTTTGCAGAATATAAACTCATAAATACAAATAATTATGAAAAAACTATTCCCTTTATTTCTTCTTATGGCGTTCTTTGCAGCATGCAGCAACGATGACACCCAACCTCAGCCCGACCCGCAACCCAACCCGCAGGAGCAGAACGAAATCATTCTGGAGGAAGAGACGGCAACAGATCAGATCATCAATGCCGATGCGGCGACTCTCGACAAAGGCATTACATTCACCACCAAAGGCCCGTGGAGAGCCGAAGTGGAAGAAATAGGCACTAAAGCAGCAACCGAAACGAATTGGCTGACCCTGAGCCGATACAGCGGAGACAAGGCAGGCGACTACACGATCACCATTTCCATCGAACCCAATCTCACGGGCAAATCCCGCAAAGCCGTGATCCGTATCATCTGTGGCAGCACGACAATCACCATAACCATCGAACAAAGTGCAGAAAAAGAGACTGATCCGAAGACGAAGCGCGTAAAATCGGTCTCTTACAAGGAAGTATTCGGTACGACATATACAAAAGAGTACTCAACTCCCGAAATCGGCACCTCCTACACCTATTCTTACGACCAGCAGGGAAGAGTTGCAAAAGTGATCTGGCATAATCGCCAAACCGAGAACAGAGAAAAGATCCGAACCTATACGTTTGACTATCGAATCGTCGGCGAGATCTCGATGAATTATGAGTACGAATCTGTTTACGGATCTTCGATAGACAGTAAAGATTCCTATACTCTCATCCTCTCCCTGAACGACAGGGGCAACGTAACGAAAGTCAAAGACAGAATCAATGAAACGGACAGTCTCCAAATAAAATACACCCAAGACGCTCGTTTGTCCGAAGTGAGAAGAAAAAAATACGACAATGAAGATTGGTGCGAAAAACTTTATTACACCGATGGTCTGCTGACCAAATATGAGGTTCTCTCCAACACCTCTTCCGTTGATAATGACATTCAAGAATTCGATGTCAATACCCTGTATCCCCACCGTTATCCGAACGGCGGTACAAACATCGACTTCAATGCGTTCTTATTCAGCCTCGGAACAAGTAGCTATGAAGCAATCCTGATGCAAATCGGTTTGTTGGGCAAGGGTTCGGATTGCCTGATGGAACTTACGAGAGACGACTATGACGAATTGTGTTCCCCTGTCCCCAAGTATCAGGAACCGGGGAAAGTGCATAAAATAACCAAAACAATCATAGAATTTCCATCCGAGTACTACGACATTAATTATGAATTTGATGGGGATAAAAATGTGACAAAATTCTCGTACACGACCCCGTATGAAGTATATGAACTCTATTACGAGAATCATGTCGGTCACGAATTGCAGGATCCCGACTACCCAGAAATGGGCTATAAATTTGAGCGGAAAAACGAGAAAAAAACAAAATTACGCGACGAAGAGAATGTTTTTACCTACACGGTAACCTATGAATAGACATACTCTCTGAAATAAGAAAACGAGGCTTTTACAAATAAAAGCCTCGTTTTCTTATGCCGGAATATGCCCTCTTGCCCCACTTCTGCCTCCGAAAAAGACAACAGGACATACAACGATTCACAGACTCCGCCCCTTATTTCGCCCCGCCCGGCAATACGCCCCCTCTTCTTTTATACACCGTCCCCTGCCTCTCCCCTCTTATCCGACTTGCCTGCTTTCCTCTATTTCCATTTTTCTCCCGGCATCCTCCTCTTCACACACACCGAATACATGCCGAAATACACTCCGCTCCAAAATCTCCCCCTTCCTCTTATTTTACGTCAGACACACCTTTTTCCCTCTCGTTCATCCCCAAACACGAAAAATCCGCAAACCGAGTTTACTCGATTTGCGGATTTTTTATAAGGTGACGTGGCGTAATACCTCGAAGTGGTGTTTCGATTCGATGGTTACTCGTGCTTTCGCACGCGCCCCATTTTTTGCTCAAGGCTTCGCTTTCGTCCGACTGCTCGTTTCTACTTGCTCCCGGCTACTCGCCCTGCCCCTCACTCTGCTCACCCCTCGGATGTTACGCTGCACACCCACGGGATCGGAAGAAATTACATCTTCTTACCTACGTTGGTCTTCTTTGCAACCTTCGGTGCCGAAGCCTTGGCAGCCTTGGGGGCAGCGGCCTTACGAGCCTTCTTTTCGCCCTCTACGACTGCATCCTCTACTGCGTCAGTCGATTTTTTGCGCGAACGACGAGTCTTGGGTTTTGCCTCAGCGGCTACTGCCTCGGGTGCAATACCCTTGGTGTAAGCATCGTTGAAATCAACGAACTCGATGATGCACATGTCGGCTGCATCGCCCAGACGGAAACCGGTCTTCAGGATGCGGGTGTAACCGCCCGGACGATCGGCAATCTTCGGAGCGATCGTACGGAACAACTCCGTAACGGCCTCCTTCTGCTTGAGGTACGAGAATACGACACGACGCGAATGCGTAGTGTCCTCTTTGGAACGAGTTACCAAAGGCTCGATGAACTGACGCACGGCCTTGGCTTTTGCCAAAGTAGTTTCAATACGCTTGTGCAGAATCAGCGACGAAGCCATGTTCGAAAGCAGAGCTTTGCGGTGACCTGCCTGACGGCCGAGGTGGTTAAAATTCTTATTGTGTCTCATGATTAATCTTTGTCAAGTTTGTAAATTGATACATCCATACCGAACTTAAGGTTCAGCGAAGCCAACAACTCATCAAGTTCCGTGAGCGACTTTTTACCGAAGTTACGGAACTTCAGCAAGTCGGTACGGTTCAACTTCACGAGGTCGCCAACCGTGTCCACGTCGGCTGCGCGGAGGCAGTTCAACGCACGCACCGAAAGATCCTGATCGGCGAGTTTCGTCTTCAGAAGCTGACGCATGTGCAGTACATCTTCATCAAATTCCTCGGTCTCGTTCGAATCTTCCATATTGACGGTGATCTTCTCGTCGGAGAAGAGCATGAAGTGCTGGATGAGGATCTTGGCGGCTTCTTTCAGAGCCTCCTTGGGGTGAATAGACCCATCGGTAGTAATTTCCAAATTCAACTTCTCGTAGTCGGTCTTCTGCTCAACACGATAGTTCTCGATCGAGTACTTTACGTTCTTGATCGGGGTGAAGATCGAGTCGATGGGCAGCGTTCCAAATTCGCAATCGGCAGGTCGGTTCTCCTCCGAAGGCACGTAACCGCGACCCTTGCCGATGGTAAGGGTAATCTGCATCTTCGTGCCCGGAGCAAGGTGACAGATCACCAGATCGGGATTCAGAACTTTGAAGAACGACAAATAATTCGAGATATATCCGGCAGTCAATTCCGTTACTCCCGCAACGTTTACCGACACCTTCTCGGCATCCTGATTTTCAACCGTGCGGATAAAACGGATCTGTTTGAGATTGAGGATGATGTTCAACATGTCCTCCATCACGCCGGGGATGGCGGCAAACTCGTGATCGACACCGGCAACCTTGACAGTCGTGATCGCGTAACCCTCCAGTGAAGAGAGCAGGATACGACGTAAGGCGTTACCGACAGTCATACCGAATCCAGGCTCCAACGGACGGAACTCAAATTTTCCGAACGAGGGCGTCGATTCGAGCATAATAACCTTCTCAGGTTTCTGGAATGCTAATATTGCCATAATAATGTTGAATTCATTTAATTACTACTTCGAGTACAACTCGACGATGAGCTGCTCTTTGATATTCTCCGGAATCTCCTCGCGTTCGGGCAGCTGGATAAACTTACCACTCATCGTGGCGTTATCCCACTCAAGCCATGCGTAGCGGCTCTTCTGAGCACCGGCGAGCGACGAGGTGATCACCTCCAGACTCTTCGACTTCTCGCGTACCGATACGATATCACCTACACGCAACGTGTACGAAGGGATGTTTACGACATTACCATTAACGCAGATGTGACGGTGAGATACCAACTGACGGGCTGCGGCGCGCGTCGGAGCGATACCCAGACGGTAAACCACGTTGTCCAGACGCTGCTCGAGCAACTGCAACAGGTGATCACCGGTAATACCGCCCATACGGGCTGCGGCCTCATAGGTACGCGAGAACTGCTTCTCAAGCAATCCGTAAGTGAACTTGGCCTTCTGCTTCTCGGTCAACTGCATACCGTACTCAGACACCTTTTTGCGCTTGCGTGCCAAACCGTGCTGGCCGGGAGGATAGTTACGCTTCTCGAGCACTCTGTCCGCACCGTAAATAGCTTCGCCGAATCTTCTGGCGATCTTCGATTTTGGTCCTATATATTTTCCCATTGTTTTAACTGTTAAATAAGTTGAATATTCCTAAACGTACGAATCAAATTTCCGAGAATTAGACTCTGCGACGGTTAGGAGCACGGCAACCGTTGTGGGGCAGCGGAGTAACGTCGATAATCTCCATTACCTCGATACCTGCACCGTGGATGGTACGAACGGCCGACTCACGACCTGCACCCGGACCCTTTACATAGACTTTCACCTTGCGCAGACCCATGTCGTATGCAACCTTTGCGCAGTCTGCGGCAGCAGTCTGAGCTGCGTAGGGGGTATTCTTTTTCGAACCACGGAAACCCATCTTACCGGCCGAAGCCCAGCTGATGACGTCACCCACCTCATTGGTGATGGTGATGATCACGTTGTTGAAGGTCGAGTGAACATAGGCATTGCCCATTGCACCAACCTTGACAACCTTTTTCTTAACTGTTCCAGTTTTCTTTGCCATAATTCTCTAAAGATTACTTTGTTGCCTTTTTCTTGTTTGCTACAGTCTTCTTGCGACCCTTGCGAGTACGCGCGTTGTTCTTGGTCGATTGACCGCGAACCGGAAGACCCAGACGGTGACGGATACCACGGTAGCAACCGATATCCATCAGACGTTTGATATTCAACTGTACGATCGAACGGCATTCGCCCTCGACTTTGATGCCCAGTTCGGCAATCGTCGAACGAATTGCACCTACTTGATCGTCAGACCACTCTTCGACCTTCAGGTCATAGCTGATGCCAGCCTTGTCGAGAATGTTGCGAGCCGTCGAACGACCGATACCGTAAATGTAGGTCAAGCCGATCTCGCCTCTCTTGTTTTTTGGTAAATCTACACCGACTATACGTGCCATATAAATTCTTTTTCTTCTTTAATTAACCGTTTAAGTTTAAACATTACCCTTGGCGCATTTTAAACTTGGGATTCTTCTTGCAGATCACATAAAGTTTGCCTTTACGCTTAACGATCTTGCAATCCTCGCTTCTCTTTTTGATAGATGCTTTTACTTTCATGGTGTCAAGCCTTTTATTTGTACCTGAAAGAGATACGTCCCTTCGTCAAATCGTAGGGAGTCATCTCAACTTTAACTTTGTCCCCCGGAAGAATCTTGATGTAATGCATACGCATCTTTCCGGAGATGTGGGCGGTAAGGATGTGGCCGTTGTCCAATTCAACGCGGAACATTGCGTTGGAAAGAGCCTCAATGATCGTACCGTCCCGTTCGATAGCAGCCTGTTTTGCCATAGAGTTTACTTTAAAATTGCTTGTTCGATGATATCATAATCTGTCAAAACATCCGGTCCGTTCTTGCGAATGGCGACTGCCTTCTCGAAATGAGCGGCAGGTTTGCGATCGCGCGTGCGGACCGTCCAACCGTCCTGTTCGAATACAATAGCCTTGTTGCCCATCGTAATCATGGGCTCAATGCAGATTACCATACCCTCTTTCAACAGAGGGCCGCGGCCGCGTGCGCCATAATTGGGAACGCCCGGGTCCTCGTGCATTCTTCGACCCAAGCCGTGTCCTTCAAGCTCACGAACGACGCCGTAACCAAAACTCTCGGCATAATTCTGCACTGCTGCCGAAATATCGCCTACGCGATTTCCGGCCTTGGCCTGTGCGACACCTCTACAAAGAGCCTCTTTGGTGACGTCCATCAGTCGGCGTACTTCTTCGCCAACCTCTCCCACGGCAAATGTATAAGCCGAATCACCAACAAACCCCTTCATAAACGTACCGCAATCGACCGAAACAATATCCCCGTCTTTCAGGATCTGTTTCGCGGAGGGAATACCGTGTACCACATGCTCATTGACCGAAATACACAACGATGCAGGGTAGCCGTCATATCCCAGGAAAGCGGGTACTGCTCCGTGATCACGAATAAATTCGTCACCGATTTTGTCCAATTCGGCAGTCGATACGCCTGCGCGAATGTGGCGACCCACTTCTGCAAGAGTCATCGCAACCAGATGGTTGTTCTCACGGAGCAATTCGATCTCCTCGTCTGTTTTTAAAAATATCATGCTTTGTGTTAAATAAAACTCACCGGAAAAACCCTGTTAGTGACGACCCTGAATACGGCCGGTCTTCATCAGACCATCGTAGTGGCGCATCAACAGGTAGCTCTCTATTTGTTTCAGAGTGTCGAGCACAACACCAACCATAATCAGCAACGAAGTACCGCCGTAGAAGTAGGCGAACGACTGCTGAATGCCCAAGAACTTCATGGCCAGTGCGGGCATGATTGCCACGAGTGCCAGGAAGATCGAACCCGGAAGGGTAATGCGCGTCATGATGGTATCGATGTAGTTTACGGTTTGTTTACCCGGTTTCACTCCCGGAATAAAGCCGCCGTTGCGCTTCATGTCATCGGCCATCATTTGAGGATTGATGATAATTGCGGTATAGAAGTAAGTGAACGCAATTACCAACACTGCAAGCGTAAAGTTGTACCAGAAACCGGTCATGCTGGCGAATGCATTACCAACTGCCGAGCCTGAGAACAACGCCGGAATAAACATCAGAGCCTGTGCGAAGATGATGGGCATTACGTTAGCCGCATTCATCTTCAGGGGGATGTACTGACGTACACCGCCATACTGTTTGTTACCGACGATACGTTTGGCATACTGTACAGGAACCTTGCGGACTGCCTGTACCAAGGCGATGGTGGCCATGAACACGAGGAAGAGCAACACCAATTCGAGGATCAACATGATTGCACTACCGCTCGACGTCTGGAAACGAGCATTGACCTCAGCCAACAGCGCGTGGGGCAGACGTGCCACGATACCAATCATGATGATCAGCGAAATGCCGTTACCGATACCCTTGTCCGTGATCTTCTCACCGAGCCACATGATAAACATGGTACCGGCAATCAGGATCAGGGTCATCATGGCAACAACGCCGAAAGAGTTTCCGTAAACGAATGCATCGGACGCCTGAGCGTAGAGATTGGCGATATAAGCCGGGCCTTGCAGCAACAGCACGCCGATCGTCAAAAAGCGCGTCCACTGATTCATTTTACGACGACCGCTCTCACCCTCTTTCTGCATTTTCTGGAAATAGGGAACCATCATACCCATCAGCTGGATGATAATGGAAGCGGTGATATAAGGCATCACACCCAAAGCGAAGATTGCTGCATTGCTGAATGCACCTCCCGAGAAGACATCGAGAAGACCGAGCAGACCGTTTCCTTCGACTTGGCTTGCCAGTCCGCCACCTTGCGACAATGCTTCGGGGTTGACACCCGGGATTACGATGAAACTACCCAAGCGATAGATCAGCAAGAGGCCAATCGTGTAGAACACACGCTTGCGCAACTCCTCGATCTTATACATGTTCTTGAGTGTTTCCACCAATTTTTTGTTGGTCGCCAAAAGAACGATTACCACCAAAAAGACGAGACCAACAACAATATACTGATTCATAATCTTTGGGTTTGTAATGTTCTCTAAAGTTTTTCTACGCTACCGCCTGCGGCCACGATGGCAGCCTCGGCAGTTTTCGAGAATGCGTGAGCCTTAACGGTCAGAGCCTTCGAGATCTCACCGTTGCCAAGGATCTTCACCTTGTCTTTCGTCGATACGAAACCGGCCGAAACCAGAGTTTCGAGCGAAATCTCGGTCAGCGAATTTTTCGCAGCCAACTCCTCAAGCGTCGAGAGGTTGATGGCCTTGAACTCCACGCGCTTCAAGTTCGTGAAACCGAACTTGGGAAGACGACGCTGCAAAGGCATCTGACCACCCTCGAAACCTAATTTACGCGAGTAACCCGAACGCGACTGTGCACCTTTGTGACCACGACCCGCAGTGTTGCCGTTGCCCGAACCTGCACCGCGACCGACTCTCTTGTCGTGATGTGTAGAACCCTTAGCGGGTTTCAAATTATTGAGTTCCATTTCTTTTTAATCCTTATCGGTTAAACTTATTTTGCGATCTCCTCGACCTTTACAAGGTGCTTAACACGCTCAAGCATACCTTTGATAATAACCGAGTCGTCGTGCTCAACAGAAGCGTTGATGCGTTTCAGACCCAGAGCGTCGAGGTTGCGACACTGACGGGTTGTTGCGCCAATGCGACTCTTGATTTGGGTAATTTTCAATCTTGCCATTTCGATTCAAATATTAACCGTTAAACACCTGATCCATCGAAATACCGCGAACACGGGCAACGCTCAGGGCATCACGCAACTCGCACAATGCGCCGAAGGTGGCCTTCACCAAGTTGTGGGGGTTCGACGAACCCTTGCTCTTTGCCAACACGTTCTTCACGCCGGCAGACTCCAATACGGCACGCATCGGACCACCTGCGATCACACCGGTACCGGGAGCGGCGGGACGGATCATTACTAACGAACCCGAATAGCGGAACTCCTGTTTGTGAGGAATCGTACCGTTCAATACGGGGATCTTGACTAAGTTCTTCTTGGCATCCTCCACGCCTTTGGCGATGGCAGCCTGTACCTCCGATGCTTTACCCAAGCCGAAGCCTACAACACCGTCTTCGTTACCGACTACGACGATTGCCGAGAATGTAAAGGTGCGACCACCTTTCGTTACCTTGGTAACACGCTGAATGCTTACGAGTCTGTCCTTAAGCTCAAGGTCGCTGGTGCGTACTTTCTTTATGTTAGTATTTGACATAATCATTAGAATTTAAGTCCGCCTTCGCGTGCTGCTTCGGCCAGCTGTTTTACTCTTCCGTGATAGAGGTAACCGTTACGATCGAATGCTACGGTCGAAATTCCTTTGGCCGTGGCACGCTCTGCGGCCAATTTACCGACCAGACCGGCTACTTCCGACTTGTTCTTGCCGGCAGCGGCTTCTGCTACCTCTTTGTCCAGCGACGAAGCCGTGGCCAAGGTTACGCCTGCCAGGTCGTCGATAAACTGTACGTAGATCTGTTTGTTGCTACGGAATACAGTCATACGAGGTTGTTCGGGCGTACCGCTTACGATCTTGCGGATACGCATCTTGATCCTCTCTCTTCTTTCTATCTTGTTCAGTGACATAACTTCAGTCTATTTACTATTTAGCACCTGCTGATTTACCTGCCTTGCGACGTACCTGCTCGCCGACGAACTTAATACCCTTACCCTTATAAGGCTCCGGCTTGCGCAGCGAACGCATCTTTGCGGCTACCTGACCGATGAGTTGCTTGTCGATCGACTTGAAGGTTACGATCGGCGAGCCCTTTTTCTCGGTTACTGCGGTTGCAGTGACTTCTTTGGGCAACAGGAAGTGAGTATCGTGCGAATAACCGAGGCTCATCTCAAGCACCTGACCTTTAACTTCGGCCTTGAAACCTACGCCGACCAGCTCCTGCTTGATCTCGTAGCCTTTCGATACGCCTACCACCATGTTGTGGATCAGTGCGCGGTACAGACCGTGCAGCGAACGGTGACGAGGCTGGTTGGTCGGGCGCGATACGATGACCTGATTCTGGTCATTGATCTCTACTTTGATGTCCGAATCAACCTTCTGACTCAGTTCTCCAAGTGGCCCTTTCACGCTTACCACGTTGTCGGACGATACCTTGACGGTAACACCGGCGGGCAAGTTTACAGGTAATTTACCAATTCTTGACATTGTAATTCGTGTTAAATGATTAGCGATTAGTAAACGAAGCAGATGATTTCACCGCCTACGTTCTCCTTACGGGCGTGAGCGTCGGTCATGATACCCTTCGAAGTCGAAAGGATGGCGATACCCAGACCGTTCATTACGCGGGGCATGTCCGAAACCGAAGCATAACGACGCAGACCGGGACGGCTGACGCGCTTCAGATTCTTGATGGCGTAACTCTTCGTGGGAGCGTCCCACTTCAGAGCGATCTTGATGGTGGGGTGACCCTTCTCATCAGTGTCGAATTTGTAGGCGAGGATGTAACCCTCTTCATAGAGAATCTTCGTGATCTCCTGCTTAATTTTTGAACCGGGAGCTTCAACCACCTTGTGGTTGGCTTTCACCGCGTTTCTAATTCTGGTCAGAAAGTCCGCAATAGGATCAGTCATAACGAATAGAAGTTAAAATTAATGAATAAAAAAAATAATAAGTTATTGATCTTAAACCACTTTCACTTATCCTGCCCTTTCGCACGGCTCTTTTTCAAGTTCCGTTCCGGGAGAGATTCGGCGGTTTCGGATTCGGTTTCGGGGTGCTTTCGTACCTGTAAATCACGCACAAAAGCGCGCAAATATAGGTATTATTTTACAAACCAACAAGATAATGCACTGTTTTTCGGCATTTTCGTGATGTTTTTTTGTAAAACGGCGCACCGTCCGTTTGCGCAAAAAGTCCGTGACACATCTGTCGATGCGATCCGAATATGCACAATCGAGAGCAGCACAAGCTACTCCGATGCCGTACATATTCCGAACTTAAGACAGTGATCCGGAACAATTCACTAAAAGTATCCCGTCGGTCAATCGCCCCACATATCGAGAAGTTACCGCTTGTGACGGCACTTTCCCCGATACTGCGACGTATCTATTGGAGCAGGACACTCCTATCGGCTTCAACTCCTTCTTGGCTCTCTTCCAAGGCGTTTCCCGTGTGTTTCCACACTCGATCCGCGCCCTTATACAGATCCGTCCGCAAGCGTCAAAAAACGCTTAAAAACGGCTCTCAAAGAGAAGTCTCCGGGCTTTTGCGACCCTCCGGAGTATGAAACGGGGTTATGAAACTCCGAGGCGTCCGCCCTCAAATAAGGACAGACGCTTTGGATTTTCAAATTCAGACTACCAGCTGGCCTTGCTAACACCGGGGATAAGACCCTGAGATGCCATCTCGCGGAACTGGATACGGCTGATGCCG
Source organism: Alistipes sp. (assembly GCA_020026415.1). Lineage (GTDB taxonomy): Bacteria > Bacteroidota > Bacteroidia > Bacteroidales > Rikenellaceae > Alistipes. The sequence continues at coordinate 52,687 of JAHHQL010000009.1, read as the reverse complement.
AACTGGCGGATGTAACCTTTGGGACGACCGGTAAGTTTGCAACGATTGTGCTGGCGAATGGGATTGGAGTTGCGGGGCAACTTCGAAAGTGCAACCCATGCCTCCTCGTGGTCGATTTCGCCTGCCTTCAATTTGGCAGCGATCTCTTCACGCTTGTGAGCGTAACGCTTGGCGAGCTTTTCACGCTTCACCTCGCGTGCTTTCATCGATTCTTTTGCCATTGCTTAGTTCTTTTTAGCGTTCTTGAAAGGAAGGCCGAATTCGCGGAGCATAGCGTGAGCCTCCTCGTCGGTTGCGGCCGAAGTTACGAAAGTGATCTCCATACCGAAGATCTTGGTGATCTTGTCGATATCAATTTCCGGGAAGATGATCTGCTCGGTGATACCGAGGGTATAGTTACCCTGACCGTCAAACTTCTCGTTGATACCCTTGAAGTCGCGGATACGGGGCAGAGCCACGCAAATCAGACGCTCAAGGAACTCGTACATCTTGGCATCACGAAGCGTCACACGTACGCCGATGGGCATACCCTTACGCAACTTGAAGTTCGAAATATCCTTACGCGAACGAGTCTGAACGGCTTTCTGACCGGTGATCTGAGTCAGCTCGGCCTGAGCCACGTCGATCAGTTTCTTGTCGGCAACAGCCTGACCCATACCTTGGTTGATAACGATCTTTTCGAGTTTGGGGCACTGCATGATGCTCGAGTACCCGAACTCCTTCATAAGGGCAGGAACGATCTGCTCCTTATACTGTGTCTTAAGTGTGGGAACGTATGCCATTATTTGATTTCCTCCCCTGATTTTTTAGCGTAACGAACTAATTTACCATTCTCATTGAGCTTGCGACCCACCTTGGTAGGTTTGCTGTCTTTGGGGTCCAGAACCTGCATGTTCGACATGTGGATCGGCGCTTCTTTCTCGACGATACCACCCTGAGGATTCTGTGCATTGGGTTTCGTAGCCTTCTTGATGAGGTTTACGCCCTCTACAATCGCACGCTGCTTGGCACCATCGACCATCAGGACTTTGCCCTGCTTGCCTTTGTTGTCACCGGCGATGATTTGCACCATATCCCCTTTTTTGATATGTAATTTCATAGACAGTTATTGTTTTTATAATTACAATACTTCGGGTGCCAGCGAAATGATCTTCATATACTGATCACGCAACTCACGAGCCACGGGACCGAAGATACGGGTACCACGCATTTCACCCTGATTGTTCAGGAGTACCACGGCGTTATCGTCGAAACGAATATACGAACCGTTGGCACGTCTGATTTCCTTCGTCGTACGAACTACGACTGCTTTCGATACCGAGCCCTTCTTGACATCGCCCGAAGGGGTTGCACTCTTGACCGAAACAACGATCTTATCACCGATCGATGCGTAGCGGCGTTTGGTACCGCCCAACACACGGATGCAGAGTACTTCCTTTGCACCGCTGTTATCAGCTACTACAAGTCTACTTTCCTGTTGTATCATAATTACTTCGCTCTTTCAATGATTTGTACTAATCTCCAACGCTTGGTCTTGCTCAGCGGGCGGGTCTCCATGATACGAACGGTATCGCCTTCCTTGCAGGTCTCATCGGTGCACTCGGCAACAAACTTGGTCGATTTGTTCACGAACTTACCGTAAATCGGGTGCTTCACCTTACGTGCCACTTCAACGACAATGGTTTTCTCCATTTTGTTGCTGACAACGAGACCGATACGCTCTTTTCTAAGATTTCTTTCCATAGTCTGTAAAATTATTTAGCGTTTCTCTGACGCAGAATTGTCAGCATACGAGCTATGTCTCTGCGATTTTTCTTAATGATCGACGGGTTTTCGATGGGGGAAACAGCGTGTTGCACCTTCAGCACGTTCAGCTGAACCTTCTCTGCCTCGATGCGCTCCACGAGATCCTTAGTCGAAATATCCTTGATTTCTGCACTTTTCATCTTGCGTTCCCTTAAATTGTGGTTTCGACGTAATCACGTCTTACGATAAACTTAGTGGTAATAGGCAATTTCTGGGCACCCAGACGCAGTGCTTCCTGAGCAACTGCCAAGGGCACACCCTCTGCCTCGAAAAGAATACGTCCGGGGGTTACGGGAGCCACGAAGCCTTCGGGATTACCTTTACCCTTACCCATACGAACCTCAGCGGGTTTCTTGGTAATGGGTTTGTCGGGGAAGATGCGGATCCAAAGCTGACCTTCACGTTTCATATAACGGGTGATGGCCTGACGTGCCGCCTCAATCTGACGACCCGTGATCCATGTCGATTCCATGGCCTTGATCGCGAACGATCCGAATGCAAGCTCGTTACCTCTTTGAGCTAAACCTTTCATACGGCCCTTCTGCATTCTTCTAAATTTGGTCTTTTTCGGCTGTAACATTTTGTTTTGCTTTAAAAAGGTCCTACTTACTTATTATTGTTGCTCTGGCGACGACGACCGCCACGACGCTCGCCACGATCGTTGCGACCACGACGTTCACCATTGTGGTGAGGTGCCTGTGCCGAAGCACCTGCGATCTCAAAAATGTCGCGCTTGCCATATACCGTACCCTGACAGATCCAAACCTTGACACCGAGAATACCTACTTTCGTAAGGGCTTCGGTCAGGCTGTAATCAATATCGGCACGGAACGTGTGCAACGGAATACGTCCTTCCTTAACGGTCTCCGTACGAGCCATCTCGGCACCGCCCACACGGCCGGCAACCTGAATCTTGATACCCTCGGCACCCATACGCATGGTCGAAGCCACTGCGGTCTTGACTGCACGACGGAACGATACACGACCCTCCAACTGGCGGGCGATGTTCTGGCCTACGATTACGGCATCAACCTCAGGACGTTTTACCTCGAAGATGTTGATCTGGATCTCTTTGCCGGTCAGCTTCTTCAATTCTTCCTTCAACTTGTCAACCTCCTGACCGCCTTTACCGATGATGATACCGGGGCGTGCGGTCGAAATGGTTACCGTCACCAACTTCAGCGTGCGCTCGATGATGATTTTCGAGATGCTTGCCTTTGCCAGACGGACGTTCAGGTATTTACGAATCTTGGCGTCCTCTACGAGTTTGTCGGAGAAGTCTTTGCCACCGAACCAGTTGGAGTCCCAACCGCGGATAATACCAAGTCGGTTTGCTATCGGATTTACTTTCTGTCCCATCTGCTTATTTCTTTTCTACGGTTACCATTTTGTCAACTACGATCGTCACGTGGTTCGAACGCTTGCGGATGCGGTGTGCACGACCTTGGGGAGCAGCCTGAATACGCTTCAGCATGCGGCCACAATCGACAAACACTTCTTTCACGCAGAGAGTTGCATCTTCCAGACGCTCGCCTTCGTTTTTGGCCTCCCAGTTGGCGATTGCCGACTTGAGGAGTTTCTCCATACGAATCGATGCCTCCTTCTTCGAATAACGGAGGATGCCCAGTGCCTTGTTGATCTCCACACCGCGGATGATATCGGCTACCAAGCGCATCTTGCGGGGAGAGGTCGGGCAATCACGCAGAACAGCGATTGCTTTCTGCTTCTTTTCAGCCTTCATTTTTTCGGCTGTATTAGCTTTTCTTGCACCCATTTTCTACCTATTTTTTCTTGTTACCTGCATGGCCGCGGAATGTACGGGTGGGAGCAAACTCGCCGAGTTTGTGTCCAACCATGTTCTCAGTTACATACACCGGGATGAATTTGTTTCCGTTGTGTACGGCGATGGTCTGACCCACGAAATCGGGAGAGATCATCGAAGCACGCGACCAAGTTTTAATGACCGACTTCTTGTTGCCTTCAGCCTGAGCTACAACCTTGTTCTCAAGTTTCGGGTCGATAAACGGTCCTTTTTTTAATGAACGGCTCATTATGTACTCTTATTTAATTATTTTTTCTTTCTTGAAATAATAAACTTCGAGGTCGTCTTCTTAGGATTACGAGTCTTGTAACCCTTAGCCAACAGACCCTTGCGCGAACGGGGGTGACCACCACTTGCACGGCCTTCACCACCACCCATCGGGTGATCAACAGGGTTCATCGTCACACCGCGGTTGCGAGGACGACGGCCCAGCCAACGTTCACGACCTGCCTTACCCGAACTTTCGAGGATGTGGTCGATGTTCGACACTTCACCCACCGTAGCGCGGCAAGTTACGAGTACCATACGAGTCTCACCCGAAGGCAACTTGATGACGGCGAATTTGCCCTCACGTGCCAACAGTTGAGCATACGAGCCGGCCGATCTTGCCATTGCGGCACCCTGACCGGGGTAGAGTTCAATGTTATGGATTACTGTACCGAGGGGAATCTCGCTCAGGAAAAGGGTGTTGCCCAGTTCGGGAGCGACACCTGCGCCACTCATTACAGTCTGTCCAACCTTCAAGCCGTTGGGTGCAAGGATATAGCTCTTTGTACCATCGGCATAAACGATAAGTGCAATACGTGCAGTACGATTAGGATCATACTCAATCGTCTTTACAGTTGCAGCAATACCGTCCTTAGCGCGCTTGAAGTCAACATTACGATACATTTGCTTATGACCGCCACCGATGTAGCGTACAGTCATTTTACCGTCGTTATTGCGACCTCCTGAGCTTTTCTTAACGCTCAGCAGCGACTTCTCAGGAGTATTCGTCGTGATCTCGGCGAATGTTCCGATTACTTTGTGTCGGGTACCTGCGGATACAGGTTTAAATTTTCTTACTGCCATCTTCGTTAGATATTACTGTAAAAATCGATCTTATCTCCTTCCTTCAAGGTAACGATAGCCTTCTTGAAGTTCTTTGTACGGCCCTCCAAGAGACCGGCCTTCGTGTAGCGGCTCTTGAATTTGCCCATGTAGTTCACGGTGTTTACATCGGTCACGACGACGTTGTACATCTGCTCTACGGCATTGCGAATCTGCAGCTTGTTAGCTCTTACGTCAACGATAAAACCGTAGCGATTCAACTTTTCGCCCTGAATCGTCATTTTCTCGGTCAAAACCGGCTTAATAATAATTTCCATCTTAACTTGCGTTTTTAAGCTAACATCGTATTCAAAATATTCTCTGCGCCTTCAACCATTACGACTGCCGAAGCGTTCATCACGTCGTAGGTCGTTACGTTCTCGGCCAGTACCGGCTTAACGTACGACAGGTTGCGGCAAGAAAGCTGCAGATTGACGTTCGACTGGGGCAGAACCAACAAAACTTTCTTGTCGTCCACCTTCAGAGCCTCGGTCAAAGCAACTACGTTGCGCGTTTTGGGAGCATCGTAGTTTACAGCCTCGATTACGCTGATCTGACCGGCCTGAGCCTTGTAGGTCAGTGCACTGCGGCGAGCCAGTCTCTTCAACTTCTTGTTGAGTTTGAAACTGTAATCGCGGGGGACGGGGCCGAATACACGACCGCCACCCGGGAACAGCGGAGAGAGGATGCTACCCGAACGGGCACCGCCGGTACCTTTCTGACGCTTGAGTTTGCGCGTCGAACCGGCTACCTCATTACGCTGCTTTGCTTTGTGCGTACCCTGACGCTGGTCAGCCAGATACTGCTTAACGTCGAGATAGATTGCGTGGTCATTAGCCTCCACGCCGAACACGGCATCCGAAAGAACTACTTTACGACCCGTTTCTTGTCCTTGTGTGTTTAAAACAGCTAATTCCATTTTACTTCTCAATTGTTAAATAAGCACCTTTCGCTCCCGGAATCGAACCCTTGACAAGCAAGAGGTTGCTTTCGGGAATAACTTTCAATACTCTAAGGTTCAAAACCTTAACTTGGTCACCACCCATCTGACCCGGAAGGCGTTTGCCCTTGAAAACGCGCGAGGGGTAAGACGATGCACCCAAAGAACCGGGTTTACGCTGGCGGTTGTGCTGGCCGTGGGTCTGGCCGCCTACACCGGCAAAGCCGTGACGCTTTACTACACCTTGGTAACCCTTACCTTTCGAGATCCCGGTCACATCAACCCAGTCCATCTCTTCGAAGAGATCTACGGTCAGTGTGTCGCCGAGAGCCACTTCCGGCATATCCTTGAACTCGGCGAGCTTGCGCTTGGGAGTCGTACCTGCCTTTTTGAAGTGACCTAACAAACTGCTGCTGGTGTGCTTTTCACTTTTGTCGTCATAGGCAATTTGAACTGCTTCGTAAGAATCCTTCTCAACAGTCTTGATTTGCGTAACTACACACGGACCAGCCTCAATGACAGTGCATGGAATATTCTTTCCCTCGGCACTGTAAACGGAAGTCATTCCGATTTTCTTTCCAATAAGTCCTGACATTTGTTGTCGAATTACGTTTGTTATATAAAAAAGTGATGTCCTTGACAATTAGTCTTCAAACGGGGATCAGACTCTGATCTCTACTTCAACGCCCGAGGGCAACTCAAGTTTCATCAGAGCGTCGATCGTTTTGGGCGTCGACGAGTAGATGTCCAAGATACGTTTGAAGGTGCAGAGCTGGAACTGCTCGCGGGCTTTCTTGTTTACGAAAGTCGAACGGTTCACCGTAAAAATCTGCTTGTGGGTGGGAAGGGGCACCGGACCGCTGACAACGGCACCTGTGCTCTTCACGGTCTTTACGATCTTCTCGGCCGATTTATCGACGAGGTTGTGATCGAATGACTTTAATTTAATTCTGATTTTCTGGTTCATATTGATTCTTATTCATTATCCTTTTTACCACTCGATTTCTCGATAATTTCCTTGGCCAGATTGGCAGGAACTTCCTCGAAATGCGAGAACTCCATGGACGAGGTGGCACGACCCGAAGAGATCGTACGGAGAACGGTCACATAACCGAACATTTCCGACAGAGGTACTTCGGCTTTAACCACGCGGGCAGTACCCCTGGTCTCCATGCCGTTGATCTGACCACGACGCTTGTTCAGGTCGCCGATGATGTCACCCATGCTTTCTTCGGGGGTAACAACTTCAACCGACATGATAGGCTCCATGATCACCGAACCTGCCTTGGGGGCAGCAGTACGGTAACCGTTGCGGGCAGCGATTTCGAACGACAACTGATCCGAGTCCACGGGGTGGAACGAACCATCCTTCAGGGTAATCTTCATCGAGTCCATCTTGTAACCTGCCAGAGCACCGTTGGCCATAGCGGCCTCGAAGCCCTTCTGTACGGAGGGAATGAACTCCTTGGGAATGTTACCGCCCTTAACCTCATCGACGAACTCAAGACCCATCTTGCCTTCCGATGCGGGACCGATCTCGAAGATGATGTCGGCGAACTTACCACGACCACCGGTCTGCTTCTTGAATACCTCGCGGTGCTGGATCGTCTTGGTGAGGGCCTCTTTGTAGTTCACCTGAGGAGCACCCTGATTGATCTCGACGCCGAACTCGCGACGCAGACGATCAACGATGATGTCCAAGTGCAACTCGCCCATACCGCTGATGACGGTCTGACCCGAATCCTCATCGGTGTGAACCGTGAAGGTGGGATCCTCCTCAGCCAGTTTGCCGAGTGCGATACCGAGTTTGTCAAGGTCTTTCTGCGTCTTGGGCTCAACAGCCAGACCGATCACAGGCTCCGGGAAGGTCATCTGCTCAAGTACGATAGGAGCGTTCTCGGCACAGAGGGTATCACCGGTGCGGATCTCCTTGAAACCGACTGCTGCGCAGATATCACCTGCTGCAACGGTTTCAAGCGGGTTCTGCTTGTTGGCGTGCATCTGGTAAATACGGCTGATACGCTCACGCTTGCCGCTACGGGCATTCAGAACGTAAGAACCTGCATCCAGACGACCCGAATAAACACGAACGAAAGCCAGACGGCCTACGAAGGGATCGGTAGCGATCTTGAATGCCAGACCACAGAACGGATCGTTCTCGTCAGCGTGACGGACAACGGACTCGTCGGTCTTGGGGTTGGTACCTTCAACAGCGGGAACATCCAGCGGCGAAGGCAGGAATGCCATAACGTAATCGAGCAACTTCTGCACACCCTTGTTGTGGAACGAAGAACCGCAGAGCATCGGCACGACCTGCATCGAGATGGTAGCCTTGCGGATTGCTGCGAGCAGTTCGTCAGGAGTGATCGAATCGGGATCCTCGAAGAATTTCTCCATCAGTGCATCGTCGGTTGCGGCAACCTCCTCGATGAGTTTTGCACGCCACTCGGCAGCCTCTTCCTTCATCGAATCGGGGATCTCGCGCAACTCGAAGTTGTCACGAACGGTCTTGTCGTCGAAGTAGTAGATTGCGTTATTATATATAAGGTCAACCAAACCTTCAAATTTATCCTCGGCACCGATCGGGAGGACAACCGGCAGAGCGGTTGCACCGAAGTGCTGTTTGATCTGAGCGCACACTGCGAAGAAGTCGGCGCCGGTACGGTCCATCTTATTGACGTAACCGATACGGGGAACATTGTACTTGTCAGCCTGACGCCAAACGGTCTCCGACTGAGGTTCAACACCACCAACGGCGCAGAACGTAGCGATAGCACCGTCGAGCACACGCAACGAACGCTCTACCTCTACGGTAAAATCGACGTGTCCCGGGGTATCGATCAGGTTGATCTGGTACTGTTTGTCTTTGTAGTGCCAGAAAGCGGTCGTAGCGGCCGATGTAATCGTAATACCGCGCTCCTGCTCCTGCGCCATCCAGTCCATGGTTGCCGAACCCTCGTGAGTTTCGCCAATCTTGTGGGTCTTACCCGTGTAGAACAGGATACGCTCCGACGTTGTGGTCTTACCGGCATCAATGTGAGCCATGATACCGATGTTACGAGTATAATGTAAATCTCTGCTTGCCATCTGTTACTCTTCGGTTTAGAATCTAAAGTGTGCAAATGCTTTGTTTGCCTCGGCCATACGGTGCATTTCCTCTTTACGCTTGAATGCACCACCCTGCTGGTTGAATGCATCGAGGATTTCGGCTGAGAGCTTGTCTGCCATCGTTTTGCCGGCGCGCTTGCGAGCAAAAAGGACAAGGTTCTTCATGGAAATAGAAATCTTGCGCTCCGGACGAACCTCCATAGGTACCTGGAAGGTTGCGCCACCGATACGTTTCGATTTCACTTCGACTTGGGGAGTGATATTCTCGAGGGCCTGTTTCCAGATTTCCAGCGGAGATTTATCAGCATCCTTCATCTTCTTGCCGACGATATCCAACGAATCGTAGAAAATCGTGTAGGCAATACTCTTCTTACCATCCAGCATGAGGTTGTTCACGAAACGGGTCACAGCCACGTCTCCGAACTTCGGATCCGGAAGTAGAATTCGCTTTCTTGGCTTAGCTTTTCTCATTGCTATTAAAAAATGTTGAGATTAATTGTTTCTTGATTGATTATTTACCTGCTTTGGGGCGTTTTGCACCGTACTTCGAACGACGCTGACGACGACCGTCAACACCTGCCGAGTCGAGGGCACCGCGAACCAAGTGGTAACGTACACCGGGGAGGTCCTTCACACGACCGCCACGAACCAGTACGATAGAGTGCTCCTGCAAGTTGTGGCCTTCTCCGGGGATATAGGCGTTGACCTCCTTGCCATTGGTCAATCTCACACGTGCCACCTTACGCATAGCCGAGTTAGGCTTTTTCGGGGTCGTAGTGTACACACGGGTACATACGCCGCGGCGTTGCGGACACGCGGCCAGTGCGGGCGATTTCGAGTTGTACTCGACCGACACACGACCGTTTCTCACTAACTGTTGAATAGTTGGCATTTCTTAAACTGTCCTTTAAATTTGTTAAAAAAATCTATCTCCATTGTCCAAAATGGACTGCAAAGATACGCATTTTTTTTGAATAACAACAGTTTACAGACTCTTTTTTGCGATTTTCGGGTGGTTTTCGCCGTTTTACGATTCTTTTTACTTATAAAATGCCCAATATTATAAGTGTTTATTTATATCTAAAAACACCATTCATTCATTATCAGCATGTTGCAAACGACAAAGCCCGCCGCCGCCCCGAACTCTTTTCCTGCCGCTTTCCGACAGGCTATCTGCACGAATCTCAACACATAATAATATAATTTGCGGAATTTCCAAATTTTTATTCCGCCTCCCCGTTTTGCGCCTTTTTGCGGGCGTTTCGAGGGGCTTGAAAAAAAAGAATCGGAAGTTTTTCCGAAGTTTTTACCCGCAGAACGGCAAGAAGGCCTCCTTTTATATAAAAAAGCGAAAAACTTTCGCTATTTTTGCAGATCCGCGCCCGCATCTGCCCCCAAAAACCGATGCGTGCGCCCCGAAAAGACAACAACATAAATACGATAAAATGGAATATAACTTTAAGGAGATTGAGGCCAAATGGCAGCAAAACTGGAAGGAGCGGAAGACCTACAAGGTAGAGGTTGATCCGTCACGTCCCAAGTTCTATGTCTTGGACATGTTCCCCTATCCGTCGGGAGCGGGACTTCACGTGGGACACCCGCTGGGCTACATTGCCTCGGACATCTATTCGCGTTACAAACGCCAGAAGGGATTCAACGTGCTTCACCCGATGGGCTACGATGCGTTCGGACTTCCCGCCGAGCAGTACGCCATTCAGACGGGACAGCACCCCGCAGTGACCACCGAGCGCAACATTGCGCGTTACCGCGAGCAGTTGGACAAGATCGGGTTCTCGTTCGACTGGGATCGTGAGGTGCGCACGTGCGACCCCGCCTACTACAAGTGGACGCAGTGGGCATTCCTCAAGATGTTCGCTCATTATTACGACAATACGCTTCAAAAAGCCACTCCGATTGAGACGCTGACCGCCCGCTTCGCCAAGCAGGGAACCGAAGGCCTCGATGCCGCCTGCACCACCGAGATGCACTTCACGGCCGACGAGTGGAAGTCGTGGGACGGGAAACGCCGCGAGCAGGTACTTCAGAACTACCGTCTGGCATTCCGTGCCGACACGATGGTGAACTGGTGTCCGAAACTCGGCACGGTTCTGGCCAACGACGAGGTACGCGACGGACTGTCGGTACGTGGCGGGTTCCCCGTGGAACAAAAGCGCATGAAACAGTGGTTGCTCCGCGTGACGGCCTACGCACAGCGCATGCTGGACGGTCTGGACAAATTGGCATGGAGCGATTCGCTGAAGGAGATCCAGCGCAACTGGATCGGCCGTTCGGAGGGTGCGCAGGTATTCTTCGACATCAAAGGTTCGGATCGCAAACTCGAGATCTTCACCACCCGTCCCGACACGATTTTCGGTGTGACGTTCATGGTGATCGCCCCCGAACATCAGTGGGCTCGCGATCTGGCAACTGCCGAGAACAAGGAGGCCGTCGAAGAGTATATCGCACAGGCCGGGAAACGCTCCGAGCGTGAGCGTATGGCCGATGCACACACCGTCAGCGGTGTCAATACGGGATCATTCGCCATCAACCCCTTCACGGGTCGTGAGATTCCGATCTATATTTCGGACTATGTTCTGGCAGGTTACGGCACGGGAGCCATCATGGCGGTTCCGGCACACGACTCGCGCGACTACGCCTTCGCCAAGCACTTCGGACTGGAGATCATTCCCGTCATCGAGGGCGGCAATTCGGGCGAAGGTTCGTACGACGCCAAGGAGGGCAAGATCATCAATTCGGACTTCCTGAACGGCATGGATGTCGTGGATTCGATCCGGCTGATGTTCAAGGAGGTCGAGAAGCGCGGTCTGGGCAAGAAGATCATCAACTACCGCCTGCGCGATGCGATTTTCTCGCGTCAGCGATATTGGGGCGAACCTTTCCCCGTTTACTACAAGGACGACACGGCCTATCCGCTGAAGGAGGAGCAACTGCCCCTGCAACTGCCCGAAATCAAGAACTACGGCCCCACCGAAGAGGGTGAACCGCCCTTGGCACGTGCCGAGAATTGGAACACCGCGGAGGGTTATCCCTACGAACTCTCGACGATGCCCGGTTTTGCGGGATCGTCGGCGTACTACCTGCGCTATATGGATCCCCACAACGCCGAAGGCCTCGTATCGAAGGAGGCCGACGAATACTGGCGTTCGGTCGATCTGTATGTGGGCGGCATCGAACACGCCACGGGTCACCTGATGTACTCGCGTTTCTGGAACATGTTCCTCTACGATCTGGGTTACGTCTGCGAGCAGGAACCGTTCCGCAAACTCGTCAATCAGGGTATGATCCAAGGTCGTTCGAATTTCGTCTATCGTGTCGTAGGCACGAACAAATTCGTGTCGCTCGGTCTTCGTGACCGGTACGAAACACAGGAGATCCACGTCGATGTCAATATCGTCAAGAACGACATCCTCGACACCGAGGCCTTCAAACGCTGGATGCCCGACTTCCACGACGCCGAATTTATCCTCGAAGACGGCAAATACGTCTGCGGATGGGCAATCGAGAAGATGTCGAAGTCGATGTTCAATGTCGTGAATCCCGATTATATTGTCGATAACTACGGTGCCGACACCCTGCGTATGTACGAGATGTTCCTCGGCCCGCTGGAGCAGTCGAAACCTTGGGATACGAACGGCATCGACGGCGTGCACAAGTTCCTGAAGCGTCTGTGGCGTCTGTTCTTCGACCGCGAGGGTAATTTCCGCGTATCGGACGAGAAGCCGACCGACGAGGAGTTGCGCACCCTGCACAAGACCATCAAGAAAGTGACCGAAGACATCGAGAACTTCTCGTTCAACACGTCGGTTGCCGCCTTCATGATCTGTCTGAACGAGTTGGGCGACTGCTCGAAGCGCGAGGTACTCGAACCGCTCGTCCGTCTGCTTGCGCCGTTCGCACCGCACATCTGCGAGGAGTTGTGGCACCTGCTGGGTCACGAGGATACGGTTTGTGCGGCCGAATACCCCGCTTTTGAGGCCAAATACCTCGAATTGCAGTCGATTCTCTACCCCGTATCAATCAACGGCAAGATGCGCTTCAAAAAGGAATATCCCGCAACCGCCACCCCCGCCGAGATCCAGACCGATGTGGTGACGCTGCCCGAGGCTCAGAAATGGACGGAAGGCAAGACCCCCAAGAAGGTCATCGTCGTCCCGAAGAAGATCATCAACATCGTGATCTGATCCGTTTTTAAATAAGCAAAACCGCCCGCCTACCGACTAAAGGTAAGCGGGCGGTTTTCGTTTACAGACAAAAAAAGATCCCCCGAACGAGTTCGGGGGATCTTTATAAGAAAGGAAAGGACTTATCGGCGGGTCTTGTAACCGCAACGATATTTTCCTTTCGCCAAATTCTGCAATTTCCCGCGCAACATGTTGCGACGGATCGGAGCGACACGATCCGTGAAGACGATACCCTCCAAATGGTCGTATTCGTGCTGCAAAACCCAAGCCTTCAAGCCTGTGAACTCCTCGTCATGCTCCTGAAAATCGACATCGAGGTAACGCATGCGGATGGAGAGCGAACGCTGTACGTTGGCGTTGATGCCGGGCAGCGACAGACAACCTTCGGTGTAGGTTTTGGTCTCCTCCGAACGCTCGTAGATCACGGGATTGACGAATGCGCGCTTGTAGTCGGCACACGAGGGGTCTTCCTCCGCCCACGGCGTGCAGTCCACGACAAACAGACGGATGTCCTTGCCGATCTGCGGGGCTGCCAGACCGACCCCCTCGGCCTCGGCCATCGTGAGCATCATGTCATCGACGAGTTGTTTCACGTCGCCGTATTCGGGCGTGATCTCCACGCAGTGTTTGCGTAACACCTCGTCACCATAAACAACAATGGGATATATCATAATCTTAAATCTTTAAATTTCACGGGACAAAGTTACGAAAATTCTCCGTAACGCGAAACATTCCCGCCGACGGCTACCGCGAAACCGACTCCATGTAACCTTGCAGGATGATCGTGGCGGAAATCTTGTCCACCAGAGCCCGATCCCGACGCGCCATCTTGCCGATGCCGCTCGCCAGCATCGTCTGATGGGCGATGACCGATGTCAGACGTTCGTCATAGAAGACGATCTCCTTGTCGGGAAACGCCCTGCGGAGTCGTGCCGCCAGAGGCTCGATAAAACGCCACGTATCCGACGGCGTGTTGTCCATCTTCGAGGGTTTTCCGAGAACGATGGTCGAGACCTCCTCCTTTTGGCAGTAAGATACCAGCCAGCGTTCGAGTTCCTTGGTCGGAACCGTCTCAAGACCGTTCGCTATAATACGCAGGGGATCGCTCACTGCGATCCCCGTGCGTTTTGTTCCATAGTCTATTGCAAGGATTCTTCCCACAATCGGAATTTTGTTGATAAGAGTCATCCGACAAGACTGCCCCGATCCGAATCGCGGCTCAATGTCCCGTCAGCGGACTCCCTCGTTTTACAAATGCAATTTTTTGTAGAGTTTGCGATACGAGCACTCCTCCTCGACCATGTGATAAAGTTGGTCGATGGCAACGCGCTCCTGCTCCATCGTATCGCGGTGACGTACCGTAACGGTGTTGTCCTCCAAGGTCTGACCATCGACCGTAATGCAGAACGGCGTACCGATTGCATCCTGACGGCGGTAACGCTTGCCGACCGAATCCTTCTCGTCGTAAACGATGTTGAAATCGTATTTGAGCAGATCCACGATCTCCTGAGCCTTCTCCGGCATGCCGTCCTTCTTCACGAGGGGCAGAACGGCAGCCTTGACGGGAGCCAGACATGCCGGCAGACGCAATACCACGCGGGTATCCTTCTCCAGCTGCTCCTCGGTGTAAGCCGCCGACATAACTTGCAGGAACATACGATCCAGACCGATCGAAGTCTCCACGACATAAGGCACGTAACTTTCGCCCGTTTCGGGATCGAAGTATTGAATCTTCTTGCCGGAGAATTTCTGGTGGCTGCCGAGATCGAAATCGGTACGCGAATGCACACCCTCGACCTCCTTGAAGCCGAACGGGAACTTGTACTCGATGTCGGTTGCGGCATTGGCGTAGTGAGCCAGTTTGTCGTGATCGTGGAACTGATAGTTGTCGTCGCCGAAGCCCAGAGCACGGTGCCATGCCATACGACGCTCCTTCCATGTGTTCCACCACTCCATTTCGGTGCCGGGACGCACGAAGAACTGCATCTCCATCTGCTCGAACTCGCGCATACGGAAGATGAACTGACGGGCGACGATCTCGTTACGGAACGCCTTGCCGATCTGTGCGATACCGAACGGCAGTTTCATACGGCCGGTCTTCTGCACATTGAGGAAGTTCACGAAAATACCCTGTGCGGTCTCGGGACGCAGGTAGATGGTGTTGGCGGCATCGGCCGTCGAACCCATCTGCGTCGAGAACATCAGGTTGAACTGACGCACCTCCGTCCAGTTGCGCGTACCCGAAATCGGACATACGATTTCGCAGTCGATGATGATCTGACGCAATTCGCCCAGATCGTTGTCGTTCAATGCTTTGGTAAAACGGGCGTGAATCTCGTCACGATGCTTCACGGTCTCCAAGACACGGGGCGAGGTGGCACGGTATTGAGCCTCATCGAACTTTTCGCCGAAACGCTTGCGGGCCTTCTCGACCTCCTTCTCGATTTTCTCGTCCTGCTTGGCCATCCAGTCCTCGACCAATACGTCGGCACGGTAACGCTTCTTCGAATCCTTGTTGTCGATCAAGGGATCGTTGAATGCGCTGAGGTGACCCGAAGCCTCCCATGTTTTGGGGTGCATGAAGATTGCGGCATCCAGACCGACGATGTTCTCGTGGAGTTTCACCATCGAATCCCACCAGTAACGTTTGATGTTGTTCTTGAGTTCAACACCGTTTTGGCCGTAATCGTACACGGCACCAAGACCATCGTAGATTTCACTCGAAGGGAATACAAATCCGTACTCCTTGCAGTGTGCGACCAGTTTCTTAAAAAGTTCTTCCTGAGTCATTGATATTGCGTTTATTAGTTTTTTGCTCTTGAAAAGGCAAAGATACAAATAAATGAGGGATTGTAAAACGATACGGGCAGAAATTTCACACTCCCGCCCCGCATTCGCTATTCGGCGTAGATGAGGTACTTTTTACGCAACACTTTGTAGCGTTCCACCTCATCCGCCCAACGGGCGCGAATCTCCTCCTCCGTTGCCCCGCGGAGGATCATTTCGCGGACATAACCCACGCCCGCCAACTTTTCGAACATCGGCGTAAAAAACTTTTCGCCGATACCCATCGCCCGACAGGCATCCGTCAGATATTTGAGCGAAAAACCCACCTTGCGGGCATCCTCCAACGGCATGTGGCTCAAGTCCGACCCGCGACACACCTGCCCCTCCAACACGGGATGCTTCGCCCCCGCACACGATACGGGCGTAAAGAGGTGTTCGTACCCATCCTCGGCTTTCAGACGCGGATGTCCGAAACACTCGAACGGACGGGGCGTACCGCGACCGACACTCAGAGGCGTCCCCTCGAACAGACAGAGCGACGCATAGAGGTAAATCGCACGTTGGGTTTTCAGATTGGGTGACGGCGCAACGGGCAACACATACTCCGTCGAGTGGGTGTAATTGCGACACCCCACCACCGTCAGTTTGAAGGGTTTCACCCATCCTTCACCCTTGGCCATCAGGGCGATCTCACCCATCGTAAGGCCGTGCAGCACGGGAATGGGCAGTGCCCCGACTCCCGACTTGTATTTCATGTCCAACACGGGGCCGTCGATGTGGTTGCCGTTGGGATTGGGGCGGTCGAGGACGATCACCTCCTGTCCGAAATCGGCAGCCGCCTCCGCCAGACGCAACATCGAGATATAGTAGGTGTAAAATCGCAACCCCACATCCTGCAAATCGACTACCAGCACATCGAAACTCCGCATCACCTCGTCCGAGGGTCGGTGCACCCGACCGTTGTAGAGCGACAGGATCGGAATCCCCGTGGCGGAATCGACCGAATTGCGTACCGTCTCGCCCGCATCGGCCGTACCGCGGAATCCGTGTTCGGGCGAAAAGATGCCCCGGATGTCGAATCCGCGCTCGTGCAGCAGATCGACCAGATGCGTCTGTACCTCCCCGAACCGCGCCACCGAGGTACGGTTACACAGAAGTGCCACCCGCCGTCCTCTGAGCAGGGGAAAGTAGGCGGTCGTGTCGGCCATACCGACCTCAACCCCGGCAGGCGTGCCCGCCAAGGCCGTCCACGCCGCGCCCAAAAGGACGATCAGGCACAAAATCCGCTTCATGCTATTTTCCTCCAAATTCCATCAGATAACCCTTGATGAAGGCATCTATGTCGCCATCCATCACCGCCTCCACATTGGAGGTCTGCACGCCCGTGCGGTGATCCTTCACGCGGCGGTCGTCAAAGACATACGAGCGGATCTGCGAACCCCACTCGATCTTCTTTTTCGTCGCCTCCAGAGCCTGCTGCGTGGCCATTCGCTTGTCCAACTCGCGCTGATAGAGTTTGCTCTTCAGCAGGCGCATGGCATTTTCGCGGTTCATCAGCTGCGAACGGGTCTCCATGTTCTCGATCAGGAACTCGACGGGTTCGCCCGTATCGGCATCCTTGCCGTGGTAGTGCAGACGCACGGCCGTCTCGACCTTATTGACATTCTGACCACCCGCACCCGACGAACGGAACGTATCCCACTCGATGTCCGACGGATTGACCGTGATCTCGATCGAATCGTCCACCGCGGGCGACACAAACACCGATGCAAAGGTCGTCTGACGCTTGTTGTTGGCATTGAACGGCGACAGACGCACCATGCGGTGCACGCCGTTTTCGCTCTTGAGGTAACCGTAGGCATACTCGCCCTCGAACTCCATCGTACACGACTTGACACCCACCTCGTCACCCGCCTGATAGTCGAGCATACGGATCTTGTAGCCGTGTTTCTCGCCCCAACGTGTGTACATGCGCAGCAGCATCGACGCCCAATCCAGAGCCTCCGTACCGCCTGCACCCGCATTGATATCGACAATCGCACCGAGGTGATCCTCCTCGCCGCGCAACATATTTTTAAGTTCGAGTTTCTCGACCGCCTCCACGGCACGGGCATACTGCTCGTCCGTCTCCTCTTCGGTGACCACTCCCTCTTTCAGGAAGTCGGGCATCAGCGAAAGATCCTCCACCTGACGGCGTACCGCATCGTAATCCTCGATCCATGCCTTGATTCCGGCGACTTTGCGCAGTTGTTCGCGTGCCGCATCGGGATTCTCCCAAAAATCGGGTTCCTGAGTCTTCTCCTCCTCGTTCTGAAGGTCGATGCGCTTCCGGTCGATGTCCAGACAACGTTCCAAAGCCTCACGGCGCATTTCGAGATCCCTGATCTGATCTGCAAGTACCATATTTTCCTTTTCGTTTAATCTTCAAACAAAGCGACCGCCACCTTCCGAACCTCTTCGGAGGGTTGTGCGGTCGCATAACTCATCGGGGAGCAATCCTTACTCCAGTTCCCAATCCGTGCCCTCCTTGCCGTCCTTGACGCGGATGCCGGCGGCAGCCAGTCCGTCGCGGATGCGGTCCGAGGCAGCCCAGTCCTTGGCCTGACGTGCCTTGACACGTTCGGCAAGCAGCATCTCAACCAGCGGAGTCACATAGTCGCGGCCCGCACCCGACTGTGCATCGGTCGTGCGTTCGTTCTTCAATCCGAGGATG
This sequence comes from Alistipes sp., assembly GCA_020026415.1. Taxonomy (GTDB): domain Bacteria; phylum Bacteroidota; class Bacteroidia; order Bacteroidales; family Rikenellaceae; genus Alistipes. The sequence goes on along the minus strand of JAHHQL010000009.1, from coordinate 34,220 downwards.
TCGGACACCCACAGATCGACCGTCTTGCGCAACAACTCCAGATCACTCTCGGTGATCGTCTCCTTGCCGTCGGCGAGCGAGTTGATGACGCGCACCCAGTCGAACAGGGCGGAGATCACCTGCGGCGAGTTCAGATCATCGTCCATCGCGCAACGGCAACGATCCTCCAACTCTTCGGGATTGACCGACGATGCGGCCGAAGGTTTTACCTTTCCGAGCGTCTCCACACCTTTCATCAGACGCTCGTAACCCTTCTCGGCAGCCTGCAACGCCTCGTTCGAGAAGTCGAGCGTCGAACGGTAGTGTGCCTGAAGCACGAAGAAACGGATGGTCATCGGCGAGTAGGCCTTCTCCAGAAGGTCGTGCGTCCCCGTGAACAACTGCTCCAGAGTAATGAAGTTACCCAGCGACTTACCCATCTTGCGGCCGTTGATCGTGATCATGTTGTTGTGCATCCAGAAACGCGCCGAGTCATGCCCCAGCGCGGCGGTCGATTGGGCGATCTCGCACTCGTGGTGCGGGAACATCAGATCCATACCGCCTCCGTGGATGTCGAAACGCTCACCCAAGTAGCGCGTACTCATCGTCGAGCACTCGATGTGCCAGCCGGGGAAACCGTCGCTCCACGGCGAAGGCCAGCGCATGATGTGTTCGGGCGATGCCTTTTTCCACAATGCGAAGTCGTAGGAGTGGTGTTTGTCGCTCTGACCGTCCAACTCGCGGGTGTTCTCCACGATGTCGTCGAGGTTACGCCCCGACAGACGGCCGTAGTTATACTTGGCATTGTATTTCTCCACATCGAAATAGACCGATCCGTTGGAGATGTAGGCAAAGCCTTCCTCCAGAATCTTCTTCGTAAATTCGATCTGCTCGATGATGTGACCCGAAGCGTGCGGCTCGATCGACGGGCTCTGCACGTTGAGTGCATCCATCGCACGGTGGTAACGCTCCGTATAGTACTGCGCCACCTCCATGGGTTCGAGTTGTTCCAGACGTGCCTTCTTCTGGATCTTGTCCTCGCCCTCGTCGGCATCGTGTTCCAGATGTCCCACATCGGTGATGTTGCGCACATAACGCACCTTGTAACCGAGCGATTTGAGGTAACGGAACAAAAGATCGAAAGTGACCGACGGACGCGCGTGTCCCAAATGGGGATCGCCGTAAACCGTGGGTCCGCAGACATACATGCCCACACGACCCGGAGTCAGGGGCTCGAACTCTTCCTTGCGGCGGGAGAGCGTATTGTAGAGTACCAGTTTGGAATCCATAGTGTAATTGGTTTTGATTTGGGGATGTTGCATTTTCGGGGTTTTCCGTTCCCCGTGCAAATCCGTAAAACAGTGTATATCATTTTCCCCGTTTCTTCCGGCGGGGACTTACTCGTCACAAATTTACAAATAAAATGGGGATTTTTCCCTTTTCGGCGCAGCTTTTTCATCGTAATCCTGCCAAAGAGTGTCTTTTATAGGTAATTTTGGGTGGAAATCGACGTTATTTTCTTAATTTTGCAATTCAAACAAATTCCTTTTGACAACTTATGGAACAATTCAAACGATGGAACAACCTTGTCGGCTGGTCGGTGTTCGCTGTGGCGGCACTGGTTTACCTGCTGACGATGGAACCCGTTTCGAGCCTCTGGGACTGCTCGGAATTTATCGCCACCTCCTATAAACTTGAGGTGGGACACCCGCCCGGCGCCCCGCTCTTCATGATGCTGGCACGTCTGGCCACGCTCTTTGCGTTCGGCAACCCCGACTATGTGGGCATCGCCGTCAATGCCATGAACTCCATGGCAAGTGCCTTCTGCATCCTGTTCCTGTTCTGGACGATCACCCACCTCGCGCGCCGCATCGTCACACGCCGCGGCGAAGAACTCTCCACGGGGAACATTGTCGCCATCCTCGGTTCGGGTGCGGTGGGCGCACTGGCCTACACCTTCACCGACACGTTCTGGTTCTCGGCCGTCGAGGGCGAGGTTTATGCCCTCTCGTCGATGTTCACCGCACTGGTCGTGTGGCTCATGCTCAAATGGGAGGAACAGGCCGACGAACCCCACGCCCTGCGTTGGATCGTGCTGATCGCCTACCTGATGGGACTTTCGATCGGTGTGCACATCCTCAATCTTCTGACGATGCCCGCACTGGCGTTCATCTACTACTTCCGAAGAACCGACCGCGTGACCTTCAAGGGTATCCTTCTGACATTTATTGCCGGTTGCGCCGCCCTGCTCTTCATCTACAAACTGATCATCCCTTTCACTGTATGGTGCGGTGCGATGGTCGATGTGCTGTTCGTCAATTCGTTCGGTCTTCCCGTCAATTCGGGTATGGTCGTTTTCTCGCTGGCTCTGATCGGCGGCATGGGATGGCTCACATGGAAGACCCACAAAAAAGGTCTTGTCTTCTGGAATACGCTGCTTTTGTCCGTAACGATGATCCTCGTGGGCTACTCGTCCTACGCCTCGATCACCATCCGCGCCGCCGCCAATCCGCCGATGAACTCCAACAATCCCGACAACCCGCAGGCGTTGCTCTCGTTCCTCAACCGCGAACAGTACGGCTCCAAACCGCTGCTCTTCGGCCCTTACTTCAATGCGCCGAAACTGAGCGACAAATACAAGATGAAGAATACGTTCTATATCGGTGAGGACGGCAAATACAAGGCTGCCAAAGTTTTGCAGGGCTACGAACACGACCCGCAGTTCATCCACTTCTTCCCCCGTATGTGGGATCCTTCGCACACGGCCGAAGAGTACAAGACATGGGCGGCATACCGCACCAAGACCGATGTCGAGCGTAACGACAAGGGCGAAATCGTCCGCGACGCCCAAGGACGCCCCGTCCGCAAGGAGGTACTCGATTTCGGCCGTCTGGTTCACTATACCGACGAATACGGCGATCCGCAGAGCGTCGTGGAACCCACGTTCGGCGAAAACCTGCGTTTCTTCTTCAGCTATCAGTTGAGCTATATGTACTGGCGTTATTTCCTGTGGAATTTCGTGGGACGCCAGAGCGATATTCAACCCTACTCGAACGCCTTCATCGACGGCAACTGGATGTCGGGCATCAAGGCCGTGGACGAATTGTATCTGGGGCCGCAGGACAACCTCCCGCGCGAGGTGGCCGAGAACAAGGGGCGCAACACCTACTATTTCCTGCCGTTCCTGTTGGGTTTGGTGGGTCTGTTCTATCAGTTGAACCGCGACCAGCGTAACTTCTCGATCGTGATGATGCTCTTCATCATGACGGGTATCGCTCTGGTCTTCTACTTCAACTCGTCGCCCGGCGAGCCCCGCGAACGCGACTACGTGTATGCGGGTTCGTTCTACGCCTTCTCGATCTGGATCGGACTGGGTGTGATGGCATTCCACGAGATGCTCGCCGCACTGCTCAAGAAACGCCAGACGCTCGCCGCCGCAGGAGCGACCCTGCTGTGCCTGAGCGTCCCGTCGATCCTCGCCGCCCAGAACTGGGACGACCACGACCGCTCGAACCGGTACTTTGCCCGCGATATGGGATGGAACTACCTGATGTCCACCCTTCCCAATTCGATCATACTCAACTTCGGCGATAATGACACCTTCCCTCTGTGGAACAATCAGGAGATCTACGGCGTGCGTACCGATGTGCGCATCATGAACACCTCCTACCTCAACGGCGAATGGTATGTCGATGAGATGAAGACCCGTGCCAACGAGGCTGCGGGTGTTCCCTTCACCCTGCCGCGCAGCAAATACACGCTCTGCAACGACTTTGTACCCGTGGTGGATCGCTTGAACAGCGAGGCTTCGCTTGACGAGGTGATCGACTTCGTGCGCGACAACGACCGCCGCACGCAACTCCCCATCGGCGACGGCACCTACATCGACTACATCCCCGCCAAGAAGTTGGCTCTGCCCGTGAATAAGGAGAACGCCATCGCTGCGGGCATCGTCCGTGAGGAGGATCGCGACAAGATGGTCGATACGATCCACTTCGAACTGAAGCGCAATTCGATCGACAAGAAGGATCTGATGCTCCTCGACATGCTGGCACACTTCGACTGGAAACGCCCGATCTACGCCACCCAGCCCTTTATTTTTCAGGACTTGGGGTTGATCGAATACCTCCAGTTCGACGGCTTCGCCTATCGTCTTGTGCCGATCCGCACGCCGATCGACGGACGCGAAATCGGCCGCATCGACCCCACCTACGTGGTGCCGTTGCTCAAGAATACGTTCCGCTACGGCAATCTGGAAGATCCCGATGTCTATTGCGATTTCTTCATCCAATACAACCTGCGTTCGTCGCACGCCCGCGAAGCGTTCGCCCGTGTGGCGAAGACCCTTCTGATCGATGCCTCGAAGATCTCAATGTCGGAGGTACCCGACACAGAGGCGATCCGCAGCAAGGTTACGGAGGCAGTCGAGTTGCTTGACTTAGGGTTGAAACGGCTCCCCGTGGAACAAGTCCGTTTCACGCCCACCAATACGACCTGCTTCCTTGAGGGTTATTACACCGCTTCCCTTTTGGGTGATGAAACGGCAGCCGCCAAGGGTGACGACCTTGCCCGCAAATACGCCCGTTCGCTCTTTGAATACCTGCGCTACTACGCCACCTTCGGCGGTTATATGGGCGATCTGGTCATGGAGCAACACTTCGAGAAGATCGACGAATTTGCCATGCTCTACGGTCTGTTGCTGGACAGCGCACGTAAGGAGGTGCTCAGCGAACTCACCGCCCAGATCTGGTCGGACGATCTGCTGACGGCTCAATACGACCTGCTCTTCGCCCAGATCTCGCGCGAATTGTACTACCGCAACCGCGGTGATCTGATCGTGCCGATGTGGCAGGCAGTCGAACAAAAGATGCTTTCTGCAAAGAGCACCTTCCACGATTACAGCCCCATTCTCGAATCCTACTACATGGCAGGTTATATGGGTAACGAGGAGGCCGTGCGCCTTGCCGACGAGCATCTGCGCCGATTCGTGCGTCAGGACATCGCCAAGATCGACGACACCTCGAACAATCTGAGCGATCAGGCACTCGATGCCGTCATCAATGAGTTGTACGAGATGTACGGACTTGCAATTGATGCCCGCCGTACGGAACTTGTCGAGGAGATGAACGCCTTCTTCCGCACGTGCGGTACACCCGAAGATCAGTTGGTGCATATCAAGTAACACCACCTCCGATACGAAAAAACCGATCTCTCCCACTACGGGAAAGATCGGTTTTTTATTATATTATAACGGTTATTTCAGTCGGATCACACGCTCCGAGTCGTCCGCTTCGGGCAGGGGGCGGGGCGTAAAGTCCGAATACCCCATCACCACGACACACAAAGCCTTGCAGTCGTCGGGGATCGGGAGGAACTCTCTTAAATAATCCTCCGCCAGTTCACCCGCAGGATCATCCTTACGGCGGGGACGGCCTGCGATCTGCACCCAGCACGAGCTCAGCCCCTCATCGACAGCCGCCTGATGAAGGACGGTGGCGGTAATGGCGGCATTGATCTGCCACATATCGCTCTTCGAGGGATCGCCCAACACGACAATCGCCAGAGGTGCGCCCTCCATAAAGGCCGATCCGAAATCGCGCATCGAAGCCATACGGGCAACCAACGCGGGGTCATCGACCACCAACAAACGACTCGAACGCGAATTGCGCGACGAAGGAGCCGACAGGCCGACCTTCAGCATGCGGTCGATCACCTCCTCCGAAACGGGGCGGGCATCAAAACGACGGATGCTGCGGCGTGCGGCCATCAAATCTTGAAATTGCATGGTTATAAAGTTTTAAAGAGGTATATACAAAAAGCAAGGGAGGACCACCGTCCTCCCTTTTCACACACAAACATCACACTATTAAATGGCTGAATCAAAAAATATTTTAACCTTTATTTTTCTGTTACAAAGATCGGTCAAAACAACGAACTGCACAATCGCCATTAATCGGTATTTTTGTGTTATTCCGCAAACAGTCAAAATTTCTCGAAAAACCCGTTTTTTTGGCTCGTTTTCGGGTAAAATTCTCTGAATCTGCATAAAAACGAGTTTTTTCCGGGGTTTTGCTCCCCACAAAAGGGGATCGACCGGCCGCGGTGAAAAGGGAATGACTACAAAAAATCGTTAGTCCGACAAAGGTTCCCAAATCCCGTGTTTGAAAAAAAGAGCCTTTTGAAGGTCGAAAAAAATTCGCCTCCGCACAAAGGAAAGCAAAAAAATCGGATTAAGGATGAAAAAATCTCCGAAATTTGGAGTATCTTGCCGAAAACCGAAAAATTTATGGAAACTACGAAACTGCAATTTATCCCGTTCCACTCCTTGCAGGACAAAGGTTGGAGCGAAGCGTGGAGGCTGTATGTCGAATCCTTTCCCCAAAACGAACGCTGGAAGGAAGCCCGCTATGCGGATGCCATGGCCAACGATCCGCTCTTCACGGCCGACGGCATCTGGCTGGGCGAAGAACTCGTCGGACTGGTTTTTCACTGGGACATCGGCCGCTTCCTCTATATAGAGCATCTGGCCATCAAACCCGAATGCCGCAATCAGAAACTCGGTTCAAGAGTCGTAGAGGCGATGATCGAAAGGAGCGGAGGACATCTCCTGCTGGAGATCGAAATGCCGGAGGACGAACTGACAATCCGCCGCCAGCATTTCTACATGCGTAAAGGGCTTAAACCAAACCCCGACTACGAATACATCCATCCCTCGTACAGCGAACCGTTCGAGCATTATCCGCTGATGCTGATGAGTTATCCCGATCCGCTCACCCCGGAGGAGGCCGCTCTGATGGCGGACTTTACGCGCGAGCATGTGCTGAAGTTATACTCCGACCACGAAAACCCCGCCCTGCCGTTAATCCGCATCGGGTAGGAATTTTCCGAAAGACACACAACAGACGCATCACCTGCCCCGAAGCGGTGATTGCGTCTGTTATTTTATGGTGCACCCGGACATCATTCCTCCACCCGCAGGCGGGGAATCCCCGTCCCGAAACGGCGCACCCATCCGACCCGCGCCACAAAAAAGACGCATCACCCGCCCTTCCGGCAGTGATGCGTCTGTCGTATCGGCCTTACGGATCATGACCCCAAGGCTCAAAACAAGCGACCGCCCGATGTCGGGCAGTCGCTCTCCCATCAAAAATTAACCCTTAAAAATGATCTCCTTTTTTGAAGACTTCCGCGAGGTAATGATGCAGGTAAAACAGATCCGCATCGCCCTTTATCACCTCACGCATGATCAATTCTTCATCATCGGAAATTTGTCGGTCGTCATTCACCTCTTGTCCGGTGGCCACATCCTCCATAGGCTTTTATTTTAAGGTTCCACATATCGGCCCGTGCCGACATAACTTGCTAAAAGTAAAAGAATCGCAGGGCAAAAAACCTACAACCAACTTCCAAACACTTGCCCTGCGGATCTTTTACTCTATAAACGCACGCCTCCGAAAGAATATTGTGCCTGTCTAACTCAAAATGATGTTTTTCTCGCGGATGATTTTCCTCAGATTGATCAGTGCATAGCGCATACGACCCAGTGCCGTGTTGATCGACACGTTGGTCTGCTCGGCAATGTCCTTGAAACTCAAACCTGCGAAATAGCGCATCATGACCACCTCGCGCTGCTCGTCGGGCAGGAGTTTTACCAAGCGGCGGATGTCGCGCTCGATCTGCTCCGACACGAGTGCATCCTCGACCGATCCTTCGGTGAATCGCAACGAACCGAGGATGTCGTAGCCCGAATCCGACTCATTGACTGTTTTGTCCTGACGCTGCATGCGGAAATGGTCGATGACCTGATTGTGGGCGATGCGAAGCACCCACGAAAGGAATTTGCCGTTATCGACATAACGCCCCTCGTCAATGACACGTACCACCTTGATGAAGGTCTCCTGAAAAAGATCCTCCGCAAGGTCACGATCCTTGACCATGAGGTTGATATAGTCACGCACACGGCGACTATGGCGTTCGATTAATTGGGATATTGCCGTTCGATCACCGGAAAGGTAATGATTAAGCAGAACTTGATCACTTAACATTTGTACATTCATACTCTTCAAATTTATTATTCAGAGTAGAGTTTTCGTCGATAGGCAACAGGGTTTAAATGTGTGTTTAAAATTTTTACGGATCAGCCTCGATTGGTCGTCCGCATCTGTTTTTCGTGGCGGACGGTTTATAAATTCGAAACAAATCTCAAGTGCAAGGTATATATTATTTTTGATAATTCCAAATTCCGCGCCTGTTTTGGGGCATTTCGTCTCAAAAACTGCCTTTAAAAGGTCAAAAATCATACCATCTGAAAAACATTGTACCGTTTTGCACATACCAACATCCCGACAGACATTTTGTCCGGACAGATCCTGCAAAGAGCCGTGCGGTATCCCTTATGCACTCTGCCGCGCCACATACCTTATATATAAAGGAATACAAAAAAACCGACCTCCCCGAAATAGGGAAGTCGGTTTTATCCGAATCGTGAATCCGATTAGTAACTTCTTGCGAAGAGCACACGGCGGTGCGAGGGTTTGCCCGTGAAGACGCACTTGCCCTCCTCTTCGGGAGCATCGAACGGGATGCAACGGATCGTAGCCTTGGTAGCCTCCTTGATGGCAACTTCGGTCTCGACCGTGCCGTCCCAGTGAGCCAGAATGAAACCGCCCTTCTCGTCCAGCACGCGCTTGAACTCGTCCCACGTATCGACTTTCGTGATCATCGAGTTGCGGTAGTTGAGAGCCTTGTTGAAGATGTTCTGCTGGATCTCGGTCATGAGGCCTTCGATGCGCTCCACGAGCCCCTCCTGCGATACGGTGGTCTTCTCCAACGTATCACGGCGAACCAGTTCGATCGTGTTGTTCTCCACATCGCGGGGGCCCATGGCCAGACGAACGGGAACACCCTTCAACTCATACTCGGCAAACTTGAAGCCCGAACGTACGTTGTCGCGGTCGTCGATCTTGACACTGATGCCTTTCGAGCGCAACTGCTCGGCGATCTTCTCGAAACGACCCTTGATGTCCTCCAACTGCTCCAGACCCTTGTAGATCGGCACCATGACAACCTGAATCGGGGCGAGTTTTGGGGGCAGTACCAGACCGTTGTTGTCCGAGTGCGACATGATCAGGGCACCCATCAGACGGGTCGAAACACCCCACGAGGTAGCCCAAACGTACTCCAACTTACCCTCCTTGTTGATGTATTTCACATCGAATGCCTTGGCGAAGTTCTGACCCAGGAAGTGCGACGTACCGCTCTGCAGTGCCTTACCGTCCTGCATCAGAGCCTCGATCGTCAGCGTATCCTCGGCACCGGCAAAACGCTCGTTGGGCGATTTGTGACCGACGATCACAGGTACCGACATCCACTCCTCGGCGAATTTGCGGTAAACCCCGATCATCTTTTCGGCTTCGGCAACAGCCTCCTCACGGGTTGCGTGGGCGGTGTGACCCTCCTGCCACAGGAACTCGGCCGTACGCAGGAACAGACGCGTACGCATCTCCCAACGAACGACATTTGCCCACTGGTTGCACAGGATGGGCAGGTCGCGGTACGACTGAATCCAGTTCTTGTAGGTGTTCCAGATGATGGTCTCCGAAGTCGGGCGGACGATCAGTTCCTCCTCAAGTTTGGCATCGGGATCGACGATCACGTTACCCTTGTGTTCGGGATCGTTCTTCAGACGGTAGTGCGTCACAACGGCACACTCCTTGGCGAAGCCCTCCACGTGGTGAGCCTCCTTCGAGAAGAACGATTTGGGGATAAACAACGGGAAGTAGGCGTTCTGGTGACCCGTTTCCTTAAACATCTTGTCCAGTGCATCGTGCATCTTCTCCCAAATGGCATAACCATAAGGTTTGATGACCATACAACCGCGGACAGCCGAACTCTCGGCCAAACCTGCTTTAACGACCAGATCGTTGTACCACTGCGAGTAGTTGTCCTCCGATTTGGTGAGGTCTTTCAATTCCTTAGCCATATTATTTCGTTTTTAACAATTAATTCTTTAAGAATTTGCAAATATACAAAAAATTGGAGAGGTAATCCATTTATCAATCAGGTTTTTTACACTTATCTGCGGGCAATATCGCGATAGGTGGTCTGCAACATGACCTCTCCGATTTGACGCAAACGGGGGTTGGTGTCGCGGATGACGCGCCCCGAAGTGCAGTCGAAGACAAATTCACCCTCGGCATCCGTCACCCCGAACCCGTTGTTGAAGGCGTAGTAGCCGAACTTGCAAGGCGGGGCGGGAGCGAAAATATCTTTGCTGTAATCGTAATCCGAATGGTCGATGCCCATCTGACCGAGCAGCGTGGCGGCGATGTCGATCTGCGAGGCATACTCCTCCACCACACGCTTCTCGCGCACCGCTCCGCCCGTCAGAATCAGTGGGATACGGTGACGCAACGGCGCGTTGTACTCCAGATCCTCGGGATAGGGGTAGCCGTGATCGGCAACCAGCACAACCAACAGATTGTCCCACGCATCGGAGGCTTTCCATCGGTCGAGCATCTTGCCGAGATGCTTGTCGCTGAACGACACGGCATTGAGCATCGGGTGTTCGTATTTGTGATAAGGCACGTCGAAAGGCATGTGACTGCTCAACGTGAGGAAGCCGACAAGGAACGGCTCTTTGCTCTCGCGGCTCAGGCGCAACACCTCGTCACCCACATAGGCACACATCGTCTCGTCGTTCCAACCCCACTTCGACATCGGGGCATCGAACGAAAGGTCTTTCTGCCAGACCAAACGCTCCCAACCCGTGGCATACATATAGGAGGACTGATCCGTGAAATTCAGATCACCGCCGTAGTAGAACGAGGTGGAATAGCCCTCGCGCTTCAGCGAGCGGGCGATCGACGGCAGATTACGGCTCTTGCCCGGCAGTTTCATGATCGAAATGGTGGTCTGCGCGGGGAAACCGCTCAGGACGGCGACCTCGCCACGATCGGTGCGGAACGAGTTGGCAAACATATTCTCAAACCACACGCCTTCGGCCTTGTAGCGGTCGAGGTTGGGCATGACGCGCTCGCCCACGGCATCGGTCTCCATGATCGTACGGGCGAAACTCTCCAGAAGGATCACCACCACATTGGGGCGTTTACGGGTCAGCAGTTCGACCGTCGGAGTGGCGGGCGCGGCGTTTCCGCGCAGCGAATCGAACAACCGGGCGCACTCCTCATCCGAACGGAAGGCGTACTCCGAGGCATAGTCCTGCCGTTTGCCCAGCGAATGGAGAAACGAAAAGACGGGATTGGTCGCGGCATGATTCAGAAACATATTCGACGAGAAGTAGGCCTTCGACACATTGGCGGTCGATTCGCCTGCACCGCCACGGATCGCCAGAAAATCCAATCCGCCCAAGAAAAGTCCCGCAAGGGTCAGCCACACGGCGGTGCGATGCGGCAGAACGGGATCTCCGTCAAAGAGGTCGGCCACGTGGCGGTAGCACCACATCATGCCCCATGCCCACACGGCAAACAGCGCAAATCCCGACAACCCCGTCATCCAATCCACGCTTGCGGCGGCATCTTTCGGATCGGTCAGATAGATCAGTACGGTGGCGTCGATGCGGAATCCCCAATGTTCGTACAGTCCGAGATCGACCGCAAAGATGGCGGCGGTCAGAATCGACACGGCATAGAGCCATACGCGCATGACTTTTGTCCAGATGCGTTCGGGCATCCGTACCCACAGCGAGGCGATCGAAGCCAAAAGAGGCAGTGCCGTGACATAGCCCGCCAGCGTCACATCGTGCGTCAGTCCGTACCACACCACCCGAAACCAATCCGTCGCAGTGGCATCCCCCGCCATCGACCAGTAACGCATCAGAAAGAGGGGTTTCTGCAACGCCATCATCAGGACGGTCACTCCGAACAGGGCAAACACAAAGGTTGTTTTCTTGCGAATCATATCCTAAAAAAATAGAGGGAAACACATCCCGTAAAAGAAAAAAGACCCCTGTCTTCGGTTTCGCACACGGGGGGAAACCAAAGTCAAAAGGGGTCGCAGATTGATTTTCGGATCAGATCTTCTCGCCGTAGGCCAGATCGCCCGCATCGCCGATGCCGGGAACGATGTACGAACGCGAGGTGAGTTCCTGATCGACGGCAGCCACCCACAGTTCGGTGGTGTCGTGGGGCATGTGTTGTTTTACGTAATCCACGCCCTGCTCGCTGGCGATGACGGCTGCAAGGTGCGTACAGGCAGGCATTCCGCCCCGCTCGCACAATGCTTCCCATGCCAGAACCATCGACGACCCGGTCGCCAGCATCGGATCGACTAAAAGAAGGGTCTTACCCTCCAACATACCGCACGAAATGTATTCGACCTTGACGGTGAAACTGCCGTCCTTCTTGCTCTTGCGGTATGCCGAGATGAACGCATTGCCGGCATCGTCATAGTAGTTCAGGAAACCCTGATGGAAGGGAAGTCCCGCACGCAGAATGGTCGCCACGACCAGATCGTCGCCGATCTCACGAACGGAAGCCTCGCCAAGCGGCGTCTCGACGATGTGTTCCTCGTAGTTCAGGGTCTTGGACACCTCATAAGCCATGATCTCGCCGATGCGCTCCAAGTTGCGGCGGAAACGCATCGAATCCTGCTGGATGTTCTTGTCGCGGATCTGGCGGATGAATTTGTTCAGCACGGTATCCTGCTCATTGAGCACGTGTACAGTCATAGTTTATATGTTTTAGTAGAGAAAATTATTGAACGGATAGCGTCCCGCATGAATCTCACGCACCATGCCGTAGAGATCCGAACGGAACTTTTCGATGTTGATCTTCTCGCGTGCCGACAGGAAAATCGACGGTTCGTCGGTACGGGCGAACCACGTCTGCTTCAGATCGTCCAGCGAGCGGTTTTCCTTGGTGGCGGGCGTCAGATCGTCCTCGTCCTTCTTCACATAGGTGTAGGCATCGACCTTGTTGAAGACCAGATAGACGGGCTTGTTGCCCGCACCGATCTCCTGAAGGGTCTGCTTCACTACGTCGATCTGTTCCTCGAACTGAGGATGCGAAATATCGACCACATGGATCAGCAGGTCGGCCTCGCGTACCTCGTCCAAGGTCGATTTGAACGACTCGATCAACTCGGTGGGCAGTTTGCGAATGAAACCGACCGTATCCGACATCAGGAACGGCAGGTTGTCGAACACCACCTTGCGCACCGTCGTATCCAGCGTCGCAAAGAGTTTGTTCTCGGCAAACACATCGCTCTTCGAGATGAGGTTCATCAGCGTAGATTTACCCACATTGGTGTAACCCACCAATGCCACACGCACCATCTGACCGCGGTTCGAACGCTGCACCGCCATCTGTTTGTCGATCTTCTGAAGATCCTCCTTGAGTTTGGCAATGCGGTTGCGGATGTTACGGCGGTCGGTCTCGATCTCTCGCTCACCGGCACCGCCACGGGTTCCCGTACCGCCCCTCTGCCGTTCGAGGTGCGTCCACATACCCGACAGGCGGGGCAACATATATTCGTAGTTGGCCAACTGCACCTGCGTCTTGGCGTAGGCCGTGCGGGCACGCGAAAGGAAAATATCCAGAATAAGGCGGGTACGGTCCAACACGCGGCAGGGCATCGCCTGCTCGATGTTGCGGGTCTGCGACGGCGAGAGTTCGTCGTCGAAGATCACCACATCGATCTCCTCTTCCTTGCACCAGTCGGCGATCTCCTGCAACTTGCCCGGCCCCACGTAGATGCGTGCCGAGGGTTGCGCCAGACGCTGCGTGAAGCGTTTGACCGTCTCGATTCCGGCCGTCTCGGCCAGAAATTCCAACTCGTCGAGGTACTCCGCAATACGCGACGGATCGTCCTTGTCGCGGATGACCGCAACGACGGCGGCACGTTCGGGACGAGGCTCCTCGACGGCGGGTATGGTTTTATTGTTTTCGTTACTCATTGTCTTGTGTTCTCGGCAGAAAATCGCTGCCTTTCAGGTAAAAATAAGGGTATCCGCCCGAAAGCAAGATACCCTTAGAATCAATGACGCGGCATCTGTTAGTTCGCCAGACGGAACTGAACAGGCAACGTATATTTTACACGTACCGGACGGTTACGCTGTTTACCGGGCGTCCATTTGGGCGAGGTCTTCAGCACGCGGGTAGCCTCCTCCGACAGCGAACGGTCGGGAGTCTTCAGTACTTCGATGTTGGTCAGACGGCCGTCACGCTCGATCACGAACATCAGCACAACCACACCCTGAATACCGTTCTCCTGAGCGATTGGAGGATAGTTCACGCTCTTCTGAACCCAGTTACGGAACGTATTGAGGTCACCACCCTGAAAAGTAGGCAGCACCTCGACGGCGGCACTCATGAAGGGGGTATCGTCCTCGATCTCCTCCTCTTCGACGGCAACCTCCTGAATAATATCGGTATCCTCATCGAAATCGACAAAATCGACATCAGTGGAGATCTTCGTATCGTTGGTTACGACCTGAAGAATGTCGGCAAGTGCCTTAACCTGTACCTTTTCGGGCATTTTGGGCGGCTTCTGGTCCTGACGGGTGATCTCGGTGATCTCCTCCTCGATCGGGCCGTAGTTCATGTCCAGTTTCTCAATTTTCTTCTCGGCCGGCGAATAAGCGAACGCAAGGATTACAAGGCCAAGCGCTGCAACCAGACCGATTTCAAGCAAAAGACCTCGTTTGTTTTGCAGGTCTGCTTTGGGCGATTTCTTGATTTCCATCTATTCTTTTAATTTAATTTGTTGCAACTTCACACCACAACAGCGTACCGACAAGCACGCTATGCACCACAAATATATGGATAAAAATTCAAAAAAGGAGCATCCCGCAAAAAAATCTTTATTTTTTGTCTATTTTTGTCCCGCAAACGAACCTTCATCACGCGAAAATGGAACAAAAAGAGACCCTTTACGGTAAAAATCCTGAGGAACTTGCCGCCGTGTGCGCCCGACTGGGCATGCCGCGCTTTGCGGCCAGACAACTCGCGCAATGGCTCTATCGGAAACACACCGAGCAACCCGGACGCATGACCGACATTGCGGGTGTTCACCGCGAACAACTCGCCCGCGAATTTGCACCGGCACTGTCCGCTCCCGTGCGTTGCTCGACCTCTGCGGACGGCACCAAGAAGTACCTCTTCCGCATCGACGGAGGTCATTACATCGAGTCGGCCTACATTCCCGACCGCGACCGCGCCACACTGTGCGTCTCGTCGCAGGCGGGCTGTCGCATGCACTGCGCCTTCTGTGCCACGGGACGTCAGGGTCTGCAACGCTCGCTGACGGCTGCCGAGATCCTCAACCAGATCGTCTCGCTGCCCGAACGCGACCGACTTACAAACCTCGTTTTCATGGGTATGGGCGAACCGCTCGACAACTACGACAACGTGTTGCGCGCCCTTCAGATCCTCACGTCGGACTGGGGTTTCGGCTGGTCGCCCACGCGCATCACCCTCTCGACGGCGGGTGTCGTGCCGAACCTGAAACGCTTTCTGGACGAGACGGACGTCCATCTGGCGGTCAGCCTCCACAACCCGTTCCACGAGGAACGACTCGAAATCATGCCCATCGAGCGCGCATGGGGTATCCGGGAGGTCGCCGATCTGTTGCGTCAGTACGATTTCACGCACCAACGCCGTGTGTCGTTTGAATATATAGTATTGGAGGGACGCAACGATTCGCCGCGCCACATCAAGGAGTTGTGTCGTCTTTTGGACGGCATCAAATGCCGCATCAACCTCATCCGCTTCCACAAAATCCCCGATTCGCCGTTCTACTCGCCCGACAACGAACACATGATCCGTTTCCGCGACACGCTGACCGCGAAAGGCATCCAGACTACCATCCGCGCCTCGCGTGGCGAGGACATTCAGGCGGCCTGCGGATTGCTGAGCACCGAGGAAGAGAACCGCACGATGTAGATTTCCGCCCGATCAAATACAGAAACACCCGAACCGTTTGGTTCGGGTGTTTTTTGGTGCGGTTCGATGCAGGGCACAAAAAAATCCCCGATACCTTTCAGTATCGGGGATCATCGAAATTGGTCGGGATGACAAGATTCGAACTTGCGACCACTCGCCCCCCAGACGAGTACTCTAACCGGACTGAGCTACATCCCGTATCTTTTCGGAGTGCAAATATACGGCACATTTTCATATTCGCAAAATTTTTTCAAGTTTTTTTTCTATATTTGTCTCCATGAAACGGATTTCAGCATACCTCAGTCTTCTGTTCGCCCTGCTTTTGACGGGGTGCAACGGCACTACGCGCCTGTCCGAGGCCGATTTTACGGAAAATGTCTATCATCCCGCCTACGCATCGGGGTTTGATATTTTTTCTCGGAAAAATTCCGACGAGGAAAAAAACGCCTCGCATCTGGTGACCATCCGCAATCCGTGGCAGGGCGCAACCGATGTCGAGCAACAACTTCTGATCCTCCGCGACAAGGACGAAATCCCCGCCGATTTCGAGGGACAGGCGGTGCGCGCCCCCATCCGGAAGGTGGTCTGCCTCTCGTCGAGTTACGTGGCGATGTTCGACCGCGTGGGTGAAACCGACCGCGTGGCGGGGGTATCGGGCATCGACTACATCTCCAACCCGCGCATCCAAGAGTTACGTGCCGAGGGCAAGGTACACGACATCGGTTACGATACGAACCTCAACTTTGAACTTCTGACCTCGCTCGACCCCGATTTGGTTTTATTGTTCGGCATCACGGGTGAGAACAGCGTCCTCACGGGCAAACTCCGCGAACTGTCCATTCCCTATATATACATAGGTGACTACATCGAAGAATCACCCCTCGGCAAGGCCGAATGGATGGTCTTGATCGGCGATCTGTGCGACAAAAAGGACGAGAGCCGCGAGATCTTCTCCGAGATTGCCGACCGCTACAACACGCTGAAAAGAAAGATCCGTGCCGATTCGACCGCAAAACGCCCCCTCGTAATGCTCAACACACCCTACCGCGACACGTGGTTCATGCCGTCCGCGGACAGTTACATGGTGCGCCTGATCGAGGATGCGGGCGGTGAATACATCTATCCGCAGAACACTTCGGGACTCTCGAAAAGCATCGACATCGAAGAGGCCTACCTGCTCGCCACGCAGGCCGACGTATGGATCAACACGGGCATGTGGTCGTCGCTGGAAGACCTTCGGAGCCAAGCCCCGAAATTCGCCCGCGTACCCGCGGTCGCTCATCGCCGCGTGTGGAACAACAACCTGCGCGCAACACCCGCGGGAGGTTCGGACTTCTGGGAGTCGGGCGTCGTGAATCCCGACCTCGTGTTGGAGGATCTCCACCGCCTGCTGCTCGACGAAAAAGATAATTACCACTACTACAAGCGATTGGAGTAATGGCACGCCACACACTGCTCTTCATCCTGCTGTGCCTTCTGTTGGGGGTGCTGTTCGTTGCCGACCTTGCGATCGGCTCGGTCAGCATATCTGCGGGTGAAGTTTGGGCAGCCCTTACGGGCGGGGAGTGTAACGAGGCTGCCCGCAACATCATCCTCAACATCCGCCTTCTGAAAGCCGTCACCGCCCTCTTTGCGGGTGCGGCACTCGCCGCGGGCGGTCTTCAGATGCAGACCCTGTTCCGCAACCCGCTGGCAGGCCCCTATGTGTTGGGCGTCTCGTCGGGCGCGGGGTTGGGCGTTGCACTGTTTCTGTTGGGGGCACCGCTTTTAGGCGTCGCCGCCCATTCGTGGATTCAGTCGCTGGGCATTGTCGGCGCGGCATGGCTGGGGTCGGCGTTGGTTCTGGCACTCGTCATGGCGGTCAGCCGCCACATCAAAGACATCATGGTCATCCTCATCCTCGGCATGATGCTCGGTTCGGGCATCGGATCGGTGGTGGAAATCCTCCAATACCTCTCCGACGAAGCCGCCCTGAAGTCGTTCGTCATCTGGACTATGGGGTCGCTGGGCGATGTCACGGGAACGCGCCTTGCGATCATGATCCCGATCGTTGCAGCGGGTCTGGTGTTGTCGATTGCGGTCATCAAGCCGCTGAACCTCTTGCTGCTCGGTGAAAATTACGCCCGCACGATGGGGCTTAACATCCGCCGCACGCGCACGCTGATCTTTCTCTCGACCATTCTTCTGGCGGGTACCGTCACGGCATTCTGCGGTCCCGTGGGATTTGTCGGTCTGGCGGTTCCCCATCTTGCACGCATGCTGTTCCGCAGTGCCGACCATCGCACGCTGATACCCGCTTCGATGCTCCTCGGTTCGATCCTGCTGGTCGTTTGCGACCTCTTGGCAAAGACCCTCGCCTTCCCGATCAACACCGTCACGGCACTTATGGGCATCCCGATTGTCATTCTGGTTGTCATCCGCAACCGCAACATCTTCTGAAATGGGCATCACACTCCACGACCTCCGCCTCGCCTACGGGCAACGCCTTCTGATGGAACACGTCTCCGCCGCGATCCCCTCCGAGCAACTCACCGCCCTTGTGGGGCGGAACGGCACGGGTAAAAGCACCCTGCTGCGTGCCATCGCGGGATTGAACGACCAATTTTCGGGAGAGATTCTGCTCAACGGCCGTTCCCTGAAATCGCTCTCCCCGCGCGAACGTGCCGCAACGATCAGTTTCGTCTCCACCGACAAGATCCGCATCGCCAACCTCCTCTGCGAGGATGTCGTTGCGCTGGGTCGCGCTCCCTACACCAACTGGATCGGGCGCATGCAGAAGGAGGATCGCGCGATCGTTTTCCGTTCGCTCGAATTGGTCGGCATGACCGACTTCGCCCGTAAGCCGATGGACACCCTCTCGGACGGCGAGTGTCAGCGCATCCTTATTGCGCGCGCGCTGGCGCAGGACACCCCCGTCATTCTTCTGGACGAGCCGACTGCTTTTCTCGACCTCCCGAACCGCTACATCCTGTGTTCCCTGCTGAGTCGTCTGGCACACGAAGAGCACAAGTGCATCCTCTTCTCCACCCACGAACTGGACATCGCCCTGCATATTTGCGACAAGATTGCCCTGATCGACACGCCCGATCTCGATCTGATGTCTGCCCGCGAGATGGCCGCAAGCGGTCACATCGAACGCCTTTTCACCGAAGAAGGACTTTCCCCAAAGGCTCTGGAAGGCATGTTTAAACTCCTAAAACTCTAAAATCCTTATTTTTCTGAATATTTTTTGCACTTTTTTTTTGCAGAAGTCCTTTTTTTACTTACCTTTGCACCGCTAAACCTCCCGAACACGGGATCAAGGAATAGTGGTAGAGGCCCATTCGTCTATCGGTTAGGACGCAAGATTTTCATTCTTGAAAGAGCAGTTCGACTCTGCTATGGGCTACTAACGAGGGCCGCGAAACACGACGAACGACCATTGTTGAAACATCTGCATGCCACATTCGCAAAGCACCTTCAACAACAAACTTCCATTCGGATTTCGAAGCCTACGGGTGAACAATTTTTAAGGAGCGGGTGAAGAACCTATCCGAAGGCGGCTACGGCCGTTTCATTGTTTTAGGAATTAAAAGTAAAAAAATAAAAAAACTAACGAATTATGGCAAACCATAAGTCTTCGCAAAAAAGAATCCGTCAGACTGTATCGAAGCGCGCACACAACCGCCTGATGCACAAGACCGCTCGTAACGCCGTTAAGGCAATGCGCGCAACCACCGAGAAGAGCGCAGCAATCGCACTGCTTCCCAAAGTAAGTTCGATGCTCGACAAATTGGCAAAGCACAACATCATGCACAAAAACAAGGCAGGCAACCTGAAGAGTGCCATGCAGTTGCATGTAAACGGCTTGAACTAATCTCTTCACCGGAGACTTTCAACCATACGGCGATCCGAACTCTCGGATCGCTTTTTTTATGCCCTGCGCAGGCGGTTCCACGGGGAACGAAACCCCATTCCGACACATTCTTCAAAGTATTTCCCCGCAAAGATTTGCAGGAACGGAAAAAACTCCCGATCATTGCGCCACTAATTCACAACACGTCAAAATGAAACAAACCGACATCCAATATCTGAACCAATTCGAACTCAAATTAGAGGAAGAACTCGTCAAACTCTGCACCGAATACAAGTTGTTGAACAACATCCTGCTCGCCACCGAAGACATCGACGAATTATGGACAACGAACCTTGCGCCCGAATACGTTGCCGATGCCGTGAAGGAGGTCGCCAACTATCCGGTGGTATCGGTTGCGTGGGCAGGTTATCTCGGAATGGGTGTTGCCAAAGGCTGGGATACGGACTGGGCGAAATATCAGAAACTGCCCTACGCCAACTACTACGGCGAGCATAAATTCGACGATCTCGACGAACACATCGTGAAACACATCCTCGGTCTGGAACTCGACAGCCCTCAGGCACAGCAGATCGAGAACATACTGCGTGCCTGCGGCGAGAAGGCCGTGAACATGATCCGCCACGAACACATCGAGCCGCAGAGCGTCATGGCATTCCACGTCTTTGCCCGCGCCACCAAGGCGATGTTCCGCATCGGCGTGGCTCTGGAATTATTCGCCTTGGGCTATAAATTCGAGAAGGTCAAACTCTCGGATCTGAATGCAGGCAGGGTTTCCTAACACCCCGCTTCCATAAAAATAAAACCGTGTAGGAATCCCGAGACACGGTTTTTTTATGCATTTACACACAAAACTGCCAACAGTACTTTCCCGAAATCTGTTCGTTAAAAAGATGATTTCCATGCCGCTGTCATCGCCATAGAAGGACAAAAGCAGTCCCCATCGGAGCATTCTGACGCGGTTTTTTGAAAATCTGAAACAACCGCCCTGAAAATCGGCACACCGCCAAGAGATATGCAACGATATTACACATTAAATCCTTACATTTGTACTGAAATAATATACGGAGGACACGTATCCATGATTCATTCATACAGTAAATTTGTCAGGAAATCCAACGAGAATTTCAATGAGGATTTCAAAACTTATGCGACAATAGGACAACTTCGCTATCTGCCGACCGATCTGTTTTGGCACTTGCTCCGAGCCTCAAGCGTCACCCCGGAGCAACTTCCCGAAACAGCGGGAAAATTGGAACTCTTCGAGATGTGGCCGAGTTGGGATCCGAAAGGTACGGGCAATACAAAGCGGGTGGAACCCGATGTTTTCATCCGATTCTCCCGATTCGATTTGATCATAGAGGTCAAAAGAAAGGATTCCGAAGGACAAACCTCCGATCAATGGAAGAATGAAATTACCGCTTATCACAATACCTACGGTTTCGACAGGAAGATCCTGCTGCTTGCACTCGGCGGCAACAGCAATTTGGACTGCGCCATCGACGAAAACCAAGTATATAAGGCGACCTGGATGAAATTGCTTCATGCCGTTCATGACTACAGCAAGCAGCGATCGTATTTTTCCTGCAAAGCGGAATCCGCCGAGCAGGAAATCCGAATCCTTGAAGCCGTCGAAGAGGCTTTTGCCCAATACAACGAGTATGTCGTCGATCTGTTGGATACGATGCCGAACGATGATCTGAATATCGAAATCCCTCTTAATATCAATGAAATATGGAAAATAATGTAAATAATGCCGACGAGTTGTTCTTGAATGTTCGAAAGTCGATCCGATTGTTGTATGACTATCAACATCGGGTACAGGGCACGATGTTCTACATTAAATCCCAACTCAATCTGAGCAGTACCAACAGCAGGATCGAAATCAACAAACTTTTCTCGGATCCGATCCACGGCAGCAACAATTACGGACAATTCCGACTATACCCCGGAAATTGGGCATGGGATTTTCTGTTTCCGATGGCTATGGAGTATCAGCTCGGAGAGAAAGACAAACGATACCGGCTTTCGGTCATTGTCGTAACGGATGACGGATTCTTCAAAGCCCTGAAAAAAGGCTCCACGGCCAAAAAGGAAAAAACCGAAACATTTGCAGCAGTCGAATCTTCCGACACGACCGCTCTTTTTGTCATGGAACTTAAACAGAGGGGCGAATGGGCGAAACGATGGAATCGCAACAGCATGGAATCCTCCCTGGAAAGATGGCTTAATAACGATCAGGACACGATCTCAGAGAAGACAGAGGCAGGCAACGATTTTATCGTCATGAAATTCAAACTGTCGGAACTTGTAACTGAAGACAAAATCCATCTTGTTTTGAGTAAGATGAGTCGTAAAATCGAGGACATTACAGGATATATCGTTTATTGATATGGTTGATCTGCTTCTCCGCCGTTATTTATGGCTTATTGATACGATCCGCACCGCAGGGGAGATTTCCTACGAAGACATTGCCGCCCGTTGGAAAAGGTCGGTATTGAACGACGACCGCTCCGTGTTGTCGTTGCGCACGTTCCACAATCACCGCAATGCCATCGAAAAACATTTCGGAATCGAAATTGCCTGTCATCGCGGACGGGGACGGAATACCTACTACATCACCAATCGGGAGGCGATCGAAGACGACACGCTGAACCGCTGGATGCTGGATTCGTTCGCAACGGGTAATATGCTTGCCAAGTACCGTGACCTTACTGACAAGATCCTGTTGGAAGATATTCCCGGCGGCACGGAATTTCTCCCGCCCGTTTTGAAAGGATTGCACGAGAACAGACTCCTGAGGCTGATCTATCGCAGTTATCGAAGTGATACCAACACGGAAACAGTCGTCGAACCGCTGTGTGTCAAGATGTTCAAACGCCGTTGGTATCTGCTCGCCCGAAAGACCGGTGTGCAAGAACTGCGCATCTATGCACTGGATCGAATCCGAAAGGCGGAGTGTTGCGACGAAACCTTCGTTTATCCCGCCGAATTTCATCCTGCGGACTATTTTGCCTGTTATTACGGCATTGCCACCGACGGTTATTCGCACCCTGCGACCATCCGTCTGAAAGCCTTTGCCGAACTGCCGCACTACCTGCGGTCACTGCCGCTCCACGCCTCGCAACGGGAGGTGAAACAGACAGCCACTTATTCGATTTTCGAATATTACCTTTCGCCCACATTCGACTTTATCCAGGAGTTGCTGTTGCATGGCGACCAGATAGAGGTGCTCTCTCCCGCGGATTTGCGCATGCGCGTTGCCGAAATCATTCGGGCAATGAACATCCGATATGAAAATTTCCATAATATGAAATAATGTTTCACATCTTCGGTTTTACTTTGCCAGAAAAAAGTAAAACCATGGAAGAAAACGAAAAATCAATCATCGAACAAGAAGAGTTGGAGGAAGAGGCTCCCCTCGAAACGACCTACGATATCTATTTAGTCAACATCGGCAGGAGGTTTGTCCCTGACGACCTTGTTTTAAAGAACGGCGAAAAATTCACGATTCCGCCGATTTATCGTCTCGGACAGGCAAATATATGCAGCGATCAGCACTATTTGTTCTACCCGGGAACGACGTATTCGATCAACGAAGGGCGGGTTTACGAATATTCGGATCAAAGTGTCAAAATCTATGAATTCCAAGACAATCCGCGCTGGACGAACGATTATAACTCCCCATTCCAAAGTCCCTGCCACACAGCCTTTTCCGTTCAGACGTGGGATCTTTCTATCACGCACCTTTGCTCCGAATTGTGGGGTTATGCCGATTCATACGGCCGCCCCGTCATTCCGCCCCGCTATGACGCAGTCACCAATCCGAGTCGTGCGAATATCGGAGCCGTAAAACAACACGGCAAGTGGCACTTTATCTACGTACCGACCGGCGAACGAATCGACGATCGGGAATACGACGAGGTGGAATTATGCCCCGAAACCGATTATTTCAGTTATTCGGCAAAAGAGTTGGGCGAGGGTCGCGGTCTGATTGATCCGCTCGGCCGCATTGTAACCCGCCCGATCTACGGGACCATGCCGCAACCGCTCTTCGACGGGACATTCACCACATTTATGCCTTCACGACCGGAAGAAGTCGTGCGGATCGACCGCCTCGGGAACGTGCTTCCCCACTCCGAAGCCGACCCCTCGGACCTTCCCTTCCAGGTAAACGATGTAGCGACCTACAAAGACCTCTACAATGATCCCGATCTGTTCAGCAGCGAGACCCCATGCATCATCGTCACCAACGAGGAGGGAAAATACGGACTTTTGGCCTATTCCGGACGAAAAATCACCGACCTCGAGTACGACGACATCTCCTATTACCGCAGTTCGTCGGACGAAAAGCCGAGCAGTCTTTACCTCGCAAAACGAGGAGACAGATGGGGTGGCATCGACCTTTCCGGCAAAGAAATCATCCCTTTTATATATGACAGTTTTCTGTTCTGCGATTCTAATTTTATCCGAACCGAGAAGGACAAAAAATTCGGCTGTGCCGATCTTCGGGGTACAATTACGATACCACCCGTTTATGATCGGCTGCTTGACGGCGGGGACGGAATCCTGGCAGGATTGACGGGTGAAAAATGGCAAATCATCGGTTCGGACGGTCGAACGATCACGCCATCGTGTTACGATACCTGCGCCTGCCTGAGCAAAGGATTTTTCCTTGTAACGATCGGAGATGATCGCTTTACGCTCGATCGCAACGGTCAGCGATTACCGTTCGTCATTGATTGTCTGAAGGAGGATATGTTTGCCGACAGCCCATATATGAACTGGGGCAAAGCGTTCCACCGTGAATTCATTCCGGCATACCGACTCGGACGCAAAGGCATTATCTGTCACGACGGCACCTTGGTCCTTCCCTGCATTTACGATGATCTGCGCCCCCTTCGCCCGGGATATTACGATCGGATCATCGCCACACGAAACGGCTTGAGCGGTGTCATCTCTCTTTCCGGAGCCGTCATCATACCTTTCGAATACGACCATATCACGCAGATGCCGCCCCATACGGAAACGATCGTGGTCTGCCGGGCGGGTAAATGGGGCGAACTGAATCCCGACGGCAGCATCGCCTTTCCGCTGGAATATGCAGGATGCAACGATATTTTATCGACCTTGAATACGGCTTATTTTAAGATATGATTCGTCTGAACGACCGCATTTACGGCATTCTCTTCGGGCAGGCCGTTGGCGATGCGCTGGGTCTGGCCGCCGAAGGGATGTCCTGCGATCGGGCAGCCTCCACCTACCCGAACGGGGTAAACGGCTATGCGGACATCCTTCAGGACGATTTCCGAAAACGCTGGGCACGCGGGGAGTGGACGGACGACACGAATCAGATGCTCTGCATCCTTGACAGCCTGCTCAAACGCCGAACGGTCGATCCGAACGATATTGCCGACCGTTTCGTCCGATGGTTCCGACACGACGGACGCGGTATCGGCAAACACACCTGTAACCTCCTGCGGATGCCCCAATACGCAGAACATCCGTATGAGATTTCGGAATTTTTCTGGAAATTCAGTCACCGGAACAGCGCACCGAACGGAGCCTTGATGCGCACCTGCATCACAGGAATCTGGGATTATCAGCACGAACCGGCGGTATATGAAAACACGGAAAACATCTGTCGGCTGACCCATTTCGATCCGCGTTGTGTCGGTTCGTGCGTGCTTGTCGCCCACATCATCCGCTGTGAGTTGCTCCAACGGGCGGTGACCGAATCGGACCTTCTTGCACTCGGTGCACGCTATGCGCCCGAGATCGGGGAGTTCGTCCGGCTGGGTTATCAACCGA
Organism: Alistipes sp.; assembly: GCA_020026415.1. Lineage (GTDB taxonomy): Bacteria > Bacteroidota > Bacteroidia > Bacteroidales > Rikenellaceae > Alistipes. Next base: position 8,675 of record JAHHQL010000009.1, on the reverse strand, counting down.
AACTTGAAAAACTTTGTTTGGACGATCCCGATACGCAAGGCTACACCCTGCGCACGCTCGCCGCAGGATTGTGGGCATATCGTTTCGGAACGGATTTTCGGTCTGCGATACAGACCCTCATTGCGGCGGGAGGGGATACGGATACGAATTGTGCCGTGGCGGGAGCATTGCTCGGTGCACGCCTGGGTTACGCCTCACTGCCCGAAGATTGGGTGCAAGGCTTGCTATGGGGAGAGGAACTCAAAGAAAAAGTCCGCCAATTAACCGAAATCATGGATTAGGATATAAAAAACCGCGTCAGGATATTCTGACGCGGTTTTTTGGAGGTCTGAAGCGGATTCGAACCGCTGTACAAGGTTTTGCAGACCTTTGCCTAGCCACTCGGCCATCAGACCATAAAGATCACCTTTTCGTGATTTGGTTGTGCAAATATAGGCATTAAATCCGTACAAAACAAAACTTTCTTCGTTTTTTGCAAAATTTATCGAAAATATTTACCTTTACATCTCGCTAAAGCCTCTGCAACGCGCCATGACCGTCGAAGATATTGCCCTAAGCATGACTCCCGGAATCGGAGTCAAAGGAACCGTACATCTCCTTGAGGTATTCGGCGATGCCCGTTCGGTATTTGAGGCATCACTCGACGTACTCTGTCACGAAGCCGAGTTGCGCGATGCCCCCGCACGCGCCATCCGCGACCGGAAAGGATTTGCAGCCGCCGAAAAAGAGTTGAAGTATTGCTTGAAAAACAACATACTCCCCGTGGCCTCGACCGATGAGGAATATCCGCCGCTTCTTCGCGAAATCCCCGACTATCCCCATATACTATATATAAAAGGACGCCTTGATCGACTAAAATCATGTTGCCTTTCGGTGGTCGGCACGCGCGAGGCGACACCCTACGGACAAATCATGTGCAACCGTCTGATTGAAGCCCTCGGAAAGCATATCCCGTCGCTTGCGATCGTCAGCGGACTGGCCTTCGGCATCGACATTGCGGCACACCGCGCCGCCTTGGCCTCCGATATTGCAACCATCGGCGTACTGCCCGCCCCCCTTCCCGACATCACCCCCGCCCAGCATACTGCCGTGGCGCGAGACATCTTGGAACACGGCGGCGTATTGCTTACCGAGGAGAGTTCGCAAAGCAAACAACGGGGCAGAGCCTACATTCCGCGCAACCGCATCATTGCGGGACTGAGTGCAGGCACGCTCATCGTCGAGTCGCCCGAACAGGGCGGTGCACTCGTAACAGCCTCGATGGCCGACGGCTACAACCGCACGGTGATGGCCGTACCGGGTCGCGTGACGGACAAAACCTCCCGCGGCACGAACCATCTGATCAAAACCCACAAGGCACAAATGGTCACCTCGGCAGAAGACATCCTCCGCGAAATGATGTGGGACGACCTGCCCGAAGTACGCCGACAGCCTCTTCCCACACGAGAAAACCGCCTTACGGATGACGAGGAACAACTCCTCGCGCTGTTCTCCACCTCCGATTCTCTTTCGCTCGAAGAGATTGCCCTTCGGAGCGGTTCGGATACGGGACGCCTTGCAACCCAACTTGTGGGACTCGAATTGGCAGGAGCCGTCATGCAACTGCCCGGACACCGATATATAAAGACACGATGATACTTACCGATACCCATTCCCACCTCTACGCCCCCGAATTTGACGAGGATCGCGAGGAGGCCTACCAACGCGCCCTGAGTGCAGGCGTCGAACACCTGCTGCTTCCGGCCATCGACTCCGAAAGCCATGCCGCCCTGTTCGATTTCTGTCGCACGCACCCCGACCGTCTGATTCCGATGATGGGACTCCACCCCACTTCCGTGAACGACAATCCGCGCTGGCGCGAAGAATTGCACCTTGTGGAGGAGTTCCTCGACCACAAGCCGGAGGGTATTCCGCCGTTCTGCGCCATCGGGGAAATCGGTCTCGATTTCTATTGGAGCAGAAATTTCATGAAGGAGCAGACCGAAGCCTTCGAACGACAAATCGAACTGGCTCTCGATCATCGCCTTCCGATCGCCGTCCATACGCGCGATGCGTGGGACGACACCCTTCGGATCGTGCGAAAATACAAGGGTCGCGGACTGAGCGGCGTGTTCCATGCCTTCTCCGACACGAAAGAAAGTTATGAAGAATTGAAAACATTGGGTAACTTTGTATTCGGTATCGGCGGCGTGGTGACTTTCAAGAAGAGTAACGTGGCGGATCTGGTGCGCGAAATGGATCTTGAGGACATTGTCCTTGAGACCGACTGCCCGTACCTGACACCCGCCCCCTACCGCGGTCGGCGCAACGAATCGTCCTACGTTCGTTTCGTGTGCGAGAAGGTCGCCGAAATCAAAGGCATCTCGCCCGACGAGGTGGCCGAGATCACGACCCGCAACGCCCGGCGTATATTTGCAATAAACTGAAAACCAATAAGGAACACTTAAAACGATATGAGATCTTCTATTTTAATCATTTACACCGGCGGAACAATCGGCATGAAAACCGATGCCGAAACCGGTGCGCTGGTGCCCTTCGACTTCAGCGGCATTTACGATGAGTTTCCGTCCCTGCGCCGTCTGAACGTGGACATCGACATCCACACCATCTCGCCGATCATCGACTCCTCGAACGTGACACCCGCCAACTGGATCGAACTGGCCGAGATCATCCGCGACAACTATACGCGCTACGACGGATTTGTGGTGCTTCACGGTACCGACACGATGTCCTATTCGGCATCGGCACTGAGTTTTCTCTTGGAAAACCTCTCGAAACCCGTTGTCTTTACAGGCAGCCAGATTCCGATCGGCGTATTGCGCACGGACGGCCGTGAAAACCTCATCACCGCCATCGAGATTGCGGGTACGCGCCGCAGCAATCATCCCGAAATGGCGATGGTTCCCGAAGTGTCGCTCTACTTCCAAAACCGCCTATTCCGCGCCAACCGCTCCACGAAGCGCAGTGCCGAGGCTCTGAGTGCGTTCCGCTCGAACAACTATCCCGCTCTGGCCGAGGTGGGTGTGAACATCACCTACAATTCCACCGCCATCCACTATCCGCAACAACCCGACGAGACAGAACTCAAGATCGCCACCCGACTGGGCGACGGCATCGAGATCATCAAACTCTTCCCCGGCATGAGCGAGCAGATGCTCCACGCCATGCTCACCGCCCCCGGACTGAATGCCGTCGTGCTTGAGACATTCGGTGCGGGCAACGCCCCCACCAAGCAGTGGTTCATCCGCGAAATCGAGGAGGCGATCCGCCGCGGCATCTACGTGGTAAACATCACGCAATGCGGCAGCGGCAACGTGTCGATGAATCTCTACGACACGGGAATCCACCTGCAACAGATCGGCGTGATCAGCGGTCACGACCTCACGACCGAAGCCGCCTGCACCAAACTCATGTACGTTCTGGGCAAAAACCTCTCGCGCGAGGAGACCATGGAGTTGCTCCGCAAACCGCTCCGCGGAGAATTTACGCTTTAGGTGATTGCAGGTTAGGAATATTTTTTATATATTTCGCACTGTTAAAGTACCTTAAACCGAGGTCATTGACCCGAAAACGGACGACGGGGAGCGTATGATGTTCTGAAAATCAATCGAATACCATCGCTATTCGGTGTGTTTTGTGGTGAATGGCGCGCCCGTGGAAAAAGAACGGACGAACCTCAAAAATCGGCGAAAAGCCCGGCGAAAAGCAACTGAACGATAAAAAAACAATAAAAATTTAGGGGCAGACGATATTTTTAGCGCGCCCACCCCGCAAACCGACAACGAAAAACGAGATTTACAAAGAAGAATAAACAAAAATCAACTAATCAAATTAATTTATTAAACACAACTATGAAAAAACTTTTTTTGATTCTGTCGGTTGCCCTCTTCTCGCTGGGTACCGTTAACGCATTCGCGCAGGAGGAAGAGGCTGCTGTCCCCCAAGAGGCAACGACCGAAGTAGTGGCTGAAGAAGCTGCCGAGACCCCCGCAACGACTCAAGAGCCCGCCGAAATGGAAGGTCAGACAATGCACCGCGTCCTGATGCAGAAGTTCTTGGAAGGCGGTTGGGCGTGGATGCTCCCCGTATTGCTCTGCTTGGTAATCGGTTTGTCCGTAGCCATCGAGCGTATTCTCTACCTGTCGCTTTCGACCATCAACACGAAGAAATTCATGGAGTCGGTTGAGAACGAGCTGAAGTCGAACGGCGTTGCCGCTGCCAAGGAACTGTGCCGCACCACCCGTGGCCCGATCGCTTCGATCTACTTCCAGGCATTGCTCCGCTACGAGCAGGGTAAGGATCTCGACGTAATCGAGAAATCGGTAGTTTCTTACGGTTCGGTTCAGACCGGCCAGATGGAGTCGGGTCTGTCGTGGATCGGCTTGTTCATCGCACTGAGCCCTATGTTGGGTTTCATGGGTACCGTTGTCGGTATGATCGGTGCATTCGATGCTATTCAGGCCGCAGGTGACATCAGCCCGACGCTGGTTGCCGGTGGTATCAAGGTCGCTCTGCTGACTACCCTTATGGGTCTTATCGCTGCGGTTATTCTTCAGTTGTTCTATAACTATATCGTATCGAAGATCGACTCTTTGGTAAACGATATGGAGGATGCGTCTATCGTTCTGATGGATACCCTGACTGATCAAAAGAAATAATCGAACGTATAAAAGAATCAAAAACAAATGAAAAAGGTTTTAAACATATTGCTGGGTCTCATGATGGTGATCACAGCTGCGTTGCTGATCTACGCAGCCGTATCGCCTCACCCCGAGAACAAAGCAGAGTTTGATCCGTCCATCAGCCTGAATCTGATGTGGGGTTATGCCCTCTTCGTATTCGCTCTGTGCTGTGCGATCTTCTGCGCTTTGTTCGGCATGATCAAGAATCCCGCAGGAATCAAGGGCACCATCCTTTCGCTGGCGCTGATCATCATCGTTATCGGTGTGGCTTACTTCACCGCTGCCGGTCATGACATTCAGATTTCCGACGTACAGAACAACACCTACTTCGGTGTAGGTGAAACCATTATCACTGACACAAGCATTTTGGTAACCTATGTTGCCGGTGCAGCTGCATTCGTAGTTGCCGTGGCAACCGAAATCTGGAGTATTTTCAAATAATAACAAAGAAGTACAATGGCAGGTAATAAAAGACAAATTCAAGAAATTAATGCCGGTTCTATGGCCGACATCGCCTTCTTGCTGCTCATTTTCTTCTTGGTCGCCACTACGATGAATGTCGATACCGGTATCCAGCGTATGTTGCCTCCCATGCCCCCCGAGAACCAGAAGATGGAGGATATCAAGGTTAAGGAACGTAACCTCCTTCTGGTACTTGTTTCGGGTAACGGCAACATCATGATCGGTACGGCCGACAATCAGCAGATTTGCGATCTCCGTCAGGTAAAGGACAAAGTCAAGGAATTTATCCTGAACCCGATGGATGCTGAAAATCTTCCCGAAAAGGTAGAACAGGAAATCGAATTGGCCAATGGCAGCAAGTGGGTATATCTCGAAAGTCAGGGCGTAGTTTCGTTGCAGACCACGCGTGACACGGGTTATCAGCCCTACATCATGGTTCAGAACGAACTCACCCGTGCCTTCAACGAGGTACGTGACGAGGTAGCTATTAAAAAATTCGGTGACAAATTCGAAAACCTCACTGAGGACAACCGTAAGGCAGTAGCCAAGGCTGTTCCCCAGAAGATTTCGGAGGCCGAACCGAAGACTATTAAAAAATAGAAGATCATGGCAGTAATGAAAAAGAAGGGCAACAAAGGTTTGCCTCCCATCTCGACAGCATCACTTCCTGACGTAATCTTCATGATTCTCTTCTTCTTCATGGTTTCGACGACCATGCGCGAACAAGAGTTGCGCGTAAGATACACTCTTCCCGAAGCTACCGAGGTACAGAAATTGGAAAAGAAATCGTTGGCTAACTACATTCACGTAGGCCCCCCGACGCGAGCCCTTCAGGCTCAGTTCGGTACGGCTCCCGTGATCCAGTTGAACGATTCTTACAGTACGACCAAGGACATTTTGGATTTTATTGCCGCTGCACGCGAACAGCTCAGCGAGCAGGATCGTCCGGCAATGACCACCGTACTGAAAGCCGACAAGGATATCAAAATGGGTATGATCACCGACATCAAGCAGGAGTTGCGTCGTGCAAACGCACTGAAAATTTCGTACGCTGCTGCAAAGTCGCTGGGATACTATTAACAGAATCCTTCACGCAAGCAAAAAGAGGATAACCCCTTGGGTTGTCCTCTTTTTTTTGAGCCATGGGGAGAGGGAGGAGCAGAGGGACGGAATTTTACAAGCGGGGAATTTTGCGGAAGGTGTTGCGAGCGGACGGGGTTTCAGACGGTTTTACAGAGGACTTTTCAGACGGAAAACATCGCAGAGGGGTTTGTAAGCGATGGTTTTTGCAGACTTTTTTCTCGGACGGACGGACGCGCAAGATGCAGGCGTAAACGGATTGACGGCGTGGGAAAATAGACGGACAGAGACAAGACAAGACAAGACAAGACAAGACAGAAGCGATGCAGACGGAAACAGAAGACGCGCAGTTAATCCGAGGAGCAATAAAAACGCCTTGCCCAACGACAAAAAAAATTCCGCCCGAACATCGAACGGATTTTCCCTTAAATAACGTCAGGTCGGCAATATCCTCAAAAGCGTGTTCACCGCCTACCGCTTCCAGACATTCGGGGAGTTCAGTGCCATGCTCTCATGCTTCAACATCGAGGCCAGACAGGTTCGGGGAGAATTTGAAGGCTCACCCTACAACGGTATCGTATATACCCTGACGGACGATGCGGGAAGGCCGGTATGTACGCCCATCAAGTCTTCGCTCATCGGCAAGCGCTTCGGCTACGAAGGGATAGAAAAAAGGATTGCCGTCAATGTCCGTGACTTCAGAAACCGGAAATGGCAGCCGAAAATCCATGATGCTGTCACGCTGGCCATGCACGGCTGCCGTGGAAACCGGGAAGATTTCATCCGGCTGCTCGGGGAAAAGGGCATTGACGTGGTGTTCAGGGAAAACGAGGAAGGCCGTATCTACGGCGTGACCTTCATAGACCACAGGAACAGGGAGGTATATAACGGTTCCCGTCTGGGCAAGGAGTTTTCCGCCAACGCCTTCAAACAGCTTTTTAACAGGCCGCAGGAATTACCGGAGTCGGAATCCCCCGGACAATATACCTCCACACGGGAGAGCCTTTCAGACAACATGGAAAGCGCCATCGAGCAGGCTTTCGGAATATTCAGTCCCGACATCAACGGGCCGGACCCGCAGGAGGAGGCACTCGCCCGCAGACTGCAACGCAAGAAAAAGAAGAAACGCCGTTCACGCGGCATATCCTGATTGTCAATTACCAACCATCAAAATTTTTACAGTTATGCAACAAGAAGATGATTTGAGAGGACTGGCCAAGGTCATGGAGTTCATGCGTGCCATTTCCATCGTGTTTATTGTAATCCATGTCTACTGGTTCTGCTACAGCGCATTCGTGGATATGGGCATCAACATCGGAGTCGTGGACAGGATTCTGCTGAACTTCCAGAGGACGGCAGGACTGTTCAGCAACCTGCTCGTGACGAAAGTGTTCGCCTTCATATTCCTGGGACTTTCGTGTCTGGGTACGAAAGGTGTCAAGAACCAGAAGATGACGTGGCGGAAAATATACGCCGCCTTCCTCGGCGGCATCGTACTGTTCTTCATGAACTGGTGGATGCTTGACCTGCCGTTCAGTACGACAGTGAATGCTACCGTATATACGCTGACGCTTACCACGGGCTACATTCTCCTACTTGCCGCAATCATCTGGTATTTGCGTATTTACAAGGACGGAAAGTATTGCACGTTCCCTCATGCAATCGAATTTCTTAACAAGCCGTATGCCGATATCTTCACGATTCTTACCTCTTATCCGTCCCTCGAAAACTATCTTTCCCCCTTTATGGACGCATGGCAAGGTGGAGCTCAAGACCAGCTCCAGGGCCAGATAGCAAGTGCGAAAATCCCTCTTTCGCGAATGATCTCGCCACAGCTTTACTGGGTGATGACGGGAGACGATTTCACCCTTGACCTGAACAATCCCGAACACCCCAAAATCCTCTGCGTGGGCAATAATCCGGACAGGCAGAATATCTATTCGGCGGCTCTCGGCCTGTACAATTCGCGCATCGTAAAACTGGTGAACAAAAAAGGACAACTGAAGAGTTCCATCATCATCGACGAGCTTCCGACCATCTATTTCCGTGGTATCGACAACCTGATTGCGACCGCCCGAAGCAACAAGGTGGCCGTCTGTCTCGGCTTCCAGGACTTCTCGCAGCTTGCACGCGACTACGGCGACAAGGAGGCGAAGGTCATCCAAAACACAGTGGGCAATATTTTCAGCGGACAAGTTGTAGGAGAAACGGCAAAATCACTGTCGGAACGGTTCGGCAAGATACTCCAACTGCGGCAGTCCATATCCATCAACCGTCAGGACACTTCGACTTCCATCAATACGCAGCTTGACTCCCTGATACCCGCCTCCAAGATAGCCAATCTCTCGCAGGGTACGTTCGTGGGCAGCGCAAAGGTATCGGAAGAGATGAAAGCTTACAGGAAAATCCCTGTCATCAACGAGTTCAGGGACGCGGACGGAAACGACATCA
>JAHHQL010000008.1 GCA_020026415.1 Alistipes sp. | reverse complement strand
CGAGGCTGAGTGTTTGGATGTCTACGGATAAATCAGCCATTATAGCTCCTGGATATTCACCTTATACATTCTGTAAGAATAATCCTAACATAATGGTGGACCCTAATGGAAATTTCCCAATTTTTATCAATGGTCGGACTTCTAATGATACTGAACGAGGTAGTGCGTCATATTGGAGTATGGGATTGCTTGAAGTAGTAAAACAAAAAACAGGATATTACTACAGTCAGTTCAAATACGTTGATGGTAATCAAGGTTTTTGGCCTTCCTCACGATTCAACGCTGGTATTGCGCAAGGGAAAGCTGATGCAGCTGCAATATATGCTGTACTGAAATCTTCCGCTAAAGATGGTGTAATTACAGAGCAGTTACAAATTATATCCCATAGCAGAGGCAGTGCATTTGCAAGTGGATATATGCAAAGTGTATCAGCGGAAATCCGAGATTTAGCCAATAAGGATAATATGTTATTTTCATATGGGAGTGATAAGATAGTAGAGTATTCCATAAATATTGGACCTCATCAATCCAATCATATATCCTATGAGGAATCTGGTACTGTGAACGTAAATATCAGCCATTTTGGAGATGTCCTTTCTGGCAATGATGCTTCCGGTAATGTAATTAATATCCATTCTTGTATGGATGGACTTGAACAACATGGAAATGCAACTTTTATACCAGAACTTGAATTTGTTTTACCAGTATTAGAAACTGGGGGATCAAAATCTGATATAAAAAAACAGCTGATTAATCTCTATCAGCAGTGGAATCAAAAGCATCCAATACAGATAAAGTCCACAGTTGAATAATTTTTAGTGGAGGGTATTGGCTCCGTACAGATGTTAATACCCTTCTATAATCCAATAGATTATAAGAATATGAATGATAATGTTATCACATACATACTTTCATCAATGTGTCTGATTGTCATATTGATAGAGTGGATGTCTTTTAACCGTAAAAAAGGAAAGATAAACGCTATAGTTTTTATTATTTATTCAATATTTCTATACTACCTAATGTTTTATAAAGGTTCCGGTGGAGCGGGTTTTACATGGTGGTTTTATTTATTATTGTTAACATCTCTCCATATCATAATATTATTGTTTGGAATCGCAAAATCTCTTTTTCGTAAATTAATAAAAAGAAATAATCATTGATGAATGTACCGGATTGTGACTGACAGACATAGGGATAATAGTGTCGGAGAGCGCAAGCTCCGTCGCACCGAGGTGAACCATCCTGCAAGCGGCATCACCACCTTTACCTATGATGCACTCGGCAATGTGCTGACCAAGCAGACAGCCAACCTTGCCAAGGAAGGCAAGTCCATCACCTACGACTACGATTATCACCGGCTGACGGGCATCAATTATCCCGACCATCCGGAGAACAACGTGAAGTATTATTACGGCGGACGCAACGCCTCACAGAACCGCATCGGTCGCCTGATGCTTCGTGAGGACGGAACAGGAGCCATCGAGTACTTCTACGGCAAGATGGGCGAAGTTACCAAGACCCGCCACACGGTTTTATTTGGTCGTGTGCTTCTCCTCTTTTTCGAGCAATTCCTCGGCTCGGTGGAGGGCGATGTTGATGTCTGGACAGATGTTGCTGCCACCCAGAATATTGTGGAATCCGGCCTTGCGCAGGGTCTCGCGAACCTCCTTACGCACACCCGAAAGAACAATCGTCACGCCGTTCTTCTTCGACATATCGCACAGAGCCTCCAAGTTATGCAACCCCGTCGAGTCGATGAACGGAACTTTACGCATACGGATGATGCGGATCTTGCAGGACTTGCCCGAAAGATCCATTATCTCCTCGAACTTCGTGGCCACACCGAAGAAATACGGGCCGAAAATCTCGTACACCTCCACACCTTCGGGAATCTTCAACGGCTCTTCATGTACCTTGACATCGAGGTCGGCACCCGGATCAATCTCATCGGTAATTATCGAGATCTTCGTGGTCTCCATCACACGGCGCAGGAACATGATGCAGGCGATCACCATACCCGCCTCGATGGCGATCGTCAGATCGAATACGACGGTCAGGATGAAAGTCACGATCAGCACCCACAGATCCGAACGGGGATTATCCATCATGGCGCAAACCGTACGCCAACCGCTCATGTTATAGGAAACAACAACCAACACACCTGCCAGACACGCCATCGGGATAAACTTGGCCAGCGGCATCAACAACAGAAGAATCAGCAGCAACACCACAGCGTGGATAATACCAGCCACGGGGGTACGGCCGCCGTTGTTGATGTTGGTCATCGTACGTGCGATGGCACCCGTTGCGGGAATACCGCCGAACATCGGCGAAAGGAAGTTGGCAGCACCCTGTGCGATCAACTCCGTATTGGAATCATGGCGGTCTTCGATCACACCGTCAGCCACGGTAGCCGACAACAGCGACTCAATGGCACCCAGCACGGCGATGGTCACAGCCACGGGGAACAAGTCGCGGACAGCCTCCCAGTTCAGGGTCGGCATGGCGGCATCGGGCAACTGCGATTTGATCGAGAAACGGTCACCGATCGTGTCGATGCCCTCAACATTGAAATAGCGGTTCAACGCCCACACACCGGCAGTCATCACCACAATGGCAACAAGCGATCCGGGGATACGGCGCGAGAATTTGGGCGTAACGGCAATCAGCACGACACTACCCACGCCCACAACGGCTTCACGCCAATCCACCGAGCCGAAATTGTGGAAATAAAGGATCCAACGGCCGATGAAATCACCGGGCATCTTCGTACCCGGAGCGAACGACATACCGAACAGGTCGGCGATCTGGGTCGTGAAGATCGTCAGTGCGATACCGCTCGTGAAACCGACAACGATGGGATAAGGAATGAATTTGATGATGGTACCGAGTTTAAAGACACCCATCAGCACCAGCAGCACACCCGCCATCATCGTGGCCACAATCAGACCCGCCTCGCCATACTGCTGGACAATGCCGTAAATAATGACGATAAAGGCTCCCGTAGGGCCGCCGATCTGCACTTTGCTACCACCGAGCAGCGAAATCACGAAACCGGCAATAATAGCCGTAATAATACCTTTTTCGGGTGATACCCCCGATGCAATGGCGAATGCGATGGCAAGAGGAAGTGCGACAATACCCACGATCACACCGGACATAAGATCCGCCGAGAACGTGTTTTTGTCGTAGTCCTTCAATGTTGCCAAAAGTTTTGGTCTGAATGAAGCGACTTGCATAAATTTTTTTGAAAAACAAATAAATGAATTGCAAAGATAATTCAATTTTTTTAGAAATACGAATTATCTTCAAAATTGTTCATTTTTACGCGAAAAAGAGCGGTTTTTTCAAAAGAATCGGAGCAAAAAATACCCTGAAGCGGGTGCTTTCCGAAAGGATTGGAAGCATTTTAGAGGAATCGGTCGCAGCAATTATTTCGTGCGGAATTTTTTTATGAGAAAGTGAAATCATTTCGACCTCGAATCATATAAAAAGACAGACATCATAGGTTGGGACATCAATTGCCCAATCGAACAAGTCCACCGTCCGCACCCGACAAATGTATCATGCCAAGCCAAGTCTTCCTGTGCAAAGCCCGACACACCGCCCCACATCGAAACCGATGTTTTGCACCAAAGCACCTCCTAATCCCATAAAACGAAATTGAACTCAATCGAGCAGAGCCGTATCTTCCTGTGTCCAAGATACCTCTTTCCAAGTCAATCAACCTCTAATCCGCACGTTTCCAAGTCAATCCGCTTTCCTCGCTCATCCAAATCAATCCGCGTGGCAATCGCACACGACAGCCGAAACAACCCCGCTTCCGTTCAAAGGTTTCCCGCTTATTCCGCTCCGTCCCTGCTCTTTTCACCGCTTCTTCATCCGTCCCTTCATCCACCATTTCATCTGCCCTTTCATTCGCAAGGCATAAAAAAACAAGGTGATTGTTTCCAATCACCTTGTTTTTTATTTGTTATCGGGAAATATTACTCACCCAATGCGCAACGCTTGAAGGAAATAACCGTAGCGTCCTTCGAAGCCTTGTGGATGTACTCGGCAACAGTCTCTTTCTCTCCACCAACGATCATCTGGTTCAGAAGCGTGTTCTCCTCGAAGAACTTGCGCATCTTACCTTCAGCGATCTTTTCGAGGATAGCCTCAGGTTTGTTGGCGTTTTTGGGATCCTGCTTCATGGCCTCAACAGCGATCTTGCGCTCATGCTCCACGATCTCTGCGGGGCAGTCGTTGGCGTCGATCGAAACGGGAGCCATTGCAGTTGCCTGCATAGCCACGTTGTGAGCCACCTCTTCGGGAACCTCCTTGTTGAAACCAAGGATCGTACCAAGTTTCTTGTTGAAGTGAACGTAAGCAACGCAATAGGGAGCCTCGATGCGGGCATAGTATGCCAACTCGATCTTCTCACCGGTCTGACCCGATTTCTCGGTTACCATCTCCTCAACGGTGTGACCCTCGGCGTTCTTGGTTGCCAACAGCGTGTCGCGGTCGGCAGCATCAGCTGCAACGGCAACCTCCAACATAGCCTCGGCCGATGCAGTATATTCTGCATTCTGGGCTACAAAGTCGGTCTCGCAAGCAAGGCAGAGGATATAGGCCTTCTGACCTACGATCTTCGTTACAACGACACCTTCCGATGCGCTGCGGTCTGCACGCTTGGCAACAACCAATTTACCCTTCTCGCGGATAATGTCCTGAGCACGCTCATAATCACCTTCTGCCTCTACGAGGGCCTTTTTACAGTCCATCATACCGGCACCGGTCATTTTGCGAAGCTTCATCACATCAGCTGCTTTGATTTCCATAGTTTTTGGTTTTTTAACGTTAATAACTTCTCTGTGTTTGGCGAATTAAGCCTCTTTGGGCTCCTCGAAAGGAGTCTCTACCGAAGCAACAACCTCTTTCAAGGTTTCCTCCTCAGCATCGAAATTAGCCTTTACGGCCTTCTTGATACGGGGTTTGCCCTCTTTGTGAGCCTCTTGAGCGGCCTGCTCCTGAGCCTCTTTCTCCTTTTCCAGACGACGCTCCTCCGAACCCTCGGCGATAGCGGCGCACATTACGTCGATAATGCAGGAAATTGATTTTGCAGCATCGTCATTTGCAGGGATCACATAATCGATATCAGTGGGATCACAACAAGTATCTACCATTGCAAATACGGGGATGCTCAATCTCTTAGCCTCTTTTACGGCGTTAGCCTCCTTCTGAACATCAACAACGAACAGAGCGGCGGGAAGACGAGTCAGGTCGGCAATCGAACCAAGGTTCTTCTCCAATTTGGCGCGCTGACGCGAAATCTGGAGTTTCTCACGCTTCGAGAAGTTATCAAAAGTACCGTCGTTGGTCATCTTGTCGATGGTGGCCATTTTCTTGACGGCTTTACGTATTGTGGGGAAGTTTGTCAGCATACCGCCTGCCCAACGCTCAGTTACGTAAGGCATGCCTACTGCTGCCACCTTTTCGGCAACAATTTCCTTTGCTTGTTTTTTGGTTGCTACGAACAGCACGCGGCGACCGCTCTTGGCGATCTGCTTGATGGCTGCGGCAGCCTCATCGATTTTCAGCACGGTCTTGTGCAGGTCGATGATGTGGATGCCGTTCTTCTCCATGAAGATATAAGGAGCCATTTTAGGGTTCCATTTGCGCTTCAGGTGACCGAAGTGCGCACCGGCTTCCAATAATGTATTAAAATCTGTACGTGACATTTTAATTCTTGTTTGGTAATTTTAATTCTCTTTACTTCAACCTCACGGGTAGCGGTCAAAAGGCCGATCCTGTGAAGTTTTCCGCAACGGGGCAACCGAAAGGTAATGTAATCCGAAGATTGCAGTCGTTCCGATTTGAACCCACGTCGTACTTTGCCGAAATTCCGATCGTACTAACGCTTGCTGAATTGGAACTTGCGACGTGCACCGGGCTGACCGGGCTTCTTACGCTCAACTTCACGGGGGTCACGCGTCAGGAAACCTGCCTTTTTCAAAGCGGGACGCAACTCTGCGTCGATTTCGCACAATGCACGTGCAATACCCATGCGTGCAGCCTCTGCCTGACCGGTGATACCGCCACCATCAAGATTGATGTTGATATCGTAGTTCTCCAGAGTGTTGGTAACCAGCAGGGGCTGTTTTACCTCGAACTGAAGAATCTCCAGCGGGAAATAGACTGCAAGATCTTTGCGGTTGATTGTAATCGTACCCTTACCCGGCTTCACATATACGCGAGCCACAGCGGCCTTACGACGACCAACGGTGTTTACAACTTCCATAACTCTTACTTAATCTCGTTTAATTTAATAGTCTTGGGGTTCTGTGCGGTATGAGGATGCTCCTCACCTGCATAAACCTTAAGGTTTTTCAAAAGAACGGCACCGAGGCGAGTGCGGGGCAACATACCCTTAACTGCATTCTCTACCAAGAATGTCGGCTTCTTCTGGAGGTACTCTTCGGGGGTCGTGTAACGACGGCCGCCGGGGTAACCCGAGTGTCTTGTATAGACCTTATCGGTCATTTTCTTGCCCGTGAGCTTCACTTTGTCCGCATTGATTACGATGACGTTGTCACCACAATCCACATGGGGAGTGTAGCTGGGCTTGTTCTTGCCTCGGAGGATTTTCGCAACCTGCGATGCAAGGCGTCCCAACACCTCGCCGTTAGCGTCGATGACAACCCACTCTTTGGTTGCGGTCGATGCGTTGGCCGAGATGGTTTTGTAGCTTAATGAATCCACTGTGTTTTACGTTTAATTTAACTTGTTGTAATCGTTCCCATAACTTTATGGGTTCGCAAAGATACGAAATGATTTTCAGATTACAAACATTCCTATAAAATTTTTAAGAAACAGCGCGCAATTTCATTCCTTAAAGTATATTTCTTACCTATAATAAATAAGAAGCATCTCGCACAGGCACAAAAAAAGGATCGGAACGCTCCATGTTCCGATCCTTTTTATCAGATTGTCAGCCAATTCCTATTGCAGGAAAGCCAGAAGCAAACCGGCGGCAACTGCCGAACCGATCACACCGGCCACGTTCGGGCCCATGGCGTGCATCAGAAGGAAGTTCGAAGGATTCTCCCTCTGACCTTCGGTCTGCGATACACGGGCGGCCATCGGCACTGCCGACACACCGGCCGAACCGATCAACGGGTTGATCTTTTGACCCTCCTTGGCAAACAGGTTCATGAACTTGGCCAGAAGGACACCGCCAGCCGTACCCAGACCGAATGCCACGACACCCAGCACAAGGATACCCAGCGTTCTCAAATTCAGGAATGCCTCGGCCGTAGCGGTTGCACCGACGGTGATGCCGAGGAAAATCACAACGATATTCATCAACTCGTTCTGAACGGTCTTGCTCAGACGATCTACAACACCACACTCCTTCATCAGATTACCCAACATCAAGCAACCGATCAGCGGAGCCGCACTCGGCAGCAGGAACGCAATGATCGAAGTCAGTACAATGGGGAACAGGATGCGCTCGGTCTTCGATACGGGACGCAGCGTGCTCATCTTGATCATACGCTCCTTCTTGGTGGTCAAGAGACGCATGATGGGCGGCTGGATCACGGGAACAAGTGCCATATACGAGTAAGCGGCCACGGCGATCGGGCCCAGTAATTCGGGAGCGAGCAACGAAGTCAGATAGATCGACGTAGGTCCGTCGGCTCCACCGATGATACCGATCGAACCGGCCTGTTCGGGGGTAAATCCGAGTGCATAAGCACCGAGGAACGTGATGAAGATACCGATCTGGGCAGCAGCACCCAACAGGAAACTCTTCGGGTTGGCGATTAGCGGGCCGAAATCGGTCATGGCACCCACACCGACAAAGATCAAGCAGGGATAGATACCGAGTTTGACACCTAAATAGAGGTAGTCCAACAGACCGGCCTGCGCCACAAAAATATCCCAGTGCACATGGCCGCCTGCAAACAATTCGGCGTGATAGAGGTTCGCACCGGGCAGGTTGGAGAGCAACATACCGAATGCGATGGTAAACAACAGCAACGGTTCGAACTTATGATGAATCGCCAGATAAAGCAGGAAGAAGGCGATACCGATCATAATCAGCGAACCCAGTCCTCCGATCAGAGAGAAGAAGTTTCCGCCCTCGAACAAAAGACCTATGCCACTTTCATTGGCGAAATCCAAAAGACTTTCCCCAACGGAGTTGGTTTGGGAGGTTAGTAATGAGGTTTGTAAAGTAAACATAAGCCAATCTATTATTCAAGCACGATTAACTGATCGCCCTCCATAACGGTGGCACCCTGCTGCACGAGAATCTGTTTAACAACACCGGCGCAATCTGCATCAATGTTGTTCTCCATCTTCATGGCCTCAAGGATCACGAGAGTCTGACCGGGAGCAACCTTGTCACCGACCTGTACCTTGACACCGAGTATCGTACCGGGCAGCGGGCTCTTCACGGCACGACCTGCACCGGCTGCGGCAGCAGTTGCGATGCGCGGTGAAGAAGCAGCCGTCGAAGGCGTAATTTGGGCACTGTTGGCCTCTTTGGCAGCGGCAGCCACCTGAGGTTTGACTACATGAGAAGCCTTGTCACCGGCAATCTCGACCTCATAGGCCGTACCATTGACCGTCACATGAGCCATGGTTGAAGTTTCATTGACGTCGTCAATCACGACATCGTAATTATGTCCGTTGATTTTCAGCGAATAATCTTTTTTCATTGTCGTTTAAAATTTTCTGTCAGGCAACTGAGTTAAGCCGTGGATCTTGGAGTTCCATGGCGAATAGGCGCGTTTGATGTTCAGGATGGTCAGCACTTCCGACTCACGGTCATGCAACTCGCCGTTGAACATGCGGAGAGCCGTAGCGATGGCGGCGATCTCCTCCTCGTGAATCTGCCCCGATTCGATTTTCTGACCGGAAGTTGTCGTCTTTTCCTTCTTCTCGTGTTGCGTGAACACCACACCGAAGAGTTTCATCACGAAGATCAACAGCACCAGTACAAAGAATACCGCACAGATACAAATCAATGCCGTCCACAGCATCGAGGACCAGTCCATCGTGTTCGGAGTCGTTGCGGCGATCGCCTCCGAGGCTTTCTCGGCGGTCTCTTCCATAACGACAACCACCTGCCGAGCCTCATCCTGAACAGCGTCCGTAAATGATAGCATATTCATAATCGGCACCTGTTATAAAGGAATATTGTTGTGTTTCTTGGGCGGGTTCTGCAAACGCTTCGTAGCGAGCGATTGCAGGGATCGGATGATGCGGAAACGGGTATTGCGCGGCTCGATCACATCGTCGATGTAGCCGTAGCGGGCTGCATTGTACGGGTTCGAGAACTTGTCGTTATACTCCTTCTCCTTCTCGGCGATGAATGCCTTCTGCTCCTCGGGTTTGTCGGCCAGAGCCTTCAACTCCTTGCCATAAAGCACCTCGACAGCACCGCTTGCACCCATCACGGCGATTTCGGCCGTCGGCCATGCGTAGTTGAAGTCACCACGGATGTGCTTCGACGACATCACGATGTAAGCACCGCCGTAAGCCTTACGCAGCGTGATCGTGATCTTGGGAACCGTAGCCTCGCAGTAAGCGAACAGCAGTTTTGCTCCGTGACCGATGATACCGCCATACTCCTGCGTAGTACCCGGCAGGAAGCCCGGAACATCGACCAGAGTTACCAACGGGATATTGAATGCGTCACAGAAACGGACGAAACGAGCGGCCTTGCGGCTGGCATTGATGTCGAGCACACCGGCCATGAACTTGGGCTGGTTGGCTATGATACCCACCGACTGACCGTTGAAACGGGCAAAGCAGGTGATGATATTCTTGGCGTAGCCTGCGGCCGACTCCAAGTACTCGCCGTTATCGACAATGGCACGAATGACCTCGGCCATATCGTAAGGTTTGTTGGCGTTGTCGGGGATGATCTCGTTGAGCGAATCCTCCAGACGGTCGATCTTATCGGTGCAAACCGACAGGGGGGCATCCTCCATGTTGTTCTGCGGGATGTACGACAAGAGTTTCTTGATGGTCTCGATACCCTCCTCTTCGGTATCCACGGCAAACTGAGCCACACCCGATTTGGTGGAGTGCATCACGGCACCACCCAACTGCTCCTGCGTCACGTCCTCACCCGTCACGGTCTTCACGACCTTCGGGCCCGTAAGGAACATGTTCGAGGTATTCTTTTTCATAATGATGAAGTCGGTCAGGGCAGGCGAGTAAACCGCACCACCGGCACAAGGACCGAAGATGGCCGAAATCTGGGGGATAACACCCGACGACATCACGTTACGCTGGAAAATGTTGGCGTAACCGGCCAGAGCATTCACACCCTCCTGAATACGTGCGCCACCCGAATCGTTAATACCGATGCAGGGTGCGCCGTTACGCATGGCCATATCCATCACCTTGCAGATCTTCTCGGCCATCGACAGCGACAGCGAACCAGCCGTCACGGTAAAATCCTGTGCAAATACATATACCAAACGGCCGCCGATCGTACCATAACCCGTTACGACACCGTCGCCGAACGAATGCTTCTTCTCCATACCGAAGTCGTAGCAACGGTGCGTCACGAACATGTCGAACTCCTCGAAACTGCCCTCATCGAGCAACATCTGAATACGCTCGCGTGCCGTATATTTACCTTTCTCATGTTGCTTATCGATCGCTTTCTGACCGCCGCCCAGACGTGCGGTCTCGCGATTCTCGATCAATTTGTTGATCTTGCTTTGAATTTCGCTCATGATTTATTTGTTTTTGTTTTCGCAAAGTTCGGTCAGAATACCCTGAGTGGATTTCGGGTGAAGGAATGCAATGGTCATACCCTCGGCACCCTTACGCGGGGTTTTGTCGATCAGGCGCAAGCCGCGCGATTCGGCATCGGCCAACTGAGCCTCGATGTTCTCGACGGCGAGAGCCATGTGGTGAATACCCACACCGCGTTTCTCGATGTATTTGGCGATGGGCGAATCCTCCGAAGTGGGTTCCAAGAGTTCAATCTTCGTCTGTCCCAGCATCAGAAATGCCGTACGGACTTTCTGGTCGGGAACTTCTTCAATGGCATAACATTTCAAACCGATCACATTCTCCCAATAGGGAATGGCTTCATCAAGGCTCTCAACTGCGATACCGAGATGCTCAATATGAGAAACTTTCATAAGAAATAATTTTAGTTAGTAAATACTTTCTTTACGGTTTTTGTCTAAAGCCGTGCCTCTCAACAATATGTCACAAGGCACAATTCATCTACACAAAGATATGTTTTTGGAAACGTAATTCCAAACATTTTTTCCATTAAATACAACCCTCGTGGTGAACTTTTTGCTTCGGGCGGAACCGCTCAAAACCGCGCCGCCCGCATCAGTTTCTTCCGGCGACAACGGCTTGAAAAAACTCTGCCCCGTCCGCTCTGTTTCCGCCTCCGCCCGCCAGCACCCGCATATTCCGCACAACAGACATTATAAAAATAAAATTCAAATGGTTATACCACATTACCGCATTTTTCTCTTCAGGTATGCCGATCCGGCTTCGTTCTGCCATACGGACGTCTGCCTTCTTCGCGTTTTCCAATCGGATTCCATACATCTTGCAACCAAATCAAAACCGTAATTTCATAATTTATATAACACTTCAAATAAACACATTAAATAGATTTATAAACAATAAATTAAAGTTTAATTTATTGTGTAATCATTTTTCCACAATTCGGCTCATGTTTTCTCTTGCAAAAATCGCCTGCTTACAAATCGGAATCATCCCGGAAAAGAATAAATCGGAATAAATTTTCGTTTCCTCGACAAATTTGCTTATATTCGCTACAAATAAAGTCCATTCCATGAAACGACTGCTTCTGTTTTTTTTGTTGTTTTCGACTACCCTGCTGCAATCCGCCACCGCTCAAAACACGGCCTACGGAGACCGTATTCCCGCGATCCGCAAGGGGGTCAGTTGGATTCAGAATCAGGCTCCGACCGGCGCACCCTACACGTTCCTTCTGTTCTGCTCGGTCAAGAATCCCGCATCGCTCGACTGCATCGAGAACCTTTCCCACATCCAAGAACAGAGCGACAACAAGTTATGTGTTGTAATCATCGGACGGGAAACCGACGAAGAACTTCTCCCCCATATCGAGGGTGTACTTTCGCCCCGTTTCGCAGCCGTTTCCGATCCGGATCGTAAGATTTTCGACTCGTTCAACGTCAATTTCGTACCATACGGCATTCTGGTTGATGCCAAACACATGACGATCTGGATGGGCAACCCCACGCAGGAACAACAATCAGTCATCGACTTAATCAAATAAAAATTATGGCCTTCACAAAAATAAACCACTACGAGAAAGAGTATGCAGACATACACCACGACACCGCTCTCAATGTAGCCGAAGGTGTTGAAGATCAGCCTGTCGTAAATCCGCATTTCAAAAAGCGCAAGAAACGCGAACTGACAATCGACGAGTATGTCAAAGGAATCACCGAAGGAAATATCACCATATTATCGCAAGCCATCACACTCATCGAATCAAACAACCCGACACATTACGCCAAGGCTCAGGAGATTATCGAAAAATGCCTGCCCTATGCCGGAAAATCCGTACGTCTGGGAATCACGGGTGTGCCGGGTGCCGGGAAATCGACCTTCATCGAGGCGATCGGTGACATGGTGACCTCGCTCCGCCACAAGTTGGCCGTGTTGGCCATCGACCCTTCGTCGGAGCGCAGCGGCGGTTCGATCCTCGGCGACAAGACCCGCATGGAGAGCATCTGCCACAACCCCGACGTATTCATCCGCCCTTCTCCTTCGGCAGGTTCGCTGGGTGGTGTGGCCCGCAAGACCCGCGAAACGATCGTGCTGTGCGAGGCGGCAGGATTCGATGTGATTTTCATCGAAACGGTCGGTGTGGGTCAGTCCGAAACGGCCGTTCACTCAATGGTTGATATGTTTATGTTGTTGCAGATTTCGGGCGCAGGCGACGAATTGCAGGGCATCAAACGCGGCATCATGGAAATGGCCGATCAGATGGTCATCACCAAATGCGACGGCGAGAATGTCCATAAAGCCGAATTGGCACGCACCCAGTTCCAGGGCGCACTGCGTCTGTTCCCCGTTCCCGAATCGGGTTGGAAACCCAAAGTTTACACCTGCTCGTCCTATACGAAGGAGGGTCTGGAATACGTTTGGAAAGGCGTGGAGGATTACTTGGAGCACATCCAGCGCAACGGCTATTTCACACTGAACCGCAACCGTCAGAACAAATACTGGATGTACGAGTCGATCAACGAGACGCTGCGCAACTCGTTCTACCACGACCCGGCCATCGAGGAACAGATCGAAACCTACGAGCAGAAAGTTTTGAACGATCAGATTTCATCGTTCGTCGCCGCCAAGGAATTGCTCCATCTGTACTTCAAAGATGCCGCCATCAAAATGAAATCGGAACTTTAATTTTCAAGATGATCCGACGGATCATCCCCATAAAAACAAGAAGTCCGCGAAACGTAAGGTTTCGCGGACTTCTCTATTTATTTCAGAGGTATTTTTCGCGCAACATGGCGACCACTTCGGGGACACCCTCCGCACCTCGTTTATTGACGAAAGTCAGCGGATTACGGATTCCCGATATATCGGGATGTCCCGGATCGACCAGATAAATCGGCACCTCGGGACGGATATACCGCACGAGCGATGCCGCGGGATAGACCGCCAGCGAAGTCCCCACCACGACCATCACATCGGCCGTCATGGCGATGCGGACCGCCTTGTCGAACATCGGCACGGCTTCGCCGAAAAAGACGATATGCGGACGCAGGAGCGATCCGTCGGGTGCCAAGGCATCCATCTTCTGCTCCCAACCTTCGAGCGTCACGATCAATTCGGGATCAACCGACGAGCGCAGTTTGCTTAATTCTCCGTGAAGATGTGTTATGTGGGTCGAACCCGCCTGTTCGTGAAGGTTATCGACATTCTGCGTAATGACCTCGACGTCGAAATCACGCTCCAGACCGGCAATTGCCAAATGTCCCGCATTGGGCTTTTTCTCGTACATTTCGCGGCGGCGTTCGTTATAGAAACGAATCACCGTGGCACGATTCGTTGCCAGTGCCTCCGGCGTACACACATCCTCGATCCGATAATTCGCCCACAGGCCGTCGGCATCGCGGAACGTCGAAATTCCGCTGTCGGCACTCACGCCCGCCCCCGTAAAGACAACAATCTTTTTCATATTTCCGTTCGTTTTTTTATGTGTGGCGGAATCGGGCTGGAATCTCCGATGTTCCACCTTTTTTTACAAAGATAGATTTTTCCGATAAAAAACGCGAACAAAACCGACCCGCGAAAGCATAATTATAAAGTATATCGTTGATCAAAAGAGGAAATAATGCTATCTTTGAACAAATTTTAAGGAACCACTTCTCTCATGAAAGAAACTTTTGATATTTTTCTGATCGTGATGGCGGTAATCGCCTTTTTTGTGTTCATCGCACTCCACTTTTTCGAAGCCGGCTACGGTTATCTTTTCGACCGCCGATATGGCTCTCCCCTGCCCAACAAAGTCGGCTGGGTAATGATGGAAGCCCCCGTTTTCATCATGATGTGCATCCTGTGGGCAGAGTCCGAGCGTATGTGGGATGCCGTTCCGCTGGCCTTGTTTCTGATCTTCCAGAGCCACTACCTGCAACGCTCGTTCATCTTTCCGCTCCTGATGCGCGGCAAATCGAAAATGCCCCTCGGAATCGTCCTGATGGGTATGCTTTTCAACACGCTCAACGCACTGATGCAGGGCGGCTGGATCTTCTACATCGCCCCCGACGATTACTACGCCGACTGGTTCTCGAAACCCTGCTTCTACATCGGTACGGCCGTATTCGTCTTCGGCATGTGCGTCAATCTTCATTCGGACTACATCATCCGTCACCTGCGCAAGCCGGGCGACACGCGTCACTATATTCCCCGCGGCGGCATGTTCCGCTACGTATCGTCGGCCAACTACTTCGGCGAACTGACCGAGTGGATCGGTTTTGCCATTGCTTCGTGGTCGTGGTCGGGTGTTGTATTTGCATGGTGGACCTTTGCCAACCTCGCCCCGCGTGCCGCCTCGCTGCGTCGTCGATACGAACGCGAATTTGGCGATAATTTCAAACGTCTCAACCGCAAAAGAATCATTCCGTTCATCTACTAAACCCAATTCGGAATATGGAATCAAAATTGTTCACCCCTTATAAATTAGGCCCCGTCACCCTGCGCAACCGCACCATCCGTTCGGCGGCGTTCGAGTCGATGGGACGAAATTTCGAGCCCACCCGGCAACTCAAGGATTACCACGTGAGCGTTGCCCGTGGCGGTATCGGCATGACCACGGTGGCCTATGCCGCCGTCTGCCGCAGCGGCCTTTCGTTCGAGAAACAGTTGTGGTTGCGTCCAGAGGCGATTCCCGCCCTGCGCAATCTGACCGATGCCGTCCATCGGGAGGGTGCGGCCGTCGGCATCCAGTTGGGACACTGCGGCAACATGACCCACTTCACCACCGCCGGACAAATTCCGATCGGTGCATCGTCGGGATTCAACCTCTACGCCTACACCCCCGTGCGCAAGATGCGCAAGAGCGAGATCTTGCAGGTGTCGAAAGACTTCGGCAAGGCGGTCGAAACGGCCTACGAGTCGGGATTCGACGAGGTGGAGGTTCATGCGGGTCACGGCTATCTGATTTCGCAATTCCTGTCGCCCTACACCAACCACCGTCACGACGAGTACGGCGGATCGCTTCCCAACCGCATGCGTTTCATGCAGATGTGTCTGAACGAAGTGATGGAGAAGGCCGCACAGAAAAATATGGCGGTGGTCGTCAAGCACAACATGTACGACGGATTCAAGGGCGGTATCGAGATCCCCGAAAGCATCGAAATCGCCAAGGAGATCGAGAAATTCGGCGTGAATGCCATCGTCCTTTCGGGCGGATTTGTGTCGAAAGCCCCGATGGCGGTCATGCGCGGACTGATTCCCACCTACACGATGAGTTACTATTCGCCGTGGTGGTTACGCCTGTTCGTGCGCTGGTGCGGCCCCTTCATGATCAAACAGTTCCCGTTCGAAGAGTGTTACTTCTTGGAGGATGCCAAGAAATTCCGCGCCGCCTTGCAGGGTCCGCTGATCTATGTCGGCGGTCTGGTGAGCCGCGAAGGCATCGAGAAGGCTCTGAATGCAGGGTTTGACTGTGTACAGATGGCTCGCGCTCTGGTGAATGATCCCGCCTTTGTCAATAAACTGCGCGAGGGCGACGAGCATACCCGAAGCGGTTGCGATCACCGCAATTACTGCATTGCGCGTATGTATTCGGTCGATATGAAGTGCTGTCACAACTGCGAAAACCTGCCCAAGAAGATTTGGGACGAACTCAACAAACTGCCCTAACCGATGAAGAAAGGACAAATCACGCCCGGCACGGCATGGGCAATCGTGACGGGTTCGGGTTCGGGCATCGGACGGTGCTATGCCCTGAGGCTGGCACGTTTGGGGTATAATACCCTGCTTGTGGGCAATAAAACCGCCCCGCTGGAAGAGGTCGCCGCAGAAATCACAAAGGAATGTCCTTCGCAAGAGGTGCGTACTCTGCCGATGGATCTTGCCCGCATCGAGGCAGCCGACGAACTCTACGCCTATGTCTTACGCGAGGGGTTGAACGTCGCCGTACTGATCAACAATGCGGGTATGTTCTCCTTCTGCGACATCACAGCAACCCCCGCCGAGCGCATCGAGCGCACCATTCTCCTGCACGACATGACCGCCTCGAAACTCTGCCGCCTGTTTGCACAGGACATGATCCGTCGCGGGGTTCGGGGACACATCCTCAACATGTCTTCGTTCTCGATCTGGATGCCGTTCCCCGGCATGGCCTTATACAGTGCATCGAAAGCCTACCTGAAAAGTTTCTCGACGGCCTTTTCGCGCGAGGTGCAGGATCAAGGTATCCGCGTCACGGCAATCTGCCCGGCAGGTGTGGCGACGGATCTCTACGGACTTCCCGCCAATCTTCAGAAATTGGGTATGCAACTCGGCATTCTGATTACGCCCGACAGTTGCGCCCGTCGCGGACTTCGTGCCATGTGGCGCGGACGAAGGTGCATCGTACCCGACTGGTGGAACCGATTGTGGATTCCCCTCTGCAAGCACCTGCCGATGTGCATCCTGCGCCCCATACGACGCTACACGATGAAATTCCAAAAATAGAATATGACCAAAATCAAGAATATTGTTTTCGATCTGGGCGGCGTGATCGTCGATCTGGATGCCAACCGCTGCATGGCGGGATTTAAGAAATTAGGATTGGACGAGATTGCCGAGTTGATCAACCCCTACCACCCCGCCGCCATGATCGGCGAGATGGAGCACGGCGACATCACGTTCCACGAGATGTGCAACAAAATGCGTGCGTATGTGCACCGCGAGGACATCCGCGACGAGGAGATTTCGTGGGCATACAACCAGTTGCTCGTCGGATTGGATCGCTCCAAGTTACGTCTTTTGGACACCCTGCGCGAGCGCGGCTACCGCATCTACGCCCTCTCGAACAACAACCCGATGTCGATCGAAACCGTCCGCGAGATGTTCCAAGCCGACGGCAAAACGATGAATGACTATTTCGACGGGATTTACCTTTCGTTCGAGATGCACCTGCTGAAACCCGGACGCGAGATCTACGAAAAAATGATCCTTCTGAGCGGTATGGATCCCCGCGAAAGCCTTTTTCTGGACGATTCGGAAATCAACGTCAATGTCGCCCGCGAGTTGGGATTCTCGGTCTATAAGCCCGAAGTCGGTGAAGATTTCAGTCCCATTTTCGACCACATGGAGTTGTTCGAAAAAGAGGAATAACCCATAATATTTTGCGCTTCCGAAAAATTCGATTATCTTTGTGCCTCGAATTGCCCCGAAAGGCAACACGGGATGTGGCGCAGTCCGGTTAGCGCACCTGCTTTGGGAGCAGGGGGTCGTGGGTTCGAATCCCGCTATCCCGACCAATAAAAAATCCGTTCGACAAGCATGTCGGACGGATTTTTATTTCTCTGTAAGCCTCCCTACGGCAGATAATTCTTGCGCTCGATGTGTTGGTAGTACTGCTGCACCAATGCCTTGAAGCGGTCGGACAGCGAATCAGTATGCGCGATCGGGGCTTCATCGTCAAACGAGATCTCTCCCCGATCGGTCAGGGCACGGAACTGCCCCTCGTAACTTACCGACCATGCGGGACGCTCCTTTTCGTTCAACACATCACGGCCGAATGCAAAATACGGCTCGCGGTTGCCGATCAGTCCCAAAAGGGTCGGCATGATGTCCAACTGCTGGGTCACTTCCTCAATCTCGCCGCGCAGACTTCCGTCGGGCGTGTACATAAATCCGATAATGTGATAATTGCCCGGATAGGTCTTGGTTTTCTCGGCAAATTTCTCGGATGACACGTGATCGGCGACAAACGTAAAGATCGTATTTTGGAACCACTCCTCCTTGGAGAATCGCTCGTAGAACTTGCGGAACGCCATATCGTCATACGCCACGCCTTTATGGATCTTCGTGTAACCTTTCGGCAGCACCTGCTCATATTCGGCGGGAACGACAAACGGATGGTGTGACGAGAGCGTGAACATCGAGGCGAAGAACGGCTGCTTCATCGCGGAAAATTCCTCACCCGCAAATTGCAGGAATTTCTCATCCCAAATACCCCAGAAACCGTCAAAATCGTTCGTTCCGTGCTTGGCTTCGTAATCCTCGCGGCTGACCAGTCGATCGACGCCCGCCTGACGGGCATAAGCACCGAATCCCATCGAACCCGCCTCCGAACCACAGAAGAACGAGGTCTCGTAGCCCATATCGTGCAACATGGCGGGCAACTGACGGCTCTCGCCGAGCGATTGCGCCATCAGCACAAACGGCACCTTGAACGACGGAATCGAGCCCAACACCGACGGCATGGCCTGAATCGAGCGCGTACCGTTGGCGTACATGCGTTTGAAGCACAAACCCTCGCGCATCAGCGAATCGAGGAACGGCGTGAATCCCTTCTCGGCGCAATCGGCATAGACTTCGGGGCAAAGGTGCGCCGAATGTTCGGCCGACATGCTCTCCATGATGAAGACCACCACGTTACGCCCCTTCAGATCCACCGCCACCGAATCCGCAGGTTCATGGTGCGGCGTGAACATTGCGGGGAGTTGCTTCTCGTCGAAATATTTCTGATAACGGATCTTTCCGCCACTTCCCGCCGTGCGCAGGATGCAGAACGGGTTACTCAAAATAAGGTTGGCTTTTCCGCTGTCGGGCGTGTAAAGCGTTGCATTGGAAAGGGTGATGGGTCGGGTCATGCGGGTAAAACCGCCACGCAGTGCCCCCACCGAAAGACCGCACGCCAAGACAAAAACCGCAAGGCTCGCTACATAGTACGCCCGGCCTTTATCGACAAGCGGTTTCTCCTCGATGTGTCGTCCGTACCCTTTATAAAGTACCCATGCCGTCAAAACAAATAACAGCACAAGGTACCAATTCTCCGTCATAAACTTACCGACCAGCAACGCCGAATTGGAATTGTCGGCAAAGAAGATCTCGTCGGCCGTGAATCGTTTCTGCGTGTAGTGGAAATAGACCGTATCGGCAAGGTTTGTCGCGGCAACGAGCAAGGTGTTCATCACCACGAAGCAGCCGAATTTCAGTTTGCGCCACCACATCCTCTCACGCAGGTGCAGCGGGAAAAGCGACAGGATGATGAACAGGCCGTCGGCATAGATGATCGATGCGGTGTCGAACTTCAACGACCCGCATAAAAGCGGCCAAGCCTCGCCAAGGGAGAACGATCCCAGAAGCGAGGCATTGTACACGGCGAAGACGACTCTCAAAGCCATCAACACGCCATAAAGCAGACCCAATCGTCCCAGCAGTACAACTACGGGAGTATGGAGCAATCGTGAAATCATTTCGGGCAATTATTCACAAGCCTTCAACGACATATCCAACGACTTGATCTGATGCGTCAGCGCACCCACCGAGATGAAATCGACACCGCACTCGGCATAGTCGCGCATCGTCTCGCAGGTGATACCGCCACTCGACTCCGTTTCGCAACGGCCAGCCACCTTCTTGACGGCCTCGCGGGTCATTGCGGGCGTAAAGTTGTCGAACATGATGCGATCGACACCGCCTGCGGCAAATACCTCGTCGATGTCCTCCAGCGAACGCACCTCACACTCGATGGGAATATTCTTACCCTTCTCGGCCAGATATTTACGTACACCGTGGATGGCGTTCGTAATACCGCCTGCAAAATCAATGTGGTTGTCCTTCAGAAGCACCATGTCGAACAGACCCATACGGTGGTTCTCGCCACCGCCGATCTTCACGGCCATCTTGTCCAGCACACGCATACCGGGCGTGGTCTTGCGCGTATCAAGTACACGGGTGTGCAGACCCTCCAGCAGTTTCACATAGTAAGCCGTCTGGGTAGCCACACCGCTCATGCGCTGCATGATGTTCAACAGGATGCGCTCGGCCTGCAACAGCGAACGCAAACGACCCGAAACATAGAATGCCACATCGCCGGGTTTCACACGGTCGCCGTCCTTGAGGATCTGCTCGAACTTCATGTCGGGATCCAGACGGGTCAGTACGATTTCGGCAATCTCAATACCGGCAATAACACCCTCCTGTTTGCACAAAAGGCGCATACGTCCGTGCTCGTCGGCAGGGATGCACGAAAGTGACGTGTGATCGCCGTCACCGATATCTTCTTTGATGCAAAGTTCGATAAGTTCATCTACGAAAGGTCTGTATTCGGGTTTCATATCTTTGTGATTTTATATAATGATTATTTGAGACAAAGGTACGTAAAAATTCGGGATCGGGTTCAATGTTTCTGCAAAAACACACCATTTCATCGCCCCACTTCCGCTCTAAATGCCTATATTTGTAGTACCCAACCCTTAAACTGATCTTTATGAAGCGATTTTTCGCCCTCTCGCTCGCCCTTTTGGCGACCACCCTGCTCTCTGCCGCACCCCAATCCGACACGCCCCCGACAACGAAAGCCGACCGCATTCTGCAACACGGTTATCGCGGATTGGTGATCCTGGATCAGGGACTCGTCCCGTCTGAAGATTTTCAGGAATTTACACTCGGTCTTTCGACCGTCCACGGCTACCAATTCTCGCCCCACCTTTTCTTGGGTGCGGGTGTGGGCATTATCAAATACTTTGAAAGCAGCGAAATGTTCGGTCTGGACATCTCCGACAACGCCACCTGTGCGCCCGTCTTTCTGAACCTCAACACCTGCTTCATGCGTAACTGGGTCACGCCCTACTTGGATCTGCGGGCAGGTTACGCCTTCGGCGATTGGGAGAGCGGCTACTACAACCCGACGCTCGGCGTCCGATTCGGATTCCGACGGGGGTTCGGTCTTAATTGCGGCATCGGTTACACCATAATGGATAAGGGCGACTACGACTTTGTCACCTTCCGTTTCGGAATCGAATTTTAAACGACAAAAAAAACGGGGCGATCCGAAGATCGTCCCGTTTTTCGTATTTTGGTTTAAAGAGATTATTCAACCTCCCAAATCTCGCCCGAATGCAAGAGATCGTCCACGCAGTGGATCTTGCTCTTGGCCTTAACTTCCTCACACTGTTTCTCAACAGCCTGATCGTAAACATTGGGTTCGGCAACCGAACGGATGACACCCAGAGCAACCGGATAATCCGGATACTTCATGGCTGCCAGCATCATGTGCAGCGTGGTGTCCTTCTCATGCGCATCGTGAACCAGAATATCATCGAGCGTATAGCCGTCCTCACCGATGGTAACAACCTTCAGTTTCATGTTCTCGAATACCAGACCTTTGTCTTTATTGGCACCGAACAACATCTTCTCGCCGTGTTTCAGCGTGATGGTGTGCTCCAGACGAGTAGCCTTGTCTCCTGCATACAGTGCGTGGGTCTTGTCGTTGAAGATCACGCAGTTTTGCAGAATCTCGATCACCGACATGCCGTGGTGCTTGGCAGCAGCCACCATACAGTCTTTCGAGAGGTTCACCTCCATATCGACCGAACGTGCAAAGAACGTACCCTTGGCACCGATTACCAACTCACCGGGGTTGAACGGTTTCTCAACCGTACCGTAGGGCGAAGTCTTGGTGATCTTGCCGAGTTTGGTCGTCGGCGAGTACTGACCTTTGGTCAAACCATAGATCTCGTTGTTGAACAGGATCATGTTCAGATCGACGTTACGACGGATCGCGTGGATGAAGTGGTTACCACCGATAGCCAACGAGTCACCGTCACCGGAACATACCCATACGGCCAGTTTGGGATTTGCCACCTTCACACCCGTAGCGACGGCGTTTGCACGACCGTGAACCGAGTGGAAGCCGAAAGTCTTCATGTAATAAATGAAACGCGACGAGCAACCGATACCCGATACAAACGTGAAAAGGTTGTGGGGAGTGTCAGTTTCATCTGCGATTACGGGCAGCGCACGTTGCACTGCATTCAGGATTGCGTGATTACCGCATCCGGGGCACCAGCGTACCTCTTGATCGCTCTTGAAATCCGCAGGTGTGTATTTGTAGTCTGCCATGACGTTATTTCAATAAGGATTCAAATTTTTCTTTCAACTCTACAACAGTGAAGGGAAGACCCTGACACTTGTTGCACTGCTCATATTGGAACTCTTGGAACTGCTGACGCAGGTAGTTCGCAAACTGACCTTCGTTCAACTCGCATACGACGATCTTCTTGAACTTCTTGAAGATATCGTGAACGCCGTGAGGCAGCGGGTTGATGTAGTTGAAGTGGCAAAGCGAAATCTTCTTGCCTTCCTCTCTCAGCTGATCCACTGCGGTTTGCAGATGACCGCGGGTACCGCCCCATCCCACTACCAGCAAATCGCCTTCCTCGTCACCGTAAACTTCCTGTTTGGGCAGGTAGTCGGCAATCTTGGCAACCTTTGCGGCACGGAACTTAACCATCTTCTGGTGGTTGTCGGGATCGTGCGAGATATTACCCTTGACGGCATCCTTCTCCAGACCGCCGATACGGTGCTCCAGACCCTTTTTACCGGGGAATGCCCAACCACGGGCCAGTTTCTCGTTGCGCACGTAAGGCATGAAACCGCCTTCGGGTGCATCATCTACAATAGGAGGTTTGATTTCGGGATATTCCGACATCGAAGGAATCTTCCAAGGCTCCGAACCGTTGGCAATGAAACCGTCGCTCAACAGGATGGTAGGAACCATGTGTTCCATGGCAATACGACCTGCCTCGAACGCATAGTGGAAACAGTCGCTCGGCGACGAAGCGGCAACGATGGCCACGGGGCATTCGCCGTTACGTCCGTACAGAGCCTGCATCAGGTCGCTCTGCTCTGTCTTGGTGGGAAGACCCGTCGAAGGACCGCCACGCTGTACATCGACAACAACCAGCGGCAACTCCAACATGACGGCCAGACCCAGAGCCTCGCTCTTGAGCGAAAGACCGGGACCCGACGTCGAAGTCACGGCGAAGTTACCGGCATACGAAGCACCGATGGCGGTACAGATACCCGCGATTTCATCCTCGGCCTGAACTGTCTTGACGTTCAGTTCCTTACGCTTTGCCAATTCCTCCAGTACGACGGTGGCGGGTGTAATGGGATACGAACCGCAGAACAAAGGCAGGTGAGCCTTTTCCGAAGCGGCGATCAAGCCCCATGCCGTAGCCACGTTACCGCTGATCGAACGATAGGTTCCCTTCTTGCGGGGAGCGGGAGCAACGGTATAGGTATTTGCAAACTGATGGGTGTTGGCTGCATAATCGTAACCTGCGCGGATGGCCTTTTTGTTGGCCTCGGCGATGGCAGGATTCTTCTTGTTGAACTTGGCCTCAAGGTACTGGAATGCGTGTTCTTCGGGACGATCGAACATCCAGAAGCAGATACCCAGTGCAAACATGTTTTTGCACTTTACGATACCCTTGTTGTCCAGACCGCTGTCCTTCAATGCCTCACGCGTCATCGACGTGATGTCGGGAACGATCAGGTTGTAACCGTCGAGATTCAACTCGGAAACGATATCGGTGGTTTTAAAACCGGCCTTCTTCAAGTGCTCCTCCGTAACGGAATCACCGTCAAGGATTACGGTTGCACTGGGTTTGAGCCATTTACGGTTCGCTTTGAGTGCTGCGGGATTCATGGCAACCAAGACATCGCAATAGTCGCCGGGGTTCATTTGACGCGAGTCACCGAAGTGTACCTGAAAACCGGAAACACCGGCTACGGTTCCTTGCGGGGCGCGGATTTCGGCAGGATAATCGGGGAAAGTGGATGTTCCGTTACCGAACAAAGCCGAAGTGTCGGAGAAAAGCGTGCCGGTAAGCTGCATGCCGTCTCCGGAGTCCCCTGAGAATCGGATCACGACATCTTTAACTTCGTGCACAGATTTTTTGTCCATACTTTAATTTCGTTAGTAGATTTAAGTTAGTGTGATTACAAATATACAATTTTTTCTTGATCTTCCTTACATTTCGAAAGATTATTTTCACTTTAGGTTATTTTCGTGTGTTTTCAGACGATCGGCGCGGGAACGGATCTTAGCCAGACGCAATTTGACCACTCCGAAGAGTGCCTCTCCGAAGATTCCGCCCGACATTTTCGAGGAACCCTCCCGCCGTTCGGTGAAAACTATGGATTCCTCCTTAATTTTCAGTCCGAGCCGCCATGCCGAATATTTCATCTCAATCTGAAAGCCGTATCCCTTCATGCGGATGCGATCCAGATCAATCGTCTGAAGGGCGCGACGCGAGTAACAGACAAATCCCGCCGTGGCATCGTTGAGCGGCATGCCCGTCACGATGCGCACATACTTCGAAGCGAAGTACGACAACAGCAGACGCGACATCGGCCAATTGACCACATTGATGCCCTTCACATAGCGCGACCCCACAACCACATCGTTACCCGACTGTGCCGAACGGGTCAGGAGCAACAAATCGTCGGGATTATGCGAGAAATCGCAATCCATCTCGCAGATGTAATCGAAATCGCGGTCCAACGCCCATTTGAAACCCCGGATATAAGCCGTACCCAAACCCTGTTTACCCTCACGTTCGATAAGGAACAATCGGTCGGGATATTTCAACTGTTTGCCTTTGACAATTTCGGCGGTACCGTCGGGAGAATGATCATCGATGACCAGCAGAAAAAATTCTTCGCTCAACGAAAACACTTTTTCGATCATCTGGGCTGCATTCTCTTTTTCGTTATACGTCGGAATTATGACTAAGGTTTTGTTCATCTCGATTTCGTTAGCATGTGTCACGACCACCCTCCGGCGATCCTTATGGCATACAAAGATAATAATCTTTTGGAGAAAGTGCACTTTTTTCATACCTAATTTGCGCGACGTCGCAATTTTCGGGCAGAAACTGCCGCGAGGCGGAAATTGTCAATAAAATGTCAATACTTTTTCCGGGGAAGATTTTGCAGTTCTGATTTTAATCCGTAATTTTGTATGGTTAATCAAAAGATTCTTTTCAAAGGCTTTTTTAACTACTTTCGATGACTACTGCCAGCCATATCGAGCGACACGCACTTTCGAAGATGCAGGACATACATTCTGCTCTCTGCGTTGCGGCACAATATTCCGCAATCGACCGACCGGCGGCTCTCCCCAATTCGGATACACACCTATATATATATAATGATCTCCCCATAAATGAGGAGGTCAAAACACGTCACATACTGAATTTTGGGGATACCGAAGTCAAATTGCGACCTGTGTCATCATCGGACTCAGGCCGACACCGATGGCAACAGTTTGCGGGTGGAAGCATCACTGCAACAATGTTCGCATCGGACGTTTTGCGCGAAGGGAAATCCGTTTCGCAGAATTTTGGGGGCACTGCATCGAAGGCTCAACAGCAACAAAAAGATAAAATATATCCTGAAATCCGCCATAACATAATCTGTTGTGGCGGATCTATTTTTGCAAGATACGATTAATTTTTAACAAATAAAAGCCGAAAGGGGCGAAAAATCAACCGTCCCCGCGGCCGAACAAAAGCAAGAACAAGATTATGAAAGTCGGTGTAATTATGGGTTCCACGAGCGATTACGAAGTAATGACCGATGCGGTCAAGATGCTCGAAGAGTTTGGAGTCGAATATGAGAAACGGGTAGTCAGCGCACACCGCACACCCGATCTGATGTTCGAATATGCCAAGACGGCCGAAGATCGGGGCATCGGAGTGATCATTGCCGGTGCGGGAGGTGCAGCACACCTGCCGGGTATGGTTGCTGCCATGACGACACTGCCCGTAATCGGCGTTCCGGTCAAGTCGCGCGCATTGAACGGTCTCGATTCGCTGCTTTCGATCGTCCAGATGCCGGGCGGCGTACCCGTTGCCACGACAGCCATCAACGGTGCGAAGAATGCCGCACTGATCGCCGTCTCAATCCTCGCACTTCAGGACAAGACGCTCAACGTCCGCCTGAAGGAGTTCCGCAAAAACCAGACCGAAACCGTTCTCAACGCCACCCTTTAATCCGCCCCACGAGTATGAAGACAATCGGAATTATCGGCGGAGGCCAGTTGGGACTGATGCTTGCCGAGGAGGCACATCGTCTGGGTGCACACTGCATCACGCTCGATCCCGCAAAGGACGCTCCCGCAGCCGCCGTTTGCGAGGAGCACATCGCCAAGCCGTTCAACGACCCCGAAGCCGTCGAGGAGTTGTGCCGCAAGAGCGACGTGGTGACCTACGAATTTGAAAACGTGCCGGGCGAGATTCTGATCCCGCTCTGCAAAAAATACAACATTCCGCAAGGCTACAAACCGCTGTACGACTCGCAGGATCGTCTTCGCGAGAAGGACAACGCCCGCAACCACGGACTCCGAACCCCGCTCTATGCACAGGTCGATGACGAAGAGTCTTTGCGCCGCGCCGTTCTCGAAGTGGGTCTTCCCGCCGTACTGAAAACCCGCACGATGGGTTACGACGGTCACGGTCAGCAGGTCATCAAAACCGAGGAGGACATTGCCAAGGCACTGCCCCTTCTGTCGGTTCCCTGCATCTTAGAACAGTTTGTCAAATTCGACTTTGAGGCAAGCATCGTGATGGTCGCCTCGAAGGACGAAGTGGTCAGTTTCCCCGTGGGTCGCAACGTCCACCGCGACGGCATCCTCGACCTGTGTTTCGTGCCTGCCGAACTGAGCGACACGGTACGCGAGAAACTCCGCCGCCAGAGCGAACACTTCATGCGCGAGTGCGGTTACGAAGGCATCCTCGCCATCGAATATTTCATCAAGGGCGAGGAGATCTACTTCAACGAGATGGCACCGCGTCCCCACAATTCGGGACACTACACCATCGAGGGATCGACCACAAACCAATACCGCGAATTGGCACGTTACCTTTTGGGCGAACCGCTCCGCCATCCCGCACTCGTTGCCCCCACGGTGATGAAAAACATCTTGGGACAGGATCTCGACGAGGCCGAGAAAATTCTCCGCGAGAATCACAAGGGTGTATTCGTTCACCTCTACGGCAAAAGCGAGAGTCGTCCCAAACGCAAGATGGGACACATCACCTTCACTCCGATGACCGGGGAAGAGTACGAGCGCGATTGGGCAAAACGCTTTGTATAAACGAATTAACCGAAACAAAATAAACACTGTATAAATGAAAACCAACTATCGTATTTTCGTCGAGAAACTTCCGCGTTTCTGCGTTGAGGCCGACAGCCTGCGCCGCGAATTGAATCTCAACCTGAATCTGTCGATCAAGGAGTTGCGTTTACTAAACGTCTATGATTTGTTCGGATTCACCGAGGAGTTGCTCCAGAAGAGCCTCTATTCGGTATTCGGCGAGACCGTGACGGACACCGTAAGCGAATCGTGTGACTTAAAGGGCAAAAGATTCCTTGCCGTGGAAAGTCTTCCCGGACAGTTCGATCAGCGTGCCGCTTCGGCTGTCGATTGTGTTCGTCTGGTCGATCCCAAGGCAGATGTCAAGATTCGTTCGGGCAAGTTGCTCATATTCGACAATTCGGTATCCGAGGAGGATCTGAACCGCATCCGCCACTACTACATCAACGGCGTGGAGTCGCGCGAAAAAGATCTGACGCGTCTGAGCGAGATGGATCAGGTCGAAGTGGCTCCCGTTCCCGTGCTGGACGGATTCACCAAGATGGAGGAGAAGAATCTCGAGCCGTTCTGCCAAAAATACGGTCTGGCGATGAATGCCGACGACCTGCGTGAGGTAGTCAATTACTTCAAGGCCGAGGGTCGCGATCCCCGGGAAACGGAACTCCGCATCCTCGACACCTATTGGAGCGACCACTGCCGTCACACCACCTTCACCACCGAGTTGGAGGGCATCGAGGTCGAGGATTCGTTCGTCAAGAGCGACATCGACGACACGTTGGCACTTTATCTGAACATCCGTCACGAGTTGGGTCGAGAACACAAGAGCATCTGTCTGATGGATCTTGCCACGATCGGCGCGCGCTATCTGCGCAAAAAGGGTCTGCTCGATGACATGGAGGTCAGCGAGGAGAACAACGCCTGTTCGGTGTTCGTCGATGTGGATGTCGATGGCGTGAAGGAGCGTTGGCTCATGCAGTTCAAGAACGAAACCCACAACCATCCCACCGAGATCGAGCCGTTCGGCGGTGCATCGACCTGTCTGGGCGGTGCCATCCGCGACCCGTTGTCGGGACGCAGTTATGTTTATCAGGCCATGCGCGTGACGGGTGCAGGCAATATCTGGCAGCCCGT
This sequence comes from Alistipes sp., assembly GCA_020026415.1. GTDB lineage: Bacteria > Bacteroidota > Bacteroidia > Bacteroidales > Rikenellaceae > Alistipes. The sequence continues at coordinate 62,424 of JAHHQL010000008.1, read as the reverse complement.
TTCCGAAACCCTCTCAGGCAAACTGCCGCAGAGCGTCATCTCGAAGCGTGCCGCCGCAGGTTACTCAAGTTACGGCAATCAGATCGGTCTTGCCACAACCCACGTGCGCGAGATCTATCACGACGACTATGTGGCCAAACGTTTGGAGGTCGGTGCCGTCGTAGGTGCCGTGAAAGCCGACAACGTACGCCGCGAGACACCCGCCGCAGGCGACAAGATCCTCCTTCTGGGCGGTCGCACGGGTCGTGACGGTGTAGGCGGTGCAACGGGTTCTTCGAAGGAGCACGACGACCACTCGCTGGAATCGTGCGGCAGCGAGGTACAGAAAGGTAACGCACCCGAAGAGCGCAAACTGGAGCGTTTGTTCCGTCGCGGCGAAGTGACCAAACTCATCAAGAAATCGAACGACTTCGGTGCAGGCGGTGTGTCGGTAGCCATCGGAGAGTTGGCCGACGGACTGGACATCTATCTGGATCGTGTACCCGTAAAATACAGCGGTCTGAATGCCACTGAGTTGGCCATCAGCGAATCGCAGGAACGCATGGCGGTGGTTGTCGAAGAGAAGGATGTCAAACAGTTCACGGAGTACTGCCGCGAGGAGAACATCGAGGTGGTCGAGGCTGCCGACGTGACGAACAACGCCCGCATGCGCATGTTCTATAAAGGCGAACTGATCGTCGATATGAAGCGTTCGTTCATCGACAGCGCAGGTGCCAAGCACTACACCAAAGCCAAGATCGGCAAGGTCGAGGAGCGCGACGTATTCCGCCGCGAGGTCAAGGGCGCAACCACCGAGGAGCGTTTCAAGAACAACCTCAAGGATCGCAACGTACTCTCGCAGCGCGGTCTGATCGAAATGTTCGACTCGACGATCGGCCGTTCGACGGTACTGATGCCCTTCGGCGGTAAGACGCAACGCTCCGAGACGCAGGTTTCGGTGCAGAAACTTCCCGTGGACGGCTACACCGACACGGCCAGCATCATGGCCTTCGGTTACAACCCCTTCCTCTCGAAATGGAGTCCCTATCACGGTGCCGCATACGCCGTGATCGAGGCCGCCGCCAAGGTCGTGGCCGCAGGTGCCCGTTTCGACGGCATGCGCTACTCGTATCAGGAGTATTTCGAGCGCATGACCCATGAAGCAACCACTTGGGGCAAACCGCTCAGCGCACTGCTCGGTGCCTTGAAAATGCAGGTCGAATTGGGTCTGCCGTCGATCGGCGGTAAGGACTCGATGTCGGGTACGTTCCAAGATATGATCCACGTTCCGCCCATGCTGATGGCATTCGGCATCACCACGGTCAATGCCTCGACGGTCATCTCGACTGATTTCAAGGGTGCAGGACACAAACTTTGTCTGATCCGCCACACGCCTCTGAAAAACGGCATGCCCGACACGGAGCAATTGAAGAAAAACTTTACGTTCGTCAGCGAACAGATCGAGAAGGGCAGGATCTTCTCGGCATGGTCGATCGGGTTCGGCGGTATCGGCGAGGCAATCGCCAAGATGTCGTTCGGTAACGAGATCGGTGCCGCGATCCGCTGTGACGAACAGAAATTATACGACTACGCCTACGGTTCGATCCTCGCAGAGTGCGACATGTTGCCCGAATACCCCGCTGTGGAGGTACTTGGTGAAACCCTGTCGCAGGCCGAGATCGACATCAACGGCACGAAGTTCACATTGGAGGAGTTGTACGAAGCCAACACCGCCGACTACAACAAGATCTACGCCGACAAGGGTATGGATCGTCCGATGCCCGAAAAGCACCCGTCGGTTGAGCGCACGCTGACCTACAAGGGTGAGGCCGTCGAGCATCCCGTAGCCTACATCCCCGTATTCCCCGGCACAAACTGCGACTACGACACCGCCAAGGCATTCCGCAAGGCAGGTGCCAAGGTCGAGACGAGCGTTATCCGCAACCTTGAGGAGAACGACATTCTCCAGTCGATCGCCGAGATGAAGAGCCACATCGACCACTGCCACATTTTGGCTTTGGCCGGAGGTTTCTCGGCAGGTGACGAACCCGACGGTTCGGCCAAGTTCATCGTCAATGTACTGAACAACGCCGACATCCGCGAATCGGTTCACGCACTGCTCGACCGCGGAGGTCTGATCCTCGGCATCTGCAACGGTTTCCAAGCCTTGATTAAATCGGGTCTTCTGCCCTACGGACGTCTGGGCATGCTCACCAAAGAGTCGCCCACGCTGTTCCGCAACGACATCAACCGCCACATCTCGCAGATCGTGACCACGCGCGTTCATTCCGTAACCTCGCCATGGCTGGCAGGATTCCACGAGGGAGATCTCCACTCGATCGCCGTAAGCCACGGTGAGGGTCGCTTCGTCGTCGGCGAAGAACTTGCACGCGAACTCTTCGAGAACGGGCAGGTCGCCTTCCAGTATGCCGATGCCCAAGGTCAGCCCACGGGCAAAGCCCCCTTCAACCCCAACGGCTCGACCGATGCCATCGAGGGTATCGTCTCGAAGGACGGCCAGATCCTCGGTAAGATGGGTCACACGGAGCGTTGGGAGCCGAATGTATTCAAAAACATTGCCGGAAACAAGGAGCAATTGCTCTTCACCAATGCAGTCAATTATTTTCGCAAGAAATAAGCAATAAAATCATACAAAATCTTTTAAACCACACACGCTATGAAACAATTGGAAATGCTCTACGAAGGAAAAGCCAAACAGGTGTTCTTGACCGATGATCCCGACAAGATCATCATCCATTACAAAGATGCCGCCACGGCATTCAACAACATCAAGAAGGCTACAATCGAGGGTAAGGGCGAGTTGAACAACACGATCTCGACTTTGATCTTCCACCGTCTGCACGAGGCAGGCATCAAGACCCACTACATCGAGACGTTGAACAACCGCGACCAGCTTTGCCGCCGTGTGAAAATCATCCCCCTTGAGGTGATTGTCCGCAATGTGATTGCAGGTTCGATGGCTCAGCGACTGGGCATCGAGGAAGGTACGAAACCCTCGAACGTGATCTTCGACATCTGCTACAAGGACGATGCTCTGGGAGATCCTCTGATCAACGACCACCACGCTGTGGCTCTGGGTGTCGCCACCTACGACGAGTTGAAGCAGATTTACGATATGACCGCCCGCATCAACCAAGTGCTGATCAAACTCTTCGATGAGATGGATATCAACCTGATCGACTTCAAGATCGAATTTGGCAAGACGAGCGACGGTGAGATCGTCCTCGCCGACGAGATCTCGCCCGACACTTGCCGTCTGTGGGACAAGAAGACCAACGAGAAACTGGACAAGGACCGTTTCCGCCGTGATCTTGGTCGCGTAAAAGAAGCGTACGAGGAAATTCTGTCCCGTTTGGAAAAAGTTGAGAAATAGTATGTTTGAACCGATTGTAGATCGCGAATTGCATGAGGAATGTGGTGTTTTCGGCATCGTAGGTGTCGAGAACGCCGCTTCACTCACCTACTATGCACTCCATGCCTTGCAACATCGCGGACAGCAGGGGTGCGGTATCGTGACCGTCGATAAGGACGGACAATTCAACCGCCAGCGTGGTGCAGGTCTGGTGACGGAGGTTTTCAACGAAGAGAAAATCTCGAAACTTCACGGCACGATGGCCGTCGGCCATGTGCGTTACCCGATGCAGGGATGCACAGGCAATGAAAACATCCAACCGCTGATGTTCCGACACAACACAGGCGACTTCGCTCTGGCACACAACGGCAACATCGTCAATGCCAAACTATTGCGCACCTATCTCGAAAACAAAGGCAGCCTTTTCCAGTCCACTTCCGACTGCGAGGTGCTGGCTCACCTGATCAAGAAGGAAAACGCTCAGAAGGATCGCCCCCGTATCTACGCCATCATCGACGCACTGAACATGATGGAAGGTGCCTATTCGATCCTGATCATGACCAAGAACCGCATCTATGCGTGCCGCGACAAGAACGGATTCCACCCCCTGTCGATCGGCCGTCTGGGCAGCGGTTATGTGGTTGCCAGCGAGACCTGCGCCTTCGACACGATCGGTGCGGAATACATCCGCGACATCAACCCCGGCGAGATCGTCACGATCTCCGAAAAGGGCATCCGCAGTTGCGATTTCTCGGAGTACAAGCGTCATACGATGTGCTCGATGGAGTACATCTATTTCGCACGCCCCGACAGCGACATCGAGGGTTGCAACGTCCACGCCTACCGCAAAGAATCGGGACGTCTGCTCTTCAAGGAGGCTCCCGCCGATGCCGACATCGTGGTGGGTGTACCCGATTCGAGTCTGAGTGCCGCGATGGGTTATGCCGAGGCAAGCGGACTCCCGTACGAAATGGGTCTGATCAAGAACAAATACATCGGCCGTACGTTCATCCAGCCTTCGCAGGCAATGCGAGAGAAGGGTGTACGCATGAAACTTTCGGCCGTGCGTTCGATCGTCAAGGACAAACGCATCGTACTGGTCGATGACTCGATCGTCCGCGGTACGACCTCGCGCCGTATCATCAAGATGTTGCGCGAAGCGGGTGCCAAGGAGGTACATGTGCGTATTGCCTCGCCCGAAATGACCAGTTCGTGTTTCTACGGCGTGGATACCTCGACCAAGGATCAGTTGATCTCGGCTTACCGCAGTGTCGATGAAGTACGCCAGATCATCGGTGCCGATTCGCTGGCTTACCTCTCGCCCGATGCGCTGCTGAAAGCCGGCAAACGCGACGAGTTGTGTATGGCCTGCTTCACGGGACACTACCCCACGGCTCTGTACAGTTATGAAGAGCAGGCAAAAAGCAAAATCGACGAATAACCTTTTTGTAAAATCTGATTAAAACGAGAATTATGGCTCAATCATATGAAAAAGCCGGTGTAAATTTGGAGGCCGGTTACGAAGTAGTACGACGCATCAAGAAACATGTGGCTTCGACCAACCGTCTGGGCGTGATGGGCAACATCGGTGCTTTCGGCGGTATGTTCGACCTGTCGGCACTCAAGGTGAAGGAACCCGTACTGGTGAGCGGTACGGACGGTGTCGGCACCAAACTCAAGTTGGCTTTCGAGATGGACAAGCACGACACGATCGGTATTGATGCCGTGGCCATGTGTGTCAATGACGTGCTGGCTCAGGGTGCAGAACCGCTGGAGTTCCTCGATTACGTTGCCGTGGGCCACAATGAACCCCAGAAAATCGAAGCCATCGTAGCGGGTGTTGCCGAGGGTTGCCGTCAGGCAGGCTGCGCACTGGTCGGTGGCGAAACGGCCGAAATGCCGGGTATGTATTCCGACGGCGAATACGACATCGCAGGTTTCACGGTGGGTGTGGTCGAGAAATCGAAACTCATCGACTGCTCGAAGGTAAAGGTGGGTGACGTATTGGTCGGCATCCAATCTACGGGTGTGCACTCGAACGGATTCAGCCTCGTGCGCAAGGTTGTATCGGACAACAACCTCGACCTGCACAAGTCGTATCCCGAACTCTCGGAAGATCTTCTGGGTCACGTACTTCTGACCCCGACGCGCATCTACGTAAAGCAGGTGCTCGAAGTGGTTCACGAGTTGGACGTTCACGGCATCAGCCACATCACGGGCGGCGGTTTCGACGAGAACATTCCCCGTATTCTGAAAGAGGGTCAGGGTGTCGAGATCGAGCACGGTTCGTGGGAGATTCTGCCCGTGTTCCAGTTCCTCGAAAAGTACGGCAAGATTCCCCACCGCGAGATGTTCAACATCTTCAACATGGGTATCGGTATGGTCATCGCACTCGATGCCAAGGATGCCGATCGCGCCATCGAGATCCTGAAGAAGAACGGCGAACGCGCATCGGTGATCGGTAAGGTCATCGAGGGCGAGGGCGTCACAATCAAACAGCCATGCACAAAATAGCAGTTTTTGCCAGCGGAAGCGGTTCGAATTTCGAGGCCATCGTCACGGCGTGCGAGAAGCATCAGATTGATGCCGAGGTCGTTCTGATGGTATGCGACAAACCGCAGGCCAAAGTGGTGGAGCGTGCCGCGAATCACCATGTGCCCGCTTTTGCATTCTCGCCGAAGGATTACCCTTCGAAGGCCGATTTCGAACGCGAGATCGTCACCCGATTGCAGGAGGCCGGAGTCGAACTGATCTGTCTGGCAGGTTATATGCGTATTGTGGGCGACACGTTGCTCGAGGCCTACGGCGGACGGATCATCAACATCCATCCCGCCCTGCTCCCCTCGTTTCCGGGAGCACACGGCATCCGCGATGCCTTCGAATACGGCGTCAAGGTGTTCGGTGTGACGATTCATCAGGTCGATGCCACGCTCGACGGCGGCAAGATCATCGCCCAGCGCGGGTTCGAATACTACGGTAGAGACATTGACGAACTCGAACAAAAAATCCACGCCGTGGAACATATCCTCTACGTGGAGACGATTAACAAATTATTAAAATAAAAAGGAGAAATAAGATATATGCGTGCATTAATCAGTGTAAGCGATAAAACAGGTGTCGTAGAGTTTGCCCGCGACTTGCGTGCGGCCGGATGGGAAGTCATTGCCACAGGCGGCACGATGAACCTCCTCCAAAAGGAGGGTGTCAAGGTGATCAACATCAGCGATGTAACGGGATTCCCCGAAATTTGTGACGGTCGCGTCAAGACACTCCACCCCAAAGTACACGGCGGTCTGTTGGCACGACGCGACGATCCGTCACACATCAAGGCGTTGAAGGACAACGGCATCGAATTTATCGACATGGTTTGTGTCAATCTCTATCCGTTCCGTCAGACGATCGCCAAGGAGGGTGTGACGATGGCCGATGCCATCGAGAACATCGACATCGGCGGCCCTTCGATGTTGCGTTCGGCTGCCAAGAACTGGGCCGATGTGACGGTCGTATGTGACCCCTCGGACTACCGCCGCATCATCGACGAAATCCACCGAGAGGGAAACACCCGCAAGGAAACCCGTCTCGAACTATCGGCCAAGGCCTATACCCACACTGCCGAATACGATATGATGATCGCCACCTACATGCGCAAGCAGGCAGGTCTGAACGAGAAACTCTTCCTCGAATATGACCTCGTGCAATCGTTGCGTTACGGCGAGAATCCCCACCAGACCGCCAAGTTCTATCGTCAGGCCGACCCCGTAAGTTACTCGCCTGCCTTTGCCAAGCAGTTGCACGGCAAGGAGTTGTCGTACAACAACATTCAGGACGCACAGGCTGCGCTGAACATCGTCCGCGAGTTCAAGGAGCCGTTCTGCGTGGGGCTGAAGCACATGAATCCATGCGGTGCCGCCACGGGTAAGGATGTCATCGAGGCTTGGACGAAGGCCTACGAAGCCGACAAGGTGTCGATCTTCGGCGGTATCGTCGCCACAAACTGCACCGTAACACGCGAAGTCGCCGAACTCATGAAGCCGATCTTTCTGGAGATCATCATGGCTCCGAAGTTCGACAAGGAGGCTTTGGAAGTGCTGGAGACGAAGAAGAATCTGCGTCTTCTGGAGGTCGATATGGAGGGTGCGGTTGCCGAGTATCAGTATGTCGGCATGAACGGCGGTATGCTCATGCAGCAGGCCGACACCGAGACCCGTACCGTAACGGCCGAGATGTGCGTCACGGAGCGTAAGCCCGAAGAGGCACAGATGTCCGACATGAATTTCGGCTGGCACATCGTCAAGCACGTGAAATCGAACGCCATCGTCGTCGTTCGCGACGGTCGCACCCTGGGTGTGGGCGCAGGTCAGATGAACCGCATCGGTTCGGCCGAGATCGCACTGAAAGAGGCCAAGGCCGCAGGTTTTAGCGAAGGTCTGGTACTCGCATCGGACGGCTTCTTCCCCTTCGACGACTGCGTGACGCTGGCCGCCGAATACGGCGTGACAGCCATCGTCCAGCCGGGTGGTTCGATCCGCGACGAGGACTCGATCCGCAAGGCCAACGAATTGGGTATCGCCATGGTATTCACGGGCGAACGCCACTTCAAGCACTAATCGGGAGCACTCCCTTTATTTCAAGCATGTAAAACTCTGTGTATCCGCGACCAAGGTTGCGGATACACAGTCATTAAAAAGGTAAAACCATGAAAGTACTGGTTATTGGTTCGGGCGGTCGCGAACACGCCATTGTCGATGCGCTGTCCCGTTCAAAGCAGGTCGATAAAATCTGGTGCGCACCGGGTAATGCGGGCATTGCCCTTCAGGCCGAGTGCGTGGCCATCGGTGTCAGCGAATGCGAGAAACTGGCTGATTTCGCTGAGGCAAACAACATCGCACTGACGGTCGTAGGCCCCGAAGCCGCACTGGCCGTGGGTATTGTCGATTTGTTCAAGGAGCGCGGTCTGAAGATCGTCGGCCCGACGAAAGCCGCCGCACAGATCGAATGCTCGAAAGAGTTTGCCAAGGATCTGATGCACAAATACCAAATCCCCACCGCCGCCTACAAGGTATTCTCGGAGTATGAAGCCGCACGCGACTACGTACGCCGGACGGGTGTGCCGACCGTTTTGAAATACGACGGATTGGCAGCCGGCAAGGGTGTGGTCATCGCCATGACCGAGGCGGAGGCCGACGAGGCACTGCGCGATATGTTGCTCGACGACAAATTCGGCAAGGGAAGTGTCGTCATCGAGGAATATCTGGAAGGTGTCGAGTTCTCGTATATGTGTTTCGTGTCGGGTCACAAGGTATGGCCGATGGTTTCGGCACAGGACCACAAACGCGCCTGCGACGGCGACAAAGGCCCCAATACGGGCGGTATGGGTGCTTACTCGCCGCTGCCTTTCATCACCGAGGAAGACGAACGATACGCTCTGGAGCAGATTATGCAGCCGACCGCCGATGCCATGGTCAAGGAGGGTTGCCCGTTTGAGGGTATTCTCTACGGCGGCCTGATGAAAACCGCCAAGGGCATCAAGGTCATCGAGTTCAACGCCCGTTTCGGCGATCCCGAAACCGAAGTGGTGTTGCCCCGTTTGAAGAGCGACATCGCGGATGCCTTCATGGCCGTTGCCGACCACGGTTCGATGCAACTCGAATGGCACGATTTCGCCACTCTGGGCATTGTCCTCGCCTCGAAAGGCTATCCCGGATCCTACGAGAAGGGATTCGAGATCAAAGGTCTGGAAGAGGCAGGTCGCGGTGCATGGATCTACCACATGGGTACGAAATCCACCGACAAGGGCTTCGTTACGGCAGGAGGTCGTGTCATGACGGTTGTCGGCAAGGGCGCAACGCTTCAAGAGGCACGTGAAGATGCCCGTCGCCGCGTTGAAATGATCGAGTGTGAAAATCTGTTCCACCGTTCGGACATCGGATGGAGGGCATTTGAAAAATAAAAAACCTTAAAACCTATGATTATCAGTGGAAAAGAACTTGCTTTGAAACTCAAGCAGGAAATGGCCGGGGAAGTAAAGACTTTCCCCGCAAAATACGGCCGTGTACCCCACCTCGTAGTGATTCTGGTCGGTGAAGATGCCGGTTCGATCAGTTACGTGAAGGGCAAGGCCAAAGCATCCGAGGAGGTGGGCATCAAGAACACCACCATCCGTAAACCCGAAACCATCTCCGAGGAGGAGTTGCTCCAGATCATCGCCGATCTGAACGCCGACGATACGGTTGATGGTATTCTCGTTCAGTTGCCCCTGCCCCGTCACATCAACGAAGACCGCGTGATCGAGGCCATCGACAAGAGCAAGGATGTGGACGGGTTCCACCCCGGCAACGTAGCCGCCCTGTGGCAGAAACAACCCTGCGTATTGCCCTGCACTCCCAAAGGCATCATCAAGATGTTGCGCACGGCAGGTGTCGAGATCGAGGGTAAGAACGCCGTGGTTGTCGGCCGCAGCAACATCGTGGGTCTTCCCGTGGCCAAGCTGCTGCTCGATGCCAACGCCACCGTCACCATCACCCACAGCCGCACGAAGGACCTCGGTGAGGTGACGCGTCGTGCCGAGATTCTGGTGGTTGCCATCGGTCGTCCGAAATTCGTGACGCCCGACATGGTAAGCGACGGTACGGTCGTCATCGACGTGGGTGTGAACCGCGATCCCGAAACCGGCAAATTGTGCGGTGATGTGGATTTCGCAGGCATCGAACCCAAGGCTTCGATCATCACTCCCGTTCCGGGCGGTGTGGGTCCCATGACCATCTGCTGCCTGATGGAGAACACGATCGAGTGTTTCCTGAGAAAGATGGAAAAATAAACCCGGTGCAAATTTGCACCCAGAGGCGACCGACAAGTGTTTGTCGGTCGCTTGTTTTTTCGTATCTTTGATCCCGTAAACAACTTTTGCATCATGGCAAATATTCCTTTGGCCGAACGCCTCAGACCCAAAACCATCGACGAATACATCGGTCAGGATCATCTGGTCGGAAAGAACGGTGTGTTCCGCAAATTCTTCGAAACGGGGAATGTCCCTTCATTTATTTTATGGGGGCCTCCGGGTGTGGGCAAGACCACGCTGGCCAAGATCGTCGCCACACAACTCAACCGACCGTTCTTCACGCTGTCGGCCGTCACGTCGGGTGTGAAGGATGTCCGCGAGGTGATCGAACGCGCCCGCAAAGAACGCTTCTTCGATGCCAAACCGCCCTTTCTGTTTATCGACGAGATCCACCGCTTCAACAAATCACAGCAGGATTCGCTGTTGGGTGCCGTTGAGCAGGGGATCTTCACGCTGATCGGTGCCACAACCGAGAATCCCTCGTTCGAGGTCATCTCGCCGTTGTTGAGCCGTTGTCAGGTCTATATCCTCAAATCCATGGAGGAAGACGACCTCGAAACCCTCCTCCACCGCGCCATCACGACCGACACGGAACTCAAGGCACGCGACATCGAGGTAAAAGAGACCGCCGCCCTGTTCCGTCTTTCGGGGGGTGATGCCCGCAAATTGCTCAACATTCTGGACATCATCGTCGGCGCAACCGAGGGTCGTGTGGTGGTCACCGACCAATACGTCACCGATTGTCTGCAACAGAACATCGCCCTCTACGACAAGAACGGCGAACAACACTACGACGTCATCTCGGCGTTCATCAAATCGGTACGCGGAAGTGATCCCAATGCCGCCATCTACTATCTCGCCCGCATGTTGGCGGGAGGTGAAGAACCGCGGTTCATCGCCCGCCGTCTGGTGATTCTCGCCTCGGAGGACATCGGCCTTGCCAATCCAAACGCCCTGCTTTTGGCGAATGCCTGCTTCGACACGGTGCACAAGATCGGCATGCCGGAAGCACGCATCACGCTGGCCGAAACGACCATCTACCTCGCCACAAGTGCAAAAAGCAATTCCGCCTACCGTGCCATCAACGAGGCTCTGGCCTTCGTGCAGCACGACACCCAGAACCGTCCCGTACCTCTCAACATCCGCAACGCCCCCACCAAACTCATGGAGGAGGCGGGTTACGGCAAAGGCTACAAATATTCGCACGACTACGCCGGGCATTTCGTCCGTCAGGAATTTATGCCCGAATCGCTTTCTGGACATCGTTTCTACGAACCCGACCGCCAAAACGGTGCGGAAAGCAAAATCGCCGACCGCATCGAACAACTCTGGGGCGACAAATACCGATAAAGAATACAAAACAGAGCGGATCGGCGTGTGATCCGCTCCGTTTTTCGGAGTGTTTTAAAAGTAATCACAGAGATCATAGTAGAAATAACTGATTTCCTGATCTTTTCGCACACACAGGCACATCACTGCAAGTCTTTATGTACACACATTTATCCTAAAACGGAAATCAACAAACTTTTCAAACTAAATCTCAAAAATATATGTTATTTTTGTTTATTAAAAGTCGAATTTTATGGACAAAAATAACAATACAAACCCGATTACGGATTTCAGTTTGACGGAACTGCTCGCGCTTTCGGGGGAAGAACACAACGGACTGATGAGCGAGTGCATCGCCACCGAAAGCGAATCGCAATTGGAGGCTTTCCGTTTCCCGTGCCGCATTGATGCCTTCATCATCGGCATCGGCATCGAAGGAGAAACAATGCTCTCGTACAACCTCCACAAGTGTCATCTGAAGAAAAACACACTGTTCCTGTTCGCTCCGAACACGATCATCCAAGTACACGCATACGGTGCTTTCAAAGGTCATATCGTTGCCATATCGTCGGAGTTCATCCGTCATCTGAACATCGACCTCAAGAGCATGATCCCGCTTCTGATGCGTTTCTCGGAACATCCCTGTTTCGAATTGACGGATCAAAAACTCATCAACTCGATGAGCGAATTTATTGCCCTGATCCGAAACGAGATCCACTCGCCCGAATCGCAATTCTCGAAGGAGGTCGTAAGCGGACTGCTGACCACCCTGCTCTACAAGGTCTGCGACATCATCTACAACTACATCTCGAAACTTCCCGAATCAAACAATACCGTCCGCGATCGTACGGAAAACTATTTCCGCCGTTTCATGCAACTCTTGGGAGAACACTACCGCCGGGAACGCAGCGTAAGTTTCTATGCCCGACAACTGTGCATCACCCCGAAATATCTGACCACCCTCATCAAACGCATCAGCGGTCAGTCCGTATCGGAATGGATCGACAGTTATGTGATTCTCGAAGCCAAAACCCTTCTGAAACACTCCCACATGAGCATTCAGGAGATCGCCTATTATCTGAATTTCCCCAACCAGTCGTTCTTCGGCAGTTACTTCAAGCGCAACACGGGCATGTCGCCCACGCAATACAAGGAGCAGCAATAGCCGTTTCTTCCGATAAAAAAGCGTCCGCCCTATCGAAAGGCAGACGCTTTTTTGTGGCTTAACGATTGTTTAGAACGGATAACCGACACCGAAGTTCAGTGCGGTATTCTTCCAGCGGAGTTTCCTGATCCACCGCTCGCCCGCCGGCATATTGGGGTTGTAGAGTTGGACACCCCAGTCCAGACGCAACACGGCAAATTTGATGTCGAAACGAAGACCCAGACCCGTGTTGAATGCCAACTGCTTGTAAAATTTCTTCAAATAGAATACCGCATCGTTACTATACTGATCGGGATTGCTGTGCAGAAACCAGATGTTACCCAGATCGAAGAAGGTCGCACCTTGCAGGATGCTCCAGATCGGGAATCGAAATTCGAGGTTGGCCTCCAACTTGATGTCACCCAACTGGGTAGGAAATTCCGTATCGGTAATGGGTGCCGAACCCGGCCCCAATGCACGCGGAGCCCAACCACGCATGCTGTTGCTGCCGCCCGCATAGAACAGACGGTCGAACGGCACGGAAGTCGAGTTGCCGTAAGCCATCGCCATACCGCCGTAGAGACGACCCGCCAACGCACACTTGTCGCCCAGCATGATCTTGCGCGCCATGCTCAGATCGAAACGGAAATATTGCGAATAACGGATGTCGAAAATCTTATGATAGGTATCGTTCGGCTCATAGGTCGGATGGGTGAACAGGTGTGCCAATGCACCCACGAAGTTACCTGCCGTTTCTCCGTTCAGGCGGATCATCGTAGCGTTCAGCCCTTTGTTTTTCAACTGGTTGTTATAGGTCATACTGAACGACAGACCTGCCATCAACTGCGTTTTGTAACTATTGATCAGATAGAGGTTGGTGGTATGGCTCAAGAAATCGGGATCGAGATAACTCACATCCACCACATTGATGTCGATCGGGCGCAACAGGAACGATGTGTAGTGCAAATTCTGCCACATATAGGTCAGCCCCGCACTCGTCAGCGTACGGTGGTAGAACGAACGATCCTGCACATTGACCGACAACTCGACCTTGCTCTTCGGTTGAAGAATCGTTCTCAGGTTGGGCATACGCCACGGCAAAAGGAATCGCGGGAAGGTCAAACCAAGCGTCACTCCATATTCGGTGGCGCGTTTTTTCTTCGTCTCGCGCATCTTCATAAACTCGTAACCCATCGACACCGACACATCGAACGACTCCGCACCCCGGAAAATATTGCGGTTCTGGTAGCCGACCGTTGTTTTCAAACCGTAGAAACTCGAAGTGGTACTGCCCTCCAAGTCGATCTTGAAACTCTGCTTCAGGGTCGGCGAGCAGATGATGTTGCACGAAAGATACCCCTCGCGCACCAAACGGCGGGCGGTATCGGCATCGTGTCCCACATAACTCAGGAAATTGGGTTCCGCATAGGGATTCTGTTCCTCGCGGAACGAGATATGCGCCGTACGGAAATAGCCGAGCGACATCAGATCGGAGTAGGCACGCGCCACAGTCGCCGAATTGTACATCGTATTGGGGTACAACGGCACGGTACGGCGCAACACCAAGGGACGCAGATTCAAGCGGTTATTGTAGATGATGTTCAGTCCCTGATAATTCACCGTATCCAGTTGATTGGTCTTCATATCGTCGATACGAGCCACCGTAGGATCGAAATCGGGATAGATGTTGATGTTTCTGATACGGTAAACGGCATTGTTCTCCATGTGCGGATTACCCTGATCGTCATACCCCAACAGAAACTGTTTGACGATCATCTTCACCCCCACCTGCTGGTTTCCGCCCAGCGTATCGGCTTCATACTCAATATTATTGACCGAAAAATTGAAGTACCCCAGTCGGTTGAGTTTCTCGGCGATGCGTTCGCGTTCCTCGTTCAAGACCTTCGTGTCGAACGGCGCACCGCGTTTGAGCAGCGTATTGACCGTATCGGGCAGAATAATCTCCTTGAGTGCCTCATCACGAAATTCGTAGTCGATCGACGAGATGCGGTAGGGCTGTCCCTGATGCAGACGATAGTCGAGGTTCACCCGACGGCGACGGTAATTCGTATCTATTCGACAGACCGCCTCCGAGGAGAAAAAGCCGCGCGAATCCATATAGATCTTCAGGTTACGGATGCTCTGCCGGGTGAGTTTCTCATTGATCAACACGGGTTCTTCACCCACACGGCGTTTCCAGTTGTTCCAACCGTTGTGCTTTTCGGGATTGGCCTTCGTATAGAGCCACACGTAGAAATTCGTACCCAGCAAACGCTTGTTGGGTGTCTGACGGATGTAGGTTTCCATGTCTCCCGACGAGATGCGTTCCTTGCGGGGTGCTTTCCGATCCTCGGTGATCGAGACCTTATTGACCAGATATTCACCATCGGGAATATAACGACGGACGCTACACGACGAACAGAGCAAGCCCGCCACACACATCATCACAACGCTCCACGTCCGTTTCATGTTCATGTCTTTTGAAGTTTAATTATTGAAAAATCCTTTCTCTTTTAACAATTCGAAGTAACTCTTCGAAATGGCAAGATTATCCTCACGCACATAACGCCGCTCCGTAAAGATACGGGCAAGATTCGGGAGATCGTTCTCCTCCAGCAACTTTCGGGTCTGTTCCGAAGCCTCACGCTCTGCCCACAACTCGTCGATCTCGGCGGCCGTATAATCGACATATTTCTCGTAATGTACCACACCGTTCAGCGGCAGACGGTCCGTCAGACCGGGGTCTTCGTCGGGATAACCCATCACGACGGTCGTCAGCGGGATCACGCCCGAAGGCAGTTCCAGAATGTTCGAAATCTCGCCTGCCGTGTAAATCGTCGTACCCAGCACACAAATGCCCAGTCCGTTCGCCTCGGCCTCGATGATGAGGTTTTGCGCCGCCAACAGCGCATCGGTCGAAGCATTCAAGAACCATGCAAAGTTATCGTAAGCGGGATCGGCATCGCGCTGCCCGCACCACATCGTAAAGCGGTGGATGTCGGCGCAGACGGTCACCACACACGGAGCCTGCATGACCATCGGCTGGTTGAAATGACACGGCGAAAGTTTCTCGCGTATGGTCTTGTCGCGCGTCACGACCAACGAATAGAGTTGCATGTTGCCGCAGGTCGATGCCCTCGATGCCGCCGTCAAAATATCGCGGAGCATCTCTTCGGGAATGGGGGTGGAACGGAATTTACGGATCGAACGGTGCTTGAACAACAACTCTTTTTTCATCTTCAATATCATTTATAACAAAGTAAAGGCAGCCTCTCGGAAAAGAATAATTCATCGGGCTGCTAATTTTTCACAAAATTAGTAAAACTTTTAGAAGTTTTATTATTTTTGCATTCACTTAAAGAGATATTTTGTGCTTACGAAATTCGTAAAATACGAGGGTGCAGGCAACGACTTCATCCTGATCGACAACCGCGACAACCATTTCGAGGCCACGCCCGAACGCATCGCGCATCTGTGCGACCGTCATTTCGGCATCGGCGCGGATGGTCTGATGACGCTTTCCGAAAGCCGCGAAGAGGGCATCGACGCCCGCATGCACTACTTCAACTCCGACGGATCGGAGGGTGAGATGTGCGGTAACGGCGCACGTTGCTTCACACTCTTCGCCCGCCACTTGGGACTCTGCACCGGGGAGTGTACGTTCCGCGCCACGGACGGAGTGCACCACGCACAGATTCTCTCCAATGATGCGCTCCGGGGCGAAATCCGCATCCGCATGATCGACGTAAAGGAGATCCGCAAGGGCGACGGTTGGTGGTCGGTGAACACGGGTGTCCCCCACTATGTCGAATTTGTCGAGGATCTGTCGAAAATTGATATTCGGACACGCGGTTATGCCGTTTCGCACGATTTCGGGCGATTCAAGGAAGGAACGAACGTCAATTTCGTCCACATCGAAGGCGATGGCCGTATTGCGATGCGCACCTTCGAACGCGGTGTCGATGACGAGACGCTGGCCTGCGGCACGGGAGCCACGGCCGCCGCAATCATCTCCTGCCATGCCTTCCAACCCACCGAGAACCGCTTCTGCGTAAAGGTACCCGGAGGCGAACTTCACGTAGCATTCCGCCACAAAAAAGACACAGAAACCTATCACGAAATCATGCTCCAAGGCCCTGCCCGCAGGGTTTTCGAAGGCGTGATCGACGAGAAAAATTACTAAATATCCGTTAATCAAAAGTTTCACCTGTATTTGCAATGAAAACACAAAAGGGAAGCCGTCCGAACGACAACGACGAACTTCGCAAACCCCGCCGTCTGGAACCGAATCACAAAAGCGGCAAAACACGTCACAACCTCAATCACGGTCATTATCACGACGATGAGGACGAAGAGGAACTCATGACCTCTTACACCAAGAAACGCTCGGCA
The DNA here is from genome assembly GCA_020026415.1 of Alistipes sp. GTDB lineage: Bacteria > Bacteroidota > Bacteroidia > Bacteroidales > Rikenellaceae > Alistipes. Next base: position 45,369 of record JAHHQL010000008.1, on the reverse strand, counting down.
TACGACTACTTCGACGATGAAGACGAACCCGGCCGTTCGATCGACGATGAGGAAGAGGAATATGACGACGAATACGATGACGAGGACTCCGAAGAGGATAAATAGCAAGACAATCCCATGGTTGAAAAATTCATAATGGCGGGTGACACCGCACTGCACATCTGCGATTCGCAAGAGGGCGACAAATGTGTCGTGCTGTTGCACGGCTATCTCGAATCGCTGCTGGTCTGGGACGATTTCGTACCCCATCTCTACAAACAATGCCGTGTGGTGACGCTCGATCTTCCGGGTCACGGAATTTCGGAAGTCAAGGGCGAGATCCACACGATGGACTATCTGGCCGACACGGTGGCCGAGGCCATTCGTTCGCTGGAGATTGACCGATGTACGGTAGTCGGTCATTCGATGGGCGGTTACGTGGCACTGGCTCTCACGGAGCGTCATCCCGACCTGCTGAACGGAGTGGTTCTCCTGAGTTCTACGCCCAATGCCGACTCCGAGGAGAAAAAGGAGATGCGCCGCCGCGAAATCGCGCTCATCCAATCGGGCAAAAAGGATTTGATTACGCGCGTTGCCCCCGGAAAAGGTTTTGCCGCCGACAACCGCCGTGCATGCAACGACTACATCGAGGATCTCACCGAGCAGGTCTATCTGACGGAAGATGACGGGATTGTGGCCGTGCTTAACGGCATGATCGAGCGCAAGGACTTGAACGAGATGCTGCGCAAGACCTCGGTGCCTTCGCTCTTTATCTTAGGTCGCAAGGACGAATACATCACGCCCGACATCGCTGAAAAGATGGTCTCGGAGCATCCCGAAGCGAAAGTCGTATGGCTCGAAAATTCGGGTCACACGGGATTCATCGAAGAGCCGGAGAAGACGGCCGAAGCCATTCTGAAATTCATCGGAACAGAACCCGCCCCCACGATCTAAACATCAATGGGGGGGGGGCAATACACAAGAAGAGTTGTCGGAGGTCTTCGGCAACTCTTTCTATATTTTTATAGCGTGGAAAATTAGGAAATCCCCGCGGATTTCGCTAATTTTGTTTTACTATGACAGCACTGTATCACGATATTATTTTCGGCCCGATTCATTCGCGCCGACTGGGTCTTTCGCTCGGAGTGAATCTGCTTCCGACCGAGTCCAAACTTTGTTCGTTTGACTGCATCTATTGCGAATGCGGATGGAATGCCGATCATCCGGGACGCCGCCGTTTCAACAAACGCGAGGATGTTCGGGAGTTGTTGGGACAAACCCTCCGCAAGATGGTCGGTGAAGGTACGCCGCCCGATGTGATCACCTTTGCGGGCAACGGCGAACCGACCATGCACCCCGAATTTGAGGCGATCATCGGCGATGTCATTGCCCTGCGTGACGAATTATGCCCCTCGGCCAAGGTGTCCGTCCTGTCGAACGCCACCCAACTCCACCGCCCCGACGTGCACCGCGCCCTGCTCCGGGTCGATAACCCCATTCTGAAACTCGATTCGGCTTTTGATGAAACGGTTCGTCTGGTGAACAACCCGTTGAGTCCGACCTATTCGGTAAAAAAGATTGTCGAACAGATGAAATCGTTCAACGGTGAGATGATTCTCCAGACGATGTTCCTGCGTGGCGAATACAAGGGTCAGCACATCGACAACACCACCGAAGAGGAGGTGTCGGCATGGCTCAAACTGGTCGAGGAGATCCGTCCGCGTCAGGTGATGGTCTATTCGCTCGACCGCGACACCCCGTGTCAGACGCTGATCAAGGTTGAAAAAGACGATTTGAGAAAGATCGCCGCACGAGTCGAGGCTCTGGGCATCGACTGCTCGGTGGCATAACCCGCTCAACAACAAATAAAAAGCGTGATCCCCGATGTAGAAATCACGCTTTTTTTATGACTTGCGGGAAGGATTATTTCCCAAGAATTGTCCGATAAATACCCTCCTCGTCGTAACCGCACAAGGCATACAACTCGGCGGGTGTTCCGTGTTTGACCCAACGATCGCCGATACCCAGCGACTCGACTTTCACGTTGTAACCGCGACGATTGAAGAAAGCCACAACGGCCTCGCCCACTCCTCCGCGGAGCGATCCGTCCTCGACCGTGATCACACGGCTGAAATTGCGACCCACCTCATCGAGCAACGCCTCGTCAAGCGGCTTTACGAAACGCAGATCGTAGTGTGCCACGCTGATGCCGTCTTTCTCGGCACACAGGGCAGCCCCCGCAGCGAAGTTTCCGACCGTTCCGATCGTCACCAACGCCACATCGTGTCCGTCGCGCAACTTGCGACCGCGACCGATCTCCAACTCCTCGAAAGGCTCGCCGCTCCACGGAGCACCAACCCCTCCGCCACGCGGATAACGCATCATGAAGGGGTGTCCCAGACGATAACCCGTGTACATCATATTACGCAACTCGTGTTCGTCCATCGGGGCGGCAAACGTCAGTCCCGGTACGGTGGCAAAGGCCGCCATATCAAATACGCCGTGGTGCGTCGATCCGTCCTCGCCGACCAATCCGCCGCGATCCAGACAGAAAACCACGGGAAGATCCTGCAAGGCGACATCGTGGATCACGTTATCGTAGGCACGTTGCATAAACGTGGAATAGATGTTGCAGAAGGGAATCATCCCCGCGGCAGCCAGTCCCGCCGAGAACGTGACGGCGTGACCTTCGGCAATGCCCACATCGAAACAACGGTCGGGCATCTCGCGCATCATGATATTCATCGAGCATCCCGACGGCATGGCAGGCGTAATGCCCACGATACGTTTGTCCATGCGCGCCAAATCGAGCAACGTATGACCGAAAACCTCCTGATATTTGGCAATCGTACCCGACGATTTGATGCGTTCGCCCGTATCGGGATTAAAGCGTCCGGGAGCATGCCAAACGGGTTTATTGTCTTCGGCAGGCTTGTACCCCTTGCCCTTGACCGTGATCAGGTGCAAAAGTTTAGGCCCCTTGATGTCCTGCATGGCACGCAGCGTACGCACCAGATCGGGGATCGAGTGTCCGTCCACCGGGCCGAAATAGCGGAAATTGAGGCTCTCGAAAATATTCGATTTATTGAGGATGCCCTGCTTGAATCCGTTGCCGATCTTCTGGCACAGATGCAACAGGCGCGGCGTGTGCGAAAGCACCCCCCAAAGACGTTGCTTGAAGCGGTTGTAGTGGTGTGATGTCGAAATCTTCAAAAGGTAGTTCTTCAGTGCACCCGTCGCCTGATCTATGGCCATGTTGTTGTCGTTGAGAATGACCAGAAGGTTGGTATCCTGCGAAGCACCCGCATTGTTCAGACCCTCGAACGCCAAACCGCCCGTCATGGCACCGTCACCGATGACCGCCACGACCTGATAATCCTCGTGGCGCAACCGTGCAGCCTCCGCCATACCGAATGCCGCCGAGATCGACACCGAAGCGTGACCTCCGCCGAATGCGTCGTAGGGACTCTCATCCATACGCGGGAAACCGCTGATACCGCCCAACTTACGTTTGTTGTGAAAGGCCTCCCTGCGCCCCGTGATGATCTTGTGGGGATAGGTCTGGTGTCCCACATCCCACACGATACGATCCTTCGGCGTATTATAGACGTAATGCAACGCCGCAGCCAGTTCGACCGTGCCGAGGCTCGATGCCAAGTGACCGGGATTGACAGAACATTCCTCGATGATATACTGCCTCAGTTCGTCACAATAGCGTTCCAATTCGGCAATCGAAAGGCGTTTGAGGTCTTTCGGATCATCTATTTCTTGAAGATATTTATACGATTTCAAAATCATAGTGAAGACAAAGATACAAATTTTTCGAATACCCGAACCGTTTGTCTCGAATTTCACCTCCTTTTTTTGTACGCATCCGACAAAAAGAGTTTTCGTCTCCAAAAACGAAAAGATTGTCGAAAAAAGCAAAAATTCGACAAAAAATTCCTATCTTCGCATAGGAATTAATACCTGTGCTAACCCCGTTTACCATGAAATACAATCGAATACTGCTGAAATTGAGCGGTGAATCGCTGCAAGGCGAACAAAAATACGGACTTTCGCCCGTCGTTCTTCAATCTTATGCCGAACAAATCAAGGCTGCCGCCGAAAGCGGTGTGCAGATCGGCATCGTCATCGGCGGAGGCAACATCTTCCGCGGATTGTCGGGTGTCAAGAAAGGCTTCGACCGCGTCAAGGGCGATCAGATGGGTATGTTGGCCACCATCATCAACTCGCTGGCTCTCCAATCCGCGCTGGAGGACAACGGCGTGAAATGTAAGGTGCTGACCTCGATCCGTATGGAACCCGTCGGCGAGTATTTCTCGAAGGCACGCGCCATCGAATACCTCGAACAGGGCTACGTCGTAATCATCGGCGGCGGCACGTCCAACCCCTACTTCACGACCGACTCGGCATCGGCACTGCGCGGTATCGAAATCGAAGCCGACGTATTGTTCAAGGGTACGCGGGTGGACGGTGTCTATACGGCCGACCCCGAAAAAGATCCCGCGGCCACCCGTTTCGACGAGATCACCTTCGACGAAGTGATTGACCGCCGTCTGAAAGTCATGGATCAGACCGCTTTCACGATGTGTCTCGAAAACGGTCTTCAGATCATCGTCTTCGACATGGACACCCCCGGAAATCTGGGTCGGTTGTTGAACGGAGAGAAAATCGGCACGCTCGTAAAATTGAAATAATATGCCACGTACCCCAAGAAGAAAGAAACAAAAGTGGACACTTCCCGCGTTGCTCATCGCAATCCTCATCGTATTGGCAATTATTCTCCTGTTGCCCTCCTATGCCGCAACGGACAAGGAAAATGACGAAATCCATGCAACGACCCTCGTAAAACAGGGCGACGAAGCACCCGACTTCACGGTCGAGATGTTTCACGGCAAGCCCGTGACGCTTTCATCGCTTCGGGGTAAAGTGGTATTGGTGACTTTCTGGGCAACGTGGTGTCCCCCGTGCCGTCAGGAATTGAAACACGTACAACACGAGATCATTGATCGTTTTGCGGGTCGTGATTTTCAGTTCCTGCCAATCGCCCGCGGTGAAAATCGAGAGGCTGTTGCCGCCTTCCGTACCAAGAACGGCTACAAGTTCAACATGGGAATGGATCCCGACCGCACGATTTACGACTGCTTTGCCTCGAACTACATCCCGCGCAACTTCCTGATCAACAAGGAAGGTCGCGTCGTGATGACTACCGCGGGTTTCGACCGAGACGAATTTAACCTTCTGATCGAGACCATCGAAAAGGAACTCAGATAAACATTTTTGCAACTAAATACAAAATATATGGAGACTAAGGAAATTTTGAACGATGCTTCGACCTACATGCAGAAAAGCATCGCCCACTTTGAAGAGGAACTTTTGAATGTTCGTGCAGGAAAGGCCTCGACCAACGTACTGAACGGCGTGATGGTTGATTACTTCGGTTCGCAGGTACCTGTAACGGGTGCTGCCAGCGTCACCGTTCCCGATGCAAAAACCATTCTGATTCAGCCTTGGGACAAAAACATGATCCGCACCATCGAGAAGGCCATTCTGGATGCCAACATCGGTCTTACGCCTTCAAACAACGGCGAGTCGATCCGTCTGTCGATTCCTCCCATGACCGAGGAGCGTCGCAAGGATCTCGTAAAACAGGTTCGCGCCTACGCCGAAACCGCCCGCATCAGTCTGCGTAATGCACGCCGCGATGCCGTAGATGCCTTCAAGAAGGCTCAGAAAGACGGCATGGCCGAAGATGAAGCCAAGGACGGCGAAGCACAGGCACAAAAACTTCTGGACAAGTACACCAAGAAGTTGGAGGAGATTCTGACCGTAAAGGAAAAAGAAATCCTGACCGTCTGATTTTCTCCGTTCGGAATACAAAAACCCCGCGACCTTTTCGGTTGCGGGGTTTTCTTTTTATCGGGAACGCTCAACGCAGGGCATCCGACAAGATCCACGCGGCGATGTCCGCCAACACCTCCTCGGAAATGGTCTCTTCGATTTGGGCATATTCCGAAACGGCACCCGTCTTGCAATGCTGGAACAGGTGGTTCAGATTCGGGTAGCGTTTGATCGTCAGGCGGGGATTGTTTGCAAGGAGTTCCTCCAAGCGTCCCAGATGATCGGCGGCACGCACCTGCGTATCCGAATCGCCGTTCAGGGCAAGGATCGGACAACCGACCCGGCGAACAGCCTCCGCAGGATCGCAGGTCACAAAATAATAAAGCCACGGGATTGCAACGATCTGATCAAACAGACCAAGCATCTGTTCGGAAAGCGGTTGTGGCAGAGCCATTTTCTGCGCTTCGGCCTGCAATTGGGCGCGACAGGTTGCCTTATCTTGTTTCAGTTCCTCGATCGGATGGTCTTGGAACAACACAAAGGTACGATTCAGAAATTCCGAAATCTTGTCGATCCACTCCTGCGACAACCCCGAATTTTTCAAAGCAGTAATGTTCTGGTCGAGTAACACCTCGTCACCGCCCAAAATCGAGCCTGCCAGTGACACGATAAAATCGACTTTCGGCTCTTTCGCCGCCGCCATAAAGGCGATCGTTCCGCCCTCGCTGTGTCCGATGATGCCGACCTTGAGGCCGTTCAATTCGGGTTGTGTGCGCACGAAATCAACTCCGCCGAGCGCATCCTCCACAAAATCGGCAGTCGTACTTCCTGCCAATTTCCGTTGCTCCTCCTCTGAAAGTCCGAATCCGCGGTCATCAAATCTCAAGACCGCCACTCCGCGACGGGTCAGATAATCCGCAATCACGGCAAAAGGTCGGTGGTCGAAAAGTTCCTCGTCACGATTCTGCAAACCGCTGCCCGTCACCATTACCACGACGCACTGCGGTTTTTGGGGAAGGGTCAGCGTCCCGTTCAGCGTAACGCCCTCCTCACGGCTTGAGAACGACACCTCGCGCTCCCCGTACGGGAACGGCGCACGGGGCGTCTGCGGACGGCGCACGGTATCGTCCACCGCCTCCAAGATCAGCGGAATCGAGAATCCGTTTTGGGTAAACACGCCCGTCAATTTATCGTTACCGTCAAGAGTTCCCTTATAGACGGCACGCAGAGGAGATATTTCGATCGTCAGTTCTCCCTGCTCCACGCTTACCTTATCCGCCTCCATGCCGAATGCCCCCTCGGGCGAATCCATCGCGGCCTTATACTTCTCCCCTTTCTTCTCAATATGAAACACCAGTCGAAGTTTTTTGTTTCCACCGAGCGGAAGATCCCCCGCCCAACACCCCTCAAACGTCTGCGCAAACAGCACCGTTGGCAGGAGCATAGCCCAAAGCATACACCATTTTTTCATACTTCACTTTTTTTCGGATCGGAATCCGCATTTATACAGAAGTAAAGTTACGAAAAAAACGGAAACATAATTCCCCTCAGGACAAAAAACTCCCGAACATCTTACGATGTTCGGGAGTATCGGTTGTGAGCGGTATCCAAACCGCTACGGAATTACAATTTCGGGCCGGCCTCAACCAACGACTTGCCTTCCTCGTTTCCGGTGAACTTAACGAAGTTCTTGATGAAACGCTGAGCCAAATCTTCAGCACGCTTCTCCCACTCGCCCTTCTGGGTGTAGGTGTCACGAGGATCGAGGATGTGCGAATCAACACCCGGCAACTCGGTAGGAACCTTGAAGTTGAAGGTGGGGATCATCTTCGTCGGAGCCTTGTCGATCGAACCATCCAAGATAGCGTCGATGATACCACGGGTATCGCGGATCGAGATACGCTTGCCGGTACCGTTCCATCCGGTATTTACAAGGTAAGCGGTTGCACCCGACTGCTTCATACGCTTAACGAGTTCCTCGCCGTACTTGGTGGGGTGCAACGAAAGGAATGCTGCACCGAAGCAGGCCGAGAACGTAGGAGTAGGCTCGGTGATACCACGCTCGGTACCTGCCAACTTGGCGGTGAAGCCCGACAGGAAGTAGTACTTCGTCTGCTCGGGGGTCAGGATCGAAACAGGAGGCAGTACACCGAACGCATCAGCCGACAGGAAGATTACCTTCTTGGCAGCGGGAGCCTTCGACAGGGGCTTAACGATGTTGTCGATGTGGTAGATCGGGTACGACACACGCGTGTTCTCGGTTACCGACTTGTCTGCGTAGTCGCAATGACCCTTCTTATCAACGGTTACGTTCTCCAACAGCGCGTTACGACGGATGGCCTTCCAGATATCGGGCTCGTTCTCCTGCGAGAGGTTGATCACCTTGGCGTAGCAGCCGCCCTCGAAGTTGAAGATACCCTCATCGTCCCAGCCGTGCTCGTCATCACCGATCAGCTGACGCTTGGGATCGGTCGAAAGGGTGGTCTTACCCGTACCCGACAAACCGAAGAAGATAGCGGTCTCGCCCTTCTCGTTGGTATTGGCCGAGCAGTGCATTGCCGCGATACCCTGCAAGGGCAGACGGTAGTTCTGATACGAGAACATACCCTTCTTCATCTCACCACCATACCATGTGTTCAGGATGATCTGCATTTTCTCGGTCAGGTTGAATACAACGGCGGTCTCCGAGTTCAGACCCAGTTCCTTGTAGTTCTTCACCTTGGCCTTCGAAGCGGTCAGAACCACGAAATCGGGCTCGCCGTAGGTCTCCAACTCGGCATCGGTAGGACGCAGGAACATGTTCTTTACGAAGTGAGCCTGCCATGCAACCTCCATGATGAAGCGGATCTTGATACGAGTCTTCTCGTTGGCACCGCTGTATGTATCTACCACATAAAGTTTCTTACCCGACAACTCCTTCGAAGCCAGTTTCTTCAACTCCTTCCATGTAGCCTTGCTGCAAGGTTTGTTGTCGTTCTTATATTCGTCGGAAGTCCACCAGATCGTATCACGGCTGACGTCATCCATTACCCAGAATTTATCTTTGGGCGAACGACCCGTATAGACACCGGTCATTACGTTTACGGCACCCGTGTCGGTCAGGGTACCTTTCTCATAGCCGCGCAGGCCTTTCTTGGTCTCCTCGCGGAAAAGTTCGTCATACGAAGGATTGTACACGATCTCGGTTACGCCCGTGATACCGTACTTTTTAAGATCCAATTTGTCCATAACTTTTTGTTTAAAAAATTATAATTAATAAATCATCAAAAATCCTTTTGGTGAATGTCCCTGCCCGCGGGAGATCAGATCTTGCAGGCTCCGGATTCTCGCCTCCTGCCCTCTTTATCCGTCCCGTCGGGATATACCTCGGACGGCACAAAGGTAGGAAAAGTTTTATAATTGTGAAAAAAATAACACTAAATTTTTCATTTTTTTTAGAATTTGTTTTTACGCCTTTTCAAACATTTGTTCTTCAACGGATTGCAAAGATGCTCTTCGGACAGCCCTTCCGCCGATTTTTCGAGAAACCTACCCGAAAAAACAACCCTCTCCGCACAATGTGCTCCAAAAAGCGAACATGAGACAAAATGGCGGCAAACGGGGATTGGTTTTCCGCGGAAAAATACATATCTTTGAAAAGTTATGGCAGGACTTTATTTTCACATTCCCTTTTGCAAACGCGCATGCGCCTACTGCGATTTCTACAAGCAGATCGGTACACGCCATTTCGACGAGACGCTGCAAGCCATGCATCGCGAACTGGACACACGCGCACCCTATCTTCGCGGAGCCTCGATCGGCACCGTTTATTTCGGAGGAGGCACACCCTCGCTCTGTTCACCCCGGCAAATCGGCGATTTCATGGAGCATACCGCCCGTCTGTTCGACACTTCCGCTCTGGAAGAGATCACGCTCGAAGCCAACCCCGACGACCTTTCGACGGACTATCTCCGCGGTTTGCGCGATGCGGGCATCAACCGCCTGTCGATGGGCATCCAGTCGTTCGACGATGATTGTCTGAAGTTGATGAACCGCCGTCACGATGCCGCCGGGGCAATACGTGCGGTCGATATGGCGCAGAAGGTCGGTTTCGACAACATCTCGACCGATCTGATCTTCGGCGTTCCGGGATTCGGAGGCGAAAAACTCATGCGCAGCATCCGCCGGATGTTGGATCTTAACGTACAACACATCTCGGCCTACCATTTGACCATCGAACCCGACACGTTCTTCGGCCGGCAGATGGCACGCGGCACATTCTCGCCCGTTACGGAAGAGGTCAGCGAAGAGGAGTTCCTCACCGTACACCATGCACTCACCGAGGCGGGATACGAACATTACGAAATCTCGAATTTTGCCCTGCCCAACCGCCGTGCACGCCACAACGCCGCCTATTGGCACTCCGTCCCCTACCTCGGAATCGGACCTGCCGCCCATTCGTTCGACGGCGAGGAGCGTCACTGGAATGTAAGTTCGGTCGAAGGCTATCTGCAAGGCGAAGCCCCCGAAGCCGAGCAACTCACCCGAAGGGATCGTTACAACGAGTATCTGATGACCCGCCTGAGAACCATCGAGGGCCTCGATCTGAAGGAAATTGTCCGTCTTTTCGGCGAAGATCAATTAAAAAGTTTGAAAAACAACATCCGTGGCTCGATGCTTGCAAGCACGCTGCGGATTTCGGACGACCGCATCGCCCTCAAACCCGAACAATTCCTTGTCTCGGATCTGGTCATCAAAGATCTGTTCGAGGTCTGAAAAGCCGCGGAAAGCACATAGAAAACACTATATTAAATTTTTTAAATAAATTTTATAAATTTATTGTCTAATATAAATATAAGTATTACCTTTGCCCTGCAATTCTGCCTCCGCAACAGGAGGCCGCGTCCCTGAATAATCAATTAACAGACACAAATAAAATGAGTAATACGAAACTTACTCCCGACCTGCTATTTGAGGTAAGTTGGGAGGTATGCAACAAGATTGGCGGCATTCACACCGTCATTGCCACCAAGGCACAAACTTCGACCCGCAAGTTCGGCGACAACTATATGGTCATCGGCCCCGACCTGCAACACGAGGGAGCCAACTCGGAATTTGAGGAGGATGCAAACCTCATGAAGGCATGGCGGCAGGAAATGTACGAAAAAGGAGTTCGCATCCGTATCGGCCGCTGGAAAATCACGGGTCGGCCGGTCGCCATTTTGGTGGATTTTTCGTCGTTCATCGCCCAAAAGGACGATATTCTGAAACAATTGTGGGAGACCTACCACGTCGATTCGATTTCAGGTCAGTGGGACTACATCGAACCTGTCCTGTTCGGCTACGCCGCAGGTCTGGTCATCGAGTCGTATGCCAACGCCTGCGCCATGCCCGCCAAGAAGGTCGTGGCACACTTCCACGAATGGATGACGGCTGCCGGAGGTCTCTATCTGCGCCACCATGCACCCTACGTTGCCACGCTGTTCACCACTCATGCCACCGTCATCGGCCGTTGCATTGCCGGCAACGGACTGCATCTTTACAACGACCTCGGCAAATTCAACGCCGACGAGTTGGCCCGTCAGTTCAACGTGACGGCCAAGCACTCGATCGAAAAAACCGCCGCCAACAATTCGGATGCCTTCCTGACGGTGAGCGACATCACGGCCGACGAGTGCAAACACCTGCTCAACCGAGAACCCGACTGCATCACGCCCAACGGTTTCGAAAACGATTTCGTATGGACGGGCGAGGAATACGAGGAGCGTCGCGCCGAGGCTCGTCGTTCGATGATCGAAGTTGCCGAAGCCTGTCTTGGCACCAAATTCCAAACCTCGCCACTGATTGTCGGCACGAGCGGTCGTTACGAATTTCGCAACAAAGGACTCGACGTATTCATCGAGTCTTTGAAACGATTGGCAGCCTCCGACAAACTGGATCGTGAGGTACTGGTTTATATCACCGTACCCGCAGGCAACCGCGGGCCGAGACCCGACCTTCAGGCACACTTGGCCGATCCCGAAATGCCGATCGACCCCTCGCAATACAAGCACTCGACCCACAAGTTGGAGAACGCTTCATGGGATCCGATCCTCAATGCCATGAAGGACAGCATCCTTACGTCCGATTCGTCGAAGGTGAAGGTCATCTTCGTTCCGACCTATCTGAACAAGAATGACGGCATCTTCAACAAGCACTACTACGAGTTGCTGATCGGTATGGATGTGACGGTTTACCCGTCGTACTACGAGCCGTGGGGCTACACCCCGCTGGAGTCGATCGCCTTCTCCGTGCCGACCATCACCACGACCCTCACGGGCTTCGGCCGTTGGGCAGACAAACAGCGTGAACACGAAGGTGTCGAGGTCATCTACCGCAACGATTACAACGACATGGAGGTGGCCATCAAGATTGCCGACAATCTCCTGCGTTTCAGCCATTTCAACGAGGATCAGATCGCACAGATCCGCGCTTCGGCTTACGAGATTTCGGAACAGGCTCTTTGGGAGAAGATGTTCAGTGCCTACGAACAGGCTTACTCCGAGGCCATCGAGTCATCGCACCTGCGCACCAACCGCACCATTCTGGAGGACGGCGGCATTCCCGACCAACAGGTCAATTTCGTACGCCAGCAACTTTTCGTCGAGCGTCCCAACTGGAACCGCATGATGGTCGAGAAGGCTCTTCCGAAACGCCTGCACGCCCTTGAGGAGTTGTCACACAACTTGTGGTGGTGCTGGACACCTGCCGCACGAGACCTGTTCGAGGACATCGACCCCAAACTGTGGGCCGATTGCGAACGCAACCCGATCGCCTTCCTCGACAAACTGAGCGTCGAGCGTATGAAGGCTCTGGAACAGGACAGCGAGTTCCTCGGCCGTCTGGATGCCCTCTACAAGCAGTTCTGCGACTATATGAACGAGAAACCCGATCCCAAGGCCACGACCATCTCCTACTTCTCGATGGAGTACGGTCTGCACTCGTCGCTGAAGATCTATTCGGGCGGTCTGGGCATTCTGGCCGGCGACTACCTGAAGGAGGCCTCCGACAAGAACATCCCGATGACGGCCGTGGGTCTGTTGTACCGTTACGGATATTTCACGCAGCGTCTTTCGGCACAGGGTGTGCAGGAGGCAACCTACGAAACACAGAATTTCTACAAACAGCCCATTTCGCCCGTGCGCGATGAGGCCGGCAACTGGATCACCGTAACCATCGCTCTTCCCGGACGCACGCTTTCGGCTCGTGTGTGGAAGTGTCAGGTCGGCCGTACGGATTTGTTCCTGCTCGATACCGACTTCGAGGACAACCTGCCCGAAGATCGTCAGATTACCCACTACCTCTACGGCGGTGACTGGGAGAACCGTCTCAAGCAGGAGATCCTGCTGGGTGTGGGCGGTATCCGCGCTCTGCGCAAGATGGGCATCAAGAATCAGGTTTACCACTGCAACGAGGGTCACGCCGCCTTCATCGGCATCGAGCGTATCCGCGATCTGGCAGCCCACAAGAAATTGTCGTTCTCGGAGGCACTCGAAGTCGTTCGTTCCTCGTCGCTCTTCACGACCCACACGCCCGTACCCGCAGGTCACGACGCCTTCCCTGAGGCGATGATCCGTCAGTATATGTCGCACTACCCCGAAGTATTGGGCATCACATGGGATCAGTACATCAACCTCGGAAAGACCAACCCGAACGATCCGAACGAGAAATTCTCGATGTCGGTTCTGGCCTGCAACCTCTCGCAGGAGGTAAACGGCGTATCGTGGCTGCACGGCGAGGTGTCGAAGGAGATCTTGGGCAACATGTGGCCGGGATACTTCAAGAACGAGTTGCATATCGGCTATGTGACCAACGGCGTTCATTTCCCCACATGGGTTGCCACCGACCTGCGCAAACTCTACGCGAAATACTTTGCCGACGGATTCGAGGGACACTCCTACAATATTCCCGCATGGCAGAATGTGCACAATATTCCCGACGAGGAGTTGTGGACGGAACGCATGAAGTTGAAAAACAAACTCATCAGCCACATCCGCAAGCGTTTCAGCGATCCCAAACAGGTTCGCATGGTATCGCCGCGTCAGATGTTGCAGGTGATCGACGGCATCAAGCCTGAAGTGCTGACCATCGGTTTTGCGCGTCGTTTCGCCACCTACAAACGTGCCTATCTGCTCTTTACGAACCTTGACCGTCTGTCGGCCATTGTCAATAACAAGGAACACCCCGTACAGTTCATCTTTGCGGGTAAAGCCCACCCGAACGACAAACCCGGACAGGATCTCATCAAGCGGATTGTGGAGGTTGCGTCGATGCCTCAGTTCGTCGGCAAGATTCTCTTCTTGCAGAACTACGACATGGAGTTGGCTCGCCGTATGGTACAGGGTGTCGATGTATGGTTGAACACCCCGACCCGTCCTCTGGAGGCTTCGGGAACTTCGGGAGAAAAGTGCGTCATGAACGGCGTGCTGCAATTCTCGGTACTCGACGGCTGGTGGGTTGAAGGCTACAAGAAGGGAGCAGGTTGGATGCTGCCCATGGAGCGCACGTTCGCCGACCAGCACTATCAGGACGAACTCGACGCCGAGATGATCTACAACACCATCGAGGAGGAGATCGTTCCCAAATACTACAAGCGCGACGAAAAGGGGCTGCCCTACGAATGGATCGAATCGGTCAAGGAGTGCGTGGCCGACATCGCCTCGAACTTCACGACCAACCGCATGCTCACCGACTACGAGGATCGTTTCTACAACAAGTTGGCTGCCCGCAAGGCACTGATGACGGCCGACAGTTACCGTCTTGCCCGCGAAATCGCCGCTTGGAAACGCAAGGTTTCGGCCGCATGGGACAAGGTACACGTCATCGACGTGAAACGTGTGAAGATGGACAAGGAAGCCGTCTTTGTCGGCGAGCAGTATCACTTCGAGGTGACGCTCAACGTGGCGAACCTGCGTTCTGAGGATATCGGCATCGAACTGGTCATCGCCCGTCAGATCGAGGGAGGCCAATCGGTGAACGTAGTCCGTACCGAAGAGTTGGAGCGCGTCAATACGAAGGGGAACGAGGTCACCTATGCCCTCGACTACCAACCCGACGAAACGGGAATCTTCGATGTGGCGTTGAGAATCTTCCCCTCGAACAGGAATCTGCCTCACAGAATGGATTTTGCCCTCGTAAAATGGGCATAACCTTTTTTCAGAGATTGCAGCATTGATTTTCTTTGTAAAAGATGCTGCAATCTCTTGAAAATTTTATATCTTTATAGACGAAACGTATTTTATAACAACGATATGTCAGCACTAACTTTCGATAAAAGCGAATTGGGCAATCTGGAGTATTCGCTCCAGCGTGAAATGCTCGCGACAGACCGTATCGGCGGATACATGAGTACTACGATCGTTTGTTGCAACACCCGTAAATATCATGGTCTGATGGTGGCTCCCATTGATGAGAGCGACCGAGCCTATGTTTTGCTCTCTTCGCTGGACGAAACAATCGTTCAGCACGACCAGAGTTTCAATCTGGCACTCCACCGCTTCGCGGGAACCTACGAACCGCGCGGTCACAAATACATCACCGACTTCGAATACACGCCTACCCCCACGATCACCTATCGTGTGGGCGGGGTGATCCTCAAAAAGGAATTGTTGTGGATTCACAAACGCACGCAGCTCATGATCCGTTATACGCTCGTCGATGCACACTCGGAGACGATCCTGCGTCTGCGTCCGTTCCTCGCATTCCGCGACAGACACGCTCTGTCGAAGGCCAACATGGAGGCCGACGGACACTCCTACCCCGCCATCAACGGCGTGAAGTGCCGCCTTTATGCCTCTTTCCCGTGGCTTTACCTGCAAACCGACAAGCCCGGTACCGAATTTATCCCTGCACCCGACTGGTACTACGGATTCGAATATCAGAAGGAGATCGAACGCGGCTATGACGGTTACGAGGATCTGATGACCACGGGTTACTTCGAGACCGAACTCAAAAAAGGCGAAAGCATCATCTTCTCGGCATCGCTTGAGGAGATGGGATCAACGAAAACCATCGACGAACTCTACGAGGCGTCGATTGCCCGCCGCACCCACAAAATCGACTTCCGCAGTTGCATGGAACACTCGGCACGTCAGTTTGTGATCCGTCGTCCGGACGGCCGCACCGAGATGATTTCGGGTTATCCGTGGCACGGAGTGGATGCACGTCAGACGTTCGTCTCGTTGCCGGGCATCACACTGATGCAGCATCATAAGGAGGACTGTATGGACATCATCGACACAATGGTGCGCGACATGAAGGACGGCATGTTCTCCGGCAACGGCTCGGCTGCCGTCGAGGTCGATGCACCGCTGTGGTTCTTCCGCACATTGCAGATGCTCGAACAGGAGTTGGACGGCAAGAAGATCTGGAAGAAATACGGCAGTGTGATGAAATCCCTGCTCGAATGCTACCGCCGCGGTATCGGAAACCGCGTCATTCTGAACGACAACGGTCTGATCTGGGCTTCGTCCGAGGATCATCCCCTCACATGGATGAACACCGAGGTGGACGGCAAGGCCGTAACGCCACGTAACGGCTATCAGGTCGAGGTGAACGCCCTTTGGTACAATGCCGTATGCTACACCCTTCGTCTGGCTGAAGAGAACGGCGACCGTCAGTTCATCGCCGAGTGGGGTGCTCTTCCCGAACGTACCCGTCGCTCATTCCTCGATATTTTCCTGCTGGAGGACGGCTACTTGGCGGACTACGTTGGCACTCGCGGTGCAAACACCTTCATCCGCCCCAACATGATCATCGCCTGCGCCCTCCCCTACAAGATGCTCTCGACCGAGATGCAGATCGACGTGATCCGCACCGTGCGTCAGCATCTGCTCACCCCGAAAGGTCTGCGCACGCTCTCGCCACGTAACCCCAACTACAAGGGTACGCTCGAAGGATCTATTGCCGATCGCGACTTCGCAGCCAAGAACGGCACGGTATGGCCGTGGCTCTTCATGTTCTATGTGCGCGCTTGCTTCGACATCAACAAGGAGCATTTCATCAACGATGCCGAAAACATCCTGCTGGGTGCCGAGGAAGATATGCAGAACTGCGGTATCGGTTCGATTTCGGAGGTTTACGATGCCGATCCTCCCTTCATGCAGCGCGGTGCCATTTCACAGGCATGGAGCGTTGCGGCAGCCATGGAACTCTGCGCAATGACCGACTCCTACAAGACACTCAGGGAAAAGACACCCGCAAAAAAGGTCGCAGCCCCCAAGCGCAAATGCGCCACGAAGACCGCGCCCCGCAAATGTGCAACCCGAAGGACCACGAAAAAGGCCTAAAAAAGTTGCACCCGTGAATGAAAGGTTAAAAGAAAAAAGATAAAAAGGTATGAGAGTATTAATGTTTGGATGGGAATTTCCCCCTCACATTGCCGGAGGTCTGGGCACGGCATGCTACGGCATGACGCGAGGACTTGCCCGTAACAACGTCGATGTCACATTCGTCGTGCCACATGCCTATGGTGACGAGGATCAGCGATTCCTGAAAATCGTGAATGCAAGCGATGTGGAGACCCGGTTTGTCTCGACGGACGGCAGTTCGGAGGACATCATGAAAAAAATTTCGTTCATCCACATCGACTCGAACATGGTACCCTACATCTCCCCCGAAGAGTATGAGTCGTACCACGACGAATATCTGAAATCGGGACAAAAGACATGGTCTTCGACCGATGTATGGCAGCAACGCTATACCTTCTCTGGCAAATATGGAGCCAACCTCATGGAAGAGGTTGCACGATATGCCATGGTGGCCGCACAGGTTGCCAAGGATCTCGAAGGACAGTTCGATGTGATCCACGCCCACGACTGGCTTACATACTACGCAGGCATTGCCGCCAAGCGCGTATCGGGCAAACCGCTCGTCGTCCATATGCACGCCACCGAATATGACCGAAGCGGCGAAAACGTAAACCGCGAGGTTTATGCCATCGAGCATGCAGGCATGCACGCCGCCGACCGCGTCATCGCCGTGTCGAATCTCACGCGCAACATCGTCATCAACCGCTACGGCGTTCCCGCCGATCGCGTGGTGACCGTACACAACGCCGTACGTTTCGCCGAAAAAGAAACCGCCGTACCCGAACGTCAGGTCAAGGACAAGATCATCACGTTTCTGGGTCGCATCACCTATCAGAAAGGCCCGGACTACTTCGTCGAAGCCGCCGCAAAGGTTTTGAAACGAGTTCCCGACGTGCGTTTCGTCATGGCAGGTTCGGGCGATATGATGAACCACGTGATCCGTCGTGTGGCACGATTGGGTATTGCCGACCGATTCCACTTTACGGGATTTCTCCGCGGCGAAGATGTCCACAAGATGTTCCAGTTGTCGGATGTGTATGTCATGCCCTCCGTATCGGAGCCGTTCGGCATCTCGCCCTTGGAGGCCATGCGTTCCAACGTGCCGGTCATCATCTCCAAGCAGAGCGGTGTGGCCGAGGTATTGGACTACGCCATCAAGGTCGATTACTGGGATGTAGAGGCTCTGGCCGATGCCATGTATGCCCTGATCAAATACCCCGCCCTGTCGAGCATGTTCGCATCGAAGGGACTTAAGGAGGTCACCAACCTCAAGTGGAACGATGCCGCGGCAAAGATCAAGACCGTGTACGAATCGGCCATTCAAGAGTCAGAAAAACAAAAAAAATAATCATCTATGAAAACAGTTTGCTTATATTTCCAAGTTCATCAGCCATGGCGTTTGAAGAAATACCGCTTCTTCAATATGGGCAAAGACCACAACTACCTGGATGATTTGACCAACCGTTCAATCATGCTCAAAGTGGCTCGTCAGTGCTATCTGCCGATGAACGCTTTGCTGTTGAAACTGATCCGCGAAAACAAAGGCCGTTTCCGCTGCACGTTCTCCATCACGGGTATTGCCATCGAGCAGTTCCGAGCCTATGCTCCAGAAGTACTCGATTCGTTCAAGGAACTGGCCGCAACGGGTTGCGTGGAGTTCCTTGGTGAGACCTACTCGCACTCGCTCGCATCACTTGCATCGAAGAGCGACTTTCAGGAGCAGGTAAAACTCCACTCCGATCTGATTCAGAAGGAGTTCGGCGTAAAACCGACCGCTTTCCGCAACACGGAGTTGATCTACTCCGACGAAATCGGTGCCGCCGTGGCCGAGATGGGTTTCAAGACGATGCTGGCCGAGGGAGCGAAACACATCCTTGGTTGGAAATCGCCCAACTACACCTATGTGAACGCCATCGACCAGAAATTGCGTCTGTTGCTGCGTAACTACAAACTCTCGGACGATATTACGTTCCGTTTCTCGAATCGCACGTGGGATCAGTGGCCGCTGACTTCGGACAAGTATGTCAGTTGGCTCTCGTCGCCCGAAACTCCGGGTGAGGTGATCAACCTCTTCCTCGATTACGAGACCTTCGGCGAACACCAGTCGGCCGCAACGGGTATTTTCGACTTCATGGAGGCATTCCCCAAGACCGCCCTGACAACCGGCACTCTGGAATTTGCCACAGTGTCGGAGACCGCCAAGAAGCATCAGCCCGTAGCCGTTCTCCACTGCCCGCACGTGATGTCGTGGGCCGATGAGGAGCGCGACGTTACGGCATGGCTCGGCAACGAACTCCAGAACGAGGCTTTCTCGAAACTCTATGCCCAGAAGGAGAAGGTCGAGACGCTGAACAATCCCGATTTCAACCACGTTTGGAGTTTTCTTCAGACCTCGGATCACTTCTACTACATGGCGACAAAATGGCTTTCGGACGGTGACGTACACTCCTACTTCAACCCCTACGATTCGGCTTACGAGGCGTTCATCAACTACATGAACGTGCTGTCGGATTTCATCATCGAGTTGGACAAGGCGATGGAATCCCGCGGTGAAGAGCCCGCAAAGGAAGCACCCAAGAAAAAGGCTGCAACCAAGAAGGCTACCGCCACAAAGGCAACGGCTGCGAAGAAAGCCACGACTACGAAGAAGGCTGCAACGACCAAACGCAAGACCATCAAGAAAACAGAAATTTAGTTTTCAAAAACAAGTCACTCGTACAACGTCAGCCCCCAAGGATTTTGGGGGCTGACGTTTTTTGTAAGGTAATTACAAGACGGGAAAAGACGGGCGCAACCTCAAAGACAACTGCGTGCACCCGAAACGGCCATTGCAGAAGTCGCTTCCAAAACGTATATTTGTCGTCGGCTCTTTGTGTCGGGGAGAAAGCAGTCCGAAAAAATTTCGGGCGCAGAGTGCAACCTTTCGACCGCATCCATAGTCTAATTCATACAACCACAAAATCAATGTTCAACCATTAAAAAATTTGAATTATGGATCAAAATTTACTTCTCCTTGTAATTATGTGTACTGCGATGCTCTTTGTCATACTGCTCGCACTGATTGCCCTTTGCATCGACAAGGCCAAGTACAACAAAAAATTCTCATTTCTGGAGAAATGTGTGGAGAATGGCGTGGAAATCAATCCCAACCTGCTTTTGGACAGGGGCAAAAAAAACCTGTCTTCAAAAGCCACATTAAAAACAATGCTGCTGAACAGACTCTCCGGAGGTGTCATTTTCCTTTTAACGGGTATCGGATCATTATATTGGAGCATTCTTGGTCACTTTAAAGACATTCCGTTTCTTTCTTCCATTGCTTTGATTGCGGTCGGCATCGGATTATTGATTTGGTATTTTATGGGTAAGAAGATGCTTGCCGAAGACATAAAAGAAGAGGAACAGACCTTGCAGCAACTCCACCACAAAAAGCGATAGATGACGCGCGAGCAATTCATAAAGGCCGTAGAAAGGGAACAGGGATCTTTGAGGAGGTTCCTGCGTTCGCTGTGTCGTGACTCCTCCGCTGCCGATGATATTGCGCAAGAGGCTTTGCTGAAGGCCTATCTCCATTTCGGCGACTTCAACGGAAAATCAAAATTCTCTACATGGCTCTACCGTATCGCCTACAACACCTTTTCGGACTGGAGCATCTCCTCCTCAAAAAAGAAATCGGACACCCCGCTCGATGCACCGTCCTGTCGGAAGATAGCCGCCGAACAGGAGACGAAAAAGGATTACCAACCGCTCTACGATGCCATCGGAGGGCTGTCGGACAAAGAGCGAATCTGCGTGCTGCTCTTTTACATGGAGGAGCGTTCCATCGTGGAAATCACCCGCATCACGGATATGCCCTCCGGCACGGTAAAGTCCCATCTTTCACGGGCGAGGATTCATCTCAAAGCACGATTACAAACATTGGAGGAATGGAAATGAAACAAGACAAAGAAATCGTTGAATTTTTCAACCGCTATGCCGGGGAGATGCTTCCCGAAGACAACGGACAATTCATGGAGCGACTCCGCCGGAACATCGAGTGGCTGCCCACCCCGCAGGCGATGCGGAAGATGGACCCCGAACTGTCGAAAGCCTATGGCGAATGGCTGCTCAAAAAAATGAAAAGGGAGTACCGCCAATCGGTTCGGGACACCGTCATCTCGTGCATCCTCACCTGTGTGACCCTTGCGGTGGTTTTTCTGTGGGTGTTTAACCTCGGTGTATTGGACACAAACCCCTACATCATCGCGGCGGTATCGGCACTCATCATGCTCCTGTCCGTAGGAATGATTTACTGCCTCGCACCCTTCCGCAACCGATAACGAAAGAAACCGCTTCCCCGGTCTTTCCTCCTCCAAGATGCGCAAGGCATCCGCCAAATAGTGCAAACGGATACAAAAAAGCGGACTTTTCCCCGACGGGCAAGTCCGCTTTTTTATAATATATTGCAATCAGTCCTCCAAGATGAATACCTCTTCACCCGCCTGCTGCATGTGGAATTTATTGCGAGCATACTCTTCCAGATATTCGTCGTATTTGAGGTTTTCTACGACCGTGCTGTCAGCCGCAATCTGCTTCTGAAGGCGATCACGCTCCTCCTCCAAACGACCGATCTCACGCCACATCGAGAAGGCGTGTCCCAAATTACGGATCACGATATACCCCGTAAAAACCACCACCACCGAGGTCGAGATGATCCAGAATTTGCGGTTCAGTCGTAATTTAAATTCCATGGTTTTAGGGAATATTCATATATTTATGGGTCTGAAGCGACACCCGCCACTTGGGGTGTGCCTTGACGTATTCGACCACCTTGGGCATCATCTGCGCCGAACGACTCCACTCCACCTGCAAGTACAGGATGCACTTCTTGCTCGTATGTGCGGCATTGGCCTCCGCCCAGTCGAAATCCGAATCGTCCGAAATGACCACCTTCAACTCGTCGGCCAACGGCAGATTCTCCTCAAGAGGTGCTTTCTTGCGTTTGGGCGAAAGGCAGATCCAATCGAATGCCCCGCGCAAGGTGTGTCCGCCCGAAGTCTCGATATTGATCCTTATGCCTGCTTCGTGCAAGGCACGGGTCAGGGGTTCGAGGTCATACATCGTGGGTTCGCCGCCCGTGATGACCGCCAGCGGAGTTCCCGAAACCTTCACACGCCCGACGACCTCCTCGATCGGAGTCAAGGCATACTGCTTCAAATTCCACGTATATTGGGCATCGCACCACGCACAGCCCACATCACAACCCGCCAGACGAATAAAATAGGCAGCGGCTCCCGTGTAGCGACCCTCTCCCTGAATCGTATAAAAATCCTCGACAAGAGGCAACAGATACCCCCCGTCCAAATCCAATTTCTCTTCTATTGACATTATTTCTTTTTACTCCGTAACGACGTAAATATCCTTCAGGTTACGTCCCAACTGATTATAGTCCAATCCGTAGCCCACGATAAATTCGTTGCCGATCTCCATCGCACGATAAGCGATCGGAATGTCGAGTTTGTAGCATTTCGGCTTGAAAAACAGCGTGCAGACGCTGATGCTTGCGGGGGCATAGGTTTTCAATTGGCGCACCATGTCCTGAATGCTCTTGCCCGTCTCGACAATATCCTCCACAATGATGATGTGACGACCTTTCAGATCGTTGTTCAGACCGATCAGCGTCTTGACCTGACCCGACGAGGCGGTACCCGAATACGAAGCCAGTTTCACGAACGAAAGTTCGCACGTGAAGTCGATCTTCTTCATCAGATCGCTCATGAACATAAACGCACCATTGAGGATTCCGAGGAACAGCGGTGTATCCTTATCCTTGAAATCGTGGTTGATCTGATCGGCCACACGGCCGACCACTTCGTCGATCTTCTCGGCGGGAATCATGGGTTTGAACTTCAAATCATGAAGTTGTATAATCTGCTCCATTGAGATGCGTTTTATTGGTTATCCGCAAAAGTAACCATTTATGTGCAGAAAATAAATCTTTACCCCAAAAAATTTGACTTTGCGGAGCATAAAAAAGCCGGGGACGCTCTTTTAAAAAGAGCCGTCCCCGGAAATTGCGGAAGGTATTTCGCGGCGGATTAAACCAGACCGGAGAAACCCATAAATGCCATTGCAAGGATACTGGCGGTGATCAGTGCGACAGGCACGCCCTTGAATGCGGCGGGCACATCCTCGAACTCCAGCCGCTCACGGATACCGGCGAAGAGAACCAACGCCAGACCGAAACCGATGGCGATCGAAACCGAATAGGTCACGCTCTGCAACAGGTTGAAGTTCTTCTGAATGGTCAGAATGGCGACACCCAGCACGGCGCAGTTGGTCGTGATCAGCGGCAGGAAAATACCCAGAGCCTGATACAGCGACGGAGAAAGTTTCTTGAGGATGATCTCCACCATCTGCACCAGCGCGGCAATCACCAGAATGAAGACGATCGTCTGCATGTACTCGATATGGAACGACACGAGCATCTGCTGGATAAGCCACGTCACCACCGACGAAATGGCCATGACGAATGTTACGGCAGCACCCATACCCAACGAAGTCTCTACCTTCGACGAAACGCCCAAGAAGGGACAGATGCCGAGGAACTGGGACAATACGACGTTATTAACGAAGATTGCACCAATAATAATTGCAAAATATGAGAGTTCCATAACTATTTCTTGACAAATTTGTTAAACAAAACCATAAGGTAACCGAGTACCATGAATGCACCCGGTGCCAACACGAAAATCAGCGGCATTTTGTCGGCGATACCCAGCGAATAGCCGAAGATCGCACCACTGCCGAGGATTTCACGGACGGAACCGATGGTTGTCAGCGAAAGGGTGAAACCCAGACCGATACCCAGACCGTCCAACAACGAGTCGAACGGCGTGTTCTTCGAAGCGAAGGCCTCGGCACGCCCAAGAATGATACAGTTCACAACGATCAGCGGAATGAACACGCCCAGCGTGGCATACAAATCGGGCACGAATGCCTGCATCAGCATCTGAATCACCGTCACGAACGATGCGATCACCACGATGAACGCCGGGATACGCACCTTGTCGGGAACGATGTTCTTGATGAGCGAGATGAAGAAGTTCGACATGATCAGAACCGACATCGTCGCAAGACCCATACCCATACCGTTTGCGGCCGAAGTCGTCGTACCCAGCGTGGGACACATACCCAACACCAGCACGAAGGTCGGGTTATTGCGGATAATACCGTTTAAAACGATTTTCAACTTATTCATTTTTCTCTCCTTCCTGAGCCACAGGCTCTTTAGCGGTGTCATTCGCAACCACGGCATCTGCCGGCGTTGCACCCGTAGCGGGGATCGGATCAGCACCCCGAACAGCATTCTTGCAGGCTGTCCATGCGCGATTGACGGCATCGACATAAGCACGCGACGAAATCGTGGCAGCGGTCAGTGCATCGACATCTCCACCATCCTTACGAACGGCCAGACGACCATCAACCAATTTCTTCTCGGCGGGATTAAAACCTTTGACCGAAGTAATCAGGTTGTTGCCCTCCTCGGTCATCTTGGTACCCAGACCCGGAGTTTCGGCCTGCTGCAACACGTTGATGTTATAGATCCTGCCATCGGTCGTGAAACCGACCATCAGACGAACCTCGCCACCGAAACCGTTCTTCGACAAGGTCTCAACGGCATAACCGCTGACCACGCCCTCTTTCGATGCGGTGTAAACCGTCGTCGTGAGTTCGTCGATCAGCATATCCTCCTTGGAGGTCTGATCAAATTCGGGAAGCACCTCTTTCAAGGCAGCCTCCTTGGCGGCCTGCTGTGCCTGAGCAATCGGCTCCACGGTGATCATGTTCACCAGACCGACCACGGCCGACGATACGAATGTGATGCCCAGAAGGACCGCAGTCATATTAAAAAGTGTACTTTTCATCACTCCATCCTCCTTATTTTACGCCGAAGCGTTTGGGTTTCACATATTTGTTAATCAGGGGAACCACCGAGTTCATGATCAGGATTGCAAACGACATACCTTCAGGATAAGCACCCCACAGACGGATCAGCATCGTGATGACACCGATACCGAAGGCGAAGATCACACCACCCTTGACGGTCATCGGCGACGACGAGTAGTCGGTAGCCATGTAGATCGAACCGAGCAGTGCACCACCGGCCAGCACATGGAACAGGGGCATCTGCCACAGCAGAGCACCACCGCCACGAGTCATGGCTACGAGGAATGCAAATACGGCCATCGTGCCGAGGATGGTCACGGGAATGTGCCACGTGATCACCTTGCGCCACAACAGATATACGAAACCGAGCAGCAGAGCCAGAGCGGCAACCTCACCCATCGAACCGGGCATCGTACCGATCAGAAGGTTCCGAATGCCCAGTGCATCGAAACCTACCGCGCCTTGTTTTACGGCAGCCAGCATCGTAGCACCCGACAGAGCATCGCAACCCTCCACCGTGGGGAACGAAGTCATCTGAACGGGATAAGCCAACAAGAGGAATACTCGACCGACCAGAGCCGGGTTGAAAGGATTCTTACCGATACCGCCGAAGGTCATCTTTGCGATACCGATCGACACCAGAGCACCAATCACGACGATCCACCACGGAATCGAAGCGGGAAGATTGAAAGCCAGCAACACACCCGTCACAACAGCCGACCAGTTGTTGATCGTCAGAGGGCCGCCGACCATGAATTTCTGAATCAGGTACTCGAACAGCACACACGCGAGCACCGACACAGCCGTTACAAACAGTACGTCCGCACCGAATACATAGGTCGAGACGGCCAACGCGGGAATCAGAGCGATGACCACATCACGCATGATGAGTGCCGTGGAGCGATCCGATTGCACGTGCGGTGCGGGAGCGACAATAAGTTTATTAGCCATATAATATTTCTGATTTTTATTTACCAATCTGTTTCAGCCTATTTTTTTCCTTCGGCTTCAGTTTCCTTGGCCTTGGCGGCTTCGGCCTTGGCTTTGGCAGCGGCGGCACGCGCACGGATGCGCCCCATGACGGTCTGTTTGCCCAAACGTACCCAGTCCAGAAGCGGCAGGTAGGAAGGACACGACGACTGACAGCAACCGCACTCGATACACGAGGTGATCATATTCTCCTCGAGCGAATCCCAACCGTGTTTCTGAGCAAGTTTCGCCATCAGGTAGGGCTCCAGACCCATCGGGCAGGCAGCCACACACTTGGCACACTTAATACACTGCGATGGCTCACGACGCACGGCATCCTTACCGCTCATGACCGTGATACCCGAGCAGCCCTTCGTCACGGGCGACTCCAGATTGACCATCGCACGACCCATCATCGGGCCGCCATTGATGATCTTACCCGTATTTTCGGGGATACCGCCACCGGCCTCCAGCAACATCGAGATGGGCGTACCCATTCGCGTACGCAGGTTGCGGGGATTCTTCACGCTCTTACCCGTGATCGTCACGACACGCTCGATCAAAGGTTTGTTCTTCTGCACGGCCTCGTAAACGGCAACCGTCGTCGAAGCGTTGCAAACTACCGCACCTACATCAATAGGCAGTGCGGGAGGAGGAGGAACCTGACGTCCCGTCACGGCGGCGATCAGCTGTTTCTCACCTCCCTGCGGGTAGCGTACCTGCAAAGGCATCACCTCGACACCTTTATATCCCGCAGCCAGTTTCTGCAAATGGGCGATGGCATCGGGTTTGTTGTTCTCGATACCGATCACGGCATGCGTTACGCTGATGGCCTTCATCAGAATGGTCACACCCACCAGCAACTCCTCGCCACGCTCCAACATGGTGCGGTGGTCGGACGTCAGGTAAGGCTCACACTCCACGCCGTTGATGATCAGAATCTCGGCCTTCTTGCCGGGAGGGATCGACAGTTTGACGTGTGTGGGGAACGTAGCACCACCCATACCCACGATACCGGCGGCTTTGATTTTCTCGATGATTTGTTTGGAATCCAACGTGCACTCCTTAATGAGTGTTTCCGAACGGTCAATCGTCTCAACCCAGTCGTCACCCTCACGTTTGATGGTGATCATCGGCTGACGCAGACCTTGTGCATTAACCTGCGGGCCCACGGCCGTCACCGTACCCGAAATGGGCGAATGGATGTTGGCCGACATGAAACCGCCCGCTTCGGCAATGAGCTGACCGGTGAGCACCATGTCGCCTTTGGCAACCTTGGCCACGGCCGGCGCACCGATATGCTGTCCGAGAGGAATATTCACCACATCGGGCAACGGAAGCACCTCGATCGGTTTTCCCGCGCTCAGTTTATTTGCCGACGGATGTACTCCGCCGATTGGAAATGTTCTCATATTTCGGTTAAAATTTTTTCGTTGATTATTTCTCCTCCGTCTTTTCTGCGGCGGGAGCAGCCTTGGGGGCTTCCTTCGCGGGAGTCTCCTGTACGGGTGTCTGAGGTTTCTCTTCCGATGTAGCGGGCTTCTCTGCGGCGGGCTTTGCGGCAACGGGCTTCTCTACGGGTGCGGCCGAAGGTTTTGCGGCGACAGGCGCAGGAGTTGCAGTGGCAGTTGCGGGTTTTGCAGCGGCAGCGGCAGGTTTGGCGGGTGCTACTTTGGGAGTTTTGGGAAGGGGATCCATACCGACCAGTTTGATGGCTCCGGTGGGACACTCATTGACGCACTTGCGGCACAGTTTACACTTCGAAGAGTCGATCCAAGCCACGTTGTCGATCAGAGTAATGGCACCGAACGGACAAGTCTTGACACATTTGCCGCAACCGATGCAACCTGCCTTGCAGGCCTTCATGACGACAGCACCCTTGTCTTTCGAAACGCAACCTACATAAACGGCACGGTTCTTCGGGAACTTCTTTCTCAACTCGATGATGTGCTTGGGGCAGGCACTCACGCACGCACCGCAGGCCACACACTTGTCGGGATCGACGGCAGGCATACCGGTTTCGGGGTTCATGTGGAGGGCATCGAAATTACAAGCCTCGACACAATCGCCGTAACCGACACAACCGAACGCGCAATCGGTTTCACCCACATAGAGTGCCGATGCGACCGCGCACGACTTGGTGCCATCGAATTGACTGGTGCGAGGACGTTTCTCGCACGTACCGCCACAACGTACCGTAGCAACTTGCGGCTCTTTTTCGGCTGCGGCCTTTCCCAAGTACTTGGCCACTGCCTTCATGCACTCGCCTCCGCCGACCGGGCAGAACAGCGACGAGATGTCGTCGTTCTTGACCAGTGCATCAGCCATACCATGACAACCGGCGAATCCGCAACCGCCACAGTTTGCACCGGGCAGCATCTTCTCCACCTCGTCGATACGGGGATCCTCCTCAACGCGGAACTTCTGTGCCACGAAGTAAAGGATGACGGCGGCAAGCACACCCAACGCACACAGCGTCAGAATGGTGTAAAATAATACTTCCATCAGTTTTTAATAATAGTAAAATGAATTGTGTGTTCAATTTTCCGTCGTGCCAGCCAAAGCACGATATAATACAACAGAACGCCGGCAAGTGAAGCCGACGCACCCTGTAATTCGCTCCAGCCCAAACCGCCGATTGTGGTCAGCAGTACGGCCATCAGTACCACCAGTGCACCGACATAGCCCAAGAGCACGGCCATCGCACCCGCATCACGACGCACGCCGACCGTCACGGCATCTCCCGCCGCAAATCGATCCGCATCGGATGTGCTCACAGAGATGATCTTGACCTCGGATTCAGCCATTCCGCAGGCCTGACGTGCCTTGCACGCACCACACGCACTCTGAGAGATGATTCTAACGAAAACGACGACGTTTTCGACGCGATCCACCACACCGCTATGTTCGATTTGTCCCGTCACTGCCTTAATCTCCGTATTTGTTGGTCAGCGGCATGAGCCGTTCGTGTCCGAAGGAGCACGCCGACAGGCGCAATACGGGCGGAAACTGGAAACGCTTCTTCTCGTTACGCATGATCATCGTGTGGATCTTCTCGACCACTTCCGAATCAAATCCGGCATTGACGATCTCCTCGCGGTGCTGCCCCTCTTCGATCATACGGTAGAGGATGGCATCGACCACCTCGTAGGGGGGCAGGATGTCGCTGTCCTTCTGTCCGGGATGCAACTCCGAGGAGGGTTCCTTGTCGAGGATCTTGTCGGAAATGACATCGCCGTGCAGGCGGTTGATGTAACGCGCCAAGTCGTACATCTCGCTCTTGTAAATATCTCCCGTGGGACTGAATGCACCGCATGTATCGCCGTAAAGCGTACAGAAGCCCAGTGCATTCTCGCTCTTGTTCGAGGAGTTCAGCAGCACGTAGTCGGTTTTGTTCTGAACCGCCATCAGGAGTACGGAACGGATACGCGCCTGAATATTCTCCTCCGTGGAGTCGAAATCGCGGCCTCCGATGACGGGTTTGAGCGTATTGACGGTGCTCGTATAGATTTCGGTGATGGGAATCACATTGTATTCGATACCTAATTTTTCGGCGACCTCGCGGGCATCCTCCACCGAATGGTCGGTCGAGAATTGCGACGGCATAAGCAGTGCACGGACATTCTCCCTGCCGAGTGCCTCGACCGCCATGGCGGCGCACACGGCCGAATCGATACCGCCCGAAAGACCGATACAGGCCTTCTTGTAGCCGTTCTTGACGTAGAAATCGCGCAGACCGCACACGGCGGCCTCATAAAGCATCTGGGTATGTTTCTCGACACTCGTCGGAACGAGGATCGGAGGATTCTCCGCTTTGGTGTCGAAAATCTGAAAATCTTCCTTGAAGTGTTTCATCAGAAGCACCAGTTCGCCCTTGTTGTTCAAAGCACCCGACGATCCGTCATAGACGATGTCGGTCGAACCGCCCACCTGATTGACCAGAACGAGATTCTTGCCCTCGACAAATGCCAGATTGTGCATCATCTCGTAGCGGTAGGTCAGATTTCCCTTGCCGTACTTGCGGGAATTGATCGAAATGATGGTCGAGACCGACTTGTCGAAGTCGCGTTCACGGCTCAGATCATCACCGATGATGACCACGCAATTCTCGCCGTTGATGCGGATCTGCTCATAGCCTTTCGATGAAACAATGAAGCCCATCTCTCGACGGGCAGTAATGTTTTTCTTGCCGATGTAACGCATCACCTTACGATTGCGGATGTAGGCGGCGGCACTCACGGTGCCCTCATGCGTCAGGATCGGCAGGCCGACAATGGCGGCAATATTGTCACAACACGAAGCAATGGCGACCAAAGCATCCTCACACAATTCGAGGAAAGTGGTTTTGCGCAACAAGTCAAATGCCGGAGTTCCGCAAACGGCATGTTCGGCAAAGATGACCAAATCCGCATGTTGTTCTTTGGCTTTATTAATTGCGCCAATGATCTTTGAGGTATTTCCCTCAATATCACCTATGGTGTAATTTAACTGGGCAATGGCTATTTTCATTAGACTGCGTCTTTATCGGTTGAATATAACTGCACAAAGTTAAGGATTATTTGCAAAAGTCGATAAGATTTCGATGTTATTAAAATAACACCTGACCAAACGAACAATATTCCGGACAAAAGACCGTTACGGGGCACACATTCGGCAAGGATTTCCCTTCGTTAAAAAAATTTTTCGGTAATTCTCCTCCGCGTATCATGCGGATACACACAACGACAGCCGGAATCTTTTTCGGGATTCCGGCTGTCATTGTTTTTCCGTTGTTTGTTACTCCTGCTGGGCTTCGGGATCAGCCACCAGAATACGACCGCAATATTCGCAGATGATGATTTTCTTTCCCTGACGAATATCGGCCTGACGCTGGGGAGGAATGTGGTTGTAGCAACCACCACAAGCATTGCGGCGAACGGTGACTACTGCCAGACCGTTGTGTACGTTACGGCGGATACGCTCGTAAGCGGCCAGAAGACGCTCGTCGATCTTCTTGGAAGCCGCATCGGCCTCGGCCTGATATTCGGCCACACGCGGTGCGGTTTCAGCCTCGATGCCGTCCAACTCCTTCTTCTTGACATCGAGATCGGCCTGACGTTCCTGAATCGAATTGGCAACCTCTTCCAACTGAACTTTCTTGGCCTTGATTCCGGCGTTGTGCTCTTTGAGACGCTTCTCGGCCAACTCGATCTCAAGTTCCTGATACTCGATCTCCTTCGAAATGGCATCGAACTCACGGTTGTTGCGCACGTTGTTCTGCTGTTCCTTGTAGTTGCCGATTTGGATTTTGGCTTGGTCGATCTCGCGCTTGCGCTGCTTGATGAGCGAATTGAGCTCCTCAATCTCCGAATTGATGCGCTCCTGACGGGTGGTCAGTCCGGCCACTTCGTCTTCAAGGTCTTGAACCTCCAAAGGCAGTTCGCCTTTCACCTTGTTGATTTCATCAATTTTACTGTCAATCTTCTGCAATTTGTACAGTGCGAGAATTTTCTCCTGCATCGAATAATCAACTTCGGCTGTTTTCTTTTGCGTTGCCATATATATGTCTTTATATGTTATAGACTTAAACCAAATAGTTCACGGGATTGCAAGAACACTCACTCTTGCGAACGGCAAAGGTAATCAATTTTTTCGATAAAATATCAAAAATCAACTGAATTGCACAATATTCGCTCTCAAAATGTCCGATATCGGCCACCGTAAGCCTTTTGTCGGGAATTGCGAAGTCGTGATATTTCATGTCGGCGGTGATGTAAAGGTCGGCTCTTGCCGCACAGGCCGCCTCTATGAGATCGACACCCGAACCCGTACATACGGCTATACGCCCCACTTTGTCCGAGGTAAGATCCGAATAGCGCACCACACTGATGTTCAATCGTTTCTTCATCATCCGCATAAATTCCAGCGTATCCGTTTCTTCCTTCAGATCGCCCACCACGCCAAAACCGGCACCTTCCTTGGAAGTACCCGCGTGCGGCTCCAGCACACCGAGGTTTTCCACGCCGAGAATTTCCGCCAGACGCCAACTCATTCCTCCGGGGGCGGCATCCAGATTCGTATGGCAGGCATACAGGGCAACGCCCTCACGGATGGCGCGCTCGACACAACGCTGTGTCAGATCGGCCGAATTGAAGCGTTTCATACCGCGGAACACGACGGGATGGTGCGTGATAATCAGATCACACCCCTTCTCGTGTGCCTCGTCCAGCACCGCCTCCGTGACATCGACCGCCAGAAGTGCACCGCGCACCTCTTGGTCATAGCGACCCACGATCAGACCCGAATTGTCGTAATCCTCCTGAAGATCGAGCGGTGCAAATGCCTCGATCAGATCGGTTATTTGTTTGATTATCATAGCCGTTTATGTTTAAAAGAGCGACTGCTCGTAGAAAGCAAACAACTCACGATCCTTATCCTCCCCGTCCGACTTTTCGGTGCGTTGCACCTCGTTATTGACGACTGCACTCTCCGAGTCGGGGTAAATCTCATCACCCTCGATCTTGAGGTCTTCCCTCACCTCCAACAACAGCGAACGGATCTTCTGCAAGCGTTCCATAAGTTCCACATCGCGGTTCAGAGATCCGTCGGTACGGTGTTCGCGCAGTACCTTGGCGGCTCCGTCAAGGGTCATGCCACGCTCCTTGACCAAGTGGTAAATCAGTTTCAGATACTCCACATCCTTGGGCGTGAACAGGCGGTTCCCTTTCTTGTTTCTTTTGGGTTTGAGTTCCTTGAAATGGGTTTCCCAGTGACGAATCAACGACTGATTGACGTCAAACATTTCGGCAACCTCGCCCATGGTGTAAAAAAGTTTTTCAGCCATAAAAATTCGTTATTTTATTGTTTCATAATTCTCAGCGAATCGGGATAAAGATTATTGACACGTTGCGAGATGCGTTTGGCAAATCCCAGTGCATAACCCCGATACGTAATAAGGTTCATCCCCTCGGTCAGGGGTGCCGCCGCAATATCCTGCCGGCGCAGGTAGCGCAACACCTCTTCGTCGTCCAATTCCGTGACGGGCAATGCCTTTCGGTTGAGTTCCGCAAAAAATGCCAGTGCAGGGTCGGGTTTCAGCTTACCCTTGAAGATCTGCCCCACGGCCACGCCGGAATAGATTACGGGAACACGCTCCGAAAGGGCTTTCAGGGCATCGGTCTGTGCCGCGAACCATGCGTAGTAGGTATCTCCCACCCCGACAAACGACATGCGGTCGGGCGACTCCACCCATCGTGCAAGTTCCTGACGCGCCGCTTTATCCGCCGTGGTAATCGGCGATTTCTGACCTTTGCCAAGGCGTTTGGAGGTCGGTGCATCCGCCCGTTTACGCGCCACGGCGGCGAAAAATCCTTCACCCTTGATGCGGTGGGGATAGAAATGGAAGGTTTGGAACGCTCCGATCCGCCCCTCGGCAATCCCCCATTCGGGATCGGGTGCGATGTCGGGTGCGACCTCCAATTCGTCCTCCGCCCATCGGATCAGTCTTTCGAGCGATCCTTCGTCCTCCAGTCGGTTGAACGTACAGGTACTATATAATAAGGTACCCCCCGGGCGCAACATCCGCCACGCCTCCTTCAGGATTTCGTCCTGACGGGCGGCACACATTTTCACGTTGTTTTCGCTCCATTCCTCACGGGCAACCTCGTCCTTACGGAACATGCCCTCACCCGAACAGGGCGCATCGACAGCCACCACATCGAACCAACCCTCCATGACGGAGATCTGCTGCGGACGGCACGAACATACCGCCACATTGCCCGTACCCCACTTGCGGACGTTGTCGGCAAGGACATTGGCACGGCGACGGTCGATTTCGTTCGCCACGACCAAGCCTTCGTCACCGACCAGCGATGCGTAAAGCGTGGTTTTACTGCCCGGAGCGGCACACAGATCCAACAGGCGTACACCGCGCACATCCACATCGCGCAACAGTCTTCCGACAAACTGCGAGGAGGCTTCCTGCACGTAGTATGCTCCGGCATGGAACACGGGATCGAACGTAAACGAGGGTCGCGTGGCGAGGTAATACCCCTCCGAGCACCACGGCACGGGCTTTACATCGCTCCAAGTTTCCAAAGGCGACTGCATCTTGCGGGGATTCAGACGCACCGAGACAGAAGGCTCTTCGTCCAGTACCGCACACAGACGTGCGGCCTCCATTTCGCCCAATTCCTCCCTGATGCGGGCTATAAACTCTGCGGGTAAGGTCATCGGCTATTTCGTTTTAAGAGCATCAATGCGTGCACAGATGCGTGCGAACACTTCGGGATCTTCCACAAAATCCTCCCTGTCCTTGTCCACCACCAGAATGTTTCCGTCGTAGATCGTGTCGATCCAATGGTTGTATTTCTTGTTCAGACGGGTCAGATAGCCCTCGTCAATATTCATCTCATACTCACGTCCGCGCTTACGGATCTGTTCGATGAGTTTGGGTTCGCTTGCACGGAGATAAATCAGAAGGTCGGGTTTCGGGATCAGACGTGTGATGAGTTGGAAAATCTTCATGTAGGTCTCGATGTCACGACCCGACATCAGTCCCATCTCATGGAGGTTGTCGGCAAAAATATGGGCATCCTCATAGATCGTACGATCCTGAAAGATCATCTTCGAGGAACTGTCCTCCAGCATATCCATCGTCTGACGGATTCGATTTGCAAGAAAGCACACCTGCAAATTGAACGACCAACGATTCATATCCTCATAGAAATCACCGATATAGGGATTATCAACCTCTTCCAGATAGGCTTTCGCCTTGTAGTGTTCCGTAAGAAGCGTGGTAAGAGTCGTCTTTCCGCTTCCGATGTTTCCGGCAATGGCAATATACATAATTTTTATTTCTTTATTTTCCGTTCGTATTATATTCGCGGACACCCCGTCCGAAGGAACGGATGTCGTCGGCCGCATGACGATCGTTCATCAGGCGCGGCACCTTGTTCTTGTGACGGGCACGCATCCATTCGAGGAAATGCCCCCGCCCGACCAACGACAGATGCTGACGCTCCAGCGTGGTTTTGCGTTTGGCGTCGTAGTCGGAATTGATGCGGCGGAGAGCCTCGTCCAACTCTTGGGCAAAATGCTCCAGCGAATCGGGTTCGTGTTCAAATTCCACGATCCATTCGTGTGCGCCGCGTTTGTCGAGCGACATATAGCAGGGTGCGACGCTGTATTCATCGACCACGGCTCCCGTACGGCGACAGGCCTCGGTCAGTGCATTATCGGCATTATCCACGATCAATTCCTCGCCGAACACGTTGATATACTGTTTGGTACGGCCTGCAAAGCGGATGCGGTAGGGATCGGTCGAGGTAAATTCCACACGATCGCCTATTTCGTAACGCCACAAGCCGTTGTTCGAGGTGATGAGCATCGCGTAGGAGCGTCCCCGCTCGACACCCGACAGCGGAACGATCTTGTCGCCGTCTCTAAATTCGAAGAACGTGCCGTAATCCAGCATCAGCAGCATATCGCTCTTCGACGGATCATCGGCCAGTGCAAAGAAACCTTCCGATGCGTTGTAGGTTTCCATATAGTTCATGTCGTCCGAGGGAATCAACTCGCGGAACGACCGGCGGTAGGGCGTAAACTCCACGCCGCCGTGTGCGAAGAACTCCAGATCGGGCCACACCTCCAAAAGGTTCTTTTTACCCGTATATTCCAACACCTTGTGCATCATTTCGAGGTTCCACGACGGGACACCCGCAAACGAAGTGATCTTTTCACCGACACATTCGCGGCAGATTGCATCGACCTTTTCATAGAAATCGGGAATGATCGCCGTATCGGTCTTGGGAGCACGGAACCAGCCGCCCCAAAAGTTCATCACCTTGATCAGCACGGCCGACAAATCACCGACCAGACAGCCGTTCTCCATCTCGCACGAACCGCCCAGCGTCAGCGTCTTGCCGTCGAAGACCTTGGTCTCGGGGTGGGTGTCGGCATAGACCGTCGCCACATCGCGCATACCGAGCGTATGGTTCCAATAGACCGATTCGCGGGTGACAGGGATGTATTTGCTGCGGTCGGAAGTCGTACCCGACGATTTGGCAAAGAGCGCGATGCGTCCCGGAGCGGTCACGTTGCGTTCGCCCCGCCGCATGCGTTCGATGTAGGGTTTGAACTTTTCGTAATCGAATGTCGGAATGTGTTGCTCAAATTCCGTGACGGTACGGATGTTTTTTAAATCGTACTCCGCACCGAATGCCGTCTTGCGTCCCTTTTCGAGGAGCCGCTCGAACATCTTCTGCTGCACCTCTTCGGGATGACGGCGGAAGGAATCAATCGCCCGCATACGCGGTGCAAAATAGAGTTTGAACAAACTATTTTTCAGTGACATGATTCCGTAAATTTAAAATCAGTTAAAGTAGTATCCCACCTTCTCGACCGATCCCGGCATGGCAAACACCACCACACGGTCGTAGGGATTGATCTGCGTCGAACCCACGGCGATGAACACCTTGTCGCCACGCACGATACCGCCCACGATCACATCGTCCGGCAGGCCGATGTCGCGGATGCGTGCCTTGGTGGCGGGGGCATTGGGTTTGACGATAAATTCCAAAACTTCGGCATCGCTGCCCGTCAGGCACTTGATCGCCTGCACATCGGTGGACATCGTGAATCGGAAGATGTTCGATGCCGTGACCAGTTTCTTGTTGATGATCGTGTCGATACCGATCGACTCGGCGAGGTTGATATAATTGAGGTTCTCGACCTCGGCGATGACCTTCTTCACGCCCATACGCTTGGCCAGCATTGCCGCGAGGATATTCGTCTCGCTTCGACCCGTCACTGCCACGAAAGCATCCATATTGGCCAGACCCTCCTCAAGCATGGCATCGGTATTACGGCCGTCCTCGTTGATGATGAGCGTCTTGTCGAGCATCTCCGCCAGTCTGTACGCCTTGTCGGCGTGGTAGTCGATGAGTTTCACATTGACCTCGTCCTGCAACTCCATGGCGATGCGGATACCGATGCGCGAACCGCCCAAAATCATCAGGTTGTTGATCTCGATATTTTTCTGACCCGAATACTCCATCACCTCGCGGGCGGCATCGTGACGCGCAATGACGTAGATGATGTCGTCCTCCATGAATCGTTCGGAACTCTTGGGGATAATGGTTTCACCGCCTCGCGTGATCGCCACGGTACGGTAACTGAGTTGGTTGAGTTTCTCGTCGAAACCCGACAGCGGACGACCGATCAGGGTCGAATTGGGTTCCAGACGGAAAACGACCAGCGAGAGTTTTCCGCTCGAAAAATCGACATATTCCGTTGTGGAGGTGTGTCCCAGAAGGTTGATCACCTCGCGGGCAGCCACCTTTTCGGGATAGAACAGGTAGTCGATACCCATCTCGATAAACATCTCCTTGTTGTTGGGTTCGAGGTATTCGTTGTTGTCGATACGGGCAATGGATTTCTTGGCACCCAGTTTTTTGGCCATCATGGCCGCCACGATGTTGTCGTTCTCCTCGTGATTGACGGCGATAAACAGGTCGCACTTGCGCACCTGCGCCTTGCGCAACACCTCGAAGGTCGTGGAATCGCCCTCGAAAGCAATAACATCGGCAAGGCTGCCCACCTCGGCCAAAAGTTTGGGATCGGCATCAATGATGGTAATTTCGTGGCCGTTACCACTCAGCATTCGCGCCAAATGGCTGCCCATTTCACCGGCTCCCGCAACAACGATTTTCATGTTCGGATCTTAATTACTCTACAAATATACAACAGGATAAGTGCCAAATACCGGACCCGAAACCGACCGACTGTCGTTGAGCCGGATCCGCATTTTTGCATATTAGCATACAAATATATAAATTTGCAGTCGAAAGCCAAAATTTAAAATCGCTAAAAACATCAGACTAATATGCCCAGTTGGTTAATCGTCATTCTGTGTGCCATCGGTTTCGTCGGCTTCTTCGTCATCGGAATGTCGCTGACCCTGATGATCAAAGGTCACAACATCGACTCCGAAATTTCGACAAACAA
The DNA here is from genome assembly GCA_020026415.1 of Alistipes sp. Lineage (GTDB taxonomy): Bacteria > Bacteroidota > Bacteroidia > Bacteroidales > Rikenellaceae > Alistipes. The sequence goes on along the minus strand of JAHHQL010000008.1, from coordinate 7,339 downwards.
AGACATGCAGCGTTTGGGAATCAAATGCGCCGTACATGAAACGCGCGAGGCGGACGGTACGTCGGTCTGCTCGACCACCCACTCCACCGCCGGCTGCCACGGCAACTGCTCGGCCTGCGACATCGAATTGGACGAGAAAAAGATCAAGGCCATCGAACGCGCCCGTACCCGTCGCGCCGCCCGTGCCGCACACCCCGATGAGGACGACGAAGAGTAAAACGCCCCTCACGAATCCCCGAAAACACAGTCCCCAACCCCCTCAAAAGGTTCGGGGACTTATCTTTTGCAATAATTTAATAAATTAATTAAATAATTGTGGTTATCCCGAAAAATTAATTACTTTTGCGAATCAAACTCAAGGATTCTGTATTAAAATGGAAAGTTGGTTGCAGTCTCTGTTCATAGAGCATTCGGATCTTCAGGCCATTATCGTGGTTTCGCTCATTTCGTTTGTGGGCATTCTTTTGGGCAAGGTCCGTTTTTTCGGCATCTCGCTCGGCACGGCCTTCATCTTCTTCGTCGGCATCATCGCCGGACACTTCGGATTGTCGATCGACCACAGCATGTTGGTCTATATCGAGAGTTTCGGCCTTGCGCTCTTCGTCTTTGCACTGGGTTTGCAGGTCGGTCCCGGTTTCTTCAGTTCGCTGCGTTCGGACGGGATTCGTCTGGTGACACCCGCCATCATGGTGCTTATCATCGGCACGGTCATGGCCATCGGAATGAGTTACCTGCTGAACATCTCGATCGCCGACATGTCGGGTATCCTCTGCGGTGCCACAACCAACACCCCCGCCTTGGGTGCCGCACAGCAGACCCTCGTCCAGATGGGACAGGATGCCAGCGGAGCGGCTTTGAGTTGCGCACTGACCTACCCGCTGGGTGTCATCGGTGTGATTCTCGCCATCATTTTCCTCAGAAAACTCTTCGTAAAACCGTCTGATCTTTCGGGTCCCGACACCGAGCATAAGAAAAACGTCTATATCGCCTCGTTCCGCGCCACCAACCCCGGTATTTTCGGCAAGAGCGTGCAGGAAGCCGCCGAGCAGAGCCATCTGCACTTCGTCATTTCGCGTATCTGGCGTAACGGTCACGTGTCGATTCCGACCTCCGACAAACTCATCGAGAAGGACGACATCGTGTTGGTGATCACCACCCCGCGCGATGTGAAGAGTCTGAAGATGATCTTCGGCGAACAGGAAAACAAAGACTGGAACAACAAAGACATCGACTGGAACGAGGTCGATGCACGCCTCATCTCGCAGCGCATCCTCGTGACCCGTCCCGAAATCAACGGCAAACGCCTCTCGACACTCCACCTGCGCAACACCTACGGCATCAACATCAGCCGCGTGTATCGTTCGGGAGTGCAACTGCTCGCCACGCCCGATCTGCGTCTTCAGGTCGGTGACCGGCTGACGGTTGTCGGCGAGGAGGAGGCCATCCACCGTGTGGAGAAGATCTTAGGTAATGCCGTCAAGAGCCTTGACGAGCCGAACCTTGCGACCGTATTCATCGGTCTGACGGTCGGTCTGATCTTCGGCAGTATTCCGCTGACCATTCCCGGTATGGTTTCGTCCGTAAAACTCGGTCTGGCCGGCGGCCCGATTCTGATCGGTATTCTGATCGGTACGTTCGGCCCGCGTCTGCACATTATCACCTACACGACACAGAGTGCCAATCTCATGATGCGTGCCATGGGTCTTTCGATCTACTTGGCATGTCTCGGATTGGATTCGGGTAAGGATCTGCTCTCGACGATCATGCGTCCCGAAGGCCTGCTGTGGCTCGGTTCGGGTTTCATCCTGACGTTCGTTCCCGTGGTGATCGTTTCGTGGATGGCACTTCGCTGGTTCCGTCTGGATTTCGGTACGGTGTCGGGTCTTGCGTGCGGCAGTATGGCAAACCCCATGGCTCTGAACTACGCCAACGACACCATCGAGGGGGACAATCCCTCGGTATCCTACGCCACGGTTTACCCGATCTGCATGTTCCTGCGTGTGATCATCATCCAGATCGTACTGATGATCTTCATCTAAGGCAATACAACCCCTGAAAAACCCGTTCTGAAATTGTTTCCGGAACGGGATTTTTTGTGTTTTCGGAAATAATGCCCCGAAATTCACATTCTTTGCTTATTTTTGCAGGGAATCCCGCAAAGGATTCCACAAAACACAATAACCATGAGACAGGAAACCATTTCAAAAGACAGCCCTCTGTACCGCGAGGCCGCCGAAGCCGTGCGCATCCTCAAGGAAGGAGGCATCATCCTCTACCCCACCGACACGGTCTGGGGACTGGGTTGCGATGCCACAAACCGGGAAGCCGTCGATAAGATCTACAAACTCAAACGCAGCGAGAACAAGAAAGCAATGCTCGTACTCTGCTCGTCGGCCGACATGGTCGTTCGCTATGTAAACCGCGCTCCGGGCATTGCCTTCGATGTGATGAGCATGGCGACCACCCCCACGACCTTTATCCTGCCGGGAGCCGTCGGCGTTGCCCCCAACCTGATCCCCGATGAAGAGACACTCGGCGTGCGCGTTCCCGACCACGAATTTTGTCAGGAGATGTTGCGTCAGTTGCGTCGCCCCATCGTATCGACCTCGGCCAATATTTCGGGTGAGGCGACACCCGTGGGTCTGAATGACGTGGCTCGCGAAATTGTGGACGGTGCGGATTATGTGGTCAATCCCCGTTTTGAAGGCAAACCCACGCGCAAAGCCTCTTCGATCATCGCGTTCGGCGAGGGCGGCGAAGTAAAAATCATCCGTTAAGCCATGGCACGAACCATCGTAACTCCCATCCAGAAGCGTTTTTCGGACATAGACCTGTTCCTCCACGTGAACAACGTCGCCCAACAGATGTATTTCGATGTAGGCAAGACCGATTACTTCGCCCAAGTCATGAGCGACAAGTGTCTGACGGGCGATCTGCGTGTGGTGAACGTCTCGACCCGAAGCGACTACATGTCGCAGATCCGTTTCACGGACGAGGTTCGTTGCACGACCACCTGTGAGAAGGTCGGCAACAAAAGCATGACCCTCCATCAGCAGTTGTGGGTCGGTGAACATCTGTGCAGCGACAGCCACACGGTGATGGCCGTGTTCGATTTCGTCCGACAGAAGAGCGTTCCGATGCCCGACAAATGGAGGGAACAATTCCTTGCAGAATAAAAAAGAGGTCTTCGGAATTTCGAAGACCTCTTTTCAGTTTCTTGAAATACCCCTCGGAGTTATTCTCATGCTGCTTCCTTTTATTTAAGTGTATCTCATAAGCCTTGCCATTGCCCTCTCAAGCACACTTCGCAGAGGGAACAGATCGGTGCGACCCCATATATTCTTCATGCCGTCAATCTTGATCGCACGAGTCGATCAAGATCAGACCCTTCACCGAAATTGCAGGCCATGTCCTTAATTTGTCGCACGCCCCGATGCGGATTTTCAACCGAAAATGCGTACCTTTGACCAGTAAACTCCTTCCGACATGCAATCAGAATCGAACAAAGAACTTGAACTGGCGTGGGAATACGTCACCCGAACCTCCATGAACATCTTCCTCACGGGAAAAGCGGGAACGGGCAAGACGACCTTTCTGAAAAAAGTCGTAAACGAATGTCCCAAGCGTAAAATCGTCCTCGCTCCGACGGGTGTCGCCGCCATCAATGCCGGCGGCATGACCCCCCATTCGTTCTTTCAGTTGCCGTTCGGATTGTTCCTGCCCGAATTTGAGCACGTGCAGGCACACGACAAGGAGGGGCGTTACAAATTCCACCGCAAGAAACTCAAACTGATCCGTTCGATCGACCTGATGATCATCGACGAGGTGAGTATGTTGCGCGCCGACATCGTGGACGAACTCGACTCGCTGCTGCGCCGTCTGCGCCATTCGGAAAAACCGTTTGGCGGGATTCAGGTGCTGATGATCGGCGATGTACAGCAACTCTCACCCGTCGTGCGCGACGAGGAGTGGCAGATGATGAGCCGCTACTACGAATCGCCCTATTTTTTCGATGCCAAGGTGTTGCACAACAACGCCTACCGCCTCGTGGAATTGGATCGGATCTACCGTCAGAGTGATTCGGAATTTATCGGCATTCTGGCGGCCGTGCGCGAGAACCGCATGACGTCCTCCCTTTTGGCTCGGTTGAATGCCCGCTACATGCCCGATTACGAAGCACCCGAAGGCTGCATCACGCTCTGCACGCACAACTTCTCGGCACGCGAGATCAACGAACGGAAACTCTCCGAGATCAAATCGCCCGAATATTCGTTCCACGCCACCATCGAGGGTAATTTCCCCGAAAGCATGTATCCGCAGGACGAGACGCTGATCCTCAAACGCGGGGCACAGGTCATGTTCACCAAGAACGACCCCAATCCCGAAAAACGCTATGTGAACGGTACTCTGGGCAAGATTTCCGACATCGGCACGAACTATATCAAGGTGCGTTTGGAGGATGGCGAAGAGGTCGAGGTCGAACCCCTGCCGTGGGAGAACCTCAAATACGACATCAACGAGGAGACCAAAGAGATCGTTTCGGCAATCGACGGTCTTTTCACGCAATATCCCTTGAAAACCGCATGGGCAATCACCATCCACAAAAGTCAGGGATTGACCTTCGACCATGCGGTGATTGATGCGGGACGTTCGTTCTCGCACGGACAGGTTTATGTCGCACTGAGCCGTTGCCGCACGTTGGAGGGCATCGTCCTTAGGCAGAAGATCTCCGACCGTTCGATCATCGACGACCGACGGGTCGATCTTTACGCCGATTACGTGTCGCAGTCGCTCCCCTCGGAAGAGGTGCTGCGCAACGACAGACGCGCCTACTTCCGTGAGGTGATCAAGGATCTGTTCGACTTCGGCGCGCTTGAGAAATACTACTTCGCCTACCTTAAATTCGTGCGGTTCACCTTCCCGGGGTTATTCCCCAATGCGCTGTCGCTGTGGAAAGCGGCCGAAGCCCCGTTTCGCAACGAATTGGCGGAGGTCGGACACCGATTTACGGCATCGCTGGATCGGATCGTTCAGGACGATTACCTCACCTCGGAATATCTTCAGGAGCGCGTGTGCAAAGCCTCGAACTACTTCCTCACGAAGGCCGAAGATGTGTTGTTGCCCCTTGTGAAGATTGCCGAATCGGTCGATTTCGACGACAAGAACAAAAAGAAGATCAACCGCCAATATTTCTCGAACTTTTCGGAGACGCTGTTTCTGAAACTCTTTCTGTGGAATCACACCCTCAAGGGATTCGATCTGGACAAACACCTCGTGGAGCGTTCCATCCTGTCGGCCGAGATTCCCGAAGCAACACCATCGCGCCTCATTTCGCTGTTCAACAAGGCGATCGGCCGTCCCGGAGTTGCCTTTTCGGTTGTTTTGAAGGAAACGCCCCAAGTCGCCGAAACACAAGAACAGGAGAAGGTGACCAACCACGATTTATTTGCCGTTTTGAAGGAGTGGCGCAAGGACAAAGCCGAGGAAACGCAACTTCCCGCCTACTGCATCATGCACCAAAAGACGATGATCTCGATTGCAAACACCGCCCCCACTACCCCTAATGAACTGCTTGCAATCAAGGGTGTCGGCAAGGCCTTCATCTCCAAATACGGCAACGAAATTCTTGCACTGATCAACGGCGAGCAGGAGTTATTCTAAATAAAAAAACGGGCAATCTGTTAAGATCACCCGTTCTTTTGTATGTCTGTTAAAGTTCGTTTTCAAATTCTTTGTTCACCTCCGGGAAATTATCATCTATCGTACCGGGATATTCCCCGTGAATGGATCTACTCTCAACGACAACCGATTTATTTTTAGAAGGTTTGTGTTGTTCTTCCGAATAAAGAATCGGAATTGCTTCCGACTGATATTGATTATTGGGATCCGTATATACATATCTTATTTCATAGGCTTCCTCAAATGGAGTTATAAGAAAAAATCGGACTGTTGTCTGCCATAAATAAGTCGGAGAACGTGAATATTCACCTGGAATAACAGGCTTTGTTTCCCCCTGTCTGATTGTTATATACTGTTCAAAGGGAAGTTGTATATCCAGATAATCTCTATCCCTCTTCAAAATAATCCGATATATTTGTATGGGATAAGCATTATTCTTGATCAAAAATTTTATTCCATAAAGCCCGTCTCCTCGTACTTCAATCCTCAATTGAGGATATAATTTTACTCCTGCCTGAATCCGCTGCATTTCATAATCACGCTTTAAGACATCAGCCATCCGAGAAAGGCTGTCAATTTGTTTCTGCGTTCCTCTCTGTCCTTTTACGACATATATAAAAGTTAATGCTGTTGCTATTGAACCTAACGCAGAAATAATTTCAAACACAAGATTCCAATCCATTTTCTTCTAAAAATTAATTTACGGGTTTAAAATAATATATTTACACTACAAAACCTATTATTTACACAAAAAAAAGAGCCACGAACAAATTCGCGGCTCCTTTATTATATAAGTTCTTTACTACTCCTTGACAGGTTCTACGGTGTAGCCCTCATTTTTGAGCAACTGCAAAAGGCCTCGTTCACCCGTCAGATGGGCGCAACCTACGGCAAAAAGGATCGAGCGGTCGCGCATCATATCGGGCATTGCCTTTGCCCAATTGGCGTTACGATCATAGATCAGCGTCGCCTCCTCTTCAGGACGCGAATCGCCCTCGTTATTCATCTTCTCCTCGATGACCGTCTGCAAATCCTTCAAGTTCTGCGACAGGTAAGCCTTGTTCAGGCGTTCCATCTTTGCAACATTCTCGTCCAGATGGGTCACCAGGTAATACAGCAATTCGGACTGTCGCTCCAGGCTCTGCGAATCATACAGCACGCCGATCTGGAAATCGACCGTCTCAAAACCGCGGACGGCCTTGCCCTTTTGTGCCGCCTCCTGCTGAATCCAGCCGTCCAATTGTTCCTGCGGGTTGAAGCCTTCGAGGGAACGCATTGTGATCAACAGAGCCAACTGAGTATTGACCACCGCAGGTTTCATCGCATCGAACACCGCGAGATCCACACCCGCAAGTTTCTTGACAACCATCGCCACGCTGTCGTATTGAGGTTTGGTCAGAACGGTTTTCAAGGTTTTGCCCGCGGGAAGCATCATGCCCTTTTGGAATTTCAGCATATTTTCGGGTGCCATCATATCGGCCATGACCACTTCGCCACACACCTCGTCCACCGCCTCCAAGGTTTGGCGGAATCCCGCAATCTTGTCCACAATCGAGAGCGGTGCAAGGTGATGGGTACCCACCACATAGGAGGGGCGCGTCAGATCCTTTCCCGATATTTTCCACAACAACTGGGCTTGTGCACCCACCGCGATGCACAG
>JAHHQL010000007.1 GCA_020026415.1 Alistipes sp. | reverse complement strand
CGGCCGAGAGGTCGAAACGGAGTTTCAACATCACATCGGGTGCGGGCTCCGGTTCAGGTTCCGGTTCGGGTGTGGGTGTGGGTTCGGGTTCGGGCTCCGGCTCCGGTGTGGGCTCCGGTTCGGGTTCGGGCGTTTCTCCGTTCTCTCCGGAATTGGGCGGCGTCACAGCATCATCGCTTTCGCAAGATGGCAACATCATCGAAAATGCAGCCGTGGCGAATAGCAATAAAAAAAGTCTAATTTTTCTCATGTTGGTTAAAAATTAAATATAAGGAGGTCGATTAAAAATATCCATCCACAAATATATCTTTTTTATTCGAAAAATGAAATTTTTTCGAGTCTTTTAGTGTACGTTTTTTTTCTGGTGGACGGATGCCTCGGAAGACAGATCCGCGAAAGGGGCTTTCGATGCTTGATCGGGAAAATGCTTACCCGTGGAGTTCTCGTTGAATCCACTCCATCAGTACACTGACGGCGTATTGTTGTTCTGCGGGAGAGAGTGCCCGTCCTGCGGGGATGTGATGCCACTTCTCGAAACATCCTCTGCAACAGCATGCCGTGGCGTGTTGTGCTTTGAATACGGGATGTCCGCGCATGGGCGTTTGGCGACCGTCGTTGGGAATCGAGGCAGGGGCAAGACGCTCGGCTATGAAGTCGGCGGCGTGACGGCGGATCGTCTCCCGGCCTTTTTTCCGGATGTAGGCGCGATCCTCTTTCGAGAGGTGAAACCGACTGCGGAAATCCGATTTGGAGAGCCGCTCGAACAGAAGAGTATGGTCGTAGTGGGGGAGCGGTTCTTCTACGGAAGGTTCTGAAGGAAACAGATCGAGTTGCAGATCGGAAATTTTGCGAGGCATGATCAAAACGAATTTCTGTATGACAAATATATAAAAAGGAATGACTCGTTGTCGGGTCATTCCTTTTTTTTCGGACAGATTAACGGAGATAGTTTTGGGTAACGGAGCGTCCGCATCGGGTCATTTCGGCGGGAGTTCCCGCAAAGAGCAGTTCGCCCCCGCTTCGACCGCCGCCCTGCCCCAGTTCGATGACATAGTCGGCGGCCTTCAGCACATCGAGGTTGTGTTCGATGACGAACATCGAGTTCCCTTGCCCGACAAGACGGTCGAACAGCGCGATCATGTGGCGGATGTCCTGCAAGTGGAGTCCGTTTGTCGGTTCGTCGAGGATGAAGATCTGCCCCTTTTCGTTCAGGTGAGAGGCGAGTTTCAGACGCTGCAATTCACCGCCAGAAAGTGTCGAAAGAGCCTGATTCAGATGCAGGTATTTCAGTCCCACGTCAATCAGCGGACGGAGTTTCTTCTCGATTGGCGTGTCTTCGAAGAATTTCGAAGCCTGACGTACCGTCAGATCCATCACCTCGGCGATGTTCAGCCCGTCGAGTTTAAATTCCAACGCATGGGGCGAGTAGCGCAGACCGCCACACGCCTCGCAGGGGGTCTCGACCGAATCCATGAACGCCATGTCGGAGATGATCACGCCCTTACCGCCACAGACGGGACACGCACCCTCGCCGTTGAACGAGTAAAGACTTGCCGAACGACCGCTTCGGGTGGCGAAGAGTTTACGGATGTCGTTCGCCACACCCGTATAGGTCGCGGGTGTGGAGCGCAGACTGACGCCGATGTCGCGCTGGTTGATGGCAATCACGGGGTCGGGGTATTGGCATTTGAACTCCTCCATCAGGGAACTTTTGCCCGATCCGGCCACACCTGCCACGACGGTGAGCGCACCCAACGGCAGGCGTACCGACAGATTGCGGAGGTTGTGCAGACGGGCATTCCGAATTTCGAACCAACCGCTCGGCGTTCGGGGCGTGGCTTTGAAGGATGTATGTTCGCGGAGCAGGCGACCTGTGGCGGTGTCGCTCTTCAGCAGGTCGGCATAACTGCCCTCGAACAACACGTTACCGCCTTCGGCACCCGCACCGGGACCCATATCCACAATGTGGTCGGCAACCTCCATCATTTCGCGGTGGTGTTCGACCATAAGCACCGTATTGCCACGGTCGCGCAGACCCTCGACCGCTGCCATCAAAAGGTGGATGTCGTGGCTGTGCAGACCGACACTCGGCTCGTCCAGCACATAGAGCAGATCCGACAGCGACGAGTTGTTGTATTTGGCGATCTTGCATCGTTGTGCTTCACCGCCCGACAGCGTACCCATCGGACGATCCAAAGTCAGATAATCCAAACCGATGTCGATCAGGGCGCGGATACGGCTTTCGAGCGACTCCCTGACATCGACTGCCAGCGGATGATCGATCCCCGCGAGCCAATTCAGAATGTCGGGCAGGGGCATGGCCGTGATGTCGGCGATGTTGCGCCCGTTGATCTTACACGAAAGGATCGTCTGGTTCAATCGCTTACCGCCACATTCGGGACAGACACCTGTCGTGACCATCGGTTCGAGGATGCGCCGGTGTACCTTGCCCTCGTCGGATTTGATGACACTGCGGTACATGCGGTGCATCAGACCCTCGTATTTGGCGGTACGCGGCCAGCGTTTGGGCGGATCTTTCAGTTTCATCGGTTCGGCGTAGAGGAACAACTCCAACTCTTCGGGCGTGTAGTCCCGAATCTTCTTGTCGAGGTCGAACAGTCCGCTGTAAGCATATAATTCCCAACGCCATTGCCCCGGCTCGAACGCCACATAGTGGATGACGCCCTCGTCGTTGAGCGACTTGTCGAAATCGACCAACTTGCGGACATCGAGTTCGGTCACTTCGCCCAAACCGTCACACTTCGGACAACGACCCTGAGGATGGTTGAACGAGAACGCATCGGAATAACCCACAAACGGTTTGCCCACACGCGAGAACAACACACGCAGTTGGGCGTAGATGTCGGTGTAGGTGCCCAGCGTCGAACGCACGTTGGGCGTGGGTTTCTTCTGGTCGATGACGATGGCGGGCGGGAGATGCTCGATGCGTCCCACGTGCGGACGCAGGTATTTGGGCAGGTAACGCTGGGCGAAACTCGGAAAAGTATCGTTCAGTTCCCGCCGCGACTGTGCCGCCACGGTGTCCAAAACAAGGGATGATTTTCCCGATCCCGAAACGCCCGTCACCACCGTGATCCGGTGTTTGGGAATATTCAGGGAGACATGCTTCAGATTGTTCTCGAAAGCATCCGTAATTTCAATACTTTTCTTTTCCATGGTCGGTCGGTTTTTTGTCGGGAGGTGTTCCTCGGAGTTTTCGGGAAAACACCTTTCGCAACTTAAAGGTACGTTAAATTTCAGAAAAATTACTAAAATCGGCCGAACGGAAAGTTTTCCGTCCGACCGATACCCATTTTCAAAATCAGGGCTTAGAAGTCGATCTTCTCACCCTCGTAGAGTGCCACGTAGAGTTTCTCGAGATCCTCGACCGAAGTCTCACGCGGGTTGAACGACGTACAGATGTCGCGGAAGGCGTTCTCGGCCATGCGGTGTACCTCCTTCATCCAATCCTCCTTCTCGATGCCGTATTCGCGGATCGAAGCGGGAACGTTGATCTCCTTCTTGAGGTTCTCGACAGCCTCGATGAACTCGGCGGTCGTTTCCTTGCCGATAAGCTTGGCCAGATCCTCAAAACGACGGGTCACTTTCGAGTTGTAACGCATCACATTGGGAAGGGCCAGCGCGTTTGCGCGACCGTGGGGAATACCGAACACACCGCCCATCTGGTGAGCCATCGAGTGTACGATACCCAACCAAGCGTTGGTGAAGGCGTAACCGGCCAAAGCCGATGCGTCGTGCATGTTCTGACGAACTTCGCCGTTTTCGGGCTCCTCGCAAGCCTTCTTGAGGTTGGCGAAGATCAATTCGATCGAACCCTTGGCGAAGGCATCGGCATAGTTGTCATCGACGTTCGAGGTGTAGGCCTCGATTGAGTGGGTCAGGGCGTCCATACCCGTGTTGGCGGTGATGTCGGCGGGCATCGACTTGCAGAGATCACCATCGACGATGGCGATGTCGGGCTGCAACTCGTGCGAGGCGAGGGGATACTTCACACCCTTCACGCGGTCGGTGATCACGGCCAGCGAAGTGGTCTCGGTACCCGTACCGCTCGTCGAGGGAACAGCCGCAAAACGAGCCTTGTGGCGCAGTGTGGGGATGCCGAACGGCTTGATCATCTCTTCGAACGGAAGTTCGGGATGCTCATAAAGAACCCACATGGCTTTGGCGGCATCGATCGACGACGTGCCGCCCAGACCGATGATCCAGTCGGGCTGGAACTCCGAGATGAATGCCGCACCTTTGCGGACGGTCTCGATCGAGGGGTCGGCCTCCACACCCTCAAATACTTTATATTCGATGCCGATTTCGGCCAGAATGGCCTCTGCGCGCTGAAGACTTCCGTTGCGGGTGGTCGAACCCTTACCCGTAACGATGACTACCTTGCGGCCGTCGATGTTTTTCAGTTCCTCCAAGGAACCGTTTCCGTGGTACAATGCACCGGATCCATACAGTTTTGCCATAATTCAAAAAGTTTTAAAGTGTATAACCTGTGTGTTTTTTAACTACGCCGCAAAGGTAGGGCAAACCTGTGGCGAAGACATTATAAAAAACAGCCAGATGTTTATAAAATCGGACTGATGTGTAAAATTGTTTTTATGATTATTTGTTAATATGTTGATAATCATTGGGTGTCGTGTTTTTGCGTTTTGTAAGAAAAGGAAAAACGGGGCGTTCCTCCGAACGAAGACCCGGATTGTCTGCGATGTTGTATGAAAAGTAAAAAAGGAGATGAATTATTCACTTTTGAAGATGAGGTGTAATAAATTTGTTTAAGATGTATAACCTTTTGAAAAAAATAGTATCTTCGCACACGAAAGGTTGCACTCTGTCGGCGACAGGGTGCATTAAAAGGGAATCCGGTGTGAATCCGGAACAGTACTCGCTGCTGTAAGTCTCTCTCCGTTTTTTTTCGGAGATGTGTCTGTCGCATTCTTGGTCACTGGTTTCTGCGGAAATCGGGAAGGCGCGGCAGGTGGGACGAGTCAGAATACCTGCCTGAACATATCTGATTTGCACACCGCGGGTTTCGGGGTGAATCTAAAGGCTTTTTCTGGTATCCGTTGTCTCGGATGCCGATTTCCCCTCGGATGATCACAAACCCGGTTTCGTGTGCCGGTCAGGCAGTATAATGCGGAAAGACGGGTGTTTCTTTTCTGAATGTTTCCTCGGAGCGGTTGTCTTTCCCTTTATATAAATGAAAGGTGTGGAATAAACCTAATAAACAAATAATATGAGGAAATTTTTTACTTTTTTGGCAACGATGTTGCTGGTTGTCTCAAATTGGAGTTGCGAATACGACGATGCCAATTTGTGGAATGCGGTTGATGATCTGAACAACCGTGTGGAGGCCATGGAAAAGGCTGTTGAAGGTGCGAACAACAATATTGCCGCCTTGCAGAAGTTGGTGGACGCTCTTCAGAAGAATGTAACCGTTGAGTCGGTCGAGAAGACTGCAAATGGTTATACGATCAAGTTCTCGGACGGTACGACCGCTACGATTACCAATGGTAAAGACGGTCAAAACGGTCAGGACGGTCAGAACGGACAGGATGGTAAGGACGGCATCAATGCCCCTGCAATTTCGGTTGTAAAGGGAGAGGACGGCTGCTACTACTGGGCACTCGACGGCAAGATCATCGAGGTCGATGGTCATAAGATCAAGGCTGAAGGTCAAGACGGCGTAACTCCCCTGTTGCGCATCAACTCCACGACCAAAGAGTGGGAAATGTCCACGGACGGCGGTCTTACATGGGAGCCGATGGGCGTGAAGGCCGAAGGTCAGTCGGGCGATTCGCTCTTTGCTTCGGTCGATGTAACGACGAAACCCGGTTTTGCCATCTTCACATTGGCTGACGGCACGGTTATCGAACTCCCGATGAAAGTCGAGATGCAGATCACGATGCCCGAATACGATTCGTTCCTTTACAACGAGACGAAGGAATACAAACTTTCGATCACCGGTGTCGAGAAGATGACTTGGACGAAACCCGATGGTTGGAAAGTTGTGATCAGCAACAATATGATGTCTGTTACTTCGCCTGCGCAGGATAATCCCTTTGCCGATGCCGCCGGTTCGATTACCATTATCGGACTGACTGGCGATTCCGCTTGCATGGCCGAGATGCGTGTCGAGGTAAAAACAGGAAATTCCCATTCGTTTACCGTCACTTTCGAGGGGCAGAACTGGGAAAAATGGGTCGTTGCAAACTACAAACCGAATACGTATTCTACCACAGGCATCGGCAGTCCCGATGACTATGTATGGGTTGATGCCGATACACAACTGACGACGGGGCGTCCCACAGGTTTTATGAACGGTTGGGGATATCCGTGGTTCGTATGCTCGTACAATTCGAACTCGCTCGATCAGAGTAAGTACGGAGGTTACACCTATGACCTCTATGTTTACAATCCCAATGGTGTCGAAGACAGCACGAAGGGCGGCGGTGCTCAGGGTTCGGATAACTTCCTGACCACTTACGGCTATCTTGATCTGGAACATCCTTATGGAGACGGACGTCCCATCCTGAAGTTTGCCGATGGTATGGCACGTACGATCACGAGCCTTTACATCGCTCCTACCTGCTACTTCTACTCGGTAGCCTGCAAAGGTAACTCACTGTCGCCTGCTGTGGAGAAGGATATTATCTTCCATGCTACGGGTATTATGGAGGACGGTCAGGAGACCCCGACGCTGACGATGGTCTTCGGTTCGAAGTCGGGTATCATCAAAGAGTGGACGAAATGGGATCTTTCGGAACTCGGCCCGATCGTGGAACTCCGTCTGAACCAGTCGGGCGGTGCCGATAACGGTTATGGCTATTCGCTGCCCGCATATTACGCAATCGACGATATTACGATTGAATGGTAGTTGGTAAAGCAATATAAAGTAAACAAAAGTGAGTACTGCCGTCATGATTTTTTTTCAGGCGGTAGTACTTGTTTTTATACGGAGTTGTGTATCTTTGGACAAAATATTAAAGTATGAAAAAATTGTTTGTTTTTGCAGCCTTTATTGCGGCTGTCCTGCTTTCTGCATGTTCGGATGATTCCGAATTGGGCGGAAACGATCCCCAACCCCAGCCCGAAGTCCCCGTACAGGAGCCTCCCACGGTCTCTTTCGAGAATGAAAGTCTGATTTTTACGACCAAGGTCAGTCAGATGATCGAGATCAAACCGATTTATACCCATAACGAGGATGCCACCTATGCGTGGAGCATCGAGAATAAGGTCATCTCGACGGACCCCGACCTGCAATTTACCTCGGAGGAGAGCGGTAGTTTCTACATTACGATTACCGTGAAGAACGAGGGCGGAGAGGATTCCGAGGAGATCCGTATCGACGTACGCGATCTGGAAGCACCTGCCGTGTCGCTGCCCGGATCGGAGAAAGGCTATATGCTGGTCGAAGGCACGCAGTTGGAACTGAAACCCATCGTCGAATCGAAGAGCGAGGCTCATTACCGGTGGACGATGAACGAACAGGAGGTTTCCACCGAGAAGGACTATACGTTCAAGGAGTCGGTACGTGGCGAATATGCCATGAAATTTGCGGCAGAGAACGAAGACGGCGCAGATTTTGTGGAATTTGTGATCCGCGTATGTTCGGCTGACGAGGTGGATTTCAAGTGGACGTTCTTGCAGACCGAATACAACGTGGCACTCGG
The DNA here is from genome assembly GCA_020026415.1 of Alistipes sp. Classification (GTDB taxonomy): domain Bacteria; phylum Bacteroidota; class Bacteroidia; order Bacteroidales; family Rikenellaceae; genus Alistipes. The sequence goes on along the minus strand of JAHHQL010000007.1, from coordinate 86,645 downwards.
TCGTACGATCTGCCTGAAGGCAATCGACATCGAGAACGGCAAAGATGCCGTTTATACATGGACGAAGGACGGCGAACAGGTGCAGCAGAATGCCAATCCCGAATACTATTTCACGGCCGAGTCCGAAGGTCGCCACGAAGTGATCGTTGAGATGAACAACGGCCGTCTGACCGCCGCCAAGACACTCGTTGTGAACGTATGTCCCGCCGAGGGACAGTTCTACCGCGCCAAGAGCGATGCAAACAATGCGTTCAGTGTGAAGGTCTATGAGTTCCTGCCCGCTCCGGGTCAGTTTGTCAATGAAAACTATGTTGCCAACACGATGGAGGAGGCTTGTGTCTATGCACAGGGTCGTCTGGATCAGCACGCTTATGTTTCGCTCGGAGGTTTCGGCGGTTCGCTGACCGTGGGCTTCGACCACAGCATCGACAATACGGGCGATTACGATTTCGCCATCGAAGGCAATCCGTTTGACGGATCGTCCGAGCCGGGTGTCGTGTGGGTGATGCAGGATGAAAACGGAGACGGTCTTCCCAACGATACATGGTACGAACTGAAAGGATCGGAGTATGGCAAACCCGAAACCATCACGGACTATGCGGTGACCTACTATCGCCCCAAAAGCCCCAAGTCGAACGTCGCATGGACGGATAACAAGGGCAACAGCGGCGAGGTGGATTACTTGGGCGATTACCACCGTCAGGATTACTACTATCCTGCATGGGTCGAGAGCGACACCTACACGTTGCGCGGAACATGCCTCAAGTCGCGCAGTTACGACAAGTCGGGCAATGGCACTTACTGGGTGAATCCCGCCTTCGACTGGGGGTATTCGGATAACTTCAGCGCAACGGATCTGGACAAGAAGGAGAACCTCTTCAAGATCTCGAATGCCGTGACGTTCGACGGTCGTGAGGCAAATCTCAAGTATATTGACTTTGTGAAGGTACAGTGCGCCATCAACTTCAAGTGCGGATGGATCGGCGAGGTCTCGACCGAGGTCTTTGCTGTTCGCGATGCCAACATGAATGCTAAATAATGAAATCGGAGGTCAGTCATAAATTTGCGATTGTCACCCTTGTGACTTTTCTTTTGAGCCTTGCACCCTGCGGTGCAGGGGCTCAGGAGAAGCGTGACCTGTCGAAGACGCAACACATTGATTCGGTGCTGGTCGTTGCCAGCATGCGTCCCGAAAAAGTGATCCCTGCGCAGGTGTTGTGCGGTAAGGAACTTCAGCGGCTCAATGCCCATTCCGTGGCGGATGCCATCCGTTATTTTTCGGGCGTGCAGATCAAGGACTACGGCGGTATCGGCGGACTGAAGACCATCAACGTGCGCGGCATGGGTACGCAGCATGTGGGGGTGTTCTACGACGGCATCCAACTGGGCAATGCACAGAACGGGCAGATCGACTTGGGCAAATATTCGCTCGACAATATGGCGGCCGTCACACTCTATAACGGACAAAAGAGTTCGGGGGTGCAGTCGGCCAAGGATTACGCTTCGGCAAGTGCCGTCTATTTGGAGGCGCGTCGTCCGCAATTCGGGGACGGGAAACGCCACAACCTTAAATTCACGTTCAAGACGGGTTCGTTCGGATTGGCGAACCCCTCGTTTCTTTACGAGCAGAAGATCGGCGAGCGAATGTCCAATTCGCTCAATGCCGAGTTCCTCTATACGACGGGTCGTTACAAGTTCTCCTATGTGAAGGCTGACGGCTACGACACGACGGCCGTGCGTCGTAACGGCGATGTGCGTGCCCTGCGTATTGAGAACGGATTGTTCGGTCGTGTGAAGAACGGCGGTTGGCGTGCAAAGGTCTATTTCTATAATTCGGAACGCGGTTATCCGGGTGCATTCGTCCGTGAGGAACCCGGCAAATTCAAACACGAGGATCGTCAGTGGGATACGAACTTCTTCGTTCAAGGGTCGTATAACAAGAAACCGACGGAGCATTACCGCTTTTCGGTTAATGCCAAGTATGCCTACGATTATCTGCATTATCTGTCCGATCCGCGTCTGGATGTAACGACGATGTATGTCAATAACCACTACTACCAGCAGGAACTCTACCTGTCGGCCTCCCACGAGGTGCAACTCCGCCGATGGTGGGATGTGAACCTTGCCACCGATTTTCAGTATAACACACTGGATGCCGATTTGGTGAATTTCGCCTATCCGTCGCGATTCACGATGCTGGGGGCACTGGCCACGAGCATGCACTTCAAGCACCTCCGGATGCAGGGCAGCCTGTTATATACGTTTGTGGATGATTTCACGGAGAGTCCGGGTGCTGCCGCAGGCAACAAACACGTGTTTACGCCCACGTTCGTGGCGCAATATACGCCTTTCGAGGAGATCGACCTTTCCGTGAGAGCGTTTTATAAACGCATCTTCCGTATGCCGACGCTCAACGACCTGTACTACACGTTCATCGGCAACAAGTACCTCAAACCCGAATACACGACGCAGTATAACGTGGGTGTGACCTACGAAAAGAGTTGGCGGCACACGGCATTGCGCCATTTGGACCTGAGCCTCGATGCCTACTATAACGAGGTGGAAGATAAGATCATCGCCATGCCGACCTCCAATCAGTTCCAGTGGACGATGGTCAATCTGGGTTATGTCGAGATCCGCGGTGTGGATGCGGTGCTCAACACGGGATTCAAGTTCGGCCGTGTGGGGGTCGATTGCCGTCTGACCTACACCTATCAGAAGGCGCAGGACTACACCGACAGGACAAGCAAATACTACGGAGACCAGATCCCCTATATCCCGTGGCACAGCGGTTCGGCCGTTGTGGGGCTTAATTATCGGGGATGGAGTCTCGATTACAGTTTCATCTATACGGGCGAACGCTACGAATCGGTGGCGAATATCCCCGAAAACCACGCTTTGTCGTGGTACACGAGCGACCTTGCGCTTTCAAAGGCTTTCCGCATTCGGGAATCGCAACTCAAGGTGACTGCCGAGGTGAATAACCTGCTGAATCAGCAGTATGAGGTCGTGCAGTGTTATCCGATGCCGGGAACAAATGTTAAATTTATAATAAGTTGGATATTATGAGATTCGAGAATATGATGCGACGCATGGCGGTCGTGGCTCTGTCGCTTGTGGCTTTGGCTTCGTGCCGCGAGGATGAGCACATCGTGCCTTCGACGCCGAGTGACATCGACGATCCGTCGAAAAGTCCCGTTTACGGTTTTTATCTGCTCAACGAGGGCAATATGGGCAGCAACAAGGCGACCCTCGATTATTTCGATGCCACCAAGGGACGCTACCACAAGAACATCTATGCCGAGCGGAATCCGGGCGTGGTGAAAGAGTTGGGTGATGTGGGTAATGACATCAAGATCTACGGAAGCAAACTTTATGCGGTGATCAACTGCTCGCACTTTGTGGAGGTGATGGATGCGCGTACCGCCAAACACATCGACATTATTTCGATCCCGAACTGCCGTTACATTACCTTCAAGGATCGTTATGCCTATGTTTCGTCGTATGCGGGACCCGTGCAGATCGACCCCAATGCCCGTCTGGGTTATGTGGCAAAGATCGACACCGCCACCCTGCAAGTGGTAGGACAGTGCGATGTGGGCTATCAGCCCGAAGAGATGGCAATCGTGGGTGATAAACTCTACGTGGCCAATTCGGGCGGTTACCGTGTGCCGAATTACGACCATACGGTATCGGTCATCGACCTCAATACGTTCGAGGTGACGAAGACGATCGATGTGGCGATCAACCTCCACCGCCTGAAAGCCGACAAATACGGTCAGTTGTGGGTGTCGTCGCGCGGTGATTACTATGAAGTGCCTTCCCGAACGTTTGTCATCGACACCAAGACCGATGAAGTGACCGACGAATTTAAACTTTTGCCGTGCAGCAATATGACCATCTGCGGTGATTCGCTCTATATGTACAGTACCGAGTGGAACTACAATACGCAGAAGAACACGATCAGTTATGCGATGGTCAATGTAAAGAGCAAGAAGATCCTCACGCGCCACTTCATCACGGACGGCACCGACAAGGAGATCATCATCCCTTACGGCATTGCGGTGCATCCCTTCACGCGTGAGATTTATGTGACGGATGCCAAGGATTACGTGACCCCCGGAACGCTCTACTGCTTCAATCCCGACGGCACGAAGAAATGGCAGGTCGAGACGGGTGACATCCCCGCACACATGGCCTTTATGCGTCAGCCCGTCGAAGGATTTGACGAATAGATGTTTCCGACAAATACAGAAAAGAGAGAACTCCTTTTGGGAGTTCTCTCTTTTTTAGTGTATTTCCGAGACGGGAAGCGCGATGTTTTCCCGAAGTCCGATCATCGCGTTGATCAGAATCGCACGGCTAAAACGCCTTAGGTCGTCGGGCGTGAGATGCTCCTCGGTGATGCGCCCTTCGCGGAGAAGTCTTTGGCGGCAGGTGCCGTTCAGAAGGGTTGCCGCAGGGGTTACAAGCCGCTGCCCGTCATCGAACACGATGTTGCTGTAACTCGTGTCGGTCAGTTCGCCACGATGGACAATCAGAATATCGCTACACGTGCCACGCTTCTCGCGCAGGGCATTGAGCAGACTGCGGTCGGCATATTTTAGATGATAGTCCAAATCATCGGGGGCGGTGACGAGTTTCAAAGAGGTGATCTGTTTGGGGGTGTAGGGCGCGAACTCCACCTTTTCGATTGCTCGGCCGTACTCCACGCGACATTTGAATACTCCCGTGCGGGCTGCGTCGGGGATCGAAACTTCCGAAAAGCGGAACGCGAACGGGCGGCATCCGAACGCCTCCTCAAGGGTTTTTGCCATGCGTTCCTCGTGCCATTGGGTGTAGCGGAGTATGCCGTCCTCCATGCGGAGGGTTTCGACGAATCGGTCTTTAAACATCGGATATGGGCAGATAAATTTTGGTCAGAATTTCATCGTATTCGGCTTCGGCACGGCTGTGGATCGTCACGCCGCCACCGCTACGGAAGAAGTATTGTCCTCGGACATTACGTTCGATGTAGCGGATCATGACCGCGCTGTCGAGTTCCCGTCCGTCGAAGTAGCCGAAGATTCCCGTGTAGAATCCGCGCGGTTGTCCTTCGGCACGGCGGATCAGATCCAAGGTGGCGGGTTTGGGCGCACCCGAAATCGACCCCGCGGGAAGAAGACGGAAAATCAAATCGCCCAAATGTGCCTGCCAACCCGCTTCAAGATCTCCTGTCACATCGGAACTTGTTTGGAGAATCTCTCCGCGGAGGGTTTTCAGACGGTCGATGTATCGGAAACGATCGACCCGTACATGTTGCGCCACCATATTGAGATCGTTGCGGATCAGATCCACGATCGTATAGTGCTCGCACAACTCCTTGTAATCGTCCATAAGCGTCTTTTCGGCATCGGGCAGGGTGGCATTGATTGTACCTTTCATCGGGTAGGAATGAATGCGCCCATCGATGATCCTTACGAAACTTTCGGGGGAAAAACAGACCAGCCGGTCGGGCAGAAGCAATTTGTAGGGCGATCGGCTGCGGTGGAAAATCTCCTCCAGCGTGCAATTGGTGGCAATGGGGGTGCACTCCGTGAGGTTCGCCAGAAAACTGTCTCCGCGAAGCAGCCCGTGGCGGATGGTGGAGAACTTTTTTAAGTAGGCCTCCTTGTCGCTGTGGAGGATCTCAAGATGGGGATGATGCTCTTCGGAAAATGCTTTTTCAGGGGCATTGCTCACCTTGCGGGTCTTGAAAAGAATCTTGTGCTGCTCCAAAGGACGGGCAATGAAAAATCCTTCCCGAAGTTCAAAATCCACTCCGAAAAGAAATTCTTCGCCTCGTTGTGCCGAGCGGTTCATATTTTCTCGTACTTGCTGTGCATCCATTGTTTTTCTTGACTTTGATGAGTAAAGGTACGAAAAAAAGGTTAAATTTGTAACCATGAAAAAAGTTTTGGTCGTCAATAATTACGATTCGTTTGTCTATAATGTCGTGCAGGCCTTGCGCGAGAGTCGTTGTACCCCGCAGGTCGAAATACGGTTGAACGACGAGGTAACGCCGCAGGATGTCGCTCGGTGTGACGGTGTGGTGCTGTCACCCGGCCCGGGACTTCCGTGTGAAGCAAATCGACTGGGCAGGGTAGTGCAGGAGGTGATCCGCCTTCAAAAACCTGTCTTGGGTATCTGTCTCGGACATCAGGCTTTGGCTGAGGCGTTCGGTGCACGGCTCGAACAAATGACGGCACCGCTTCACGGGCATCTGTCACGATTGGAGATTATCGACTTGCGGGATCCGATCTTTGCGGGGTGCGCGGAACCGGTGGTGGGGCGTTATCATTCGTGGGTGGTGGTTCGCGGTTCGATGCCCGACTCTCTTCGGGTGAGTGCGTTGGACGAGGAGGGACATGTCATGTCATTTTACCACGAAAGCCTGCCGATTCACGGAGTGCAGTTTCATCCCGAATCGGTGATTACCGACAAGGGACGGCTGATGATCGACAATTGGTTGAAAGAGTTATAAAAAAAACGAGCCTTGAACTGCTCAAGGCTCGTTTTTTTATTGAGGAGTGTAGGACTACGCGCGGCGTTCCATGATGACCAAAGGCAGGAACACATAGATGCCCAAAATCAGCACTCCGGCTATTTGCCAAAAGTGGTCTTTGAGGTTGCGGCGGTGAATCAACGCATAGATAAGAGCCAAAATCCCACCTAAAAGCAACGCGGGAAAAGAGAATGATGTCAGGCGCGGACGTACGAAGGCATCTTTTACGGACGTGAACGCCAAGGTGGTCGGGAACAGATAACGAGCGTAGTATTCCGCGGAATTGACTTCCTCTTGGGGAATGCAGGTGTCTGCCAACGAGTAGTCTCGGGCATTGACCGCCACGAGGCGTTCGTCGTTGTCGCGCTGGAGGGTAATCGTCCAATAGAACATATCGCCGATGATCATCATGGCATCGTTTGTTGCATCGAACCTGCCGATCGGAATCTGATGCAAGGAGTAGTCTTCCGCATCAAGGGCATAGAATCGGTTGGCTTCGTCCGTGAGGAATGCGAAGTGACGTCTGTCCGAAAATTCGGTGACGAAAATATGGTTGATCCGAAGCGAATCCGAAATTTTGGTGTCGAGTACCATCGGCCAGCCGCAAATCTGCTTCATGTGGAATACGCGGTAGTCATCATCCACTATAAAATAACCGTTGTCATACTCTTTTCGGGTTGTTCCGTTGCCTGCGATTACGCGCGCGGGAAAGCGGAATCCCGCCTTCTGAAGGGCGGCGGTGAAACGCTCGCTCTTCTTTTTGTCGAGCGAGTTGGTCGCCATATCGACAAATTCGATGCCAGACTCCGTGATGCGGAATACGTCCGACGGCGATTCAAAATCCAAACGGCGGGGACGCGACTCCAAAAGTTGGTAGAGTCCGATCCGCGGGCGGTTTACGTCCTGCGGAGAGGTGCGGAAGATAAATTCCGAGCGTTCGGCATCTTTCGGTGTGACGGGAATGCCTTCGATCTCTTTGGGAAAACGTCCCTCGGCTGCCAACTGACGGAAATAGAACATCGGCATGATGCTGTCGGTCTGGCGTTCGGTGTAAATATTTCCCTTGGCATCGCGTCCGATGGTATTGCCCTCTGCGTCGTAGTCGAGGTGGGCAAAGGAGTGGACAATGCAACTGTACAACGTGAAAGGTCGCCATGAGGGTTGGGTGGTCAGGAAGGCAAAAAGCCACGGCAAAAGCCACGCCAACAAGGCGGCAGCCAAAAAAATCACGCCTGTTTTGATTGTTTTTATCATGGTGTAATTTCGTTTTAGAGGGTTAATCCTGACAACCTTGTTTGAATCGGTGTACCGACAGCAACGGCAGAAAGAGTGATCCTGCCAGCAGAATGATCATATACACCCACATCCCGTCATAAGCCTGCGGTACGTCCGACATGAAGAACATACGGACGATGCCCGCCGAAATCAGCATGTTGATCACACGCCGATACCACGTTGGTTCGAGGCAGATCCATGCCGTCAGTTGATAGAGGGTAAGACCTGCAAACCACCACGGAAGAGCCGTAAGAAGTGCACGCGAAGTCAGTTCGGCAGCGGTCAGATGATGGAAGTAGCCCCACAGCATAAGAGCCTGAAGGGCGAACAATGCGGTCAGCGTGACAAGTCCCGTCGAGGTCATCCACAGGATCATGGCGCGTTGCGGGAAGGGCAGATGCAGGGTCAGTTTCAGACGCTTGTGCGACATTTCGGGAATGAACTGCACGAGTGCGAGCAACAGGCCTGCAATTGCAGGCAGGAAACGCAGTATCTCGATGAATACGACCTCCTTGTCGAGCATAATCTGCCACAGGTGGGCTGCCCCCTTGAGGGTGACGGCTCGATTGATGCGCAGAAGGGCATAAGCCGTAAAGCCGAGCAGGGCAACGGCCATGATCGGCAGAAAGGCGTGCATCTTGATCCACTCTTTGTAGAATATTGCTTTTTTCATCGTTTTAATATTTTCCGGTCAGCCCGATGAAGGCATCTTCGAGGTTGAGCGATTCGCGTTTAAGTCCTTCGAACGGGACACCCGCTTCGTGAAGGTTGCGGGCAACTTCGTCTTCCGATGCAAATGAGAAAAGTTCTCCCTGTCGATTGGCGATTGCAGGGTGGTAGCACTCCCGGATTTCGGGAAATTCGGTTTGCGGTGTCGAGAAGGTATATCGTCCGAAAGTGGAGAGAAACTCTCCGACAGGCATCTGTACCATGATGCGCCCATAGTCCATGATGATGCAGTCATCAACGAGTTTTTCCATATCCTGAATGATGTGGGAGGTGAGGAACACGGTCTTCTCCTCGGCTCGTGCATAGTCGCGCAAGTACTCCACAAACAAACGGCGGTATCCCGGATCCAAGCCCATCGAGAAATCATCGAGGATGAGCAGTTCGGCATTCTGCGCCAGAATCAGCCCCAAAGCCACTTGCGACTGCTGACCGCACGACATGCGTGAGATGCGCTGTCGTGGAGCAACCTTGAGTTTTTCCATCAGTCCGTAGTAGGCATCGCGGTTCCATCGCGGATAAAATTGTGCGTAGAATTTCTCGATTTGTTCGATGGTCATGTAGGCATACTGCACATGACCTTCGATCAGAAGAGCAATCTTTGAACGGGTTTCGGGTGTAATCAATTTCAGATCTTCACCGAAAATGCGACACTCGCCTGAGCGGGGTTGCAGATAGCCGCTCAGGATGTTGATTGTCGTTGTTTTTCCCGTACCGTTTTTGCCCAAGAGGCCGAGAATCCGACCTCTTGGGACATTAAAACTCAGGTCTTTGTATATCAGCCGCTCTCCGTAGTAGTGGGTCAGATTGCGGCATTCGATTACAGATTCGGTCATAGATGGTTACATGAGCGAAGGAACAGATTCGGGAGTGAAGTCTGCCGTCGAGTTGTTGGTGTCCTTCAGGATTGTGCGGCCGGTAGCCAACTTAACCTGCTGACGGATGACGCTCTTGCCGTAACGACTCTGATCACGGTCGATCTTGCCGCAGTAACTCCAACCCGAGTCCAGAGAAGGGTCGGTAACGATCCATGCGAACATCTCCTCGATACTGAGGTTTACGGCATCAATAACCCATTTGTTGGGGAATTTCCAAGCATCGGTGGACATGGGGAAGGTGCCGTGTTCGGGAACAACCAATTCATATTCTGCGGTGTAGGCATAGTCGGTGGCAAACTGTTCGGGGGTAACACCGTCACCCAGACGACCGATGGCGTACGATTTGAAACCACGATTGTGGAACGTCCACCTCATATCCTCACCCAAAGTCGATGAGATCATGTTGGGTACGTCGGGGTTATCGACATCCTCGTCGTCGAGTTTGTTGTAGTACTCGAAATCGGCCTTCGAGAGGTCCAGCGATTTGGGGTTGTAGGTGCGGTGGTCGATGGCCGTGTCGGCGATGACGATCGACTTGCCGGGCTCTACGGGGTAATCTTTACCCGAACCGGGGATGATCAGCGTGCTGCAAATGGTGAAGTATTCGTTCATGATGTCGGGCGTGTAGTCGAACTTCGAAACGGTCAGAAATTCCGATTCCATGAGGACAATACCGTCGGCGTAGAGCGTGTGATCGGAGTTGTTCGTCAGTTTGACATACTGGTCACCGTAGTACTGCGAGCCGTCGGGTGTAAGCGTACCGGTGAAGAAGATCTCCTCGATGACGAAATCGTTTGACGACAGAGTCGAAACCGTTGTCTCGATGGTTACTTTGGTCTGTTTGCCTTCTGCAACCTGAATCCCTTCGCGCACGGCCTCAACGTAACTTTCTACGGTGCCGTTGTCGCGGGTGTAGTTGATCACACCGTTCATGGCCATGTTGTATGTACCGGCCTTTACTTCGGATTTCAATGTGTAAACGCCTTCACCGGCTTCTGCGAACTCGTTTAATTCGGTCGTCGAACCGTTGTTTACGTCGGTCAGAATGACCTTCAGGGTCTTTAACCGGGGATTCTCCACACTGATGGGCATATTGATGTCCAGCATCAGTTCGGTCTTTGCCTCCGGCTGGGGTTCGGGATCGGGAGTGGGGATCGGTGCTACATTGGTGTCGTCGTCGCTACAAGCCGCAAACATTACGACTGCGGCGGCGATCAGAAGATTGAAAATCTTTTTCATGGTTTAAAAAATTGAATTTAAATGTGTTATTAATTGTTAAAATGTGATTCCGGTTTGAAGATATACGCCCCATCCCGTCGTGCTGTCCGAAAAACGGTTCAGACGACCGCCGACCTCGACAAAGAGGTTGAGTTTGCGGTTCAGGGCGTGATCAGTGCGAAGATCAAGGTGGCAGAGCAGGGCATCGAGCGTCATACGCCGGTAGTCGTGTCGTACCATTCTGAGTATGGAGGGGTGCAGGTCGGCTACGGGCAAAAGCAAATTATGGCTCAAAATTGTACGGTAGCCCAAGCCGGCATCCATGCGCAGGTGCATCTTGGGGCGTTTGATCGTCAGCGATGCGTTTGCGCCGCCTGAAAATTGTTCCGATTCGCGGTTCTGAACGGGGTAGAGGTAATCCTCGGTCATTTTCTCATACAGTGTCCACGGCGAAACCGACCACTCCAGACGATCGTCCGTTTTGTTCAGGAATCCTTCGATGCGTGTACGGAGCGTGCTGCCTTCGTACATCTTGAGTTCGCCCACGACGGCGTAGATGTTCGAGATCTTTTCACCCACGATGCTCTCCGTACCGGGGCGGTAGGTGTATTGCAGATGGGCATTGACCCCCCATTTCATGCGGTTGCGGATTGAAGTCCAGCCGAGCGTGGCCTGCATGTCGTGCGGTGCGACCGTTTGCAGCGGGAGATTGTTGAAGGCGATGAGGATTTTCTCGATGGAGAGGTATTCGTAACTTGCCACGGCGAAAAGACCGTCCTCGCCTGCGTGGGGAGAGAAGGTGGCTGCAAGGGTGCATCCGCCACCGCGGTAGAGGCTTCCCGCATCGGAACCCGAAAAACGGGCGTAGTGTGCGCCGAGACCCGAAAGATGGTATTCGGCCTTGATGCCCTGCGGATTGTAGTAGTCCACATCGCCGCGTTGTTTGTAGATCTTGGCGGCAAGCGAAAGCCCCGCTTCGTATTTCCCTGTGCGAAGTGTTGCACCGCCACGAAATTCCAGCATTGTAGAGATATTGCGCGGACGGGGGTCGATGTCGCGGTATTCGTGCGAGGCGCGGATGTCGGCCTCCAATGCCCAACGCCATTTGTGGTTTTGATGACCGTAACCGCCGCTGAAGGTATATTCCTCGGAGGTGAGGTTACCGCCCACGGAGTCGGCTGTGACATAAGGGTAGATCAGTTCGTAGTCGGCGGAGGAGTTCCATACGACATTGCGCAGGCTGCCACGTTGGTAGCCTGCCTTTCCCCATACGGAACTGCGTTCGGAGAGGCGACGGAACGATTCGGCCGCAAAGAATCCGAAAGTGTTGCCTTCTCCGAGAGCAAGGCGTTGTGCTTCGTCGTTGCGCTGCATGCGAAAACCTGCTCCTGCCTGCGAATAGTCGAGTGTGTAGGCCGTTGCGTGGGTGGCGGGGTTGATGTGGAGGACGGACAACATCCGTCGGTCGGGAGCGTGTTGTTCGTCGAGGGCACGGAGCAGCAATTGCGTCTTGGATTGGGCGCGGAGCGAATCGGACACGGGCGTTTGTGCCGCGACCGAGGTGGCGATGCCCGTCATGGCGAGCAGTGTAATAAATATTCGTTTCATGCGCCCGGTCAGTTTTTAAGGATCAGATCGACAGCGGCCTCCGAACGATCCGAGGCAAAGGTCAGCGGGTCGTTGCTGATGACTACTTCGCTAAAACGGTAATTGCCATTTTCGTCGGTATAGGCCAGACCGCCACCCTCGTTGATGCTTAGGCGATAGATTCCTTTCATGAGACGGATGTCCAGTTGCCCATCCACGAAATCCGATGTGGAAATACGTTGGCGCGTATTGATGTTCTCGAAGACCATCGTGGCTTGAAAACGGCGCATTTCGAGACCTTGGGGAGGTCGCACGGTAAGCGTCAGCCGGGTAAAGAGCGAGTCGGTATCTTTTTCGACGCACGCAACCGACAGCAGGGCGAGCAGCAGTATGCAGAGGTACTTTTTCATAAGAGTTTGAAATTTAATTCCATGCCGAAATAGGGCGTTACGCTACGGCGTACGGTGATGCCCTCGACCTTATAGTCGGGCGTATAGTTCAACATCTGGGTGACGAACATTGCCGCCGTGAGACGTTCGCCGAACAGGCGTTTGGTGACCTTGAGGTTGGTGGTCATGGCAAACGGGATGCCGTGCCAGCGGAAAGCCTTCTCGTTGTAGTGGATGACAAGCCATTTCAGAACGGGATCTTCCGCCGAAGCATCCGTGAAGGGGAACACGTTGCCGTCGATGTCGGCATAATGTGAGGGACGGCTGCTGCGGCTGGTGTTCAGATCGCGTGTGAGCCACTGGCACTGGAACGTGAGCGAGATGCCCAATCCGATGCGCGGCAGGTCGGTGTCGATCATGAAGTTCGTATTGCAGATTTCGCGGATGTAGTGCGAGTCGTTGTCATAAATACCGACATACGAGAGTTCCTTGTTGTTGATCAGTACCGTGGGGCTGTAATAGACGGGTTCGCTGTTGGAGTATTCCGTGCGGAACCATGCTCCCGTGATGGTCAGTCGGGTGCGGAGGGCGGCGATACGCTGCGAGGAGAACGTGAACTCGACTCCGCGTTTCAGGGTGCGGCTGCCGTTGGTTGTTTCGGTGTGCGCGCGAAGCACCTGTTGCGTGGTGTAGGGCATGTCGTCGAGCGAGGGCGGCGCGGTAAGTTGAGATCCGTCGATACCGCTGTAATCATACTCTTTGTATTCGTATTTGCGGTAGGTCGAGGCTGAGCGGAAGCCCGATTTCATATCCTCCTCGAAGTAGGTCAGCGACAGACGGTTGCCGGCGATGGAGACATCACCGCGCACTTCCCACTTGAAGTTACGTGCCGGCATGAGACGGTAGTTTGTCGGGTCGGTGATGTAGGTACGCACATGGACGCGCCGCAGCGCCGGAGCGTTGTGGAAATAGTTCAACTGGGTGAAGTCGTAGTAACGCGGAGCGGGGTATAACTGATTCATCGTCGGGCTTTTGGTGTGCCAGCCCACACCGCCCGAAAGAGCCGTTTCGACCCTCTGATCACCGATCGGGAACGACGGCAGCGACAGACGGACATTCACACGCGGATCGAACCAGACGTGTCCGTGCATCTCGTAGCGTTTGTCTATGTTGAGCATCGTCATGGCACGGACTCCCGCCATAATGTCGAGGTGGGTACGTCCCATGGTGATGAGGGTGTTGTCTTCTATGAAGAATCCCATGTCGTGTTGTGCGGGGATCTTGTTGTAGGGGTATGGGCGCGTGGCAATACCCGAAAAAATAGGGTGTGCCATGTCGAAAATCTGACCGCGACCGAGGTTCTTGTCCATCGACCAGTCGCCACCCGCCAAAAGGGTCGAAGAGGTGTTGTCGGTCGAAAAGCCGAAGGTCGCCATAAATTTTGCAAAGGCCGAAAGCGGTTGCCCGTCCACTTCCATCTTGCCCGTGTAGGAGGCTTCGAGCGGAACGGCATCGAACTCGCCCTCCTCCATATTCACGGGAGTGGCCATCGGTTTGCTGATCGAGACAAAACGGCGACGGCAGATGCGGTCTTTCGAGTAGTCGAACGATGCGGTTGCCTCGAATGCGCGGAAGAATCCGTCGCGCTTGGACTTATAGTCGAAGTTGGCACTCAGTGTCAGGCGGTTGTATTGCGATTTGTAGTCGTCGATGTTGTGGTTGTTCAGATCGGGGTCTTTTTTCTGATTGTCGAACGATCCCGTATAGTCGAAGTTTGCATTCAAGGTTGATGTACCCGTATCGGCATCCCATTTTTTTGCCATGCGTACCGAACCCGTCACACGTTTGTAATTCTCCAGCGTGTTGCGCGGGTCGGAATGGGCGTCGAGCAGGTCGGCACCTATATTAAACGTGAGGTTGCGGCGCGGGAGTTCGAATCCTTTGCCGATGTAGAAAAGTTTGCTCGACATGTCGGCCTTGAAACGTGCATCGAGGTCGTGACCGCCCTTGCGGCGTTTGATCTTCACAAGACCGCTCGTCAGGTCGCCGTATTGTACCGAAGGAATACCGCGCACGATTTCGACGCTTTCGATCTGGTCGGTCGAGATGGTACGCATATCGACACCCGAATTGACAAAGTAGTGATGGCTGACTTCCGGGTCGTAAATACCGCTGCCGGGTATGTATTGCATATTGGCATTGGTGCTGACCGGTGCACCGTCAATGACAAACGCCGTGCCGAGTGCCGAGGTGGCATAGTCGGAACTGCCGATGCCCGTTTCACGCAGGTGGATGGTGTTGGGCGTGCCGAGAACAGGTTTCGAAGCGTGACCGCCCGGAAGAAGCGACAGAAGATCCGAGAAACTCGAAGGCTGGAGGTGTTCCATGGCCTTGCGGTCGATGGTCGAGGAACTCGTCGTGCCTTTGGTCTCGGAGGCGGTGATCACCACGTCACGGATCGCCAGAGCACTTTCCTTGAGGACGATGCGGTAGGTCGTGGGGGTGTGCTTGCCGAGGAGGATTTTCTGACGATGGGTGTCGTAACCGATATATTCGACTGCAAGTGCATAGATGCCTTCATGCAGGGTGAAAAGGGTTGTTCCATCGGTATTGGAAACCGCTCCGAAGATGTGGCCGAGGGAATCAATGAGCGAAACGGAGGCATAGGGCAATGCTTCGCCCGAAGTGTCGGCAACCTCGAACGTGATACGGACTTTGTTCGTTCGAGGAGCGGTTTGCGCCATCAGCGTGTTGCCTGACAGCATGAAAACCATAAATAAAGTAATCGAAAGGGCGTATTTAAGGAATCGGATCATCTCTATTTTCTTTTGCAGGACAAAAGTAGAACAGTGTTTGCCGAATAACAATACCGATTATGGGCTAAAATGATCGGACAAAATACCTGCTTATAGGGATGGTTTTTTATAAAAAGCGAAAAACAAGACAACAAAAAACGACTTTCTATTGAAAAAAAAGAGTCTGAAATCAGGGTAATATATTCTGCTTGTGGCAGATGGGGTGTTTTACCTCTGATTCGGAATGTTCCCGAAAATAGCGAAAAATAAATTAATTATATGAAAACAGATTTATTTTCAATGGATTACGATTGTCTGCCTCCAGATCAAGCAGGAATTTTTTGACCGTAAGTCCTCCTGCGTATCCCGTAAGTGTGTGATTCGTCCCGATAACCCGATGGCAGGGGATAAAAACCGAGAGCGGATTTGCACCCACGGCATTGGCCACGGCGCGTACGGCTTCATGGTGGCGGAGACGACCCGCAAGGTCTGAATAGGAGATTGTTTCTCCGTAGGGGATTCGTTTCAATTCCTGCCATACGGCGATCTGAAAATCCGTACCGGCAAGATGAAGCGGAAGATCGAACGTAAGGCGTTGTCCTGCAAAATACTGCTCCAATTCGGCGGATGCCTGCTGCAAGACGGAAGTCTGATGTTCGATAAAATCGGCATGCAGCATCCTTTTTAATCGGTTGTCGATCGCTTCCCGATGTCGGGCAGATGTCCAATCGCACAGGCACAAGCAATCGTTCCACTCGCCGAGGATCAGTTTGCCGCAGGGAATGGAAACGTGTCAGATGTATATGGTCGAAGCGGTGGGCATTATGCTTTTTGAGGTGAGAATTTATAAAAATACGGATTTTTTGTATATTTATTACGAAATCATGAGCCTATGAAACTTGTGGAATATATAAAACATCCCGAAGAGCAGGTTGTCGGGGAATCTTCGAAATACCTTGTCGGGGTGTTTGTTTTGTATCTAATTATCTCTTATGTTTTGCGGGGCGCAACCGGAGTTGTTGGGGCTTTGATGGCAGAGGAGGGGCTTTCGGAGGTATCGCCCATCGAACATTACCCTCTGTAGTTTGTGGTGCTTGTGCCTGCGATTTTGGAGGAGTCGGGATTCAGACTGGCTCTTAGAAGAACTCTGCCTTATTTGTTGGTTGCGACGTTTGTCGTTACGTTTATTGGCTCGGCTGCCGTCTTTGAGGTGCTTGTCTATTCGTGGGAGCATCTTTTCGGACGCATTTTGTTTTCATTGGCATTTGTCGGCATTGCATTTGCTTTTCGCCGGCAGATATTCGGATTGAAATACAATTACTATTTCTATATCCTGTGCGGGTTGTTTGCTGTGGTGCATCTCGCAAATCTCCATTTCTCGGAGATGAATCCCGCCGAAATCGCCGTGGGGTTGATAAATACGCTTTTGATTGTGCCGTCGGCTCTGATTTTGGGTTATGTGAGGGTGTCATACGGATTTTTATATGCCGTGTCTTTCCACTTGTTGCATAATGCCGTCCCGATGGTGTTGTATTTTGTATTATAAAACAAAAAAGTCTTGAAGATCTCTTCAAGACTTTCTGCGGTGTGTAGGGGACTCGAACCCCTGACCCCGTGCGTGACAGGCACGTATTCTAACCAGCTGAACTAACACACCTTTTAGCCGGGCTCTCATTCGGGAGGTTGTCCCTTCCTGATTGCGAGTGCAAATATAGGGCATATTTTTGGAATATCCATCATTTTTCGGCAAAAAAATGCAAAAAAAATTGCCTCGAAAATTCTTGCCGTTGATTTTCAAATATTTAACTTTGTCCGAAAATAATCCCGTCTCAGACCTTCGTTGTAAGTCCCTTTGCAAAGCATTGTTGCAAGTTCCCCAATCGGGGTTCCGATACTCAAATTGAAGCAAAACAAAAAATATACAAAATTTATGTAAAAATTTAATGAATAATAAAAACGGCTCTGTACGCATGTGTAGGCCGGTTTTTGAGGTTGTAAAGTCTTTGTTTTGCCCTCGCGCACATGTGTAGATATAGCGGTGATGCTTGACGGTTACAAAAAATGTTCGTACTTTTGACCCCGAAAAAGAGACAAAGAACTTTTTAGATAACTTATAAATTTCGACAAGATGAAAGATGCAGTAGCAATTCTCACCGGTGGAGGTCCCGCTCCCGGTATGAATACGGTCGTAGGTAGTGTGGCAAAGACTTTTATTCACCACGGTTATCGTGTAATCGGTCTTCACGAGGGTTACACCGGTTTGTTCAATCCCGAACCCCGTACCGTAGATATTAACTACCGTATGGCTGATGGTATCTTCAACCAAGGTGGTTCGTTCCTTCAGATGAGCCGTTTCAAACCGACTCCTGAGGATTTCGAGAACAATTTCAACCTCAAGTTCTTCACCGAGAACAACATCAAATTGCTGGTGACTGTCGGTGGTGACGATACCGCTTCCACGGCTAACCGCATCGCCAAGTTCTTGGAGGCCAAGAAATACCCGATCGCCAACATCCACGTTCCCAAAACCATTGACAACGACCTTCCTCTGCCGGTAGGTACTCCTACGTT
Organism: Alistipes sp.; assembly: GCA_020026415.1. Lineage (GTDB taxonomy): Bacteria > Bacteroidota > Bacteroidia > Bacteroidales > Rikenellaceae > Alistipes. Next base: position 68,683 of record JAHHQL010000007.1, on the reverse strand, counting down.
CGGTTACGAGTCGGCCAAGGATAAGGGTGCCGTGATCGGTCGTGCCGTTTATGTCGATGCACGTACGAGCGGTAACTGGTTCGTTTTGGCTGCCATGGGTCGTTCGGCCGGTCACCTCGCATTCGGTATCGGTGAGGCCTGCCACTATCCGATGATCGTAATCCCTGAGATGTTCGACAAAACTGAAATTACGGTTGATAAGATCGTTAAGTTGGTCGTATCGTCGATCATCAAGCGTAAGATCATGGGTATGGATTACGGTGCCGCCGTTATTTCAGAAGGTGTATTCCACGCATTGTCGAACGAAGAGATCGCCAACAGCGGCATCCATTTCACCTATGACGAGCACGGACACCCCGAATTGGGTAAGGTGTCGAAGGCTCACATCTTCAACGAATTGATCGAGAAGCACGTGAAGGCACTGGGGCTGAAGGTTAAGAGCCGTCCCGTTGAGTTGGGTTACGAGATCCGTTGCCAGACTCCGATCGCTTACGATTTGACGTATTGCTCGGAGTTGGGTCTGGGCGTATATCAGCTCTTCTCGGAAGGCAAGACCGGTTGCATGGTTTATGTAAACTCGGAGGGTAAGGTGTCGCCCCTGTACCTGAAGGATCTGCAAGATCCGACGACAGGCAAGATTCCTCCCCGTTTGGTGGACATCACCTCGGACAAGTTCAAGATGGTTGTCGAGAATATCATCAACTCGATCACTCCGAGCGATTACGAGGCTGCAAAGCAGTACGTGCCCAATCCTGAGGAGTACGACTTCAACAAGATCCTGAACTGGAACTAATTTTTTGAAGATCTAAATACGACGAGGGCTGATCCGTAAAGGTCGGCCCTCGTTTTTTTTGTATAACTTCCCGGAAAAAACACCCCGTTCTCCACGTAAAGGAGAACGGGGTGTTTTGTTTTTCGGGAAATGGGCGGTTAGAGCAATTTCTTCTTGGAGGTCGTTACGACGAAATCCTTCAGATAGAACGGTTCGAAGTAGGCGATGTCTTCGGTTTTGCCCGCATCCAAAGCCTCCTGTGCCAAGCGAGCCAGACCGCGTGCCGAAGGGGTCACTTCAACGAATTTGGCTCCTTTGAGCAACTCTTCGCATTTGCGTGCGCCGTTGCCGAAGATGACGAACGGACGACCCGTCGAACGGAATTTTTCGAACGAATTTTCGTCGATGATTTCGGCCGATACTTCGTTCAGGGCATGACCATCGGTGTCGAATATCCGGGCATAAACCTCCATGCGCCGTGCATCGACCATCGGACAGAGCAGGGCGTTGTCCCAATCTTCGACCGAGATGATGCCTGCCTTGTGATCCTCGCGGGCAACTTCCGTCAGGGCATCGAGCGATCCGATGGCGATCAACGGCTTTTTCAGTCCGTAGCACAGACCTTTGGCAAACGAAACACCGATTCTGAGACCCGTATAAGATCCGGGGCCTTTGCCGACGGCTACGGCCGAAAGATCGTCGGGTGCGATGCCCGTTTCCTTGAGCAACTCATCGACAAATACGCCGACTTTCTTGGCGTGATCGCGACCTTCGTCGCTTTCTCTAAGGGAGATCAACTCTCCGTCTTTTGCGATACCGACCGAGCAGATGTCCGTGCCGGTTTCAATACATAATATCAGGCTCATTGGCTTTGTGTTTCTATATCTTATTTGTAGTGCTTCATCGCCTTGTCCATTTCGCGACGGGCATCGTTTTCCTTGAGGTATTCGCGTTTGTCGTATGCCTTGCGACCACGAGCCAGACCGATGACGATCTTGGCCAGTCCGCGGTCGTTGAGGAACAGACGAAGACCCACGATCGTAAGACCCTTGTCCTTTGTGGCGCGTTCGATCTTCATCAATTCGCGTCCCGTCAGCAACAACTTGCGATCGCGCTTGGGGGTGTGGTTGTTGCAGGTGCCCCAGCCGTACTCGGCAATATTGACCCCGCGAATCCACAATTCGCCCTTCTCGAAATAGCAGAACGAATCGACCATCGAGGCTTTGCCCGCGCGGATCGACTTGATCTCCGTACCGTACAACACTACGCCCGCCGTCCATTCTTCCAGAATCTCGTAGTCGAACGTGGCGCGTTTGTTTTTGATGTTTATCTTTTTTTGCTCGCTCATAAATTTATAACGGCATAAATCTTGTGTTTGTTATCCTTGAAGGAACGGGTTTCGGAGCGGAATGTTTCCTGCCGGCCGGGGATGCTCGTTCCTTTCCTTTTATAAAATCAACCGCTTGAGTTTTTGGGAGATCGCCACCTTCACCTTGTTGTAGTTGGTGAAACGCTTCAGAAGATCCTCCTGTTCCTCTTCGCTCAAGTCGGGCTGACTCAGTTTTTCCTGTAATTGTTTGATGATCTCCTCGACCACCTTCGATTTGTAGAGCGTGACGGCTTTCGGTACTCCTGTTGCCAACATCTCCGCCTCACTCTCCACGTGAATATCTTTCTTCATCCACAACTGGCTCGGTACATAGTTGTCTTCCTCTGTCAGAAGATTTACCGTGGTATTGCATACATCGGGATCTTCATGGCTGATGAACAGGTGTAACGGCACTTCAACGCCGATGCCCGTCTCCAGCCATTTCTCGTGGTAGGTCTCCATGATCTTTGCATAGGTCTTGTTGCGGAAGACGATGTTGTCGGCTCCCAACTCCGTGAAGATCACATCCGCCACGTTGCAGGATACCATGTTCGCCCCCTCCTTGAAATCGAAAGAACGATGTCCGTATTTCAGCAGGTATTTGACCAGTTCGTGTTCCAAGGTGTCCGTCCCGCTTCCGGCAGTTATCTGTTTCTGATAGATGACTTCGGGTGCGGTTGCGACGGTTTCCTGCTGAACGCGGTTGGCTTGTCGGCGAAGAAATTCGTCCGTCTCGCGGTCGCCCGTGGTGGAAAGGCGTTTGCGTGCCACCTCCGAAATGAGGATGTTTTCATCGACATCCATCGTGTGGGCGCACTCCTTGATATAGACCGCACGTTGGATCGGATCGGGGATCTGGGCGACGGATTGTACCATGTCGCTGATCAGACTTGCCTTTTTGATCGGGTCGCCCTGTGCCTCTTTCAACAGCAATTTGGCTTTGAATGCCAAGAAATCCTGTTCGTTTTCGGTGATGAACTGTTGCAATTCGTCGGCCGTGTGACTGCGGGCAAACGAGTCGGGATCTTCGGGTTCGGGCAACAGTACGACACGTACGTTCAAACCCTCCTTCAGGATCATGTCTATACCGCGCAACGATGCGTGAATACCCGCCGAATCACCGTCGTAGATCACCGTGATGTTGCGGGTGAATCGTGCCAGAAGACGGATCTGCTCGGTGGTGAGCGATGTCCCCGACGAGGCAACGACATTCTCCACGCCCGACTGGTGCATCGAAATCACATCGGTGTAACCCTCGACCATGATGGCGTAATCCATCTGCTGGATCGCCTTCTTGGCGAAGTACAGACCGTAGAGTTCGTGCTTCTTGCTGTAAATCTCGCTTTCGGGCGAGTTCTGGTATTTGGCGACCTGCTTGTCGGTGCGCAGGGTGCGTCCGCCGAAACCGACGACACGTCCCGATATGTTGTGGATCGGGAACATCACGCGGTCGCGGAAACGGTCGTAAAGTCCGTTGTTGCGCTCCGAACGAAGCGAGAGTCCCGTACTCAACAGGTATTGCTCCTTGTAGCCTGCCTTCAGAGCGTCCTGCGACATCTGATCCCCTTTGGCGGGGCAGAAGCCGAGGCCGAATTTGCGGATCGTGGCATCGGACATTCCGCGCTTCTGGCGGAAGTAACTCATGCCGACGCTCAGACCTTCGGAATTGTTGTGCAGGTAATTGGCGAAATACTCCTGCGCCCAACTGTTGAGCGTGAACATTGATTCGCGGTCGTCGTGACGCTGTTCTTCTTCCGGCGAGAGTTCTTTTTCGTGCACTTCGATTCCGTAGCGTTTGGCGACCATCTTCAAGGCTTCGGGGTAGGTGATGCGCTCGTGCTCCATCAGGAAAGTCACGGCATTGCCACCCTTACCGCATCCGAAACATTTGAAGAGTCCTTTGGCGGGCGATACGACGAACGACGGGGTTTTCTCGTTGTGGAACGGACAGCACGCTTTGTAGTTGGTGCCTGCACGTTTCAACGTGACATAATCGCCGACAATATCCACGATATTGGCGGCGGCGTAAATTCGGTCTATGGTCTCCCGGTCAATCATAATTTGCAAAGATACACATTTTTTCGGATCGGGGTGACGGCTTTGGCATAAAAAACGCCCGAATCTCGGCAGAGGTCGGGCGCGGATCGTTTTTTCGATGCGGTTTCAGAACTTGTAGCCGATCGAGACATAGAAGTTCCGATGTTTGAGCGTGTCATCCCAAGCCGGACGAGGGGCTTGTGTGGCGGGATCGGGCGAATAATCATATTCGCTTCTGTTCAGATCGTTAAAACCGAGTTCGTAACCTGCTGACAATAATATTTTTCTCCAGAGGAGGGTTATACCCGTTTTGAATCCGAAATCCGTGCGGGTCAGGTTGCCGTCTTCTCCGAAAGTCTGGGTTTGACGGTAACTGTCTTCGATTTTGCCGCCCAATCCCATCGAAAGATAGAAACCTGCACTCGGATAGACCGACAGGTCTTTTGCGAGTGAAAATTTGTAGTTGATCATGATCGGGAGTTGGAGTATGTAGGCGTTGATTTTGTCGTCATTGAAATTTTTGCATCCGGTTTGTGAAAACAGCAATCCGGTTTCCAAATACAGCGGGAATCGTTTGGAAAGGATGCGCTCGTAGGTTGCTCCCGCATGAATTCCGATCTTCGAGTCGGTCGGCGTGTAGTCCGTTTTCAAATCGGAGAAGTTCGCACCGCCACGGATGGTGAATATGTTCTTTTCGAGTTCTTGCGCTTGAACTACTCCCGTGATGGAGAGCAGCAATAATAAAAGAAGAGTTTTCGGTTTCATTTATTTGCGGTTTTGAAATTTTACAAGAGCAAAGATAATTATTAATTGTTTAAATCAAAGCGTTTTCCTTTCAATTTTTCGGAGCACGGATGTGCTGTGTCAGTCGTTTGCAAGATGTGGAAATTGTTCTGTTGTCTGCGGTGAAAGTTTTCTGGGAAAAATTCGTCGGGCGTTTTTTTTCGGACGGGAAAGACATTGAGGCGGAAATTTCGTTACCTTTGTAAACCATGGATTTCAAACTTGTATCGGATTATGCCCCGATGGGCGATCAGCCGGAGGCGATCGAAGAACTCGTGACCAACATCAATCGCGGGGCGAAACACAACACCCTGCTCGGAGTGACGGGATCGGGTAAGACGTTTACGGTGGCCAATGTCATCGCGAGGCTCAACAGACCCACGCTGGTCTTGAGCCACAACAAGACGCTGGCTGCCCAACTTTACGGGGAGTTCAAGAATTTCTTCCCCGACAATGCCGTGGAGTATTTCGTGTCGTATTACGACTACTATCAGCCCGAAGCCTACCTCCCCACGACGGATACTTATATCGAGAAGGATCTGTCGATCAACGAAGAGATCGAGAAGATGCGCTTATCGACCACGGCGACCCTTCTGTCGGGTCGGAAGGATGTTATCGTCGTGTCGAGCGTGTCGTGTCTGTATGGTTGCGGTAATCCGCAGGACTTCCACGATACGGCGATCAACATCAAGGTGGGGCAGATCATCAGTTACAAGCAATTCCTCTATAAACTGGTCGAGGCACTCTATACCCGTACCGAACGCGAGTTGCAACCCGCCACATTCCGTGTCAATGGCGATACGGTCGATATTATGGCGGCTTTCGGCGAGTTCGGCAACCAGTGTTTCCGCGTGATGTTCTTCGATAACGAGATCGAGGCGATTCAGTCGATCGATCCCATGACGGGACAACGCATCCAGTCGTTGGATTCGCTGACCCTTTATCCGACGAGTTTGTTTGTGACGACCAAGGAACGCATCGACACCGCGGTACAGCAGATCTATCTGGATATGGGTAAGCAGATCGAGATGTTTGAACGGGAGGGGCGTATGGTCGAGGCGCAACGCATCAAGCAGCGTGTCGAATACGATCTGGAGATGATCAAAGAGTTGGGTTACTGTCCCGGTATCGAGAACTATTCCCGTTATTTCGACGGCCGTCAGCCGGGTTCGCGCCCGTTCTGTCTGATTGACTACTTCCCGAAAGATTATCTGATGGTGGTCGATGAGAGCCACGTGACCCTGCCGCAGGTACATGCCATGTATGGCGGGGACCGTGCCCGCAAGGAGAATCTGGTCGAATACGGATTCCGCCTGCCCGCCGCCAAGGATAACCGCCCCGTGACCTTTGCCGAATTTGAGAAATTGCAGGGTACGTCGATCTATGTGAGTGCCACACCCGCCGATTGGGAACTGACGATGAGTGACGGTGTCGTGACCGAGCAGTTGATCCGCCCCACAGGTCTGGTCGATCCGCCGATGGAGGTGCGTCCGACTGAAAATCAGATCGACGATCTGATCGAGGAGATCGACATGCGGGTCAAGAACGACGATAAGATCCTTGTGACGACCATTACGAAACGTATGGCCGAGGAACTTTCCAAATATTTTGACCGTGTGGGCATCCGAAACCGCTATATTCACTCGGATGTCGATACGTTGGAGCGCATTCAGATCTTGGAGGATCTGCGTGCGGGAATGTTCGATGTGCTGGTCGGTGTGAATCTCCTGCGGGAAGGACTTGACCTTCCGGAGGTGGCATTGGTTGCCATTTTGGATGCCGACAAGGAGGGATTCCTGAGAAATGTGCGTTCGCTGACGCAGATTGCGGGTCGTGCGGCGCGTCATGCGCAGGGCAAGGTGATTCTCTATGCCGATACCTGCACCGATTCGATGCGTCAGACCATCGAGGTCTCGAACCGCCACCGCGAAAGGCAGGTGCACTACAACATGGAGCACGATATGTTGCCGCGTCGGGCGCAGAAGAGCGGTACGGGTCAGAGTACGCTGTTGGCGGGACGTGCGACGGAGGGCGGTATTCCCGAAGTGCATCCCGTCGGGGAGCAGCACTACATGACGGCGGCCGATGTCATGGCGGGGTACGATACAACCCCGGCAGATCCTCACGCAGGCGAGGATTTGGAGGCTCTGATCAACCGAGCCCGCGAGGATATGGAGCGAGCCGCCAAATCGCTGGATTTTCTTGCCGCCGCCAAATTCCGCGATAAAATGTACGAATTGCAGAAATTGCGCGACGAGAACCGGAAATAACCGATTTAGAAAAACTTACAAAGCGGATGTCCGAGAGATCGGACAGCCGCTTTTGTCGTTTTTACGAAATGAACGGTTCTTGATTTATCTTTTTGGGGAAATTTTTATAGATTTGTTAGAATTAACAAAGACATACCATGATGAATTTACATCCCGAATGGAGCAATTCGGCAGTGGTTTATGAGATGAACGTGCGACAGATGACTGCCGGGGGAACGTTCAAGGCGGCTGTCGGAAGATTGGAATTTTTACGCGATTTGGGCATCGACGTCGTTTGGCTTATGCCCGTTTACCCGATCGGCGAAATCAACCGAAAAGGGTCGTCGGGCTCCTACTATTCGATACGGAACTATACGGAGATCAACCCCGAATTTGGTACGATGGCCGATTTCGACGAGTTTGTCTCGGCAGCACATAAATTGGGCATGAAAGTACTCTTGGATTGGGTGGCGAACCACACTTCGCGCGATGCCGAGTGGATAGAACAGCACCCCGACCGATACGAACACGATGCAGACGGCGAACCAGTCGTGCCTTGGGATTGGACGGATACCGCCAAACTCGATTATAACAACCGCGAGGTTTGGACGGCACAGGCCGAGGCAATGGAATTTTGGGTACGGGAACATGCCGTGGACGGATTCCGTTGCGATATGGCGATGCTCATGCCCATCGAGTTCTGGAACGAGACGAGCGAACGCCTCCACCGTCTCAAACCCGATATTTTCATGTTGGCCGAGGCCGAGGAGACGAATCTTTTTGATCGTCCCGCCTTTGATGCCTGCTACGGTTGGGGAATGTACCACCTGCTGAATGATGTGGCACAGCAGAAGGTGCGTGTCACGGCCTTGCGCGATTTCATGTATGCCAACATGAAGCGTTATCCCAAGACGGCCATGCGGTTGGCGTTCACGTCAAACCATGACGAAAATTCGTGGAACGGCACCGAGTATGCGCGTATGGGCGATGCGGCGGAGGTGATGAGTGCCTTCACGTTTGTGGTGCCGGGCGGTCTGCCGTTGATCTATACGGGACAGGAGTACGGCTACAACCACGCCTTCAAGTTCTTCGACCGCGACCCCATGCCCGAGATGGGCATCAATCTGACAACATGCCGTTATCGCCGTTTGTGCAGACTGCGTCACGACAACCCCGCACTGGCTTCGGGCGATCGGAGCGGTGATACTTTCGAAATCCGCAACAACGCCGAGGATTGTCTGATGATCCTTGTGCGCGAGACGGAAAAGAACCGTGTGATCGCCATTATGAACATGTCGCCTTATCGGATTCATGCCGATTACTACACGGGCATCTATGCGGGTCTGTATTTCGATGCCCTGACGGGTGAGGAGTACGAATACCGCGGACACATCGAGGAGGATATGGAGCCGTGGAGCTACCGCCTCTTGGTGCGTCGGGAGTAATCATCCGTCCCGATATGAAAAAGGAGTATTCCGATTGTGGAATACTCCTTTTTTTGTTTAGCGTCTATTTTTTAAAGTAATAGGCATTCCCATAAAACTTTATATCTAATTGCTCTTCCCCTTTCTCCCAATAGAGTCCGATATGCCCAAAAAGCATCAGGGTAGAATCTGTTTTCCAGCTCAAAAAAATCGGATAATCTTTCTCCGGAATCATACTTGTCTCTTTTAATCCATTTTTCTGTAACTTGTTTTTTATTAATTCGGTCTTTGAAAGAGATACCACAACTGAATCACCACGACTAAAAGTAACACGATCATCCTTGTTTTCAGAATAACTTGGAGAAAGAATTTCAAAGGACTTGTATCCGTCAATATTTCGGATCTCGTTATAATCAAAAAGGGTGATATGGACATTTTCCCGCTTCACTTCTTCCATAAGAGATTTGCCCTGTTGTGAGTACCTCTCAATATCTTTGGCGCTGATACCGGGAATATAAGTTATCAATGCCAACAAAGAAATAGCGACATATCCTGACTGCTGGAACTGATGTTCTCTATTCCGTAAAAAAAGAGCGATAAGGCAAGTCATGATTAATCCGAATACAACCAAATAAACCCTTGCTTCCGTCCATCCGTATTCGTTGATTCGGTACATGGCGCTGAACCAGTACAGGAGCAGTGTCGGCAAATTAATCCACGAAATGTATTTGAAATATAAACTATATGCAGGATATTGTTGCATCAGTTTTATTCCCTTCAGCAAATAGGATGAGAAAATAAATGCTGTTGCCATAGAGCAGATACTCTCTTGAGGTAATGAACTGCTGATAATAATACGAACTATATATAAATAAAAAATAAACGTATAGACAAGTAATACCGGCATGAGAATGAAGCGGAATAAGATTCCCATAATCTTATTCTTTTTTGAGAAGATCTCTTCTTTGCTGTTAAAGAACAGGAAGAGCTGTACCATCCATCCTCCGAATACGATTCCTTCCGCATAGGAATAGAATCGACTTGTTTGCGATGCAAGATCCTGTAAATCAAACAATGAGTAAATAACATGGTAAATGCTGACAACCAGCAAATAAGTAATGGCCGAAAGAACTAAAGCCGATAATGTCGCCTCGATGAACTGACAGGCCCGCTGCATAAACATTCGGTTGTCGGAGGGCTTGGAGTTTATGATGGTGAGTAGTAATAAAATGAATAATGTCACCATATAGGAATTGGAGAACGCCATCGAATTTATATCCACGCATAATAATCCGACGGGAATAAACATCAACGACGACAGTAAATAAACGATTCGTTTCCAGCGTTTTGACTCCCCGCTCTTTTGCCAGATATTCAAGGAGAATGTAAGGAGGAACAGAATCGGAGAATAATGTACGATACGGTCAGGTATCGGATTTTCGATCTCAAAATCCAATATCGTACACACAAGAAACAGGACTGATAATCCCATTTCAGCAGGGAACAAAGACGGAAGTTCTTTCCACGACAGGAGGAACTGTTTTATTTTTGATACCATAGTCTGTTTGTTTTTTGTGAAACAAAGCAATCATTTGAGATTACACTGAATATCAATGGATAATCACACGACTGAAATGTATAAAAAATGTATAAAAAATAAAAGAAAAAGAAGCGGATTTTCTTCCTGTTTAGCGCGGTGCAAGCCGCGAGAACCAATAACCGAATCGTTTTGTGGAGCCGTCCTCCATACGGATGTCGAAACTTTCGGCGTAAGGCTCACCGAGCGTGAACGCGACGGGGTGACGGAAGATCTCCCCGTCGTAGCAGAACGTGTGGTATTCGCCGTTCTCGCCGTTGGGATCTGTTCCCTCGGGAAGCGAAGCGATAAATTCGCGGGTGATTTCCCGCCCGACGGCATCGCGTCCGAGTCCGTCGGCGGTGGTGGTGACTACGACGGTTTTAAGGCCGGTTTTGAGAAAAGCCTCGATCACCTCTTGCGAGGTTTCGCCCCACAAGGGTTCGACGACCTCGATCCCCAACGGGCGGAGTTGTTTTTCGCGGTAGGAGCGCACATCGCCGAGGAAAATATCCCCGAAGATAAAGTGGTGCACGCCTTGTCCTAAAAAGTGGTGGCAGGCGCGGGTCATGGCCTCGGCGTAGTCCTCCATATTGCCTTTGGGCGTGAGATCGACCGTATAGAGCGGAATGTCGATTGCTTCGGCCTGCGCCTCAAGCAGCGACATCGGGATCGAGTGCATGGTCGAGAGGCGGGTGTCGTGGTTGATGGTCGTCAGCAGGGCAACCACCTCGTAGCGCGGATCACGCAGAATACGCCACAGGGCGTGTGCCGAATCCTTGCCTCCGCTCCAGTTCATCACGGCTTTTATTCGTTCCATTCGATGTGGGGTTTGTTGTGAAAGAATCCGCAGACGAGCAACAGGTATTCGGGGACTTTGCCGTCGGTACTCCATTTGAGTTTCATGTCGAAGAGTTCGCGGGTGGTGCGGGAGATGTCGAATCCGCACGCTTCGAGCGAAGGGCGTACCTTGTCGGGATGACGGCATGGCTTGCCGTCGGGACGGGTGCAGGTACCTGCGGGGCAGTAGAGGCACGACCCGATGTAGGCGAAGGAGCGTCCCGAATGTAGGCGTTCCAATTCGAGCAGACGGCGTTCCAGACGGCGGCGTTCGGGAAGGATCATGCGGCTGACCTCGGAAAACGGCATCGACGGATCGAGCGGGTTAAGGCGTGTCGCGGTGATCAGCACGTTTTTGTAGGGGCGCATGTAGCGTTGCGCCACATCGTAATCGAAGGGCGGGCATCCCCAACTGCACCCGTAATTGGGGCATTGGCGGCAGTAACCTTCGATGCGCTCCGCATCGCGGAAACGGCGGATGTACTCTTCCGATGGGAGTTCGCGGGTGAAATCTTCGACGGTATATTCGGTGGGTGTCATCTTAAAAATATCCGAAATCCGATCCCTTGCAGAACCGCGATTTCGGATATGAAATCGTGTTTGATTTATGAAGTTTAGTGGGTCGTCTGATACCAAGCCGTGTTCTGGTTCTGTTCCCGGTAACGCAGGCTCGGTTCGCTTGTCGTCACACCCGTATAGTGGTGGATCGGGTTGCGCTTTCCGTTATAGACCGAGTAGAAAATATCCGTATGGAGGCGGCTCTCCTTGGGGAATGTGCGGTCGAGTTGTTCCCGGAAACGTGCTTTGGCGGTTTCGTCATCGCAACTCAACTCCACGAAGTGACCCAGATCGAAGAAGACATGCTCGTCAAGTCCTTCGTAGTATTGGAGTTTGCTGAGGTCGAAATCCTGCTTCGCCGAGGTAACCTGACGCATGGAGGCGGCCAGTGCATCCAGTTCGCGGGTGCGGGTCAGTGCGATACATCCCGAAGGCTCGTTGCCGGGATCCGTCTCCCAGTCGTGCATGTAGAAATCCCAATAGGTGTGGCAGACTTTACCCAAGGCCTCTTCGATAGGCATTGGGGCGAACAGGTGGGGCAGGATGCGGTCGTAGGGGAATCCGGCTGCCATAATCTCGCAGGGCGATGCCACGATGTAGTCGGCGGCCGAGCGCAGATCGTAGAGCGTCTCGATGTTCGACATGAAGCAGGCATCGAAAATTAGGAAATCAAAGCGGAAATTCATCGACGAGAAGATGTCGCCGAGCGTGGTGATGTCCATGCTGTGGTTTGAATCACCGAAGGCACGGGTCGGTTTTGCACCCTCTTTCGGACACCAGAACTCCTCCTCCGTGGGGGCATTTGCGACGGCGAAGCAGGGGCGCATCAGGGGCGTTTGCGCGGGAATCCATGCCTTGCCGTGCGAACCGATGATCAGTCCGTATTGCGAGGCGGGTGCAAAGTGGTACACATCCTCGAAGAGTTTGCGTACGGATTCTTCGGATGAAGCCTCGAAATGGTCGTAGGTCAGCATCGGCACTTCCTCGCACTCCTTCTTCTGGGCGTTGTAGCGCAATCCGAAAAGGCTTGCCGACTGCTGGCCGAACGGCTGGTAGCAGATCACCAGACGGTTGTTTTCGCCGAGTGCCTTAGCGGCAACGGCCTTGCGGCACAATTCGATATTCGTTTTGTAGAAACTCAAGAGGTTCGTACCCGGCATATAGAGCAGGATGGTACGCGACTGGGGTTTCTCCTCGGGTGTGCCATCTTGGATGACCTCAAGGCGGACGGTGCGTTCGGCTTCGGGACAGATGATGCTCAGCGATCCCAGTTTACGGGTCTCTGTGGTCGGGTTCTCCTCCAGAGCGGTAACTTCGACCGCAGTGTCGTGAGCCGTGGGCGCAGTGGGGTTTACCGAGAAAAGGTTGCCGTCGGATTCGATGCGCCACGCGGCGTCGGTCTTGACGGTGAAGGTGAATTTCGATTCGGCAGCAGCACCGAGCATGATCTTCCCGTTGAGGTCGGGTGTGATCTCAAACGAAATTTCGGGATCGGGTTGAGGCTTGTCGAGTGGATTGTCATCGGAGCACGATACCATTCCGAGAGCGACGAGTCCGCAGAGCAGAAATTTAAAAAAACGGTTCATTTTCAAGGCTATTTGTATTTTCTGGGTTTCAGGTTGTTGAACTGCCACGTACGGTCGCGCTGATAGGTGTAGCCTTCGGGTTTATTCCAATAGATGCGCTCGAAATTGAAATAAAGACCCTTGCGCTTCTTGCCGTTCACGACATAGGGTGAAAGAAACGGCACAAATTCCACCGTGCGGCTGATGATGCGGCTTTTGCCGTAGGGCATATTCTCGGCGGCCATTACATCGAGGGCATGTTCGAACATCAGAATATGGCGGGGGGAGGATTCCGAAAGTCCGTCTCCTGAGGCGATGATCGCGCGGATGATGCCGTTCATGCGGTGGAAATAGGCGTTCTCCTGTTTCTTGTCGCCCAGCACGCCATAGGCATAGGCCATCAGATTGAGCACTTTCGGCGAGAAGGGGTCTTTCTGAAGAGCCTTCTGTCCTGCCGAGATCAGATCTTCGAGCAGCACCCGTTCGGGATGGTCCACATCAATGCGTCCCGCAAGATCATACAGATGCGGGATGTCGGGATTGCTCTCCAACGGCTTGTAACTCTCTTGAAAGGCATAGCCGTAGTAGAGATAGTGGAAATCCTTGTCGTTGAGCGTCGTGTCGCCCATGTTGTAGCGCATGATGAGCGACGTGTAGTAGTAGGGCGACGAGGTGTCGGTCGTCCTTTGCAGGATGTCTTCGTTATCGGGAATCTTGGCAAAAACCGAGACCGAGAGGAAGAGCAAACATGCCGTGATAAATTTTCTCATGTATTTGTGTTGTCGGCGTTTTATTGCAGTTTATGGGTGTTGATCATTTCCGTGAATTTCTCGCGCAAGTGTTCCGATCCCGCAACCAAAGGCAGGCGCATGCGGTCGTCGATAAGTCCCATCACGGAAAGTGCGCATTTGACCCCCGTGGGGTTGCCCTCTTCGAAGAGGGCGTGAACGGGCTCCTTCAAGACCTCAAATTCGCGGTCGGCTTCGTCGAAGTGTCCCTCCTTGGCGAGATTCATGCTACGCATCAACATCTTGGGAAACGAGTTGGCGGCCACCGAGATGGCTCCGTCGCCGCCGCGGCGCATGATGTCGAGCGTCAGTTCGTCGTCACCCGACAGCACGAGGAATCCTTCGGGGCGTCGGTCGATGATCTGCTGGATCTGGTCGATCTTGCCCGATGCCTCCTTGATGCCGATCACGTTTTTCAGATCGCGGGCGCAACGAAGTGTGGTCTCGGCGGTCATGTTCACACCGGCACGGCCGGGAATGTTGTAGAGGATGACCGGCAGCGGAGAGTTCTCCGATACGGTACGGAAATGCTGGTAAAGACCTTCCTGCGAGGGCTTGTTGTAGTAGGGTGTGACGCTCAGGATGGCATCCGCACCGCGCAGGTCGAATGTATGCAGTTGATCGAGTACCTCCGATGTGGAGTTGCCCCCCACACCCATTACGAGGGGTACGCGGTGGTGGATATGCTCCGAGATGAACTGTGCGATCATGGCACGTTCGGGGATGTAAAGGGTCGGCGTTTCGGCCGTAGTGCCCAACGCCACGATATAATCTACACCGCCGTCAATGACATAGTCGATCATGCGGGCGAGTGCATCAAAATCAATGCGGTTCTCCTTGGTGAACGGGGTAATCATGGCGGCTCCTATGCCTGCAAGTTTGTGTCGTATCATAGTCGTATGTTTTATGTTGTGGTGAAATGTGTCTAAAATAAACTGGTTTGCGGAGAGTTTTCTCCGGCGCGTGTTGCAGGGACGTTTTCCCGGAGTTGTACTTCTTCGGGAGCGACCTTTTCGGAGTGCGTTGCGGGTGCTTTGCTTATGCCCTCCTCCAACATCCGCGTAAACTCGTCCTCGGAGATGATCCGTATGTTGAGTTTTTCGGCTTTCTTCAATTTGGCGGGTCCCATGTTGTCGCCTGCCACCAGATAATCGACATTTCCCGAAACCGCGGCGAGGTTCTTGCCTCCGTGGGCTTCGATCAGTGCTTTCAATTCGTCGCGCGAGTGGTTGGCGAACTTACCCGAAATCACGAAATTCAACCCTTCGAATGCCGATGAACTCTGCTTGCGCTCCTCGGCCTCGAATTGCAGGCCTGCCTCACGCAGGTGGGCGATGATGCGCAGGTTGTTCTCGTCGGCGAAGTATTCGAGGATCGCATCGGCAATCTTTTCGCCCACTTCATCCGCCTGACACAACTCCTCGCGCGAAGCCTTCATCAGCGTATCGAGCGAACGGAAGTGATCGGACAAGTATTTTGCCGTGGTCTCTCCCACAAAACGTATGCCTAAGCCAAATAGTACGCGGCGGAAAGGAACTTTTTTCGATTTTTCGATCGAACGGATGATATTCTCCGCCGATTTCTCGCCCAGACGCGGCAGCGGAGCGAGTTGCTCCTGTCGAAGGTCGTACAGGTCGGCGATGTCCTTCACCAGACCGTTTTCGTAGAGCAGTTCGACGGTTTCTTCGCCCAGTCCGTCGATGTCGAGTGCCTTGCGACGGATGAAGTGGATGATGCGTCCGAGGATTTGCGGACGGCATCCGCTCTGATTGGGGCAGTAGTGCTTCGCCTCGCCCTCGTAGCGTACGAGCGGCGTACCGCATTCGGGACAGCGCGTGATGTATTCCAACGGCTTACTGTCTGCGGGGCGTTCGGAGAGTTCCACCTCGGTGATCTTGGGAATGATCTCGCCGCCCTTCTCGACATAGACCATGTCGTGCAGGCGGATGTCCAAGAGTGCCATCTGCTCGGCGTTGTGGAGCGTGGCGCGTCTGACGGTCGTACCCGCCAAAAGTACGGGATCGAGGTTCGCAACGGGAGTGACGGCTCCCGTGCGACCGACCTGATAGTCGATGCTGTTGATGCGGGTGAGTGCCTGCTCGGCCTTGAATTTATAGGCTACCGCCCATTTCGGGGCTTTGGCGGTAAAGCCGAGACGGCGGCGCAGGGCGAAATCATCGACCTTGATGACGACACCGTCGGTCGGGAAGGGCAGTGCGTGGCGAGCCTCGTCCCAATGGTTGATGAATGCGTCGATCTCGGCGTTGTTGTGGCAGACGGCCGTATGGTCCGAAATCTTGAAGCCCCATTCGCGTGCCTTCTGAAGACTTTCGCGATGGGTCTCGAACGGAAGATTCTCGCCCGCAAGTTGATAGAGCGTGCAGTCCAGACCTCGTTTGGCCACAACGGCCGAAGACTGCTGCTTGAGTGTTCCTGCGGCGGCATTACGCGGGTTGGCAAAGAGCGGATCGCCGGCAGCCTCGCGTTCGGCATTCAGACGGTCGAACGAAGCGTAGGGCATCAGGATCTCGCCCCGAATTTCGAAATAGTCGGGCCAGTCGTCACCCTGAAGTTGCAGGGGTACGGTGCGAATCGTGCGCACGTTGGCTGTCACATCATCACCGTGGGTACCGTCACCGCGAGTCACCGCACGCAGCAGGCATCCGTGTTCATAGGTCAGCGAAATGGCCGTGCCGTCGAATTTGAGTTCGCAGACAAGCGTTGCTTCGCCTACTTCACGTTCGATGCGTTCGATAAATTCGTGGAGTTCCTCCAACGAATAGGTATTGCCCAGTGACCGCATCGGGAAACGGTGCTCGACGGTTTTAAATTCGTTCGAGAGATCGCTGCCCACACGCACCGAAGGTGAATTGGGATCGTAAAATTCGGGGTGGGCAGCCTCTAAATCTTGCAATCGGCGCATCAGCGCATCGAAATCGAAGTCGGAAATTTCGGGCGAATTTTCGACGTAGTACTTGTAGTTATGGTATTCGAGCTCTTTTCTCAGAGCGTCAATTTCGTCTTTAATCATATATATAGTATATCCTCGCGTAAAGATAGTGAATCTTGATGGGAAAGGACGATAAAATCAAAAAAAATGCAAAAAAAAAGTAGTTATGCGGGGCAATATCTAAATTTTGCTTATACTTGCAGAAAATTTCCAAACAGTTATCATGATTAAACAAAACACTATTAAGAAGCATATCGTAACAAGTCTTCATAACTTGCCCCAAGAGTTGCAGGATGCCGTAAAAGAACAATATCCGCTGGGATTCACCGATGCCATGATCCGTATCAACAAACCCAACGGCGATTTCTTTTATGCCGTGCCGTTCGATACCGACGAGGTGGCTTATATGGTGAAAGTCGATGTGAAGATTGACGACAAGGCACAGGAGGACGACGATAAGGACTATTACGATGATGACGAAATCAAAGGAGCCGACGAAATTCAGGATGACGGTCGCTCCGAAGAGGAAGAGGAGGATGACGATATTGATGTGTAATCTTTGAGAATCTGTTTCGGGATTCGGGTGATGCCATGAAAATTATACCCCGTTGGATGGTGGTCGTTCCGCTCCTTTTTGCGGGGTGCGGAATGGCGGAGAGTGATCAGGATGAACGGGATCGCACGCTTTACGTGCAATTTACGGATGCACATTTCAAAGAGGTGTGTCTCGCGAAATACGACACGAACCGTGACGGACGTCTGTCCCGTTACGAGGCTTGTCGCGTGCTTTATTTGGACTGTCCCGACTCCGAGATCGAGTCGTTGTGGGATATTCGTGAATTTGAAAATCTTGTCACGCTCAACTGCCGCGGTAATCGCCTCACGGACTTGGATTTGAGAAAGTGTGCCTGTTTGCGCAGCGTCGATTGCAGCGATAACCGCATCGGGGTGTTGCAGATCGACGGTCTGCACGGATTGAACGAACTGAACTGTTCGAAAAACGTGTTGGATCGTTTGGAGTTCGAGCGCAACGTGTCGCTCAAATACCTCGATGCCGAGCACAACCGTTTGCGTACGGTCGATGTAAGTGGCTGCTTCCATCGGATGGAGGTGCGTTTTAGGGAAAATCCCGACCTGACGACCCTCTACATTTCGCGCGAGCAAAACATCCTGCATTACCTCGATCCTCAAACCGAAATTGTGACCCTCTGACCGAACTGAACCCCGGCTTAATCCATAAGCCGGGGTTTCTTGTGATTTGCTTTCGGGGTAAAAACTCCGATGGCAAAAATACGCCGAAAATGTTAAAATGTTGAAAAAGTATTGCTTCCGAGTTGGCTATCTTTGAGAAAAATTAGTATCTTTGAAGGCAAAATATGTTTTTACAGGTTATAAAACGAAACTTGATATAAAATGAGAAAAGTAGATGTGATCCTCGGCCTGCAATGGGGTGACGAGGGTAAAGGAAAGGTCGTAGATGTACTGACTCCCAACTATGAAGCCGTGGCACGATTCCAAGGCGGCCCCAATGCCGGTCACACACTCGAATTTTGTGGTGAGAAATATGTCCTGCGTTCGATTCCTTCGGGCATCTTCCAAGGCGGCAAACCCAATATCATCGGTAACGGTGTCGTTCTGGATGCCGTATTGTTCCGCGGTGAGGCGGAGGCTCTGGCCAAAAGCGGACACGATTTGACCAAACAACTTTACATTTCCAAGAAAGCCCATCTGATCCTTCCGACGCACCGCATCCTCGATGCCGCCTATGAGGCAGCCAAGGGCAGTGCCAAGATCGGTACGACGGGTAAGGGCATCGGCCCGACCTACACCGACAAAATCAGCCGTAACGGCATGCGTGTGGGCGATTTGTTGAAACCCAACTTCATGGAGATCTACAAGGCGCATAAGGCACGCCACGAGGAGATCCTCCGCAGTCTGAACTATCAGTACGACATTACCGAACTGGAGCAGGAGTGGTTTTCGGCCGTCGAGTACCTCAAGAAATTCACCATCGTCGATAGCGAATACTTCATCAACAACTACCTCAAGGAGGGACACCCCGTATTGGCCGAAGGCGCACAGGGTACGTTGCTCGATGTCGATTTCGGTTCGTATCCCTTCGTAACCTCGTCGAACACCGTATGTGCCGGCGTCTGCACGGGTCTGGGTATCGCTCCGAACCGCATCGGTGAGGTTTACGGTATCTTCAAGGCATATTGCACGCGCGTGGGCAGTGGCCCCTTCCCCACGGAGTTGTTCGATGAGACGGGCGACACGCTGGGGCGTATCGGCCATGAGTTCGGAGCCGTGACGGGTCGTAAGCGTCGTTGCGGATGGCTGGATATGGTCGCTCTGAAATATTCAATCATGATCAACGGCGTAACGCAACTCATCATGATGAAGTCGGATGTGTTGAACGACTTCGATACCATCAAGGTGGCTACCGGGTATGAGATCGACGGCGAGCGCACGAATCAGTTCCCCTTCGATGTCGATATCGACATCAAACCCGTTTATACGGAGTTCGAGGGTTGGAAGTGTGATCTGAGCAAGTGCCGCAAGTACGAGGATTTCCCCGCCGCCTTCAAGAAATATGTCGAGTTCATCGAGCATGAGACGGGGGTGCCCGTGAAGATCATCTCGATCGGTCCCGACCGCGCCGAGACCATCGTTCGTTAAGACGATACTCCCGACATCGGATCTGAAATACGAAGAAAATCTCTGCCGTCTGCCTTTTTGAAAGGGCGGACGGCTTGAAACCCTAAATTTATACTAACCGAAATTTAACGTATGAAACAAAACCTTAAAATTGTCGTTTTGGCCAAACAAGTGCCCGACACCCGCAATGTGGGTAAGGATGCGATGACCGCCGAAGGTACGGTCAATCGTGCCGCACTTCCGGCCATCTTCAATCCGGAGGACCTTAATGCGTTGGAAGCCGCTTTGTCGCTCAAGGATCGCGTTGAGGGTGCTACGGTGCAGGTGCTCACCATGGGTCCGCAACGTGCCGCCGATATCGTCCGTGATTCGATGTTCCGCGGTGCCGACGGCGGTTATCTGCTTTCGGGTCGTGAATTTGCCGGATCCGACACGCTGGCGACATCCTACGCTTTGTCGTGCGCGTTGAAAAAGATAAATCCCGATGTGATTTTTGCAGGTCGTCAGGCGATTGACGGCGATACGGCGCAGGTGGGGCCTCAGGTCGCCGAGAAACTCGGTCTGCCTCAGGTGACTTATGCCGAGCAGATCGTCGAGGTCAGAGAAAATTCGCTTCTGATCAAACGCCGTCTGGAACACGGAGTCGAGACGGTCGAGACACCGATCCCCGTGGTCATCACGGTGAACGCTTCGGCCGAGGAATGCCGTCCGCGTAATGCACGTCGCGTCATGAAATACAAATATGCCCTCTGCAAGTCGGAAATTGCCGCCGATCCCGAATCGAGAGCCGCCCTGCGTGCTGTGGCAAGTCCCGCCCTGCAAATCGTCGAGTTCTCGGCACAGGATGTCGATCCCGATCCCATGCAGTTGGGTTTTGCGGGTTCGCCGACGAAGGTCAAGAAGGTCGAGAATGTCGTTTTTCAGGCCAAGGAGGCCAAACGCCTTTCACCCGACGACAAGGACATTAACGAACTGATGGTCGAACTTATTGCGAGCCACACGCTCGGTTAAACCGTAGATGAAGATGAACAACATATTCGTATATATCGAGAATGAAAATTCCGTGGTTGCCGATGTCAGTTTGGAATTGCTGACCAAGGGACGCGAATTGGCCGATACGCTGAAGGTGAACCTTGAGGCTGTGGTGATCGGTCACAATCTGAAAGGAATCGGACAGGAATTGGCCAAATATGGAGCCGATACCGTTTGGCTGGCCGACGATGAGATCTTCTCGCCGTTCCGCACGCTGCCTCATACGGCCGTCATGTGCGGACTGATCGAGGAGGAAAAGCCCCAAATCGTTTTGTTCGGTGCAACGCCTGTGGGGCGTGACTTCGCTCCGCGCGTATCGTCGGCACTGCACAGCGGTCTGACAGCCGACTGTACGCAGTTGGTCATCGGCGATCACAACGATCCCAAGACCAAAAAGGAATACAAGGATCTGTTGTATCAGATTCGTCCTGCATTCGGCGGTAACATCATCGCCACGATCGTCAATCCGGAGCATCGTCCCCAGATGGCTACCGTGCGTGAGGGTGTCATGCGCAAGGAATTGGCCGCAACTCCTGCCGCAGGCGAAGAGCGTCAGATCGAATGGAAGAAATATGTCAAGGATACGGATCTTGTCGTGAAGATCGTCGATCGAGAGATCGAGGAGCGCAAGATCGACATCAAGGGCGCAAGCATCATCGTTGCGGGCGGTTACGGTATGGGTTCGAAGGAGAACTTCAAACTCGTACACGAATTGGCCGACGTATTGGGCGGTGAAGTGGGTGCCAGCCGTGCCGCGGTCGATGCCGGATTTACCGAGCACGAACGTCAGGTCGGTCAGACGGGTGTAACGGTGCGTCCGAAACTCTACATCGCTTGCGGTATCTCGGGTCAGATCCAGCACACCGCAGGCATGGATCAGTCGGCCATGGTCATCTCGATCAACACCGATCCCGATGCCCCGATCAACAAAATTGCCGATTACACCATCACGGGTGACGTCAATGAGGTGATTCCCAAGATGATTAAGTATTACAAACAAAATTCGAAGTAATGGCTAATTTCTTTTCAGATAATAAGGATTTGCAGTTCCACTTGCAGCATCCGATGATGCGCAAGATCGTGGAACTCAAAGAGCGCGGTTTTGCCGAGAAGGATCTTTACGACATTGCTCCTCAGGATTTTGAGGACGCAATGGATTCCTATAAACGAGTATTGGAGATTGCAGGTGAAGTTTGTGGCGAGGTCATTGCTCCGAATGCCGAGGGCGTCGATAAGGAAGGCCCCCGTGTGGTGAACGATCACGTGGAGTATGCTTCGGGTACGGTACAGAACCTGAAAGCCATTGTCGATGCGGGTTTGAGCGGTTTGACCCTGCCCCGCAAGTATAACGGTTTGAACTGCCCGCTGGTCTGCTTCGTGATGGCCAACGAGATGGTTGCCCGTGCCGATGCTTCGTTTGAGAACATCTGGGGTTTGCAGGACTGCGCCGAGACGCTGAACGAGTTCGCGTCCGAGGAATTGAAGGCCAAATATCTGCCGCTGGTATCGGCAGGTGCCACGTGTGCCATGGATTTGACGGAACCTGATGCAGGTTCGGATCTGGGTGCCGTGATGCTGAAGGCCACGTGGTCGGAGGAGAAGCAAACGTGGTTGCTGAACGGTGTGAAGCGATTCATCACCAACGGTGACGGCGACATTTCGCTCGTGTTGGCACGTACGGAAGAGGGTACGACCGATGCACGCGGTTTGTCGATGCTCGTTTACGACAAGCGCAACGGCGGTGTGAAGGTACGCCGCATCGAGAATAAGTTGGGTATCAAGGGTTCGCCCACGTGCGAATTGGTATTCACGAATGCGCCCGCCGAGTTGGTCGGTGATCGCCGTATGGGTCTGATCAAATACGTCATGTCGCTGATGAACGCCGCCCGTCTGGGTATCGGTGCGCAGTCGGTCGGTACGTGTGAGGCCGCTTATCGAGAGGCGTTGAAATACGCATCGGAGCGAGAGCAGTTCGGTAAGCCGATTATTCGTTTTGCTGCCGTGCGCGAGTTGTTGTCGAACATGAAGGCCCGTTTGCAGGGTGCACGTGCGCTGTTGTATGAAACCACGCGCTTTGTGGAGATCTACAAGCAGTACGGACACATCGCACAGGAGCGTTCGTTGGAAGGCGACGAGCGTAAGGAGATGAAGTTCTACAACCGTCTGGCCGACGGATTCACCCCTCTGGTGAAACTCTTCTCGTCGGAGTATGCCAACAGTCTGGCATTCGATGCCATTCAGATCCACGGCGGTTCGGGCTTCATGAAGGATTATCCCTGCGAGCGTCTGTATCGTGACGCACGTATCATGAATATCTATGAGGGTACTTCGCAGTTGCAGGTTGTGGCTGCCATCAACGCCATCACCAAGGGTACGTTCATGGAGCAGATCGAGCGTTATGCCGCCGAGGAGTATGCCGATTCGATGCATCCGATCGTCGAGAAACTCAAGATGCTGACCGCCAAGTTGGCCGAGATGATCGAGAAGGTCGAGGCAGGCGAGCAGTTGGCTGCGGGATTCAAGGATTTCCACGCACGCCGTCTGGTGGAGAGTGCCGGTCACATCATCATCTCGTATCTGTTGGCTCGTCAGGCAGGCCGGTGCGAGGATTATGTCGCTTCGGCTCGCATCTTCGCAAAATTGGCCGAGGCCAAGATTTCGGAGGCACATACCTATGTTATGGAGTCCGCACCCGACGATGTGGCTCTGTTTGCAGAGGTGGATCGCACGGAGGAGTAATCCTTAGGGGCGATTTTCCCGATATTGATTCCAAGGAGGAGACCCGGAGCGGGTTTCCTCCTTGTTTCGTACATAAGGGTGTCGTGTTTGTCGCTTTTCGGAGGGAAAACAAAGAATAAATTCTCTATTTCTTCGTTTTTATCCGTATCTTTGTAGGAAGTTTTATGTGAAATTTATGAGATTCGTTTAATAAAGTAACATTTATGATTAAATTAAAGTTTGTTTTAGGTGTAGGCATTGCTGCTTTGCTGGCATCTTGCGGTTCTACTCCCCGTGAGGAGGAGCAGATCCGACCCGTCAAAGTCGTTGCTGCCCAGTCGTTGGGTTCGGTTGAAAAATCGTTCAGCGGTGTGGTCATGCCCGACCAGTACAGTAACCTTGCATTCAAGGTGGGTGGCCCGTTGATCGCGTTGAACGTGGTCGAAGGCGAATTTGTCCGCAAGGGACAGATCGTGGCCGAGATCGATCCGATTGATTACCGTTTGCAGTATGAGGCTCGCCGTTCGTCGTTCCTGACCGCCAAGTCGCAGGTGGAACGCGCCGAGCGTCTGTTGGCCCGTGATGCCATCTCGCGTCAGGACTATGAGGTGACCCGCGCCAATTACGATAATGCCAAAGCCGCTTTCGAAAACACCGAAAGCCTGTTGGCTGAAACCAAGTTGCGCGCTCCGTTTGACGGTTTCGTGCAGGAGAAGTTCGTCGAGAATTATCAGAAAGTGCAGGCCGGTACCTCGATCATTCGTCTGATCGATCCCAATCAGTTGCAAGTCCGTTTCATTATGCCGGAGGGTAACTTGAAGTATCTTTTGGCGGATCCCGATATCTTCGTGGAGTTCGAGACTCAGAAGGGCGTTCGCTTCAAGAGCCGCATCAAGGAGTATGTTCCCGCTTCGGCCGACGGTGCGGGTGTGCCCGTGTTCCTGACGATCACCGACGAGCGTTTCAATCCCAAGAAACTGAACCTCGGCGTTGGTTTCACGTGCCGCGCAATCCTGCGTCACAAGAGCCCCGGTAAGGAGGGTGCATGTCTGGTTCCCATTTCGTCGATCTTTGCAATCGACGGCAACAAGACTCCCCACTTGTTTGTCTATAACGAGGAGAAGGGCATTGTGGAATTGAGAAAAGTCCGTGAAAGAGGTCTGACGGGACGTTGCGACATGATCGTTCAGGAGGGTGTCGCTCCCGGTGAATTGGTCGTCGTGGCCGGTTCTACCCGTTTGGTGGATGGTCAGAAAGTGAGACTGATGGCCGAATAACGAATCCGATAAGAATTAAAACAAGATTATGAATCTGCCCAAATATTCATTGGAACACAAAAGGGTGATCTACTTTTTTCTGACGGTAGTGCTGATCGGCGGTATTCTGTCGTTCTTCAAATTGCCGAAGAAAGAGGACTCGCCGTTCGTCATCAAGACGGCCGTGCTGGTCACCCAATATCCCGGTGCCACGCCCCAAGAGGTCGAGGAACTGGTCACCGAACCCATCGAACGCGAAATCCAGTCGATGTCGGAGGTGAAGAAAATCAAATCCGAATCGCGTTTCGGAATGTCGAAAATCACCCTTGAACTGATCCCCTCGATCAACAACGACCGTATGCCCGTCAAGTGGGACGAGTTGCGCCGTAAGGTCGAGAACGTGCAGTCGCGTCTGCCGAAAGAGGCTTCGGCCATCTCCGTAAACGATGACTTCGGCGATGTGTTCGGTATCTACTACGCACTGACCATCGACGAGGGTTTCTCGTACAAGGAATTGCGCTACTGGACTCAGAAAATCAAGAAGTTGCTTGTGCCGATCGAGGGCGTTCAAAAAGTGATGCTTTCGGGGGAGCAGCAGGAGGTGATTAATGTCAGACTGTTGCCCGAACGATTGTCGGTTGCGGGTATCAACCCCAACGACATCGGTCGTTTGTTGAGCGCACAAAACACGCTGGTCAATACGGGTGCCGTTACGCTCGATGACTATCAGTTGAGAATCCTTGCCGATGGTACATACGAAAGTATTGACGATATTCGCAATCAGTTGATCATCACGCGTGAAGGTCGTGAGGTACGCTTGGCCGACATTGCCGAGGTGGAACTCGGTTATCTGGATCCTCCCTCGTCGCTGATGCGTGTAAACGGACTTCGTGCCGTGGGTATCGGTGTGGCTTCGGGATCGAAGGATAATGTGGTTGCCGTGGGTGATGCCGTGGCTGCCAAACTCCACGAAATCGAGAAAATGCTCCCCGTGGGTATTGAATTGATTGCCCTCTATCCGGAGAATAAGATTGCCGCAGAGGCCAACAACGGTTTTATTCTGAACCTGATCGAGTCTTTGGTGATCGTAATTGCGATCATCTTCCTCGTGATGGGTTCGCGTGCAGGTCTTCTGATCGGTTCGTCGCTGTTGTTTTCGGTGGGCGGTACGATGCTTGTCATGTTGTTCATGGGTACGAGTTTGAACCGTACGTCGCTCGCCGCCTTCATCATCGCGATGGGTATGCTGGTGGATAATGCCATTGTGGTGACGGATAATGCGCAGATCGCCATCCAGCGTGGTGTGGCGCGTAACAAGGCTTTGATAGACGGCGCAATGGGACCCCAATGGCAGTTGCTGGGTGCAACCCTGATCGCCATCTTCTCGTTCCTTCCTTTGTATCTGGCTCCTTCGTCCGTTGCCGAGATGGTCAGCCCGTTGTTTGTGGTATTGGCCGTGTCGCTGTTCCTGAGTTGGATTTTCGCCTTGACTCAGACCCCGGTGTTCGGTAGTTACATTCTGGCCGAGAACAAGGGTGATGCGGTGGCTGATCCTTACGACAAGAAATTCTATCACAAGTTTGAAGGTGTGTTGGCATACCTCATCAAACACCGTTTCATCACGGTGATTGCCGTGTTTGCCTTCCTGTTCTTCTCGCTCGTTGTCATGGGACTGATGCCGCAGAGTTTCTTCCCGTCGATGAACAAGCCTTACTTCCGTGCCGATCTGATATTCCCTGAGGGTTACGGTATTAATAAGGTGTCGGACGAGATCGAGAGTCTGGAGAAATACCTCAAGGAGCAGCCGGAGATCAAGAACTACTCGATCACGCTGGGTGGTTCGCCCGTACGTTACTATTTGGCAAGTGCCTCTTACGGCCCGATGCCCAACTATGCGAACGTGCTGATCGAGACGAAAGAACCCGAACAGTCGATCGAGGTCGAGGATCGTTTCTACCGCCACATGGTCGCCGAATATCCCGACATCATCACCCGTTCGTCGTTGTTTGCTCTGGCTCCCGTTCCCGATGCCAAGATCGAGATCGGTTTCACGGGTGACAACATTGATACGCTGGAGTCGCTGACGGCTCGCGCCAAGGAGATAGCCCGCAAGAGCGGTATGGTTATTGACGTGCGGTCGAGTTGGGGCAACAAGGTGCCCGTATGGAAACCCCTGTTCATGCAGGAGAAGGGTTTACAATTGGGTGTAACCCGTCAGCAGGTCGCCAACACGTTCCGTTTCGCCACGAACGGTATTCCGCTCGGAACGTATCGTGAGGGGGATGTAGCCATGCCGATTCTGATGAAAGTAACCAACATCGACAGTATTACGCTCGATGATATTCGCACACTGCCCGTGGCCGGTTCGTCACATTCGGACAATGTCACGATCGAGCAGGTTGTAGAGGATTTTGCCGTCGATTACGAATACAATGTCATCAAGCGTGTCAATCGTCAGCGTACGATGATGATGCAGTGTGAGCCGGCGCGGGACGTGAATGCCATCGCTGCGTTCAACACCATTTTCAACAGCGTGAAGGAGGGTGTCAAACTTCCTGAGGGTTACACGATGGATTTCTATGGCGATCAGGAAACTCAGGCCGAGTCGAATGCCGCCATCGGTTCGCAGTTGCCTCTGACGTTCATCCTGATCTTCCTCGTGTTACTGTTGCTCTTCCCGCATCATTACCGCCGTACGGTGGTGATCATGGCCATGTTGCCACTGATCTTCATCGGTGTGGTTTGGGGTCTGATCCTTCTGGGTAAGTCGCTCGATTTCTTTGCCATGCTGGGTATGCTGGGTCTGATCGGTATGAACATCAAGAATGCCATCGTACTGGTGGATCAGATCAAGGAGAACCTCTCGAACAATATGGAACCGATGATGGCCGTGATCGACGCCACGAAGACCCGTATCGTCCCCGTGACGATGGCTTCGGGTACGACGATCCTCGGTATGTTGCCACTGTTGGCCGATACGATGTTCGGCGGTATGGCTGCAACCATCATGGGCGGTCTGTTGATGGCAACCTGTCTGACGATCTTCATCCTGCCGGTTACCTATTGTATCTTCTTCAACATTAAAAACGAGAAATAACGTATGATCAGAAAACAAATTATAGTCTTCCTCCTGCTCGTCGTACCGTTTGTCGGTACGGCGGCAGTCCCCGAAGAGATCGAACCGCTCAAGAAGGGTAATCAGGAGCAGATTTCGTCGAAGGATTATCGGGAGCGTGTGCTGAATTACAGCCTTACGTTGCGCGAAAGCAGCGAGCAGACCGAATCCGTACGTCAGGCAATGCGTCAGGCCAAAACATCGTATCTGCCGAACCTCGATTTCTCGGCTTCGGGTCAGTACCGTGTGACGGACTATGATCTCGACATGATGGGATCAAAGGTTTCGATGAAACCCGAAAGTTATACGCTGGCTGCCGATGTATATGAAGTGCTCTATGGCGGTGGTGCCGTACGCGAAGGTTATCGTTCTGCCAAGATCCAGCATCAGATTGCTTCGGAAAACGAGGCTCTGACGCGCAGCAACGTGATCTATTCTGCCGAATTGAACTACTGGACGACTGCCGCAAAGGCCGCCTTGTGGAAATTGACGAACCGTTACGTGCAACTCATCGAGGAGCAGATCAATGTCATCCGCGACCGTTTCGATGACGGTCTGATCTCGAAAACCGACCTCTTGCAAATCGAAGGCCGTCTGGCTTCGGCCAAAATTCAGCGCAGCGAGGCTTATAAATCTTATTTGTTGTCGTTGCAGAACCTCAACATCATGATGGGTTGCGAGCCGTTGAATCCCGTATCGACCAGCGAGGAGATCAACCGTGAGGATGAGATTCCGCAGTCGGTCATGTCGCTCGATGCCGCTCTGGATCGTCGTTCGGAGTATGCCATTTCGGAGTATAACGTCGATTTCCAGCGCAGTCAGTTGAAAATGAACCGCAGCAAGTTCCTGCCCAAACTGACCGTAGGTATGAAAGCGGGGTGGGGTACCACGATGCTGAATTTCGACGGTTCGACGATGTGGAACTCTTATGTATATGCTTCGTTGAATGTGCCGATTTTCCACTGGGGTGCCAAATACAAGAATGTAGCCTCGCAGAAGGCCGTTTTACGCAGCAAAGAGTTCGCTGTGCAACGAGTACGTGATCAGATCTCCAAGGAACTCTATGAGGCTTATACAAAACTTGTAGAGTACGACAAGCAGATCGACATGGCCGAGGAGGCTTGCGAGACGACCAAGGAGAGCCTTGAGTTGAATACGTTCAGTTACAACGAGGGTAAACTGCCCATCGTGGATGTGCTGAGTGCGCAGGTCGCATGGGTACAGTCGCGCAGTGCGCTGATTCAGGCTTGGCTTCAGGAAAAGATCGCTTTTGCCGATTACAACAAGGCAATCGGATTGCAATAAGCAATTTTTTTCAGAAAAAATGGGCGGACAAGTCCTTTGGGGGACTTGTCCGCTTTTTTTTGTTTCGCAGGAAATGGCTTTAAACGGCCTACAAGCGGGTTTTTGAGCGAAAATTTTTTTACGAGTTACTGCGCTCAAAATCAGGAATGAAGGATTTTCGGCAGGAAAAAGTTTGAAAAAAAGACTCGGAAAATTTTGGAGATTACAATTCTTGCCTTATCTTTGCACTCGCTTTGATAAAGGAACGACATCAGTCAAAAACCTTAACAAATCAATGGCGGGATAGCTCAGCTGGTTAGAGCGCATGATTCATAATCATGAGGTCGAGGGTTCAAGTCCCTCTCCCGCTACTCAAGAGGAGATTCCAAAAGAATCTCCTCTTTTTTTTGTCTGTATGATCCGAATGGGTAGCCGAATTTGATTGTGACGGCAGAGGATGTGCTGTCCGGGTGATTTTGTCCGTTTCCCGGCGATTTAAGCGACTTTTGGTGACGGGACGGTGAATTACGGGTTTGAGAAATAAGGTCTCTTGATAAGGCTTCTTTTATTCCTGAATCGTTAGTGGTATTTATGGCGGTCGTGATGCGTCCTGCATCTGCCTTCCGATACAGACCTCCAAAATCTAAAATACCATCCTTAAAAATCAATAAATCCGGTCGAATTTGTCTTGTGAGATATTGCGTTTGGATCTGTGTATGGTCGGGAAGGGCGTAATCCGCAGAAGGTATAGGAGGGTATGGGGATAATGGTTAAATTTAACCGATTTACATCCCAAATATTTTCATATCCATGAAACTTTTTCAGAATATAGATTTGTTTACGTTGATTTGTACGTTAATCATTGTGGGTGCTGCTGTGGGTGCCTATTTTTATATTCGGCGCAAAATCAAACAAGGTTCGCTGATTGCCCACAGGCGCAAAATCGAGCAAATCCCTTCGTTTATTTCGACGCTCGGTGTCTTGGGTACATTCTTAGGTATTACCATCGGTCTGTTGGATTTCGATACGGATAATTTGGACCACAGCATCCCCTTGCTGTTGGATGGTCTGAAAACGGCATTTTTTACGTCGCTTGCCGGTATGCTGGGTTCGTTGGTGCTGTCGCGCTACATCAGCGAAATTTTCGATGGCGAGGATAAGGGCATTTCGGATGTGAACATGGCGGCGGGTGAGATTGTGAAGGCCGTGAAGGCGATGAGCGAATCGAACCGTGAAACCTTGGAGCGACTCAAAGAAGAGACACTCAAACAAGCCAATAATCAGACGACTTTCTATTTGAAGGTGGGGGAGGTGTTGGATAAAATCGCTTCTCATTCCGAACAAATGAGTTCAAACTGCAATTCGTTGGTCTTGCAGGCGCAGTCGCAAACCAATTCGTTGGGCGAAATTCACCAAGGCGTGGGCAATATGGTGCTGATGATGGGCAACGTGGAGGAGAAAATGGAACGCCAAATTGAGTCCGGCAAGGTGATGAAACAGCAGATGGGCGATGTGGCGAAATTTGCGGGTGAGATTGCCGATCTTACGTCGGGCATTGCTTCCGTGGGGGAGGATGTTTGTGAGGAAGTCAAGCAGTTCGACAAGAAACTCCATGCCGAGGCGATCGAGATTGAGGACAAGATGGCCGAGAGCAACGAGTTGATGTCCCGCAAGTTCGATGAATTTACCGAACTCCTGAAAAAGAGCAATACGGAGGCTCTGGTGGAGGTGATGAAGAACGTGACGGAGCAGTTTCAGAAGAGCATGAACGAACTTATCAATAAGTTGATTCAGGAGAATTTCGAGCAACTCAACACGAGTGTGGAGCGACTTAATACGTGGCAGCAGGACAACAAGAAGATGATCGAGGAACTGACCGTCCAATATCACTCCATGGCGCATGAATTTAGTGCAACTTCCACGGTATTAAGCCAAGTCGGAACAGATACCCGTATGCTGGTTAGTGATGGCGGTAAACTCAATCAGATTGTCGAAGCCTTGAATAAGGTGATGATCGAGGATGAGAAATTTGTGACGATTACCACTTCCTTGTCTGACACCGTTACGCTCACGAAGGACAACATGACGCAATTCGACAAGGCTACGCAGTCACTCAATGATTGGGTGCGTAAGCAACGTAACTTTGTGGACGGGGTGCAGTTGCTCATCGAGAAGTTGGACGAACTGAACAAACTCAGGGACTACAACGAGCAGTTCTGGCAGACGACCAAACGCAGTCTGGAGGAGGGCGTGGGGTACATCACGCAAGGTTCGCAGACGCTCAACCAGCAACTCACGCGTCTGGACGAGCGTTTCTATGCCCGTCTGAGTGCTACGTTGGCCGAGTTGGATACCTGCATTCAGGCCATGGTCAAACAAACGCGATAGGTCATGGCAAAGCACAATGTATGGATGTCCGTTTCGGACTTGATGACGGGTTTGATGGTCATCTTTCTGTTTATTGCGGTGGCCTACATCAGCCGTGTGGATAAGAATCAGAGCATCTTGACCGAATATGTCGAAACCAAGCAAAATCTGCACGCTCATCTGGTGCGGGAATTTGCGGGGGATACCCTCAAGTGGCAGATGGCGATTGGTCGGGATCTGACGATGAAATTCAAAGATCCGACGGTGTTGTTTGCCCAAGGGCGATGGGATCTGACGCCCCAATTCTGCCGTATCTTGGATGACTTTCTGCCCCGTTACTTCGATATTCTGCTCAACGACAGTCTGCGTAAAGACATTGTCGAAATCCGCATCGAGGGGCATACCGACGATGTGCCTTATCCTTCGTTGGATGCCGATCCCTATATTGCCAATGTCATTCTTTCGCAACGACGCGCCTTGAGCGTGCTTCGCTATTTCCGCCGGATGCCTCACTTCGCAAGTTATACGCCCGAACAACGCCATTTGTTGGAGTATTGGTTTACGTGTAACGGCCTGTCGTATGGAAAATCCTTGGACGATGAGGGGTGTTATACGCTTCATTCGAAAAAGGAGATCAACCAACGGCTTTCGCGTCGTGTGGAGTTCCGTATCGTGACTTCGGGCGAGAAGATGTTGGAGAAATTTGTGCAGAAAAACCTCGAAAAGTAATGGACGAGAAACCGATCTATACCTTTGAAGGTCTGAAGAATCTGCTGACTAAGATGGGTCGTCGGGTCGAAAAGGCTGCGGGCTATCGGGAGGTGGAGAACGTGGGGGTGGACATCAACGATCTGAGGAGTAAGGTCGAGTTCACGGATAAGGGTATTTTCCTAAAGGACGAGGAGGGTAACGCGCCCCAGCAAATTTTCCTTTACAAGCGAAAATATCACTTGCAGGAGTTTGGACTTCCGCGTTTTCATATTCGCAAATGTCAGACGATTCAAGCCTTTATGGATTCGGGATCGTTCGAAAAGGAGTATGGCAGGGCGAATACCTCATCGGTTAAGGTGGAGGATCTGGATGATGGAAGGCGTGTAAAGAAGGTAGAAAATCTGCCTCTTTGCAAACTTTGCGCACACATTGCGATGGAGCAGAATCAGGAGATGAATACTTCGGAATTTGTCGAGATCCTCAAGCAGTCGAACAATGTGGAGGATGACAAGCCGCAGAATGTGGAGGTGGATATTTTCGGTTACACGAAGGATTGGGAGAAGATCAGTGCGGCCTATCGTGCGATGAAAAATTACACGTGTGAGCGTTGCGGACTGCATATCGACAATGTGTTCGACCGACAATATATGCACGTGCACCATCGTGACGGCAATAAACTGCACAACAAGACCTCCAATTTGGAGTGCCTCTGCATCCGTTGTCATGCCCACGTCGATGCCATCCATGAGCATAATTTTTTGCGGGGGGCGAACCGCATCCGTTTGGAGCAATTTAACGCCGACTATCCGAAAAAATAAATGTTGTTTCCTTGAAGTTGGAGAACCTGAATGTCATAAATTGCTGCTTTTACAAGGGGGCATAAAAATAATTGAGGTTTGTAGTTTTGTCTATTTTTTTGCCGAAGAGTGGCGGTTAAATCTCCTCCAGATCTTTTTGGATCTTGTCTTCGATGTTTTGGGGATCTTGGTAGCGGATGATCACCATGCCTGCATTTGAGGATAAGCCTTGGTCGGGGTTGGTGTTCTTTTCGATCGAGAGTCGGATCGTACCGCCTGCTGTTTTCCATGTGCAATCATAAATTACCCTTCCATTGGAGAGCCCTAACATTTTAGCAGAGTTGCTGCTGTCCATATAACTTGGAACGATTTCTTCACAAGCGACAGGTTCTCCGTATTTCTGAGAGTAGATCTTTTTGTAGTAGGTGTAGTTCTCTATAAGCGGATCCCATTCGTTGCTCAGTTCGACAATTACGGACACGGTATGGATGTTTGATCCGTTGTCGGAGGCTTCCACATATATTGTGGACGATTTGCCGGTGAAATCGCCTTGCAGTAAGGCTCTTGTTTCGTCTTTGGTGATGAGTTTTAATCCTTTCCCCTTTAATTTGTTGCAAAATTCGGTGAGGCTGCCTTTGATGGGAACGCCCTTAAACGAAAGATGGTCTTGGGCAGAAACCGTTGCCGACAGGAGAAGGGCGACAAGCAATGTGAGTAATCTGGTTTTCATAAGAATTGAGTTTTAGAGTATGACCAATATACAACGAATATTTGGCAGATGCTCGTTTTTTGCGGTTTTTCGTGGTGATGGAGCGTTGGAAATCGGAATTGTTTACAGAGTGTTGATATAAAAATCGGCGGAAGGTCGTTTTGTTGGATTTTCTTGGTTAGTTTTGCATTTTCGTTGGGAACAATCCTTCCGAGATGCACCGAAAATTTTTTATAGAACTTGAGATATGCTGAAAAAACTCTTCGGATTTGATCCGCAAAAGACGACCGTGAAAACGGAAATTCTTGCCGGTATCACCACTTTTTTGACCATGGCCTACATCTTGGCCGTGAACCCCGCCGTATTGCACGATGCGGGCATGGATAAAGATGCCGTTTTCACCACGACGATCCTTTCGGCCGTGTTGGGTACGTTTATCATGGCCTGCTGGGCGAAACTTCCCTTTGCATTGGCTCCGGGTATGGGACTCAATGCGTTTTTTGCCTATACGATCTGCCAGAAGATGGGGCTTTCGTGGGAGTTTGCACTGACGGCGGTATTGATTGAGGGTGTTATTTTTATCCTTCTGACGCTGACGAACCTGCGCGAGGCGATCGTCAATTCGATCCCCATGACCATCAAGAATGCAATCAGTGTGGGTATCGGTCTGTTTATTTCGTTCATCGGGTTGCAAAGTGCGGGTGTGATCGTCGATAACCCCGCGACGCTGGTGGCACTGGGCGATATTACGCACGGCTCTGCACTGTTGTCGTTCATCGGTGTGATTCTGACGGCGGTGCTGCTTATCCTGCGTGTGAAGGGGGCTCTGCTTGTCGGTATTCTGATCACTACGATCATTGGCATCCCGATGGAAATAACCCAATATAACGGATTGATGAGTACGCCTCCTTCCATCGAACCCATTTTCATGAAATTCGATGCTTCGGAGATCCTTACGGGCAAGATGTTCATCACGGTGCTGACGATGTTGTTTGTCGATATGTTCGATACGATCGGGACGTTGGTGGGCGTTACGACCAAGGCGGGCATGTTGAAGGACGGTAAGATCCCCAACGGCAAACGCGCCTTTATGGCCGATGCCATCGCCACGACGACGGGTGCCATGCTCGGAACGAGTACCGTGACGACGTTTGTTGAGAGTGCATCGGGCGTGATCGAGGGCGGCCGCACAGGCCTTACGGCGTTTTCGACAGGTGTCTGCTTCCTGTTGTCGTTGTTCTTTGCCCCGTTGTTTCTGTCGATTCCCGCGGCTGCCACGGCTCCCGTGCTGATCTTGGTGGGACTCATGATGATGACCCCGATTAAGGACATCGACTTGTCGGATTATTCGGAAGCCGTGCCTTCGTTCGTGTGCATCATTTTTATGCCGTTGGCTTACAGCATTTCCGACGGTGTGCTGTTGGGTTTGATCTGCTATGTGTTCGTCAATGTGCTGAGTCGCCGATTTGACAAATTGCCCCTGTCGATTTATATTCTTTGTGCTTTGTTCTTGATCAAGTACTTTATTTAGAGTGACATGAATATTTGGAAAAAGGCCTTTGGGTTGTCTCAAAGGTCTTTTTTTTTATGCCGATACGGCGGGAGATGCCGGATCACAACATTTTGGGAGGGACGGGAGTTTCCGTGTACGATATGCTCCGTGGGGTAAACGGTTGTTTTTCATGTTGTAGAAAAACGGATTAAAACTTTAGGCATGTTGTGGGTTTGCAGACTGCCGGATATGTCCGTCAAAAAGTTTGATCAGGGGCAATATTTTTTTCTATTTTTACAATCAGGACCGAATCTTGGAAGTCGGTTCCGGAAATTTCGGATTTGTAAACTTTATAACATTATTTATGTTGAAAAAGTTATTTTTACTCTTTGTTTTCTGTATGGCAGCAGGTACAAGTTCAGCACAGTAGTTTGCTTTGAAAACCAACACACTCTACTGGGCTGCGCCACACCCAACTTGGGTGACGAATTTGCCGTTTCGCAAAAATCGACCATCTCCACGACGGCAAACTTCAACCCATGGACCTTCGGCGATGATGCCAAGATGCAGCATTGGTTCGTGCGTCCTGAGTACCGTTATTGGTTTTCCGAGAAATATTCGCATTTCTTCGTCAGTGCGCATCTGATCGGAGGCGGTTTTGAGGGACCGTTCAGCATCAGACGCTTTGCCGATAAATACTATAAAGGTTCGTTCTTCGGTGCCGGTTGGGGCTTGGGTTACAGTTTCTACATTGAGACTTCGATGGGCGCAGGTCTGCTCCGTTTTGAATACCGAACCAAGAAAACGACGGATTCTTACAGTCAGGATGCCCGGCGTCCGCATCACTATACCTGACGCATCCTGCCGTTCCCGACGGAGGTGGGTATTTCGTTCGTTTATTTCTTTAATTCGCGTAAATAAGAGAAAGTCATGAAAAAGATGATATTTGCACTGGCACTGCTGTTCTTTTCGCTGTCGGTATCGGCACAAATTGCAGGCGAAGAGAGTGTCACCCGTAAGGTTTTGGCTAAACAGGGCGATAAACTGGTCGTGGAATTGGAAATCGGGGTGGGCAAACATGCCATTTCCCGCAACGAGAGTTGGGCGATCCTTCCCGAATTGAGTACGGCCGACCATCAGTCGGTGGTCTTGTTTCCGCATGTGCTGATCAACGGCCGTTACCAGAAACACATGATGGAACGCCGTCAGAAACTTTCGGGCAAGTATTGGACCGATTGCAAGCCTCATCTGGTGATTGATGCTGCGGCTCATAAAAACGAGACTTTCATCTACCGCTATTCGGTCGATTACGAGGAGTGGATGGCGAAAGCAACGCTTGTTTTGCGTCAGGTGCTTACATCGCCGGGCAACGTGAAGCGTGTGTTTACGGTCGATGTGAACGGTGCGGTGGATGTGGAATAAACACAAGGGCTTTATGAGAACTTATTCGTATCACGCCGCCCGCTTCGGAGCAGGTCTTCTGGTGTTGTTGTTGCTTGCGGATTGTTCGAGCATGCACAAACTGCACAAGGACAATCCTGAGGTGGAATTGCATTTGCCGAAGAACATCACTTCGGCAGTTGAAGAATCCGGGCAGAAGAAAGAGACTCCCAAGAAGATCACCTTCAAACAGCAGGACGGTACCGAGATGATTCTGATCCCCGCGGAGGTGGATGAGCAGACGGGTGAGAAAACCCTCTCGATTTCGATCGACGAGGTGGTGATTTCGGCCGGAAGCCGTCGCAATCTGGTGGAACGTAACGGCAAGATCAATGTCGATTTTGTAGTGACCGTTCCTGAGGATTATTACAACAAGAATTGGCGATTTACCATCAACCCGATGATCCGCAAGGGAACGGAGGAGATGGCTCTGGATCCGCTCGTATTGTCGGGGGCGCACTTCCGTGCCCGACAGGAACGCGATTATGCACGCTACGAGCATTTCGAACAGTCGATTGTGGATAGTGCCGATTTCTTCACGGTGTTCGGCGACGGCGAAGCCTATGACCGCTATATGGCCGACCATGAGGCGATGCGGTCGAAGAATGCTGCCGATGAGGCACGTATCAACATGCTTTCGCCCGATGAGGCCGAAACAGACCGAACGGTGGGCTGGGTGACGGAGGGACAGCGTCGGCGTCAGGAGAATATGTTGCGCGGGTACATCAAATCGACCGATCGCAAGGTAAGACGCTATACGACCTATGTCTCGGATTCTTCCGACAAACTCGATCATCTGAACGACTACTTTGCGCCGCGTTACCTCCATAAGAACGACCGGTATCAGCACGGTGGTGAGATCTATAAGCGTGTCGGAGGCGAATATGCCGATGCCAAAGATAATTGTCGCGAGAAAGAGATGCTCATGTTGCAGACTACCTCGCGGAATGTCCGCCGTAGGAATATTGATCGTGCGGACAAACGCCGACTGGTTGAAGATGCACACACTCGCGCATGGGTGACGGGTTATAAATACGACAAGATCGGAGATATGGCCGAATGCCTGAGCGATAGTGTGCTTCAGGCAAACTATAACCGTCGTCGTGCCGCGTTCCATACGGGAGCCGCCGCCGAAGTAGATACGGCCGCCCTGCGCGAGTCGCTGCTTTCGGGGAATAAGATTGCCCGCAACGAGCGTAAACGAGCCGATAAGGAGCGTGTCTTTGCCGACATGGTGCGCAAGCCGTTTGTCGCACCTGCCAGACTCGATACGGTGATCCGTAATGTGGACGGCAGTGTGTCGTATGTCTATAACGAGACGGTACAGGCCGATGAGAATACTTCGCAACTTCTGTTGTATCTGAACGGTCTTGTCGAGAATTACAACAGTGATTCGGGGTACAAATTGGTGAACTCCGATACACTGGTCTATACGGTGGCTTCGATGACGAACTTCATCGACGACGAAACCCGCTACAAGCAGGTGATTGTTCTGCGAGATGCCGAGGCCAACGCCCGGTTCTACTTCAATTTTCCGCAGGGCAAGACCCGTATGGCGGACACCATGCAGGTTAATCGCAAGCAGTTGGACGAGGTGCGTAAATTGACCTATGCGCTGATGACCGATCCGGTTTATATCATCGACAGCATCACGCTTCGTGCAACATCTTCGCCTGAGGGCAGTTGGTCGGTGAACAACCGTCTGGCAAAAGGTCGTGCCGAGTCGTTGCGCGAGGTGCTGGTACGCGATTTTCGTACGCTTTACGATTCGCTGAAGGTCGATGCAAGTTACTCGCTCAACGAAAACAATGAGGTGGTGCTGACCAAGAACGACGGTGAGAAGTTGCCCGATCTGCCGAAGATCCTGCGCTCGGAATATGTGGCCGAGGACTGGGCAATGTTCGGACGCTTGATCCGTGAGGACGGAAATATCGAACACGCCGAGGAGATCCTTCGGATCTTCGACGAGGTGGAGAATGTCGATAGCCGCGAGTGGCGAATCCGTGCGAAGTTCCCGAAGGATTACGCCTATATGAGCAAGAACCTCTACCCGAAGATGCGCGCCGTCGATTTCCGCTTCAATCTCCATCGTCGCGGTATGCAGCAGGATACGGTTTATACGACCGAGGTGGATACCGACTATATGCACGCCGTCGATCTGCTTAAGAAACGTAAGTACGAGGAGGCACTGACGATCCTGCGTCCGTATGAGGATCGCAATACTGCACTGGCCTATATGTTGCTCGGCTACGACGATGCGGCTTACCGCATCCTGCGTAACGAACCCGATGCCTGCAATACGGCCGACATCCAGTATATGCTGGCGATCTTGGCATCGCGTCTGGGTGATGAGGAGAAAGCCGTGCAGTACTTCCTGCGCTCGACCGAGTTGCGTCCCAATTTGAAGTTCCGCGGGAATCTCGATCCCGAAATCTCACGACTGATCCGCAAATACGGAATGTTCAAGGAGGACTTTTAAGCAAAACATATCATATTTACATTTACACCGGAAACGCTCTTGGAGAGAATATTCTCCAAGAGCGTTTTGTGTTTTTTTTGCGCAGCATTCCGGAAATACCGGTTTCATATTCAAGATTTAAATTTCTTTGCTGTGCCGGCAGCAATATGTTTCCGGTTAAGTATGGAGAAATCGACAGCGTTTTATAATTCGGGAAAGAACGTGTTTAAAGAGATAGTTTTTTAGTGACGAGATTTTCCCCGTGTGATTTGAAATCACGGCAAGGCTGCGGAGTCCTGCCGTGATTTTTTTTTGTGGATTGGAAAAACGGGTGTGGCGCGCATTTTGAGGGCTTAAATAAAATTCCTGATCCATATCTCGAAAAGATGAAGAAATATTTGTTGTTCGCTTTTTTATTGCAGGTTGTTTTTGCATTCGCACAGGATCGGCAGACGATCTACGGACAGATCACCGATCTTTCGGATGCCCCTGTGGCTTATTGTACCGTCAGCCTCAGACGATGTTGTGATTCGCTGGTCGTTACGGGTGATGTCTCCGACAAAAAAGGTCGTTACCGATTGGAAAACGTACCTTGTGGTGATTATTTTCTCGAATTTGCCCATTTGTCGTTCGAAACGCTTACAAGACGAGCCGATCGGGAGCAGTGCAGTGTGAAACTGCGCCCTTTGCAGATCGGAGAGGTCGTTGTGCTGCCACGATATATACGCTACGAAGCAGGGCGGTATGTGGTCTCCATGTCGGGAAATCCGCTGGCACGGGAGCAATTTTTGAGCGATGCCTTGCAACTCCTGCCGGGCGTAAGGCGGGAAGATTCCTCCTTTAAGATTAACGGTCATCCGATCAAAAGCATCAGCATAAACGGCCGATCTGTACGGGTGGAGGAGGTTGAGACGCTGGCGGCATCGTCCGTCAAGACGATTGAGATCCGCCAAAATGCCACCGCAGGGAAAGAGGTCTCGGAGCGGGGCGCAAAACTCCTTATTACGTTGAAACCGCTTTCGGCAAGCGGCCTTCGCGGACAGGTCGTTTCGTCGGTTGTCGTGCGCGAGAACGGATTCGGCGGTGCGGGATTGTCTGTGCCGTTCGGTATTCGCCGAGGACGATTTAATGTGTATAATAATTTGACGTATCGGTATTTCGATAAGGTCGATAAAGCATATAGAATCAAGAAATACACAAAGGAGACCCCCTTTTTGATTCAATCTGCCGAACGTACCCGTACGCATCACCACATATTCTCGGATGCACTGAATGTGGTGTGTGATCTGTCGCCGCGCCATCAGATCGGTTTGATCGGGAAGATCGGCTATGTCGCCGGCACTCCCGACGAACTGACCCGCAGCCGTTACTTGAAGCGTAATGTGGAGTCGGGGACATACCATTCGCGGGGCAATTTGGATAACGTGATGTGGCAGGTGGTCACCGATTACAGTTATCGGCTGGATGATCGGGGATCGGTGCTCACGGCCGAGGTGGATTATATGGATACTTCGATCGAAAAGTCGTATTGCTATGTTGATCAAATGGACGTTTGCCCCGTGGCGGAGTGTACCCGTGAACGGATGACGCCCCGCACGCTGTCCGTTGAAACGGAGGTGGCGGTCTCCAAGATTTTCAGCAAGACCCTGACCGTAAATGGCGGCATCAGCACCCATCACCACGATGTGACGAAAAACTCCCTGCTTACGCCGCCCGATGCTCCCGCAAAGCAATCCCTGTTCCGCTATCGGGGCAACGGCATGGCGGCTTATGCCGAGTGTCGGGCGCGCATGGGTCGGCTTTCGCTGTCGGGCGGAATGCGCTTGCAATGGAATCGTATCACCCATTTCACGGCGGGCGATACGCGATGG
The DNA here is from genome assembly GCA_020026415.1 of Alistipes sp. Lineage (GTDB taxonomy): Bacteria > Bacteroidota > Bacteroidia > Bacteroidales > Rikenellaceae > Alistipes. The sequence continues at coordinate 27,864 of JAHHQL010000007.1, read as the reverse complement.
CACAAGCGCGACTATGTGCGCTTGTGTCCCGACTTTGCGGCTACATTTCTTTTGGATGAGGTGCGATCGACCTCGATCGGGGTGTTTTGCCTGCGGAACGACGGTGCGATTCCTTACGGCGATCTTTCTCCGATCCGCGTGCGGGTTGATGAATTTCACTATGCGAAGGGTAATCCCGACCTTGCTCCCGCCAAGGGTTTCGATCTCGGCGCAACGTGTACATTGTGCGGACGCTGGACTTTGGCCTATACGTTTTCGCGCACCGTGGACGGAATCCAACATCTGACTTTTGTGGACGGGGAGGATTCCGAACAGACCTTCCGCCAACCGATCAATTGCGTGGCTTCCTCCGTCCATAAATTGGATCTTTCGTGTGCGATGCGCCTTGCCTCGTGGTGGCGGATTAATTGGGAGGTGGCGGGTGTGGGGGAATACTGGCACTACTATCGCCGTCGATTGGGTACAAATTCGCTCCGTGTGTCGCTTTACAATACGTTTTATTTTGGACGGTTGTGTGGTGTGCATCTGTGCTTTACGGCATCTACACCCCGCCATCAGTTGGAGCGGAGACATAACGGAACATACTCATTGGACGGGGAAATTTTTAAGACTGCCGCTCATAACCGTCTTTATCTGAGCCTTTCGTGCCGCGGGTTGATTCGTCACAACGAACAGATCCGCACTTGGAATAGGGAACACACTTTCACGGATTTCACATACCGGCGGACGTTCTTCGGCATCGAATTTCGGATCAGTTACAAATTCAACAATCATGTACCTTGTTGTCTTTCGCCGACGGGAACGCCCCGGAAACTTTGTGTCGAGTATAAATAGTCTGCCGATTTTTTGGAGTGGGGACAGATTATCCCTATTTTTGTAACATTGGAGGGTGTCTGGTCACCCCGTAATGAATAAATCTATGACCGCTAACGAACGTATATTATTTTGTCTGATCGGCTTGGGACTGGATGTTCAAAAGGAGACTCTTTCCGAGATCGAGTCGCTGTTCCGTACGGCTCCCGATTGGAAACAGATCTATAAAACGGCATCACAACAAGGTGTCCTTGCCGTGGTTTACGACGGTTTGAACCGACTGGTAGAGCAAGGCTCGATTCCCGAACGAAGCCAACCGTCGCGTACTGCAAAATTGCAATGGGGATTTAATGTCGTGAAGATCGAGAATTGTTTCTTGCTTCAAAAAGCCCTTTCGGAAGAACTTGCCCGCATTTATGCTGGGTACGGCATCCGAACGGTTGTTTTGAAAGGACTGGCCGTAGCACAGTATTACCCCGAACCGCAACATCGTCCGTGCGGGGACTTGGATTGCTTCCTGATGGGGGATTTCGAGAAAGGCAACGAGATTGCACAGAAGGCGGGTGGCGAAGTCGGGGATGAAGGCGGATACAAACACTCCCACATCAGATATAAGGGTTTGATGGTGGAGAATCATAAGTATTGTACGGCAATCCGCAACGGACGCCGAGCAAAGGATTTTGAACGGGCTCTGCAACGTGTTTTGCAGACCGAATCCCGAACTCCGATCGGAGAGTCGCATCTGGAGAACCCTTCGCCTTTGTTCAATGCGTTGTTTCTGTCGGTGCACGCATGGAATCATTTTTTGAATGAGAGTATCTCGTTGCGTCACATTTGCGATTGGGCGATGTTTGTAAAGACCGAGGGAAACCGTGTCGCATGGGCGGAGTTTGAGAAACTGACCTCGGCATACGATAAAGGCCTCAGTCGTTTTGCGCATTGCATGACATTTCTCGCAAATGATCTTTTCGGAATCGAAATCCCGAAAGATTTTACGATGGCGAAGGATCTGAAACCTCTGGCAGATCGAATGATGCGGAGTGTGCTGTACGAACAGGAGACGATTTATAACAAGGGCTATTCGGCATGGAAAATCCGTGTGAAACTTGTCCTGAATATGTTGTTGAGGAACAATTGGAAGAGTAGGGCGTTCAGCGAACATTCGGCATTGTATCGTACGATGCACAACATCGGGGCGTTTTTCTTTGACCGCAATCCGCATTTGTAGCCGATGAAACAGATCGAAGTGGTGGCGGCAGTGATCCGTTGCGAGGACAGGTATTTCGCCACGCAACGCGGCTATGGTGAGTTTAAGGATTTTTGGGAGTTTCCCGGCGGTAAAATTGAAAAAGGGGAAACTCCCGAAGAGGCATTGAAAAGAGAGATCCGTGAGGAACTTGTTGCAGAAATCCGTGTCGGCGAACGGCTTGCGACCGTCGAATGGGATTATCCCCGATTTCACTTGACGATGCACGCTTATTTGTGTAAGGTGCTGTCGGGCGAATTGGTACTCCGTGAACACGAGGCTGCACGATGGCTTTCTTGTGAAGAACTCGATTCCGTCGGATGGCTTCCGGCTGATATTCAGATTGTAAATTTGTTAAAATAACGGAAAAATGGGAAATAAAGAATACATCTCTCAGAACCGGCAGTGGCTGGCAGAGAAAGCCAAGGAGGAGGGCGTGAAGGCTCTTCCGAAAGGCATTTACTATAAGGTGATCCGTGAGGGTCGGAACGATGGTCGGCATCCTTCGCCCCGCAACATTGTGACGGTACATTATACGGGACGGACGATCGACGGCAAGGAGTTCGATTCGAGCCGTGGCGGTGTGCCCATCGCTTTTCGTCTGGGAGATCTGATAGAGGGCTGGATCATTGCCATGCAACAGATGTGTGTGGGTGACAAATGGGAACTCTACCTGCCGTCGGATATGGCCTACGGGAACTTTTCGCAACCGGGTATTCCCGGAGGATCGACCCTTGTCTTTGAGATCGAACTGATGCAGATTGCCTGAAAAGACATGATTGGGAAGAGCCGTTCCTCGTGAGGGGAACGGCTCTTTTTTTTTGTTTAGCGGAGGTGTTTCCCGAACTGCATTTTCATGCGGTAGGTGAAGAGCGTCACCGAGCAGACAAATCCGATGGGGTAAGCCATCCACACGCCGGGCGCACCCCAATGCGCCGTGAATCCCAATGCGTAGCCCGACGGAATCGCCACCACGAAGTAGGCGATGAACGAGATCCACATGATGGCTTTGACATCCGATAACCCGCGGAGGGCATTCGTCAGGATAATTTGCACACTGTCACCCAACTGATACAACATGAGAATCGGGATCAGGGTCTTCACGATGTCGTTTACACGGATGTCATCGGTGAAGATCATGCCGATAAACGATTGGGTTGTGAAGAGCATTATGCAGATCACCAATACCACGACCAACGCCAAGTGAATACCAGCCTGCGAGATGTGTCGTACCATATTCCAATCGTTTGCTCCCTTATAGTAACTTACACGGATGGCAACCGCCGCACCCAAACCTAAGTAGATTGTGAAACTGATCAGCGAGATGGTGATGGCGATCTGATGTGCCGCCAACTCCAGACTGCCCAACCAGCCGATCATGATGGCGGTCATGCAGAATGTCCCTGCTTCCAACCCCTGTTGCAGACCGATCGGCCATCCGATGGCATTCAGCGTGCGCCAACTTCGGCGGTTGATCGGAATGACGCGCACGCCCTTGCGATAACGGGTATAGGCGGTGCGGCGCACAAATACCCAGACAAAGAGTCCGAGAATAACGATACGCGACAGGAACGTGCTGAGACCCGCACCGAAAAGTCCCATTTCGGGAAGCCCGAACTTGCCGTAAATCAGGATGTAGTTGCCGATGATGTTCAGCAGGTTCCCCGCCAAAAGTACCCACATCGACACCGAGGGATTGGCAATACCCTCGACAAATTGGCGGAACGTGTTCGCCAACATGACGAAGATGACCGAAGCGGTCGAGATGAGGTAGTAGGGACGGATCAGCGGGATCAACTCTTCGGGCTGGTTCAGCAGGTCGAGATTCAGATAAATGCCTACCAAAATGACCGATATGATGAGCGTTGTGGTGAAATTTGCCACAAGGCTGTTCTTCAGCCACCCGCCGATGACGAGGTATTTGCGGCGTGCGAGGTTTTCGCCGATCAGCGGGGTGAGGTTGTACGAAAATCCCGTGCCGAGGATGATGAAGGCGTTGATCACGTTATTGACGAACGATGCCGCGCCGAGTTCGGCGGTGGAGTGCTGACCGACCATGATTGTGTCGGCAAGTCCCGTGATGATGGCTCCGAATTGTCCGATGATGATCGGAATGCCGAGTTTGATGAGCGAATTGTAAAGGTCTTTGTTCGAGGATATTTTGCGGATGATTTGTTTCATGGATAGGATACATGTTCCAAGACACGATGTCTGTGCGTCGTGTCTTCGGGGTTGTACAAAAAAACGGATGTAAAAATTATGAAACAAACACGGAAGATCCTCTCGTTGTCCAATTGACGAACAAGATATTCAGCAGATTATGTGTCGTGCGACAATTCATCGAATCTTCTTTTGGAGGTGCAAAGGTACGTCAAAAGTCCGAGATTCGCAAATTTCGGGTCTTAAAGCAGGTCGCGCCGCGAGTCTTGTTCCGTGATCTGACGGATGGGGCGTGCGGGGGTTCCGAAGGCGAGCCATCCTGCGGGAATGTCGCGCGTGACGACGCTGCCCGCACCGATTACGGCACCGCGACCGATCCTTACGCCGTCCAATACCGATACGTTGGCGGCAATCCACACCTCGTCCTCGATCGTGATGCCTTGCGAAAATTCCCACATCGAGGTATGCCCGTCGGGGTAGGTGATCGCAAGCCGTTCCTCGGCAATCAGCGGATGATTTGTCGCCAAAAGGCTCACGTTCGGGCCGATCATGACGCGGTTGCCGATCTTTATTACCCCGTCGTCCATCACCAAGAGGTTGAAGTTGGCGAAGAACTTTTCGCCGATGAACGTGTGGGTGCCGTAGTTGAATTGCACGGGACCTTGGAAATAGACCGATTCGTCGTAACCGCCCAGAATGGTCTTGAGCAGAGGTTGGCGTTCGGGGTCGTACTCGTCCATCGCATTGAAACGGCGACACGTTTCGTGGGCGCGGTGTTTAATGGCCATAAGTTCGGGACGGTGGGCATCGAAGAGTTTGTGGTCGGCGATGCGACGCTCTTCGTCGGGAAGCGGGGTAAATTCCATGATATGGGGTGAAATTCTCGGATGCGAAAGTAATGATTTACGGGCGAAGCGTCAATTTTTCGGGATAATAAGTGACCGCGAAGTTCGTTTTTATTTGCAGAAGTTGCGAAAAATTGGCAATATTGTAAAATTATGACACACACCACGGGTAAAGAAGATCGTAGGACGCGCGAAATTCGGCGGGTGACCTTTGTGGGCAGCCTGTGTAATTTCGCCCTTTTGTTGTTCAAGTTTCTTGCGGGAATCTTGGGTAACAGTGCCGCCATGCTGGCCGATGCCGTCCATTCTCTGTCGGATTTCGTGTCGGATGTCATCATCCTTTATTTTGTGAAAATTGCGGGCAAACCGCAGGATGCCGACCACGATTTCGGACACGGCAAGTACGAAACGGCTGCAACCCTCTTGGTCGGACTGATCCTTGCTGGGGGCGGCATGCTGATTTTTGCGTCGGGCGTGAGTACGATCTACGGAATGACCTGCGGTGTGCGGTGTGAAGAACCGGGCGTGATTGCGCTTGTGGCGGCTGTCGTGTCGATCGTCATGAAGGAACTCCTTTATCAATATACGGCGTTCAAAGGTCGCCGCCTAAATTCACAGGTGATGATCGCCAATGCGTGGCATCACCGCAGCGATGCCTTCTCGTCGATCGGCAGTATGCTGGGTATCGGCGGTGCGATCCTTTTGGGCGAGGCATGGCGTGTGCTCGATCCGATCGCCGCAATCTGCATCAGCGTCTATATTCTTTACATCGCGTTTAAATTGATCGTGCCGTGTGTTGATGAGTTGCTCGAAAAATCCCTGCCGGAGGAGGATGAACGCTACATCATGGAGACGATCATGTCGTTCCCCGGAGTTTCGTCGCCCCATAAACTGCGTACACGCCGTATCGGCAGTTATTGTGCCATCGAAGTGCACTTCTGTATGGACGGGGCAATTCCGCTGAAAGAAGCCCACGCCACGACCAGAAAAATCGAGGCGGTACTCTGCCAAAAATTCGGCTCGGACACGATCATCACCACCCACGTCGAACCGCGTTAAAATCCTATTTCAAATATTAAAGTCGGGGAGCGGGCAAAAGTCTGTTCTTGGAGAATTGTTTACCCTATTGGGTGCTTTATTTATAAATCATGGCATTTTATTTGTAAAAAGATTTGAAATCCGAGATTCTTTATTATCTTTGCAAGTGTATAGTTAATTGTTATCATCTTATGCTAACCTATAAACTTTAATGATGTTGCTATGAAGAAGGATATTAATCAGGCTGCGCTGGAGTACCACAGCAAGCCTTTTCCCGGTAAGATTTCGGTAGTTCCCAACAAACCGTCGGCTACGTTGGATGATCTTTCGCTGGCTTATTCGCCCGGTGTGGCAGCACCCTCGCGCGAAATTGCCAAAGATCCCGATACGACCTATCGCTATACGGGACGCGGTAATTTAGTGGGCGTGATTTCGAATGGTACGGCTGTTTTGGGATTGGGCAACATCGGCGCGGATGCCGCAAAACCCGTTATGGAGGGTAAAGCGATGTTGTTCAAAACTTTCGCTAATATTGATGCTTACGATATCGAGGTCGATGAGACCGATGTCGAGCAGTTTATCCGCATCGTGAAGGCGATTGCCCCGACCTTCGGCGGGATCAACTTGGAGGACATCAAGGCGCCCGAATGTTTCGAGATAGACAGCCGTCTGGGTCGTGAGTTGGATATTCCCGTGATGCACGATGACCAGCACGGTACGGCAATCATTTCGTCGGTAGCACTGATCAACGGTGCGAAGATTGCAGGCAAGAAGATCGAGGATCTGCGTGTGGTGGTCAATGGTGCGGGCGCGGCTGCAATTGCGTGCGCACGCCTCTTCACCCGTGTCGGTGTCCGTCTGGAGAATATGGTGCTGTGCGACAGCAAGGGCGTAATCAACGTGTTCCGTAGCGATGTGAACCAGATGAAGAGCAGTTTTGCCACGACGCGTAACATCAAGACGCTCGCCGAGGCCGTTGTGGGGGCAGATTTGTTTTTAGGTGTGTCGAAAGCCAACGTGCTGACACAGGAGATGGTACGCTCGATGGCCGAGAACCCCATTGTGTTGGCACTGTCGAACCCCGATCCCGAAATCAGTTATGAGGATGCCATGGCTTCGCGCCCCGACATCATTTTTGCCACGGGGCGTTCGGATTATCCCAATCAGGTGAACAATGCGTTGGGCTTCCCCTATATTTTCCGTGGCGCGCTGGATGTTCGTGCCACAAAGATCAACGACGCCATGAAACTTGCTGCCGTGAAGGCCATCGCCGAGTTGGCATGCGAGGAGGTTCCCGAATCGGTACTGCGAGCGAGCGGTGTCGGGAAACTTGAGTTCGGCCGCGGGTATTTTATTCCCAAACCCATCGACAAACGTCTGTTGTGGACCGTATCGCCCGCCGTGGCCAAGGCCGCCATGGATTCGGGTATTGCCCGTTGTCCGATTGAGGATTGGGATGCTTATCGTGCCGAATTGAAAGTGTCGATCGAGCGTTAGAAATCGCGCAGATCAGAATTGGGCTCCGTCTGGAAAAGACGGGGCTTTTTTATGGAATTTGTGGATGTGTGTGCTGGTTTTTAAAATTAATTGTGAAAATATTTTGATTTTGAAAACTTTTTCCTAACTTGCGTATGACAAATAGATAAAACCACGCGCCGGAAAGTGGTTTTGGGAGAGGGCGGTGTTGCGAAAGTTGTTGATGACTGCGGGTCATTTTAACGACTTTCCACTTTTTTTCACCTCTTGTGTTCGGGTTATGAATTTTTTATTGTCCAATTTAATTGATAACTACAATGAACATTCCTCTGATTTTTTGGATTGTCCCGCTGGCATCAATCATGGCATTGGTGTTTGCATGGGGTTTTTACCGCGCTATGAAGCGTGAGGATGAAGGAACCGAACGGATGAAAGAGATTGCCGCCCATGTGCGCAAAGGTGCCATGGCCTACCTCCGCCAACAATATCGGGTGATTGCCGTTGTTTTTGTCATTTTGGCATTGTTCTTTGCCTATCTGGCCTATGGTGCGGGGGTGCAGAATCCGTGGGTGCCGTTTGCATTCATTACGGGAGGATTCTTTTCGGGATTGGCGGGTTTCTTCGGTATGAAAACCGCCACCTATGCTTCGACTCGTACGGCCAATGCCGCCCGTAAATCGCTGGATCGCGGTCTCAGGGTCGCATTCCGCAGTGGTGCGGTGATGGGACTTGTCGTCGTGGGACTCGGACTTCTGGATATTTCCTTCTGGTATGTGATCCTTCAAGCCTTTATCGAAGAAGACGGGTCGCAGAAACTCGTTGTCATTACCACGACGATGCTGACTTTCGGTATGGGGGCATCGACGCAGGCCTTGTTTGCGCGTGTCGGTGGCGGCATCTATACCAAGGCGGCCGATGTGGGCGCAGATCTTGTGGGTAAGGTTGAGGCGGGTATTCCTGAGGATGATCCGCGTAATCCCGCAACCATCGCCGATAATGTGGGCGATAACGTGGGTGATGTGGCCGGTATGGGTGCCGACCTCTATGAGAGTTATTGCGGTTCGATCCTCGCCACTTCGGCTCTGGGTGCCGCGGCATTCTCGACGGCAGGGCAGGAGGCGATGCAGTTGCGTGCCGTGCTGGCACCGATGCTGATCGCAGCGGTCGGAATCGTGCTGTCGATCTGCGGTATTTATTTGGTACGCACGCGCGAGGGCGCAACGATGCGCGATCTGCTCCGATCACTGGGTATCGGCGTGAATTTCAGTTCGCTGCTGATCGTGATCGCCACGTTCGGAATCCTTTACCTTTTAGGTATTGAGAATTGGCTCGGATTGTCGTTCTCGGTGATCACGGGTCTTTTGGCAGGTATCATCATCGGACAGGGTACCGAATATTATACATCTCATACATATAGTCCGACGAAGAAAATCGCACAGAGTTCCGAAACGGGCCCTGCCACGGTGGTGATTGCAGGTATCGGTTCGGGTATGATTTCCACGGCAATTCCCGTGGTGACGATCGGTGTGGCGATTATCATCGCTTATCTGTGTGCCATCGGATTTGATGTGCAGCATATGATGCAGCCTCAGAATATGTCGCTCGGCCTGTACGGAATAGGTATTGCGGCAGTGGGTATGCTTTCGACCCTCGGTATTACGCTCGCAACCGATGCGTACGGTCCGATTGCCGATAATGCAGGCGGAAACGCCGAGATGAGCGGTCTGGGTGCCGAAGTGCGCCGTCGCACCGATGCCCTCGATGCTCTGGGCAACACCACCGCAGCCACGGGTAAGGGTTTTGCGATCGGTTCGGCTGCCTTGACGGCTTTGGCTTTGCTGGCTTCTTATTTGGAGGAGATCCGTATCGGATTGCTTCATGGTGGAATCACCGAACTTATGATGGCTGACGGAACGATCCGGTCGGTGCAGGATGCGTCGATCCTCGATTTTATGAGTTATTATAACGTGTCGCTGATGAACCCGACGGTGCTGATCGGGCTGTTTGTCGGTGCGATGATGTCGTTCCTTTTTTGTGGTCTTACGATGAATGCCGTGGGACGTGCTGCCGAAAGTATGGTTACGGAGGTGCGCCGTCAATTCCGTGAGATCAAGGGTATTCTGACGGGGGAGGCAACGCCCGACTATGCACGTTGCGTTGAGATCTCGACCAAGGGAGCGCAGCGCGAGATGTTGTTTCCGAGCCTTCTGGCAATTATCGTCCCCGTGGTGGTCGGTCTGGTATTAGGTGTTGCGGGTGTAATCGGACTTTTGGTCGGCGGTTTGAGTTCGGGCTTCGTGTTGGCGATTTTTATGGCCAATGCGGGCGGTGCATGGGACAATGCCAAGAAACTGGTCGAAGAGGGTTATTTCGGCGGTAAGGGTTCCGACAGCCACAAGGCAACGATCGTCGGCGATACGGTGGGCGACCCGTTCAAGGATACGGCAGGGCCTTCGCTGAACATACTGATCAAATTGATGTCGATGGTCTCGATTGTGATGGCAGGTTTGACGGTGGTTTATCATCTGTTCTGACCCCTGTATTTCCAATTTTAAGCCTCCGTTACCCGACGGAGGCTTTTTTATGTGCCGAATGAGGCTTCTGTTTTGGAACTTCCGGGGGAAAATCCTATATTTACACGATAAAAACCGATTAATTTTGAAACTTTACAAATATAGCATGATGAAAAAATTACTTATTGCGGCGTTGGTGTTCTTCGCCTCCGCCTGCTCCCAAAAGAATCCGTCGGGTGACATTGTGATCAATGTTGAGGTGGAGAATCCCACGGTCAAGGAGGTCGGAATCATGATCGACCGTGTGGCCGACTATAAAATCGCACTCGATGATGAAGGTTGCGGTTCGCTGACGCTTTCGGGTATCGGCGATGCTTTCCCGAAGATCGTTTATGGCGAGGACTCTTCCAAGAAGATCTTTCTGGAGAAAGGTCGCAATGTGACGCTGAAATTCGATTCGCGCACGTTCAAGGAGGAGGGTGTGAAGGTCGAGGGTTATAACGAGGTGGCTTGCGATTACCTGCAACAGGTTACCCTCCCGAAACCTCCCGATTTCGCCTTGAACTGGGAACCGTTCACTGCCGATCTGAATCAGAAACTGGAGGATGTGATCAAACACATGTCCGAGTTGAAGTTGGATCGCAAATGCCCCGAATTTTTTAAATTGGAACAGGCGCGTCTGGATTATATGTTTGCCCACACCCTGATCATGTATCCGCTGGGTCACGCATGGAAAGCAGGCGAGTTCTCCTACAACGATACGTATTATGATGCCATCCGCCGTCTGATCGTCGAACGTGAGGATATGCTGTGGGTCGATGCTTACCGTTCGTTCCTTGAGCAGGGTATTCCCGTGCTGTTGGAGGAGAAGCAGGGCTTCAAATCGGCTTACGAGAAACGTCTCGGCATGGTTCAGTATGTGGCCGATAACTTCAAGAACGAGAAGGTAAAGCAGACGATTGTCTATACGATGGCTTTGAACTATATCTTGACGAATGGCGACAAGCAGACCGAGGAGTTGATGACCTTGGTGCGTAAGGTGGTTACCGATCCCGAACTCATCGCCGATTTCGAGAAGCAGATTTCAACGCTTGATCCCGTGAGCGTCGGTTTCGTATCGCCCGACTTCAAAGCCGTGGATATGCAGGGCAAGGAGTTCTCTTTGAAGGATTTTTCCGGTAAATATATCTATGTCGATGTTTGGGCATCATGGTGCAAGCCCTGCCGTCAGGAGCAGAAAGCCATGAAAGACCTGAAGAAACTCTTTGAGGGTCGTCGTATCGCTTTTGTGAGCCTTTCGGTCGATGAGGACAAAGCCGCATGGCAGAGTGCCGTCAAGGAGGATAAATTGGTCGGTGATCAACTGTGGATGGGTAAAGGTACCGAGTTCCAGCAGATCTACAACATCAAGTCGATTCCCCGTTTTATCCTGCTCGACAAGAGCGGTCGCATCATCAATTCCGAGATGACTTCGCCGTCGGATGACAAAACGGCTTTGACGCTGCGTAAACTCAAATTTATCTGAGCAGGTTCAATTCCCGAAACCAAAACGGGAACACGTCTTAAAACGTGTTCCCGTTTTTTTTGTCTTTCCCAAAAACAAACTAAAAGGCAGTTTCCATATTGAGAAACTGCCTTTTTTAAATTAAAGAATTTTCTGCATAAAACAGGTATCGCTGTATCCTTCTGGCGACCACACCCAATCGTGCCTGATGCCTGTTTCCCTGAATCCTGCTTTGCGGAACAAGCCGAGGCTTGCCGTGTTGCGAATATCAATCTCACACCACAACTGGTGAATCCGAAGTGCTTCCCGCGTGTATTCTGTCACGAGCGAAAGAGCTTCCGAGGCGTATCCTTTGCGACGATCTTCCGCAGGATAGATCAGGATGCCGATTCCTGCACGGCAGTGGAGCGGTTCAACCTCGAAAAGGTCGATACAGCCGACTGCCTTATGGTCGCTTTGGCGTTCGATCACAAGCCGTTGCTGGCGGGTCTGGAAAATGTCGTAGCGTTGCTCCTCGACGAAACGCTCCAATGCGTGTCGTGAAAGAGGCTCGCGTGCAATGTCATCTTTCCATGTTTCGGGGTCGTTTTCCCATAGATACATCTCGTCAATGTCCTGTGGTTCGACGGCTCTGAGCGAAATCAAAGCACCGCGAAGTGTCATTAAAGACCGATTACCTTATTGCGGATCAACATCGCCACACCCCATGCGTTGGCGTTCTCGTTCATCTTCGACAGACGGAACTTCGTGTCTTTGTAAACGAGGTTCAGCGAGTATTTGTTTGTGGCCGATTTCAGCGGCAACATGATGTAGTCGCCGGCGGCTGCCATGTTACCACCCACGATTACGGTTTCCGGGTTGAACGTGTTGATCAGGAAGGCAACTGCCTTGCCGACCTTTTCACCGGCTTCCTCGATCAGTTCGATGGAGAGGTTGTCGTCGTTCTTGGCGGCCGCGATGATGTCGTCGATGTGGATTGTCTCCTTGTTGGCGTATTTTTCTTTCAGGATGGTGTTCACACCGCTTTCGATCAGGTGCTGCATCTTCTGCTCGATGGCAATACCCGAAACCTCGGTCTCCAGACAACCTTTCTTGCCACAAGAGCAGATGATTTCGTTGTCGAAGAACGGGATGTGGCCGAACTCGCCTGCGAAACCGCTCTTACCGTAGTACAACTTGCCGTCCACGACGATACCGATGGCGACACCGCGACCCATGTGCAGGTAGAGGACGTTGCTCTCGTCCTTCGATTTGCCGCAGGTATATTCGGCGTAGCAACGTGCGCGGGTATCGTTTTCGAGCAATACACGGATGCCGATACGCTCTTCCAGAATGTCTCGCAACGAATTTTCGCTGGTGGTGAAGTATTTGTAACTGCGACCCGTGTCGGGATTCACACGACCGGTCATGCAGACGCCCAATCCGAGAATCTTACCACGGTCGATGCCGCAGTTCTCGATGAAGTTCTCGATGTTGGAGACGATGTGTTCCATACACTGGGGACGATCCTGCAAATCAAAGGAGATCATATCTTCTTTGATGATATTATTCTGGAGATCGGTGATCAGGAAATACATATTATCACGTCCCACGCTGACACCGGCAAAATAAATTGCCGAACTTGCCAAACCGAATACGTTGGGACGGCGTCCGCCGGGTGTTTCTTCCTTACCGAGGTTCATGACGATGTTCTCATCGACAAGTTCCTGCACCAGTTTGGTCATGGTAGGCACGCTGATGTGCAGTTCTTTGGTAAGTTCGGAAAGTGTACACTCGCCGTTGATCGCCATGAAAGCGATGATATTTCTTTTGATGATGTTGTTCTTGTGGGTGATACCCTTCAAGGTATCATCTTCATGCAGATTGAAAAATTCGGTCAGTGATGTCATTATTCCTTGTCCTTTTTTACTAACGGGTACAAATGTAATAAGGAAATTTAAAAACTACAACAACTATTTAAATAATTTAAGTAGAAAATTAAGTAATTTAAAGGTTTCTTAACACTGAAATCTTTTTAAACATTTGGTTTTCAGATTGATAGATAATTGCTGCAAAATTTTATTTTCCTTTGAAGTTTCTTCCGGTTTTCGGAGCATTTGTCGGCGGAGGCGGGGCATGAATGCTTTTTCGTTCGTAAAAGAAACTTTTGAATGAAAGGTTATACGGCAAACCGACCGGATTTTGATGAGTCCGGTCGGTCTGTCGTAAGACACCTTGATTTGTGGAAATCTGTTATAACGCGGATTTCGATTCGATTTCGACGTCGGCAGATACTTTTTTGATCAGACCTTGGAGAACGGTGCCCGGTCCCAATTCCGTGAAGCGAGTGAAATCGTCCTTGAGCATGTACTCGACGATGTAGGTCCAACGTACCGGAGAGGTCAGTTGTGCGATCAGGTTGTTCTTGATCTCGGCGGCATCGGTATGGGGCTTGGCATCGACATTCTGGTAGATCGGACACGAAGGCGTTTGGAAAGGAGCCTCCATGATGGCTTTTTCGAGTTCCACACGGGCGGGTTCCATCAGCGGCGAGTGGAACGCACCGCCTACGGGCAGTTTCAGTGCACGGCGGGCACCTGCGGCCTTAGCCTTTTCGCAAGCGGCGTCAATGGCCTCTACGGCACCCGAAATAACCAACTGTCCGGGGCAGTTGTAGTTTGCGGCAACAACCGTACCCTCGGTCTCCTTGCAGATCTGCTCGACAACCTCGTCCTTCAGACCGAGAACGGCAGCCATCGTACCGGGCTGAACCTCGCAGGCGGCCTGCATGGCGGCAGCACGTTTTGCAACCAGACGGAGACCGTCCTCGAACGAGAGCGCACCGCTGACGACCAGTGCCGAGAACTCGCCGAGCGAGTGTCCTGCAACAGCATCGGGTTTTACGTCCAAGGTCTTGGCAAGAATCACCGAGTGGAGGAATACGGCAGGCTGCGTGACGTTCGTCTGCTTCAATTCCTCGGCTGTACCGCCGAACATGATGTCGGTAATGCGGAATCCGAGGATTTCGTTGGCTTTTTCAAAAAGAGCCTTTGCCTCGGCGTTGTTTTCATAGAGGTCTTTGCCCATGCCGGAATATTGGGCTCCCTGACCGGGGAACACATATGCGTGTTTCATGCTTTTAGGTTTTAAATTTATTCCAATTTAAGATCTTTCTTGATTGCTTCGAGTTTCTCGTCCAACTCCTTCTGCACCTTGTCAAAGTCTTCCACAGACTTCAACTCGCTCTTTACACCGAAGTAGAATTTAATCTTGGGTTCCGTGCCGGAGGGACGCACCGATACGATGGTGCCGTCTTCCGTGAACCATTGGAGTACGTTGCTCTGGTCGATTTCGATCGGAGTCTTCTCGCCGGTACGCAAATCGAGCGTTTCGCGCGTCTGGAAGTCGTTGATCTTCACGACGGGCGATCCGATGATCTGCTTGGGCGGGTTCTGACGGAAATCAACCATCATCTTCTGAATCAGTTCGGCACCCTCTTTGCCCTTACGGACAACGGGAACCTGCATCTCGCGGTAGAAACCGTATTTCACATACAACTGCTGCAACCACTCGAAGAGCGTCAGCCCCATCGTGTCGCGAGCCCATGCGGCGGCCTCGGCAGCCAATGAGCAGGCCGAAACACCGTCTTTGTCGCGTACATAGTCGCCTGCCAGATAGCCGAACGACTCCTCGCCGCCACCGATGTATTTGGCTTTGCCTTCCTGTTCGCGGATGATCTTGGCGATGTATTTGAACCCGGTCAGACACTCGTAGCATTTCACGCCGAAATGGGCGGCAATGGCATTGGCCATCTGCGAGGTGACGATCGTTTTTACGACAAACTGGTTGCCGTCGAGTTCACCGCGTTCGGCCCAACGGGTCAGCTGGTAACTCATCAGCAACATGAGGGTCTGGTTGCCGTTCAGAAGTACATATTCGCCTTTCTGGTTGCGCAGTGCCAGACCGATACGGTCCGAGTCGGGGTCGGTTGCCATTACCAGATCGGCACCCTCTTTGGCACCCAGTGCGATGGCCATCGACATGGTCTTGCGCTCCTCAGGGTTCGGCGACTCGACGGTCGGGAAGTTGCCGTCGATGACCGACTGTTCGGGAACCATGATGACGTTGGTGAAGCCCCATTTCTTCAACGATGCGGGAACCAGACGAACGCCGGCACCGTGCATCGGCGAGTAAACGATCTTCATGTCGTGAAACTTGCGGATGCTGTCCGAAGCCAGCGACAACTCGTGTACCTTATTTAAATAAATCTCGTCGAATTTCTCGTCGAGGATCTCGATCAGTTCCTTGTGCAGACCCGATCGGATCATATCGACATCGGTGATCTTCTCGACCTCCTTGATGATGTTCTTGTCGTGGGGCGGGGTAACCTGCGAACCATCGGCCCAGTAGGCCTTGTAGCCGTTGTACTCCTTGGGGTTGTGCGAAGCGGTAACGACCACACCCGACTGGCAGTGGAGTTCGCGAATTGCGAAACTCAATTCGGGAGTGGGACGCAGGGCGTCGAACAGATAGACGCGGATGGCGTTTGAGGCGAAAATATCGGCAACATGCTCGGCAAACATGCGTGAATTGTTGCGGCTGTCGTGTGCGATTGCCACACGGATTTCCTGACCTTTGAAACATTCTTTCAGGTAGTTGGCCAAGCCCTGAGTGGCTGCGCCCACCGTATAGATGTTCATGCGGTTCGAACCGACACCCATAATGCCGCGCAAACCGCCCGTACCAAATTCGAGATCCTTGTAAAAACTCTCGATCAGTTCGTTTTTATCATTGTCAATCAAGTATTTGACTTGTTTCTTGGTCTCTTCGTCATAGTGTCCGTCAAGCCAACCTTGGGCTTTTCTGAGGACCAATTCTTCCAATTGATTTGCCATGATATTATTTGGTTTTATGGATAATAATCTTATCTTTGCATTCAAAGATGAAGTACTCACAAAGGTACGTTTTTTTTTTGGAATATTCAATATCAGGGAGTTGAATTTATTTACCTGTCGGAATGGTGAAGCCATAAATAAAAAATCATCATTTCCAACCCAAAAAAATTGTGTTTTTTGCAAAATAATTCAGATCTTTGTAGCACTAAAATCGGATATAGACTCATTATGTTAGATAACTCTCAGTCATATAGCGAGATGTGGCAACATTGCCTGGATCGCATCAAGGCGGAAACATCTTCGGAGGAATTCGAAAAATGGTTCCGTCCCATTGTACCTTTGGATTTCGACGGCAGCACGTTGCGCCTTCGGGTTCCCAACGAGAGTTATGTACGACAGATCGAGAAAAACTATATCCCTTTTTTGCGTCCGATAATTTCCCAACTTTACGGAACTCAGACCCGTCTGCACTATGCCGTGCCGCGTCAGACACAGCCGCAGCAGGAGACCGATTCGACGGCTGTTTCGCGTTTCAATACGCAGACCAATACGGCGAATATCAAAAACCCTTTTGTGATTCCCGGTCTGAAGAAGATCATTATTGATCCCCAACTCAATCCGCATCTGACGTTCTCGACCTTCATCGAAGGCGAATGCAACCGACTCGCTCGTTCAGCAGGGATGGCCGTAGCGGAGAATCCCGGAAACAATCCCTTCAACCCTTTATATATATATGGTAATTCGGGTTTGGGTAAAACGCATATCGTGCAGTCGATCGGACACGAGGTTCGTCTGCGTCACCCCGAATTGCAGGTGTTGTATGTCTCGATGAACAAATTTCAGGCTCAGTTCCAGACGGCTTACAAGAATGGCGAGATTCCCGACTTCATTCATTTCTACCAGATGATCGACGTTTTGATCATCGACGATATTCAGGAACTGACGGGTAAGACGGGTACGCAGAATGCGTTCTTCAACATTTTCAACCACCTTCAGTTGGCCGGCAAGCAGTTGATTCTCACTTCGGATAAACCGCCCGTGGAGTTGAAGGATATCGAGCAGCGACTTCTGACCCGTTTCAAGTGGGGATTGTCGGCTCAACTCGGTTGCCCGGACTATGATACGAAATTTAAGATCATTCGGAACAAGGCCGAAAAACTGAAAATTCAACTTTCGGACGATGTGATTTCCTATCTGGCTACGAACATTCTGGCCAATGTCCGAGAGATCGAGGGTGCACTTTCTTCGCTGGAGGCACATGCTGCGTTTTTGGGACGTAAGATCAACACCAAGTTGGCGAAAGAGGTCTTGAAGGAGTATGTGCAGGTAAATCATAAGGAGGTGACCATCGACGGCATCTTGGAGGAGGTTTGCTCGGCAACGGGAATCGACCTTCCGCGACTGAACTCTTCGGAGCGTACGCGTGAGGTGGCACAGGCGCGACAGATGGCCATGTATCTCGCCAAGAAGCATACCAACCAGCCGCTCACCTCGATCGGTGCTGCAATTGGCGGTCGCAACCATGCCACGGTGCTTCACTCGTGCAAGGCGGTGACCAATCTCTTGGAGACGGACAAGAACTTCCGCTTGCAGGTCGAAGAGATCGAGAAGGTCATTTTGGCAAAATAGACCTTAGCGGTCTTAAAATTATAGACGCCATTCGAGGGTGCGATTTCATCGGAAGTCGGATTTTCGCATGGCGTTTTTCGTACCCTTAAATTTGTGCCCGCGATGGATCAACCCAAGTTGGAGCGACTGCTCCGTTTGATGAAAATGCTGACGGCCAACACGACCTATAATGTCGATCAATTGGCCGCGAAACTCGACATGTCGCGCCGCACGGTCTATCGCTACATCGACACGTTCCGTGAGGCGGGTTTCGTGATCAAAAAGACGGGTGACTGCATCCGTCTGGATAAGGAGTCGCCCCATTTTCGGGATATATCTCAACTGGTGCACTTCACCGAGGAGGAGGCGCACATCCTCAAACGCGCCATCGAGAACATCGACGACACAAACCTCCTGAAACAAAACCTCAAGAAGAAACTCTATTCGGTGTATGACAATAAGAGTCTTGCCGACACGGTTGTGCGGGGTAAGAATGCCCCAAACATCCATACGCTGATCGAGGCGATCGAAGAGAAACGACAGGTTTTCCTGCGAGGTTATCGTTCGGGACACGGCGGGGTGGTGCGCGACCGACGGGTCGAACCGTTCGGCTTCACGACCAACTACGTCGAGGTGTGGTGTTACGATGTGGAGGATGCAACCTGCAAACTCTTCAAAACGGCACGTATCGGCTCGGTCGGGGAGGGCGGGCCGTGGCAGTATGAGGCGCAACACGAAAAGGGATTCATTGATGTGTTCCGCCTGCACGGATCGGCACGTTACCGCGTGCAGCTTGAATTGGGCATCCTGGCCTATAACCTGCTCTGTGAGGAGTATCCTCTGGCCGAACGCGATATTCATCCGTTGGGCGGTGAGAAATGGATGCTCGATACGGAGGTCGCAGGTATGGCGGGCGTGGGGCGGTTTGTGGTCGGACTTCTGGACGATATTCGGATTGTCGATTCCTCCGAACTCAAAACCTATATCCACTCCTACTTGGAACGGTTCTTATAAACGAAAAAAAGCGTATCCTGCGAAAGGATACGCTTTTTTTATCGTTTTATCCGACCGAATTATTTCTTCGAATAGTCGCGTGCACCGAAAATATACGAACCGACGCGCACCATGTTCGAGCCGCACTCGATGGCAAGCGGATAGTCGCCCGACATGCCCATCGACAGTGTGTCGAACTCGGCACCGAAGCGGGGCTTCAACGCTTCGAAATGCGCACGGAGTTGCTCGAAATCACCGCGAACGACCTTTTCGTCGTCGGTGTTGGTGGCAATGCCCATGACTCCACGCACGCGGATGTTGGGCATCGAGGCGAACGGATCTTCTTTCAAATAGGTCTCCAACTCTTCATAATTCCATCCCGTCTTGGTCTCTTCGCGGGCAACGTGGATCTCGAAAAGAATGTCGATCACGCGGTCGCATTTGGCGGCTTCCTTCTGGATGGCTTCCAGAACTCGTGCGCTGTCCACCGAATGGATCATACGAACGAACGGAGCGATGTATTTGACCTTGTTGGTTTGCAGATGGCCGATCATGTGCCACTCTATATCCTTGGGCAACAGATCATATTTCTCGCGGAGTTCCTGCGGGCGGCTCTCTCCGAAGATGCGTTGTCCCGCATCGTAGGCTTCCTGTACGGCTTCGGCCGGATGCATCTTCGAAACGGCCACCAGAGTCACATATTGGGGAAGGCGCGATTTCAGAGATGCCAGTTGATGTGCTACTGACATTGTACTTGAAGTTTTTTAATCGTGTAAAAGTAGTCATTTTTCGGAGGATTAAAAAGATGTATTCTGTTTTTTTGAGATTTGAAGGGAGTTTTGTATATTTGTCTAATGACCTTATGGACTGTAAATACCTTTTAATATATGAAAAAACTAACTTTACTTTTCGCGGCAGCCGCACTTCTGATTTTTAATGCGGCCAATGCCTGCACCAACTTTATTGTGACCAAGGGTGCATCGACCGACGGGTCGGTGATGGTCTCCTATGCGGCCGATTCGCACAGCCTGTACGGCGCGCTGTATCATGTCCCCGCAGGACTGTTCCCCAAGACAGCCATGCTGCCGATCTACGACTGGGATTCGGGTCGTTTTCTGACCTACATTCCGCAGGTGGGGCAGACCTACTCGACGATCGGTAATATGAACGAATATTCGGTGATCATCTCCGAGACGACGTACGGCGGGCGTAAGGAACTGGCCGACAAGACGGGTCTGATCGACTACGGTTCGCTGATCTATGTCACCTTGCAGCGTGCCCAGAGTGCCCGCGAGGCCATCGGCATCATCGCTGATCTGGCCAACACCTACGGTTATGCTTCGAGTGGCGAGTCGTTCACGATTGCCGATACCGAAGAGGTGTGGATCATGGAGTTGATCGGTAAGGGTTTCAAGGATAACGGCAAGGGCAAGAACCTGAACAAGGGTATCGTATGGGTGGCTCGCCGGGTACCCGACGGCTATGTGTCGGCACATGCCAATCAGGCACGTATTACGACTTTCCCGTTGAACGATCCCGAAAACTGCCTCTATGCAAAAGACGTGATTTCATTCGCCCGCAAGATGGGGTATTTCGAGGGTAAGGATGAGGAGTTCAGTTTCTCGGATGCTTATGCTCCCGCCGATTTCGGCGCATTGCGTGGTTGCGAGGCTCGTGTATGGTCGTTCTTCCGCACGGTAGCCGACGGCATGGACCGGTACGAGGATTACGCCATGGGTCACAACCCCAAGAATAAGATGCCGTTGTGGGTCAAACCCCGCACGAAGGTTTCGCCCAAGACCGTGTTCGACTGCATGCGCGACCACTACGAAGGTACCAAGATGGATATGACGACCGACCTCGGTGCAGGCGGTCACAACTGTCCCTACCGCTGGCGTCCGATGGACTTCGAGGTGGACGGCAAGAAATACGTGAACGAGCGTGCCACCGCAACCCAACAGACGGGTTTCTGGTTCGTTGCGCAGGCTCGCCCCTATGTGGAGAAGGATCAGGGCATTCTCTGGTTCGGTGTCGATGATGCCGCTACGTCGTGCCTGACACCGATCTACTGCTCGTCGAATGAAGTTCCCCAGTGCCTGAGCCTGAACAACGGTTCGATGCTGGAGTACTCGGATACGTCGATGTTCTGGTTGTTCAACCGCGTGACCAATTTCGCTTATATGCGTTATGACCTCATCTCGGCCGACATCCGCAAGGTGACCGACCTGTGGGAGAACTCGAACTTCGAGGAGGTGAAGAAGATCGACGCCGAGGCTGCCAAACTGACGGGTGCCGAGCGTAAGAACTTCCTCTCGAAATACAGCGTACGCAAGGCTCAGGATCTGTTCACGCGCTGGTCAAAACTCAACAACTACCTTCTGATGAAATACATCGACGGTAACGTGAAGAGCGAGAACGGTGACGTGTTGGATTATCTGGATAAGGATTCGAGCGTGGCACACTGGGTAAACAACGGTCACAACGTGAATGTTCCGGGCAAGATTCAGTTCCCCGGCTACAACGAGAAGTGGCAGAGAGCCGTAGCCGCCGACAATGGCGAGGTGCTCGAAGTGAAAACGTGGTAGTACATACGGCCGCAAGGCCTTACTAAAAATATAAATCGCTATGAAATACGACATCATCGTGGTAGGAAGCGGCCCCGGCGGATATGTATCCGCCATCCGTGCCGCACAACTGGGTAAGAAGGTTGCGCTTGTGGAGCGTGCCGAAACAGGCGGTGTGTGCCTCAATTGGGGTTGCATCCCGACCAAAGCCCTGCTCAAAAGTGCACAGATCTATGTGCATGCAAAACAGGCCGCACAATATGGTCTGAAAATCGAGGGGGAGATCACTCCCGATTTGGAGCAGATTGTGGCGCGTTCGCGCGGAGTGGCGGAGACCATGTCGAAAGGAGTGCAATTTTTGCTCAAGAAGAACAACATCGACCAGATTAGGGGTTTCGGCCGTCTGACCGCTCCGCATCACCTCGATGTGGAGGGTACGGACTATGAGGCCGATCATATTATTCTTGCCACGGGTGCTTCTTCGCGTGAGATGCCGTTTATGAAGATTGATGGCGAGCACGTCATCTCTTCGCGTCAGGCTCTGACGCTGACCCGCATGCCGCAGTCGATCATCGTGGTCGGTTCGGGTGCGATCGGCAGCGAATTTGCATGGTTCTATGCCGCTTTGGGTGTCAAGGTGACGGTGGTGGAGTATCTGCCTCATCTGATGCCGCTGGAGGACGAAGAGGTGTCGAAAACCGTCGAGCGCAGTTTCCGCAAGATGCGTGTCGGCGTGATGACCTCGACAACGGTCAAGGCCGTGCGTGTTAATGCCGAAGGTATGTGCGAGGTCGATATCGAGAGTAAGAAAGGTGCGGAGACACTTACTTCGGAAGTCGTGTTGTCGGCAGTCGGCATCAAGTCGAACATCGAGAATATCGGTCTTGAGGAACTGGGCGTACAGGTCGAGCGCGGAAAGGTCGTGGTGGATCAGTTCTACCGCACGAATGTCGAGGGCGTTTATGCCATCGGTGACATCGTTCCGGGTCCGGCATTGGCTCATGTGGCTTCGGCCGAGGGTATCTGCTGCGTGGAGGCCATCGCGGGTCTGAATCCCAAACCGGTGGACTACTCGACGATCCCCGCGTGCGTATTCACTTCACCGGAGGTTGCTTCGGTGGGTGCTACGGAGCAGAAATTGCAGGCCGACGGCATCGCCTATAAGGTCGGACGCTTCCCGTTCACCGCATCAGGCAAGGCAACGGCGGCAGGCGATCGCGACGGATTCATCAAGGTGCTCTTCTCGGAGGAGGACGGCAAATTGCTGGGAGCCCACATGATCGGTGCGGGCGTTACCGAGATGTTGGCCGAATTGACCCTCGCCAAGAAGATGGGTGCCACGGCGCATGACATCGCCCGTACGATCCATGCTCATCCCACGATGAATGAAGGTGTGATGGAGGCTTCGGAAGCCGCTCTCGGAGCCGCAATCCATCTCTAAGCGATTGAGAAATTTTTAAAGAGCTGCATCCTTTGTCTGGATGCGGCTCTTATTTTGCTCTATATTAAGGAAGAATAGGGTATAACCTGAAGAACTCCTCGAACAAAAAATCCACGGCCTTTACGGTCGTGGATTTTTGTACGTGAACAACAACTTTTAGATGAGGTTGTTGCGCTCGATATCCTTGAAGTAACGATAGGTGCTGACTTTCAGTTCTTCGGCGGCGGGATCATCACAAACGAGGATTCCGTTGGGATGAACCTGAAGTGCGGTGATCGTCCACTGGTGGTTGTACGAACCTTCGACACCTTCGTGTACGGCGCGGGCTTTCTTGTGACCCGTGGCAAGGATCATCACCTTTTTCGATGAAAGAACCGTGCCTACACCGACTGTCAGAGCCGTCTTCGGAACCAGCGTGGTATCGCCTCCGAAGAAACGGGCATTGACTTGGATGGTATCGGTCGTCAGAGTTTTCATACGGGTGCGCGAGTTGAGCGAAGAGAACGGTTCGTTGAATGCGATGTGACCGTCCTCGCCGACACCGCCCATGAACAGGTCGATGCCGCCTGCTTCGAGAATGGCTGCCTCGTAATCGGCGCACTCCTTGACAATATCCCCGGCATTGCCGTTCAAGATGTGTACGTTTTCGGGCTTGATGTCGATGTGTTGGAAGAAGTTGTTCCACATGAACGAGTGGTAACTCTCAGGGTGCTCCTCTGGAAGACCGACGTATTCGTCCATATTGAACGTGATGACATTCTGGAACGAAATCTCACCTGCCTTGTGACGGCGGATCAGTTCCTTATAGGTCTCCAGCGGGGTGGAACCGGTCGGCAGACCCAATACAAACGGCGATTTGGTGATTGCAGCCTTAGCCTTGATCTGCTGAATGATGTAGTTGGCAGCCCATTGTGCCACCTGCTTTGATGTATCTTCGATAATGAGTCGCATAATAAATCTCTTTTTATGGGTTTAACACTTCGGTTAGAACATTCTTACAAATACTTCGATTGCCTGATATTCGGCCATACCCAACTGGTCGTACAGACGAGCCGTGTTCTGGGTACGTTCCTCGGCACGCTGCCAAAATTCGCGCGGGTCGCTTCCGGGGAAGGGCATGATGTCCTTCTGCGAGAGGTGACGGTAGATGGCGTGTCGTTTCATGATCAACTCGTCGGGCGACAGGGGTACAGCCATATCGACCATGCCGAGATCCCACTCCATCCATGCGCCGCGGTACAGCCACAGGTGGCATTCCTTGAGCCACTCATCGTCCTTGACAACCTCCAGAGCACCCAAAACGGCCTCCATGGCGGTGCGGTGTGTTCCGTGAGGATCGGCCAAGTCGCCGGCAGCATAGATCTGATGCGGTTTTACCTCGCGCAGCAACTCTACGATGATGTTGATGTCTTTTTCGGTAAGCTGACCTTTCTTGATGCCGCCCGTCTCGTAGAACGGCAGGTTCAGGAAGTGAGCGTTGGTGTCGGGATTCAGGCCGAACGAACGTACGGCGGCACGTGCCTCGGCACGACGGATCGAACCTTTCAAATCGAGCAGGGCGCGGGGTTCGGGCTGACCTTTCTTCTTCGAAGCGATGATCTTTTCGACTTCATGGAAGCGGTTGCCGAAACCGAGTTCGCGTGCGGTGTCGATATTCTGAAGGACGACATCATCGTGAACGGCCACGTTACCCGAAGTCTCGTAAGCGACGTGTACATCGTGACCCTGTTGTACCAGACGGATGAATGTACCGCCCATCGAGATCACATCGTCGTCGGGATGCGGCGAGAAGATCAGCACTCGTTTTTGTGCGGGAGTCGAGGGGACGGGACGCGTCGAATCGTCGGCGTTGGGTTTGCCTCCCGGCCATCCGGTGATGGTGTGCTGCAAGTCGTTGAATACCTTGATGTTGATCTGGTCGTAGGAGGTGCCTTGTTCGAGCAGTTCGCCCAGCGAATTTTCGATGTAATCCTTATAGGTCAGTTTCAGAATGGGCTTCTTAACCACGCCGCAGAGCCATACGACAGCCTTGCGGATGAATTTCGGAGTCCACCGGCAGGGACCGATCAGCCACGGGGTCTGCTCGCGGGTGAGCAACTGGGCGGCATTCTCGTCAATTACGACCTCGATGTTTGCGTGTCCCTGAAGGTACGATGCGGGGATCATCTTATTGACCTCTCCCTCTACGACCTTCTGGATGACATTGGCTTTGTTTTCGCCCCATGCCATCAGCACGATTTTGTCGGCCTGCATGATGTTGCCGATACCCATCGTGATGGCCATTTTCGGAGTGTTCTCCAAACCGAAGAATGCGTCGGCCTGTACCTTGCGGGTGTTGTGGGTCAGCTGAACGAGACGGGTTCTCGATTTGGGATACGATCCCGGTTCGTTGAAACCGATCTGACCGTCCTCACCCACGCCAATGATCATCAGGTCGATCTTACGCGTGGCGTTGTTGTACGATGTGCAGTAGTCGGTGATCTTGTCGGCGGGGATTGTACCGTCCAACAAGTGAACATTTTCGGGCAGGATGTCAATGTGGTTGATGAACTCCTCGTGGATGCGGAAGTTGCGGCTTTGCTGTTCGCTGGCCTTGATGGGGTAGAACTCGTCAAGCGAATATACGGCTACGTTTTTAAAAGAGACTTCTCCCGCCTTGTGACGGCGTACCAGTTCCAAGTAGAGTCCGATGGGGGTGTTACCCGTCGTGAGACCCAGAATGAAAGGCTGGTTTTCGTCATATACGGCATTCGACAGGTGATTTTCGTTGTGGATCTTGATTGCCTTGACAATCATGTCGGCCACATAATTCACGCCATTATATTCACTTGGGAATACGCTGGTCATAATTTTTTCATAGCGGTGGGTAATGTCTCTGGGCACGGCATTCGTGATCAGACCGCCATCTTTGGGTAATGAATACTTGTTATTCATGACGTTATGCTGTTTTGATTGATTTATTGTGTATTGTGTTTCTATTCAAATTGTACCTCGTGGAAAAATTCGGGACGGTGAAAATCGGGTTTCGACCATGTGATGGGTTGCCACGAAAGAAAATGGGGGTGGGAGAGTTTGTCGCCGCACTTATAAAGATTCATGCGGGCGCGAACTCCGTCCCACGATTTCAGATTGTGCCGGAACAGAGCCGTTGCGGGAATCTCCAGACGCAGCGTCCAGTGATTGTCGCCGACGCGTTCCTCGAAATTGACTTTTTCGAGCGACGGAATACGGCGGATCGTGTCGAGCAACTCCTGAGGGGCATGCTCGATGCCGACTTCGCGTTCGATGCGGTAGGCCAGAAGCAACTTGCCGATGCAGGTGGCTTCAAAATTATAGTACCCTTTGTCATCCAGTGCGATGAAGGTCTCGACGCACGAATCTGTCCAGACTTCGCCGTTGTCTTTCTCGACACGGGCCATGGTGTATTGTTCGCTGACTTCGAACCATACGATGAGTCGTTCGCCCGTATGCGCCAATTTGAAGCGTACTTCGGGCTTGTAGGGGAAGTCCTTTTCCCAATTGCAACATCTGATCGGCAGGGCTTCGATCGGGCGGAGTTCCTCGTCGATACGTGCGGGGTCTATTTTGCGGATGATCATAGTTTTAGCGGTATTTTTCAAAAATCTGATGTACCAGAGCGTCCATTTGTCCGTATTGCTCCTCCATACTCTCTAACAGGCGGTATTGGGCATGGGTACGGACGAGGTTGTGTCCGGGGTATTTGATCTTGTAGTAACGATCGCCGTCGATGTAGTCCATCAGGAAACGGAGTACCTGTTCGAAGGTGATGTAACGAGCCGAAAGTGCGAGGTTGTCGATTTCGGCGGGGCACAACTGACGGGCGCGCTGCGAAAGATAGCCTTCGGTGTAGGCGCGGAACATGCCGAGCGACAAACCGACACGCTCCAAATCGGGATCGTCTTCCGCACCCGTATTGGCGTAGGAGCGGATGGCATCGCCGAAGTCGTTGAGCGAGGTGGAGTTCATCACCGTATCGAGGTCGATGGTGCACAACACGTCGTTGGTGTCACTATCGAACAATATATTGCTGATTTTCGTGTCGTTATGTGTAACACGCAGGGGAAGTGTCCCCGTTTCGACCAATTCCCAGAAGTGGAGCATCTCGTCGCGACGGGCATTGATCCAACCGATCTCTGTGGCGAGCGAGGCGCAACGACCTGCGCGATCCGCTGCAATCGCCTCGTCCCATTGCATGAGACGGTGGCGCATGTTGTGAAATCCTTTGATCGTCTCGGACAACGGCCGGCAGAAATCGTCCAGTTCGGACTGGAATTTGCCGATTCCCTTACCGCCCTTACGAGCCAAGTCTTCGGAGTCGGCTTGCGAATAGGTGACTGTGCGGGGAATAAACAGGGTTACAACCCAATATTCTCCCTCCTCGTCCTTGTGGTAAAGTTCTCCGTCGCGGGTCGGGATCAGGGTCAGCACCTCGCGCATGGGATCACCACCCCGTTCGATGACTTTGCGGCGGATATGATCCGTCACCAGCCGAATATTCTCCATCATGCGGGGAACGTCGGGGAAAATGTTGCGGTTTTTGCGTTGGAGGATGTAATCCGTATCGGCATCGGCAGTGTGAAGGATGTATGTGTCGTTGATGAAGCCTTCACCCGGAGATTCTACTGCGGTCGCAGGGGATGCGAGCAGGAATTTGGATGCGATTTTAAGCAGTTGTGCAGTTCTTGTTTCCATGGCTCGTGCGGATGTTAATGCTACCCGTCGGCGGAATTAAATCAGCGCATATTTAACTCTGCCAATGGGTCTGTTA
>JAHHQL010000006.1 GCA_020026415.1 Alistipes sp. | reverse complement strand
GGAGTCTGATACCACATATAAAATAAAAAGGTCGATCCGCGGGGAATCGACCTTTGAGAATTTATGGGAAAAATGGTTTATTCGATGGATTTGTCGCGGATTTCGATCCAGCCGTGGTAGGTATAGCACAGTGAAATGAAATACGGAACAAGGCTCAAAGCCCAGCCGACAGTCGGGATCATGCTCAGGAACAGACCTCCGAGTGCCAGTGTTGCGCCGATCCACAATTTCTGGGATCCGTGTACTGCGGGATCGGGCAGGGTGCTCGACCGGCGCATAGAGTTATAGCCGAGGAGCATGCAGAACAATGCCGTGAAATGAAAGCAAAATGCGATCATGTCCGAACCGAAAATACTGAAGCCGATTCCGACAAGTCCGATATACAACGAATAGATCAGATTGTTTATGGATTTGTAATCTTGTTTTTGCTGGACGCTCTTGAAGTCGTATAGTGCCAAAATGTAAAGGATGCTTACAAGTACCAGAAGAATCAGCAACGGCAGACGCATCAATTTAATGGATTCCCTTAAAACTGAATTGCCGAGCAGCCTATTGACTTTGGTCATAACCAGCAACAGGTTCAAAGTATAGAACGATGTTGCCGAATAGAGCAGTAAGTTGGAACTTCGCATCCAAATTTTGTGATGTTGATTTTCCATGAAGTATAATTATAAAAAACGGTACGAAGATAAGATCTTCTGTCGGAAAATGGAGTTTTTTTGTGGTTTATTTTCGTTTAGAATATCATTATAAAAACGATTGTACCTATACTTTTCGTATATTGAACAATAAATAAAAAAAGAGTGTCCTCTTTAAGGGCACTCTTTTTTGTTTGGAAATCAATCCCGAATTTATTGTCCGTGTTCCTTTTTGCGCAGTTCGTTGAAACAGTGACGGCAGATCGGTTCGTAACTGTCCTGTGCGCCGAGCATCACCTGTTTTTCGTCGGCGATCAGACGGTGCGAGTGGTGGGCGATGTTGCCGCAACGTACGCAGATGGCATGTACCTTGGTGACGTATTCGGCGGTGGCCATCAGTGCGGGCATCGGGCCGAAGGGTTTTCCCGTGTAGTCCATGTCCAGACCTGCCACAATCACGCGGATGCCGTTGTCGGCCAGATGCTTGCAGACATCGACAATTCCCTCGTCGAAAAATTGGGCTTCGTCGATGCCGACCACATCGACATCGGACGACATGAGCAGGATGTTTTGCGAATTTTCGACGGGTGTGGAACGGATGGCGTTCGCGTCGTGCGATACGACGTTCTGTTCCGAGTAACGGACGTCGATTTGCGGTTTGAAGATTTCGACATTGAGGTGGGCAAACTGCGCACGTTTCAAGCGGCGGATCAATTCCTCGGTTTTTCCCGAAAACATTGATCCGCAGATCACTTCGATCCACCCTTTTTTGTTGGCATTCTCTAAAAACATGGTTTTCTGTATGGATTGTGGGGATTCGGGGACGGAGGTGAAAACACTCCTTCCCCCGAAATTCTGTTTATCTTTTTAAGGCGCATTCGTCGATACGCTCGATGTGTGCGCCGAGTGCATTCAGACGACCGTCGATGTTGTTGTATCCGCGGTCGATCTGGTCGATGTTCTGAATGATGGAGGTGCCCTCGGCCGACATGGCGGCGATGAGCAGGGCGACACCGGCACGAATATCGGGCGAAGTCATCTTCGTGGCACGCAAACGGATGCGGTGGTCGTGACCGATGACCGTGGCGCGGTGGGGATCGCACAGGATGATCTGTGCCCCCATATCAATCAACTTATCGACGAAGAACAGACGACTCTCGAACATCTTCTGATGGATCAGCACGGCACCTTCGGCCTGAGTCGCCACGACCAGAAGAATCGACAAGAGGTCGGGTGTCAGTCCCGGCCACGGTGCATCGGCAATGGTCATGATCGACCCGTCCATGAAAGTTTCGATCGAGTAGTGATCCTGTTGCGGGATGTAAATATCGTCACCGCGCTGCTCGAAATGAATACCCATGCGGGCGAACTGCTGCGGGATGATGCCGAGGTTTTCGAACGAGACGTTGCGGATGGTCAGTTCGGACTGGTTCATGGCGGCCATGCCGATGAACGAGCCGATCTCGATCATGTCGGGGAGCATCGTGTGGGTCGTTCCGCCCAGCGAATCGACACCTTCGATGGTCAGCAGGTTCGATGCGATGCCCGTGATGCGCGCGCCCATGCGGTTGAGCATCTTGCACAACTGTTGCAGGTAGGGTTCGCAGGCGGCATTATATATGGTGGTAGTACCCTTGGCCAGAACGGCCGCCATAAGGATGTTGGCGGTACCCGTCACGGAGGCCTCGTCCAGAAGCATGTAGGTGCCCTTCAGACCGTTTTTCGCCTTGATCGTGAAAACCGTGTCGCCGTCCTCGTAGTCGAGTTCGGCCCCTAATTTGCGAAGACCGATGAAGTGGGTGTCCAAACGGCGGCGGCCGATCTTGTCTCCGCCGGGTTTTGGGATGAAACCGATGCCGAAACGGGTCAGCATCGGGCCGATGAGCATGACCGATCCGCGCAGACGGGTGCAACGTTTGCGATAATCGTCCGAACGCAGATAATCGAAGTCGATGTCGCGTGCGGCGAACGTATAGGTATCGTCGGAAAGTTGTTCGACCTCGACACCCATTTTCCGGAGCAGTTCGATGAGTTGGAGTACATCGAGGATGCGGGGAATGTTGCGGACGGTGACTTTTTCGGGAGTGAGCAGCGTGGCGCAGATGATCTGCAACGCTTCGTTTTTGGCTCCCTGAGGAGTGATTTCTCCGTGGAGGCGGTGACCTCCTTCAACTTTGAAAATAGCCATTGTCTGTGAAATTTGGGGTGAAAAGTCATTCGACTGTTTACAAAGTTAGCAAGATTTCCCTCTTTTTCCGCTCTTTATGAACTTTTTTTGTGAAAAATTTTTGCGGATGACTTTTTTGTTGTACTTTTGCAATCCGTAAAAATGTATAAAACAAATAAAACTATACAGCTATGGCAATGAAAAGAACTTACCAGCCCTCGCGCCGAAAGAGAATCAACAAGCATGGTTTCCGTCAGCGCATGTCTACGGCAGAAGGCCGTAAGGTGTTGGCTGCACGTCGTGCAAAAGGTCGCAAAAAGCTGACCGTTTCGTGTGAGTCTACTTTTAAGTACGCTTAATTAGGCCCGTCCGAAATTAAAGAATACAGTCGATCTCCGAGTGGGGTCGGCTTTGTTCGTATGTGCTTGTGTAAAAAGACGTCGGATCACGAGAACCGATGTCTTTTTTGCTCTGTCCGTGTAAGTTGTGTAAAAAAGCGGGGGCGAAGGTTTCGCTTTTTGAGAAATTATTTTGTACCTTTGTGGTTCACCCCTTTATAAAACAGGTGTTTGGAATCATGAAAAAGGAATTACAACTCAGTTACACCCGCTTCTCTTCGCTCAAAGAGATTCCGGCGGATGATCTCGAAGTGGTGAAAGCGGCGCAGGATGCCACCCGAAAGGCTCATGCCCCCTATTCGCATTTCCATGTGGGTGCCGCGGCACGATTGAAAAGCGGTGAGATTCTCTCCGCCGGCAACTTCGAAAGCGAAGTCTATCCCGCAGGCCTGTGTGCCGAGCGGTCGTTGCTTTTCTTTTTGGAGTCGAACCATGCCGACGATCCGATCGTGGCGTTTGCCATTGCGTCGAATCCCGACGAGCGCGAGTGCTATCCCTGCGGTCAGTGCCGTCAGGTGCTGGTCGATGTGCAACGCCGTCAGAAAACCCCGTTCCGAATCTACATGACCGGACGCGATTCGGCCACCATGGTCGATTCGGCGGAGATCCTGCTCCCCTTTACATTCATTCTGTAATTTCAAACGGATGTTTCAACCCGAAGACATACTCTACGAAGACAACCACCTGCTCGTCGTGAACAAACACGCAGGTGATCTGGTGCAACCCGATCCGTCGGGAGAGGCGGCACTGGAAGACGAGATCAAGGCCTACATCAAGATGCGCGACCAAAAACCGGGAGCGGTTTTCTTAGGTGTCGTTCACCGTATCGACCGCCCGGTGAGCGGGGCTGTGCTGTTTGCCAAGACCTCGAAGGCTCTGGTGCGTCTGAACGAGATGATCCGCGAAGGACGGATCCGCAAAATCTATTGGGCACTGACCGAATCGGCTCCCGAAAAGGAGGAGGGCGAGTTGGTGCATTACATTTGGCGTGATGCGCGGGCGAACCGTTCGCGGGCGTACGATGCGCCGAAGGGCGATGCCAAACTGGCACGGCTGCGCTACCGCATTGCGGGTGCAGGCAGCCGCTATACGTTGGTCGAGGTCGAACTGCTGACGGGTCGTCACCATCAGATCCGCGCCCAACTCTCGAAAATCGGCTGCCCGATCCGCGGCGATCTGAAATACGGCGCACGCCGTTCGAATCCCGACGGAGGCATCTCGCTGCATTCGCGTTGCATGTCGTTCGAACATCCCGTCCGAAAAGAACCCGTCACGGTCACCGCTCCCGTACCCAAGGGAGACAACCTGTGGGCCTGTTTCGAAAACCTCAAATAATTTTCGGATATGCGTCTTTTGATTCAGCGTGTAAAACACGCCTCGGTGACTATCGGCGGCGAGGTGTATTCCCAAATCGGCGGCGGACTTTTGGTATTGGTCGGCGTTTGCGGGGAGGACGGAAAGGAAGATATTGATTATCTGGCGGCGAAGTTGTGCAAACTGCGTATTTTCGACGATGCTGAAGGGGTGATGAACCTCGACGTGCAACAGGTCGGCGGCGAGATTCTGGCGGTGAGCCAGTTCACGCTGATGGCCTCGACACGCAAAGGCAACCGTCCCTCCTACATCAAGGCGGCTCCCGAACCCGTTTCCAAACCGTTGTACGAGGCTTTCTGTCGGAGAGTTGCGGAACTTTCGGGGCGTGAGGTCAGGACGGGCGTTTTCGGTGCGGACATGAAGGTCGAACTGCTCAATGACGGCCCCGTAACCATCTGGATGGACTCCAAGAACAAGGAATAAACAAAACATCAAACATACAAAAAACATGAAAAGATTTATCCTTTTGACACTTGCGGTTTTGGCCGTGACGTTCGCTTCGTGTAGCGATGACGAAACCACGTCGTATAACGGCTGGTTCGATTCGGCACGCGTGGAACATGTCAGCGCAACCTCCGCAAAGGTCGTATGCAGCACCTCTTACGAAGAGGGTGTGCTGGCGACTGCCGAAGCCGGCTTCTATTTTACGGCCGAGAATGGCGACGAACTGCTCAAGACCGATGACTGCCGAATTGAGGGCAGGACTATTTCGGCTTATCTGAAAGGTTTGACGCCCAACACCACCTACCGCGTATTCCCGTTTGTCGTGCTGAACGGTACCCAGATGAACGGTGTGGATTTCATGCTGACCACTTCGGCCGAGGGGGTCGATCCCGTGCTGACGATCACTTCGGACAAGAAGATCACCGTGCCGTTTGAGGGAGGCGAATTTGAGTTGGCCTACACGCTGGAGAATCCCGTGGAGGGAGTCTCGATCGAGGTTGAGACCGAAGCAGACTGGATATCGGGCTTCAAGGTCGAGGACGGCAAGGTTCTCTTCTCGGTGGCGGAGAACAAATCGGTACTTCGTTCGGCTCAGATCGCGCTGAAGTACGACTGGTTCGAACCGCAGATGGTCGAGGTCGGACAGCAGGGTGCTCCCATCGACGTCGATCCTTCGGAAAATCCCGTTTATGGCAACAACTTCGATAAAGCCCCTGTCGCAAAGGGTTCGACGGGTTGGCCTTATCTGGACGAGACGGATGCTTGGAAGAACCATACGGGTTCGGGTGCAGGCAACGTGTCGTATGAGTTTTCGGGTATGTCGGTGCGCCGGTCGGAGACGATGAGTGCAGGCTATGCCGGTGCTTCGGGCATGAACAAACTTTTCTTCGGCAAGATGCCCGCCGAGTTCTCGGTGAAAGACATTTCGATTGCCGCAAGCAGGAGACTGCGCCTGACGTTCGGCGTGAACTACAACAATATGGTTTCGGGGGCTCACGAATTTCCCGAAGACAAATTCATCCTGACGATGGGCAACGGTTCGGGTTGGTCGGGTGCTGTCGCTTACCGGAAACTCGGTGGCGATGACGGTGTCGATCCCTACTGGGTGCGTTGTGTCGTTGATTTCACCCTGCCCGACAACGTGTCGAGTCTGACGCTGAAGTTCGAGGCGAAGGAGGCACTGGTCTTCTCGATGGACGATCTTGTTCTGGAAGAGGGCGAGGGCGGTATGCTCATCTCGTTCGACGGCGAGGCTCCCCAGCCCCAGCCCGACCCCCAGCCCGAAGGCATGACCATCGCAAGCGTGATTGCCGGCGGTGCCAACCAGACGGTAGAGGTTTCGGGTCAGGTTGTAGCCAAGCACGAGCGCGGTTTCCTGATTCAGGACGCTACGGGCATCCTCTATATCTATGAGGTGACCGATGCCAAGATCGGCGATTATGTGAAGGTTTCGGGCGTTACGTCCGAGTACGGCAAGATGATCCAGTTGGGTAAGGGTACTTCGATCGAGAAGACCAAGGACGGCGAATTTACGCAGCCCGTTCCCACGGCATGGAATGCCGCCAAGATCGACTCCTACTGTCAGGGCGAATCCCCCCTGTCGATCGACTACATCAAATATACGGGCGTGCTGACCATGCAGGAGAACTCGAAACATCCGGGGTCGTATTACTATAATGTGAAGGTCGATGGAGCCACCGCAACGGGCAGCATCGTAAATCCGCTGGAAGGTATGGTCGATCCCGCATGGAACAACAAGACCATCACGGTTACGGGTTATACCGTAGGCGTTTCGGGTCGTGACAACCAGTTCTTCAACGTCATGGCGACGAAGGTTGAGGAAGGCAACGGCGGCGAGACGCCCGAACCCCAGCCCGAACCCTCCGTCGAGCCCAAGTTCGGCACGCCCCGTTTCGAGAACGTGACCGAGACCTCGGCTGATATTTTGTGTTCCGCAGAGTTTGCCTCGATTGCCGATGCGAAGGTTTACTTCATGCTGCGCCAGCCCGACGGCTCGTTGAAGCGTGAGGTGAAGCCGCAGGTTGAGGGTAACCTCTACAAGGCACAGGTCGGCGGTCTGATTCCCGCCACGGTTTACGAGTTCGAGTTGTGCATCGAGTTCGGAGGCAAGACCTTCAAGAGCGGCATCGGCAAGTTCACCACCAAGAAACAGGGTGGTGGCGAAGTTCCGGGTGTCGATTCCAACACCAAATACAAAGGTTGGGCAGAACTTCCCAACGAGGATCTCGCGAAGAAGAACAACGAATATTTCTATGCTTACCACCTCTGCCCCGATATTTATGCGGGCGGCAACAAGGCGCGTAACTTCACGGCCTGCTACTCGAAGTCGAAGATCTGCCCCGTGTGGGTTGCAGCACCGCTTCACGTAAGTTATGCCGGCAGTGGTCGTCACGATGCCTACAAGCCCGACCCCGACATCCATTGCGAGCAGAACGGCAAGTGGTCGGGTTATACGCGCGGTCACATGCTGGGTTCGGCCGAGCGTAACCGCACGGTAGCCACCAACCATCAGGTGTTCTACTTCTCGAACATCGCCCCCCAGTTGCAAACCTACTTCAACACGGGTGGCGGTCAGTGGAACACGGCCGAGGACTGGGTTGATCTCCAGTGGAGAAACTCGAACGATACGTGCTATCAGGTCGTAGGTTGCTATTGGGAGAACCACGGCAAGGTTGTGAAAGGAACGGAGATCCCGTCGCACTACTACACCGTGCTTCTGAAGGCCAAGAAAGGCGTGAAGAAATGGGTCGGCGACTGTACGGCCGACGAGTTGCAGACGATCTGCATCTGGGTGCGTCACAAGACCTACTCGAAGAGCGAGGTCGTTCGTCCGAACAACTTCGAGTCGAAGGGTATGTTCAAGACGGTTGAGGAAGTGGAACGTCTGACGGGTCACAAGTTCTTCACCAACGTGCCCAACGCACCGAAGAAGTCGTTCAACACGCGTGACTGGAACTTCTAAAGATTGCGCAATGCGCTATCCGTGGGGGGATTCGAGGCGTTTTAATTCCTATTCGCGCTTCATGGAGTCCCTTTTCGGGGGGCGTGTCCAAAAAATATCCGTGGATGCGGGTTTTTCCTGCCCGAATCGTGACGGACGAATCTCTATGGGAGGGTGTACGTTCTGTAACAACGGAGCGTTTACACCCTCCTATTGCATGTCCCGAAAACCTCTGGGCGAACAGATCGCCGAAGGGAAGGCGTTTTTCGGACGACTTTATCCCGATGTCGGGCGGTATCTTGTTTATTTTCAGTCGTTTTCAAATACCTATGCCGACCTCGATACCCTGCGCCGTCTGTACGAAGAGGCTCTGTCGGTCGAGGGGGTCGTGGGTCTTGTGATCGGGACGCGCCCCGACTGCGTGGACGATTGTAAACTCGATTATCTGGCCGACCTTGCCACAAAAACCCACATCACGGTGGAGTACGGCATCGAATCGACCTGTGACGAGACCCTCCGACGGGTCAATCGCGGCCATGATTTCGCCGCGGCACAACGAGCCGTCGAGGAGACCGCCCGAAGAGGGATCTTCACGGCAGGTCATTTTATTTTGGGCTTTCCCGGCGAGAGCGACGAGATGCTGCTCGATCAGTGCGACCGCATCAACCGCCTCCCGCTCACGTCGGTCAAGTTCCATCAGTTGCAGATTTTCCGCGACACACCCTTGGCGAAGGAGTATGACCTCTGTCCCGACAAGTTCCGATTTTGGACACCCGAAGAGTATGTCGCTTTGGCCGTGGAAATCCTCCGCAGATTGCGTCCTACGCTTGTGGTAGAGCGTTTTGTTTCCTCCGCACCGCCCCGATTCCTGCATTGGAGCGTTTGGCAAAAAGTTAAGAAAGACCAACTATTCTTGCTTTTGGAGGAAAGATTGGAGCGTTTGAATGTACATCAAGGAGAAATTTTTTATAACTTTGCGCACAAATTGTAAAAAATACCTGAATCTATGAAAGGTTTGACAGTTAAACAAGTCCTCATCGCGATCAAGGAATATATCGTGATGTTTCTGGCGATGATGCTTTACGCATTCGGATGGATCGCCTGCGTTCTTCCTTATGATTGTACCAGTGGCGGTGCCGGCGGTTTCGCGCTGGTGACGACCAAGGCCATAAAACTCCTTTTCGATATTGATATCCAAGTGGGTACGATGGTGTTTGTCGTCAATGGTATTCTGATGATCATCGGCGGTCTGATCGTCGGCTGGAACTTCGGCCCCAAGACCGTGTTCTCGGTGGCGATGATCGGTTTGGGCATGAATTTCTGGCAGTGGCTGCTCTACGATTCGGGCTATATTCAGAATTTCCACATCTTCCCCGAAGGTCAGGATCCTCTGCTGCCGATGGTTTTGGGTGGTATCTTTGCCGGTATGGGTATCGCAATATGCTTCTCTCAAGGCGGTACGACGGGTGGTACGGATATCGTGGCGTTGATCATCCAGAAATTCCGCAACGTGAACTACGGCCGTATCCTGATCTGTACGGATGCCTGTATCATCGGTTCGGCTCTGTTCGTAGGCTACGATTTCAGTGTCATCATCTACGGTTTTATCATGACGGTGGTCGTGGGCTATACGGCCGATGCCCTGATGTCGGGTAACAAGCAGTCGCGTCAGATTCTGATCGTCACGCCCGATTACAACAAGATGGCGGATGCCATTACCAACGAGATGCACCGCGGTGTCACGATGATCGACGCACAGGGCTGGTACACGAAAAAGAGCGGCAAGATCGTCATGGTCGTTTGCCGTAAATTCGAGGCTCCGCTGATCCTGCGTTTTGTCAAGACGGTCGATCCCGATGCCTTCATTACGGTGGGTTCCGTCATGGGTGCCTATGGTAAGGGCTTCGATGCGCTGAATAAGGTCTGATCCGTTCTTTCAGGTTTTGATTATAACTGCGTCCGATTGTGTCGGGCGCAGTTTTTTTTGTATCTTGCACCTCGCTATGGCACATTTTGCAGACATACTGCTCCCGTTGGCGCAACCGACCTACACCTATGCCGTTCCCGATGACATGACGCTCGTTGTGGGACAGGCGGTTGCCGTGCAGTTCGGCATGAGGGGCTACTATACGGGCATCGTGTGGCGTCTGCACGACGAGAAACCCGATTTCGACCGTATCAAACGGGTGCATCACATCGTTTTCGAGCGGCCGCTGGTCACTCCGCTTCAGCAACGCTTCTGGGAGTGGATTTCGGAGTACTATATATGCACGCTGGGCGAGGTGATGCGCGTGGCACTGCCCCGCATGATGAAATCGTCGGGACACAGCGAGGAGGAGTTCTTCCAAAGCGAATACCGCCCCAAAACCGAGACCTGCTACCGTTTGAGCGATGAATTGCGGGACGAGGATCGGCTGAACGAGGTTTTCGAAAAACTCGCGCGTCGCGCCCCCCGTCAGTATGAGGCTTTGCTGGAGATCGCCGCGCCCGATGCCGAGGGACGGAACGAGGCGGGCGAACTTGCGCGCCGTCTGCTTTCGGCCGACGGGTCGATCCTCCATACCCTCCGGCGAAAAGGATATGTCACCTCCGTCGAACGCGAACGGAGTTTCGAGCAAGGGCGGATCTGCTTCCGCCTGCCGACCCTGACGCCCCACCAAGCCGATGCCTTGGAACACCTTCGGGCGGATTTCCGTGCGGGAAAACATACGGCACTGCTCCATGGTGTGACGGGATCGGGCAAAACCGAGATTTACATCCACCTGATTGCCGAGGTGTTGCAGGGTGGAGGTGATGTGCTGTTGCTCGTCCCCGAAATCGCCCTCACGGCACAACTCATTGAGCGCATGGAGCGCATTTTCGGCAGTCGTGTGCTGGCTTATCATTCGAAAATATCACCCCAACGGCGCACGGAAACCTATTTGCGTCTGAATCGCTCCGAGGGGGGCGAATTTGTTGTGGGGGCGCGGTCGGCACTGTTCCTTCCGCTCAAACGCCTGCAACTGACCATCGTGGATGAGGAGCACGATTCGGGCTACAAACAGACGGACACCGCCCCGCGCTACAATGCCCGCGACTGTGCCGTGATGACGGCGCATCTGTTCGACGGGCATACCCTTTTGGGCAGTGCAACCCCCTCGCTCGAAACGTGGCTCAATGCCCGCAGCGGGAAATACGGCTATGCCGCCCTCACGGAACGCTACGGCGAGGGACGGCTTCCGCGGATCATTCTTTCGGATACGCTTCGTGCGGCGCGGCGCGGTGAGCGCAAGTCGCATTTCAATAAAACCCTTTTGGACAAGATCGGCGAACGCCTCGAACGCCACGAACAGGTTATGCTGTTTCAGAATCGGCGCGGTTTCTCGCCCTATGTGACCTGCACGGATTGCGGATGGACGGCGCGCTGTCCCGAATGCAACGTGACCCTCACGTACCATAAGGCGGGCGAAAAACTCGTCTGCCACTATTGCGGTTATACGACCCCCGTGCCGGCACACTGTCCGGCGTGTCAGGTGGCTGATCTTACCGCCATGGGATTCGGTACGGAGAAGATCGCCGGGGAGGTCGTAAAACTTTTCCCCGAAGCGCGTGTGGCGCGTCTGGATCGTGATACGGTCACTTCGGAACGCGCCTACAACACCATCATTGACGATTTCGCGGCGCGGCGGATCGACATTCTGATCGGCACGCAGATGATCACCAAGGGGTTCGATTTCGACGGGGTGTCGCTCGTCGGCATCCTCAATGCCGACAACCTGTTGCACAATCCCGATTTCCGCGCTTCGGAACGCGCCTTCCAGCTGATGATGCAGGTGGCGGGGCGTGCCGGACGACGCAGCGACGGAGGCGAGGTGGTCATCCAGACCTCCGAACCCGCCAATCCCGTGTTGCGTCAGGTCGTGGAGGGCGATTATGAGGCGATGGCACGTCAGCAGTTGTCCGAACGCGAGGCGTTCTTCTATCCGCCCTATGCCCGCCTGACGCGCCTTACGTTGCGTCATAAAGATCCCGACCTTTTGCGCCGTGCCGTCTGCGAATTGGCATCGCGCCTTCGCGCCCGATTCGGACGGCGTGTCTTGGGGCCGATGGCACCTCCCGTGGATCGCATCCGCGGGGAATTTCTGGTGGAACTCCTGCTCAAAATAGAACACGGAGCCTCGTCCGTGCGTGCCCGCGAACTGCTTTGCGGGGAGATCGACGCGCTGCATTCGAAATCGGAATTTAAATCCGTAACCCTTGTCGCCGATGTCGATCCTCAGTGATTTGTGGTCGCTCTTTGCGCCCGCGCGGTGTGCCGTGTGCGGCGACCGGCTGCTCGAAGGCGAACACGCGGTCTGCACCGTCTGCCGCATGTCGGCTCCGCGGACGGGTTTTGCCTCGGAGGAGGAGAATCCCGTATGGCTGCACTGCCGTAATTTCCTCCCCGTACAACACGCTTCGGCCTTTCTGTTTTTCCGCCACGGAAGCGGATGGCGCGATCTGATCCATTCGTTCAAATACCACGGACGTTGGTCGCTGGCACGCTCCATGGGGGCGTGGTACGGCCGTGAACTGCACGCGGGAGGACTTTATCGGGATGTCGATGTGGTCATCCCGATCCCGCTGCACCCGTGGAAACGCTGTCTGAGGGGCTACAACCAATCGGAATACCTTGCCGAAGGCATCGCCTCGGAGTTGGGCATCAGGGTCGATCGCACGCATCTGAAACGTCGCCGAAACACCCGCAGTCAGGCACTCCGCTCGCGCCGTGAACGTGCCGCAAATGTCGAGGGGGCTTTCCGCGTGAAACACCCCGAACAACTCGCCGGACGGCACATCCTTCTGGTCGATGATGTCTTTACGACGGGCAGTACGATGCTTGCCGCAGCCTCGGCTCTTCTGGATGCCGTCCCCGATTGTCGGATCAGCATCGCCGCTTTGGCGGTCTCGCGCCGTGAAATCGGTTTGCGGGATTGATTCCGTCGGCCGCATCCTTGCGATTCTCCGCAGGTTTTGCTAATTTTGAACTCTGAATTATACCCTTTGACATGGCAAAAGAATATACCCCTTCTTCCCGCAATCGGGAGGCTTACGAAGCATTGACCGCAACAAACGGAAACGTACCCCCTCAGGCCGTCGAACTGGAGGAGGCCGTCCTCGGTGCCCTGATGCTCGAAAAGGACAGCATCATCTCCGTACAGGACTACGTGGTTCCCGATGCGTTCTACACCGAGGAGCACCGTCTGATCTACAAGGCGATCATGGAGTTGTCGCAAGATCTGAAACCCATCGACCTCTATACCGTCACCGAACACCTCAAGTCGAAAAACGAATTGAAAAAGGTGGGTGGCGCGGCTTATCTTGCACAACTGACCCAGAAGGTCGGATCGGCCGCCAATGTGGAGTTCCATGCCAAGATCATTGCCCAGAAATT
This sequence comes from Alistipes sp., assembly GCA_020026415.1. GTDB lineage: Bacteria > Bacteroidota > Bacteroidia > Bacteroidales > Rikenellaceae > Alistipes. The sequence goes on along the minus strand of JAHHQL010000006.1, from coordinate 84,098 downwards.
CGTACAGCGCGAGTTGATCCGTTCGGCGACGGAGATCCAGCGTCGTTCCTATGACGAATCGACCGATGTGACCGACCTGATCGGATTTGCCGAGAGCGAGATTTTCAAGGTGTCGGAGGGTTACGTCAAACGCTCGGTGCAGTCTTCGAAAGACATTCTGGCGAAGGCGTTGGAGCAGATCGAGGAGGCCTCGAAAAATGCGAGTGCCTTCAACGGCGTACCTTCGGGTTTCATGTCGATCGACCGCGTGACGCTCGGATGGCAACTCTCCGATCTGATCATCATCGCCGCCCGTCCTTCGATGGGTAAAACCGCCTTCGTGTTGTCGATGGCGCGCAACATGGCGGTCGATCACGAGCAGAGAGTGGCTTTCTTCTCGTTGGAGATGTCGGCCGTGCAGCTGATGATGCGTCTGATCATCGCCGAAACGGGTTTGCAGGGCAATGACGTGAAGTCGGGACGACTGACCCCCGAACAGTGGCGACACTTGGAGGCTGCCACCAAACCGTTGGGTCATGCTCCGCTTTACATTGACGATACACCGGCGTTGTCCGTATTCGAGTTCCGCTCGAAGGCTCGCCGTCTGAAAATACACAACGACATCAAGATCATCATCATCGACTACTTGCAGCTGATGACCGGCAATCAGGATTCGAAGGGTAACCGAGAGCAGGAAGTGGCCTTTATCTCGCGTACCCTGAAAGCCATCGCCAAGGAGTTGAACGTGCCGATCATCGCCCTGTCGCAGTTGAGCCGTGCCACCGAAATGCGCGGCGGTTCGAAACGACCGCAACTGTCCGACCTTCGTGAGTCGGGTGCCATCGAGCAGGATGCCGACATCGTGGCATTCATCCACCGTCCCGAATACTACGGCATCACGACCGACGAAAACGGCATGCCGACGGCAGGTTTGGCCGAGATCATCATCGCCAAGCACCGTAACGGTGCCGTGTGCGATGTGAAACTGCGCTTCCTGAAGGAGCAGGCCCGATTTGTCGATATGGACGAGTCGATGTTGCCCCCGTCCGAAGCCCGACAGGAACAACAGGCCTACGACGACTATGCAAGTTCTTCGTTCGGAGGAACTTCCTCTGCGATGAGTGGCGGGTTGGGGTCGTCGATGAGTGCAGAATTTGATGTCAATGCTTCACGGAAATTGGATGACGAAGCCCCATTTTAATCGTTCGGAATGTTATGTTTGTCTCAACTCATGCAGCAGCCATTGTCGGTATTGATGCCGTGACAGTGACCGTCGAGGTCAATATTGCCGGAGGCGGATTGGGTATGTATCTGGTCGGACTTCCCGACAATGCCGTCAAGGAGAGCGAGCAGCGCATCCGTGCGGCGTTTGAAAATTCGGGCGAGCGGATGTCGGGACGGAAAGTCGTGGTAAACCTTGCCCCTGCCGACCTGCGCAAGGAGGGTGCGGCATTCGACCTGCCGATTGCCATCGGAATCCTCGCGGCGATGCAGCGCATCAACTCCGGGGAGTTGGACGCGATGATGTTTGCGGGCGAGTTGTCGTTGGACGGCACGGTGCGCCCCGTACACGGTATTCTGCCCGTTGCGCTCTGTGCCCGAAAGGCGGGTCTGAAACGTCTTGTCGTGGCACGGGAGAATGTCGTGGAGGCGGCTGTGGTGGACGGCATCGAGGTTGTCGGGGTGGAGAATCTCCGCCAGACGATTGATTATCTGAACGGCGAGGTCGAAATCCGATCCGCCGTGTCTTCCGCAATCGGGGAATGTGATCTTCAAAGCAGTGCCTATGAGGACGATTTTGCCGATGTAAGGGGGCAGGAATACGTCAAACGCGCCATGGAGGTAGCCGCCGCGGGCGGACACAACATCATCCTGATCGGTTCGCCCGGATCGGGCAAGACGATGCTGGCACGCCGTCTGCCGTCGATCCTTCCTCCGTTGAGCCGTGAGGAGGCACTCGAAACTACCAAAATCCATTCGGTGGCAGGCAAGACGGATTTCGAGGGCGGACTGATGTCGTGCCGTCCGTTCCGTGCTCCGCATCACTTGGCCTCGCAGGTCGCCATCATCGGCGGCGGTCAGTCACCGTGTCCGGGGGAGGTGTCGCTGGCACATAACGGCGTGCTGTTCTTGGACGAGTTGCCCGAATTTGGGCGTAACGTGCTGGAGGTGCTGCGCCAACCGCTGGAGGATCGGCGGATCACCATCTCGCGTGCAAAATACAGCGTGGAATATCCCGCCAACTTTATGCTGGTGGCGGCGATGAACCCCTGCCCGTGCGGTTATTACAACCACCCCACGAAGGAGTGTTGCTGTTCGCCGGGTGCCGTGCAACGCTACATGAACCGTATTTCGGGCCCTCTGATGGATCGCATCGACTTGCAGATCGAGGTGACCCCCGTGCCCTTGGAAGCCCTTGCGGGAGAGGCGCATGCGGAGACGAGTGCGCAGATCCGCGAACGGGTGATTGCGGCGCGAGCCATTCAGAGAAAGCGATTTAAAGATGTTCGGGGAGTATATTGCAATGCGCAGATGTCCACCGGATTGTTGAAACAATACGCCCGTCTCGATGCGACAGGAGCGGATTTGCTGGGGCGTGCGATGACCCGCCTGGATTTGTCGGCACGTGCCTACGACCGCATTCTCAAGGTGGCAAGAACCATTGCCGATCTGGAGGGTGCTGCCGAGATCGGAGTGGCACATATCGCCGAGGCCATCGGATATCGAAATTTGGACAGAGGCAGTTGGGGAAGGTGACGCATGAAATTGTCCGAAAATGAATATAAAAAGTGATTGACATGAAACATTTTAAATTTTTGATTCTTCTCCTGAGTGTATTCTCTTTGAGTTCGGGCTTTGCACAGACCACGTTTGATGTGGATCTGCGTGCGACCATGCTGAAAAACATGAAGAAGTTAAAACAGGGTACAAGTGTGAATTTTAAAAGTCTTACCTATGAGACTGTATTTAACGAATTTTCAAAGGCAGAGCAGAAATTCCTCCTGATTGATCAGAATGGGGATAAGTTGGAGATTAATCGGAATTTTGATAATACGTTCGATTTCCAATATCATGATGTGCAAGAATTTTGGGACGGAATGATTATCAATAAGGTCATTTGGAATCTCCAAAAAAATGGCTTCCAACCTGAACTGAGAAAAGAGATGGAGGAGGATGCACTGGGTTATGTCCGAGAAATTCAAAGTCATGGGTTGGAGTTTGAAGATCCCTATCTGGAAAGTTATATTTACGGTCTTGCCCTTAAGATTATGCCGAAGAGACTGCTTGACGGACGATCTCCGCAAATCAATATACTGCTCCAGCAGAGTTCCACGCCCCATTGCGGTGTTTATCCGAACGGAACGATAATCCTCAATACGGGATTGTTGTCTGTGTTGCATTCGGAAGATGAACTGGTGGCTGTTTTGGCACGTGGAATAGCATATTTCGTTCTGGATCACAGTATTTTGAATGTCAATTTAGCCGAGCAACGTGCCCGAAGAGCCGAATTTTGGTCGGCATTGCTGACGGGAATTACGGCTGTCGGAGAAGGTGTTGCCGCGGCAAGCGGAAATTATTATACGCCCGGATTGGCAACTGTCGGTGTGGCTGCATTGTCTTCCGAAATAGGAAAGAAAATAGTCAAGCGATTAGGTATGGAGTACACCTATGAACAAAAGAAAGAGGCTGAAACGGTTGCCGGCAAGATTTTGGAGTTGTTGGGATATGATAAGAATGCATTATCTGCGGCACTTACCAATATTGATAAATTACATTATCAAGAATATAACAATACAATATATGCCGAATCGTCCGGATATTCGGATTCTCTGGATCAATCCATGAAAAGAGATGTCGCTTTTGAGCAGATGGTTTCTTTTGCAGTGACCAATCAGGCCATGCTGAAATATGCGGATCGACGATTTGCCCGGTGTGTAAAGTTTTTGGATCAGAATATCGAGAACCATGTGGCGACGGCGGAGGATTATATCTTGAAGGCGAAATGTCTTTTGGCCATGTCGAACACGGAGGAATCCAACCGTGAGATATTGGATTTGCTGGCCGAAGCCAAGGCGATCGGACAACCGGTGTCGGCGGATCGGATCGAGATTATCGTGAATCTGAGAATGAACCAACGGGAGAAAGCCGTTGCCTTGCTGAAGGATTATATCAATAAATTGAGCGGTATGGGCGGCGTCTCCACCGATATTTATAAGACGGAACTGCTGTGGAAATATAACAGTGAGTTTGTGGGGCAGGAAATTGCTTGGGCAAGGAAAATGCTGATCAAATTGCACGGTATGATGGGCGCGGAAGCACCGATGCCGATTGCGGCCGCGGGCGTGTAAGGCGTGGCATGGAAATTTGTGCAGTAATTAATATAGGAATGCGTGGCAGATTCCGTTTGTAAAGCGATAAATTATAAAATACCCGATGAGGAGCGGAGCAAGTCTCCCTTTTCAAAGGGAGATTTAGAGGAATTGTCAAAATCTTGTTTTTTTTCATGGGGAGAAGGGTAAAATACCCCAACTCATGGAAGTCAAAAAGTAAGAAAAGAAATAAGGAGTAAACCAATGAAAAAAATAATTGTTTCGGGTGGTGGAACAGGTGGCCACATCTATCCCGCCGTTGCTGTTGCCGAGGCTTTGAAACGCCGTTTCGGAGACGATGTGGACATCCTTTTTGTGGGTGCCGAGGGGAAGATGGAGATGGAAAAAGTGCCTGCGCTGGGCTATAAGATTGTCGGATTGCCGATCGCGGGTCTGCAACGCCGTATGGACTGGCATAACCTGCTGGTGCCGTTCAAAGTATTGAAGAGCATCCGTATGGCACGCCGGACAATCCGCCGTTTCAAGGCCGATATTTGTGTCGGTTTCGGCGGTTATGCAAGTGCGCCCGTGCTGTGGGCGGCTCAGCGACTGAAAGTGCCGACCCTCATTCAGGAACAAAACTCCTACGCCGGACTGACCAATAAGATTCTGGCAAAGGGGGCAAAACGCATCTGTGTGGCTTATGACCACATGGAACGCTTCTTCCCCGCCGAAAAGATCACCATGACGGGTAATCCGTTGCGCGGACGTTTCTCGAAAGAGGGTGCCGATCGCGGCGAGGCATTGAAGTATTACGGATTTACGCCGGATCTTCCCGTGATACTCGTCGTGGGCGGTTCGCTCGGTACGCGCTCGATGAACGAGATGATGAAGGCGTGGATCTTGCGTACCGAGGGCAAAGCCCCCGTGCAGGTCATCTGGCAGACGGGTAAATACTACCAGAAGGAGATGCAGGCCTTCCTGAAGGAATACCCCGCCGAACACGTATGGCAGGGCGCATTTATCGAACGTATGGACTATGCTTATGCCGCCGCCGATGTGGTGGTGTCGCGTAGCGGTGCCAATACCGTGTCGGAGTTGTGTCTGGTGGCCAAACCCGTGGTGTTCATCCCCTCGCCGAATGTGGCGGAGGATCACCAGACGAAAAATGCGCGTGCACTGGCCGAGAAGGATGCCGCTCTGCTCGTTGCAGACCGCGATTGTAAGGAGCACGCCATGGAGTGCGCCATCGACCTTGCACGGGATGAGGCGCGCAAGGAGCGTATGACGCGCAACATCGAACTTTTGGCGCGTCTCCGTGCCGCCGAGGACATCGTCGATGAAATCGTAAAATTGCTAAAATAGAAAAGATGAAAAAGATATATTTTTTGGGAATCGGAGGAATCGGCATGAGTGCCTTGGCGCGCTATTTTCTCCACGAGGGGTGGCACGTGGCAGGCTATGACCGCACGGCGACACCCCTGACGCACCGCCTCGAAGAGGAGGGCGCAGAGATCCACTATGAGGAGAATATCGACCTGATTCCCGCGGATATGCGTTCGGCGGAGGATACGCTCGTGGTGTTTACGCCCGCCGTTCCGCACGACCATAAGGAGTTCTGCTATTTCCGCGAACACGGCTATAAGATCGAGAAGCGTTCGCAGATGCTCGGCCACCTTGCCGAGGGCAAATACGTCATAGCCGTGTCGGGTACGCACGGCAAAACCTCGACCTCGACCCTCGTGGCGTGGTTGAACCGTACGCTGACGGGTGGCGGATCGGCTTTCCTCGGCGGATTGTCGAAGAATTTCGACGGGAATCTGGTATTGGGCGGAGGCAACCGTCTTGCGGTTGAAGCCGACGAGTTTGACCGTTCGTTCCTGCGCCTCTATCCCGATGTGGCAGTGATCACGTCGGCAGATCCCGATCATTTGGATATCTACGGCACGCACGAGGAGGTCAAAAAGGCCTTTGCGCAATTTGCCGCACAGATCCGCAAGGGGGGTGCACTCATTATCAAACAGGGACTCGAACTGCCCCTGCACGACCTCGAATGCACGACTTACCGCTACTCTTACGATGAGCCGTGCGACTTCTATGCCCGAAACGTGAAACTCTTGGAAGGCGGTCATTATCAGTATGATCTGGTGACGCCCGACTCGACGATCGAAAAGTGCCGACTGGGCGTTCCCGGATGGGTGAACATCGAAAATTCGGTGGCTGCCGTGGCGACCGTGTGGTGCGCCGCCCGGCACGAAGGCGTGGCTCTCGACCACGATAAGGTGCGCGAGGCACTGGCTTCGTTTTCGGGCGTAAAACGCCGTTTCGATTTCTGGGTGAATACCCCGCGTCAGGTCTATATGGACGACTACGCCCACCATCCCAACGAGTTGGCGGCAACGCTTACGTCGGTCAAGAAAATGTTTCCCGGACGGCGTGTGACGGCTGTTTTCCAGCCCCATCTCTATACCCGTACGCGCGACCTGTACCGCGAATTTGCCGAGGCTCTGTCGCATGCCGACGAGGTGATCCTCGTGCCGATTTACCCCGCCCGTGAAGAGCCTGTCGAGGGTGTTTCGTCGGAGATGATCGGCCGTCTGGTGACCGCTCCGTGGAAGATCGTCGAGCGTGAGGATCTGGCAGATACGCTCTACGCGATGCCGACCGATGTGGTCATCACGTTCGGTGCGGGCAACATCGACGTCTGCTGTAAGGCGATTGCCGAAAAACTGAAACTGAAAAGTTAATTCCGGCGATGAAACCCATCTTCCGACAGGTGCTTTGGATGCTGCTCTGGGGCGGCGTGGTGTGCTACGTGATCCTTGCGGTCGTGTTGCGCGGCGATCTGCGTGCCCACAGGAAAATCGCACGGTTGGAGATCGAACTGAGGGACAGTTCCGAGATGGGTTTTCTGGTGACCGCCGACCGCGTGCGTCGTCAGATCGAACGGGCGAAAATCCCGACCGTCGGCGAGCAGATCGACAAGGTGGATTGCGACCGCATCGAACGCCTGATCATGAGCGACGGATTTGTCGAAAAAGCGGTGGCGTATGTCACCAACGAAGGTATTTTGCGGATCAAACTCTCGCAACGCGAACCCGTCTATCGCCTGATGAGCGACCGCCGCAACAGTTATGTGACACGGTCGGGTTATACGTTTGTCGCTCCGCCCCTTGCGTCGGTCTATGTACCGGTGGTGACGGGCGATTACGCGCCGCCCTTTCCCCGCGAGTACAAGGGATCGGTTCGAGAGCATATCCTTCGGAGGCTTGGTGATCTTGATCTGGAAATCAGCGAATTGGAAAAGTCGAAACGCCCCTTTTACCAGTGGATGGACAACTATGCGGATTCGATGCGTAAGGAACGCCGCCGCTTCATCAAGCGCAAATGGTGGCTCGGCGAAAGCGAGGAGGAGTTCGACAAACGGGTGGTGAAACTGCGCCGTGAAAAGAAGATGAACCGCCGCCGTTTCCGCTACATCCGCGGATTGTATCAGGATACGGTCAAACAAATTGCGCGTCAGCAGGAAAGTCGTAAAATGATGCAAAAAAAATTGCAAAAAAACTACGAAGATTTCGTGAAACTCCTTACCTTTGTAGAACATGTCGAATCAGACTCTTTTTGGAGGTCGGAAGTGGTTCAGATCGTGGCACGATCGACTCCGGCCGGAGCCTTGGAGGTGGATCTCATCCCGCGCAGCGGCGACTTTCGGATCCGTTTCGGACGTTTGGACGATTTCGGTCGCAAATTCGAACGCCTTGAGCGTTTCTATCGCAAGGGGCTGAGCCGCATCGGGTGGAATTATTACCGGAGCATAGATGTTCGATATGACAATCAGGTGATTTGTAAAAGATAAGTAGTTTCGAAGAGGAATAAAATAGAGTTAGTCGTGGAAAGAAAGAATTATGTAATTGCCATCGATCTTGGCTCCATGAATGTCACGGTTGCCATCGCGGAGAAAAACGAGCAGGGATTGCTCGATGTTGTGAGTATTGTCCAGACGCATGCCCGGGGTATGCGTGCCGGTCAGATCGAAAACATCGAACTGGTCGGACAATCCATTCGCGAGGTAATCACCAAAATAGAGAAAGAACTGGGTATCCGCATTACGGAGGCCTATGCCGGTATTTCGGGCGAATTTGTCCGTTGTGCCCGTCATACGGACCACGTTTTCGCATCGGATCCCGACAACGGCGTGAACCACAACGATGTGCAGGGTCTGTTCGACCGTATGCGCAACGTGCAGGCTCCCGAAGGGGAGATCATCATGGATCGCGTCCCGCAGAACTATATCGTCGATGACAATCAGGAGGTGGAGAATCCTGAGGGATCGTTCACCCGCAAACTCTCTTCCACATTTAACTTCATTCTGTGCCAGAAGACCCCCATGCAACGTCTGGAGTTGGCTCTCAAGCGCATGAAGATCAACATCCTCGATGTGCTTCCCAATGCCCTCTACATGGGCGAGTCGATCCTCATTCCCGACGAGAAGGAGGAGGGTGTCGCCGTCGTGAATGTCGGTGCGGAACTGACCGATGTGACGGTTTACTACCGCAACGTGGTGCGTTACATCGCCACCATTCCCATGGGTGCTTCGGCCATCAATCACGACATCCGCTCGATGGGTGTCCCTGAGAAGGTGGTCGAGAAGATCAAGGTGCAGGTCGGTTCGGCGGTTGCCGATCTCGCACCCGAAGACCGCATGATTCGTCTGAACGGACACACGGGGCGCGACACGAAGGAGTTCATGATCCGCAACATCGCCGCCGCGATCGAGGCGCGCGCCACGGACATTGTGGAGTATGTCATGCAGGAGATCCGCGATTCGGGATATTACGACAAACTGGCCTACGGTATCGTCCTCACGGGCGGTTCGTCGCGTTTGAAGAACCTCGATGAATTGTTCCGCCGTGTGACGGGCATGGAAGTGCGTGTGGCACTGCCCGAAATCGGATTCTCGGACGAGACGGCGCAGTTTCTCGACGATCCTTCCTATACGACCGTGACGGGTCTGTTGTTGCGCGGCGCACAACTCGGTGTGTCGAGTGTTCTGGTCGAGCGTCCCGAACCTGAGACCGAGAAACCGACGGAAGCGGAGCAGCCCGCCGAAGCGGAACAACCTGCCGGGCGGTCTGCCGAACAACCCGCCCCCGTCGCTCCTGCCACACCTGCGGAAGAACCGGCAAAACCCGAACCCGAACCCGAACCGGAACCCGTGGTGAAACCCAAGAAGACGAGTTGGATCGACCGACTGAAGGTGAAGGTACAGCAGATCAACAACCAGATGACATCGAGCGACGAGGATGACGAGTTGTAGGTCGTTTTGATAAAAATTAACGAGAATAAAAAAATAAGAGATATGACAGATGATTTAATGTCGGAGATTCGTGCAGCATCGGACCGTGGTTCGATCATTTCGGTGGTCGGTGTCGGCGGTGCGGGAGGCAATGCCGTGAATCACATGTACAGTCTGGGTATTCGCGACGTGACTTTCATGATCTGCAATACCGATCAGCAGGCGTTGGACAAGAGTCCCGTGGAAACCAAAATCTGTATGGGCGAAGGTCTGGGTGCAGGTAACGACCCTGAGGTGGGTCGCCGTGCAGCCGTGGAGTCGCTGCCCGCCATCCGCCAGAAACTGGAGGAGAACGGCACCAAGATGATCTTCATCACGGCAGGTATGGGTGGCGGTACGGGTACGGGAGCATCGCCCGTCATCGCCAAACTGGCCAAGGAGATGGGGCTTCTGACCGTGGCCATCGTCACCTCGCCGTTGATCGTCGAGGGTAAGATCCGCTACGAACAGGCGCAGCGCGGTATCGACGAGTTGCGTCAGAATGTCGATTCGCTTCTGGTGATCGACAACGAGAATATCGTGGCTATTTACGGTCGTCTGTCCTTGAAACAGGCCTTTGGCAAGGCCGATGATATTTTGGCGGCCGCCACCAAGGGTATCGCCGAGATCATCACGGTGGAGAGCAACCTTGTGAATGTCGATTTTGCCGATGTGTCGAAGGTAATGCGCAACAGCGGTCGTGCCCACATGGCTGTGGCGGTGGGTCGTGGCGAGAATCGTGCCGAGGAGGCCGCCGAGGCTTCGTTGCATTCGCCGCTTTTGGATCATAACCTCATTTCGGGTGCGAAGAACATTCTGTTGAACATCTCGGTGAGCAACACCGATGATCTGATCTACGACGAGGTGATCTCCATCTTGAACTACATCCAGCAACACGCCAGCGTGCAGAACGGTCAGGGCGAAGTACAGGATGCCAACATCATCTGGGGTACGAGCGAAAAGCCTTATTTGGAGGACGCCATCGAGTTGGTACTGGTGGCTACGGGCTTCGAGGAGGACGAGAATGTCATCCCGCTGGTTGTTCCGGAGAAGAAACCCGTGGCGGAACGTCCCGTGGAGAACGATCTGGAACCTGCCAAGGGTGTCCCGACTCCCGACACGGATCGCCCGCAGGACGAACTCGTCACGCTGGACGACCGTTCGACCCGTTATGCCGACATCGAGCAGAAGATTGACCTGCCGGCCTACAAACGCCGTAAGGTGCGTTTCCTGCGTCCGGGAAGTACCCTCCACCACACGTCGGTCGAGAAAAAAACAGAAACTCCCGAAACGGAGTCCGAGATAAAACCGAACGAGAACTGATCTCGGACGGGATGTTTTAATTAATCGTTTGGAAATTTGGAAGCAGATTCTTGGATAATTTGTCATTTTGAATCGCTCAACTTCTCGTTTTTCGTGATGTTGGGTGTGACGATCCTTTTACTCATGATTTCGGCACTTGTTTCGGGTGCCGAAACCTCTTTTTTCTCGCTCTCGCCGGCGGATGTGCGCGAACTCAAGGCGCGCGACACCTCTTCGGGACGTGCCGTGCTGTCGCTGTTGGGCGATGTCGATATGTTGTTGGCGACGATTCTTGAGATCAACAATCTGGTCAATATCTGCATCGCCATCCTTTCGGCCATGTTGATCGACTCGCTCTTTACGTTCAATCAGTTCGAATTTCTGGTAAAAACCGTGCTGGTTACGTTCCTCTTGTTGCTTTTCGGCGAGATCCTTCCCAAGGTGACGGCACAGACCATGCCGTTGGGCTTTGCGCAAATGGTGGCGCGTCCGCTGGTTGTCCTGCGCTGGGTATTTTCACCCCTGTCGCGCGTGTTGGTCGGCATGAGCAGCCACATCAGCCGTAAGGCCGCCCGCAAAAGCGAAATCTCGCTCGACGAACTGGCCGATGCCGTCGATATGACCGAGAGTGCCACTCCTGAGGAACATGTCATGTTGTCGGGAATTGTCAATTTCGTGAATACCGAGGTCGAGGAGATCATGAAACCGCGTGTGGACATCATCGCGCTGGATACGACGGCCGACTACGACGAGGTGAAACGTACGATCATCGAATCGGGCTTTTCGCGTATTCCCGTTTATGAGGAGGATGCCGACAACATCAAGGGAACGCTCTATGTCAAGGATCTGCTCCCGTACATCAATATGGGCAAGGATTTCGAGTGGCAGCACTTGGTGAGCAAACCCTACTTCGTGCCCGAACACAAGAAAATCAACGACCTTCTGGCGGACTTCCAGTCGAATAAGGTACACATGGCGATCGTGGTCGATGAATACGGATCGACCCTCGGTCTGGTGTCACTGGAGGACATCATCGAGGAGATCGTGGGTGAGATTTCCGATGAGAGCGACGGGGACGAGAGTTTCTATCAGCGCATCGACGCCAAAAACTATATTTTCGACGGTAAAACCCACATCGGCGACTTTGAGCGTATCTTGGATTTGGATGAAGACAGCCTGTCGGATGTCAAAGGCGAAGCGGAGACGCTGGCGGGTCTGATGCTGGAACTCAAACGCGACTTCCCCGTCAAGGGCGATTCGTTCGTGGCGCATCAGATTCGTTTCACGGTACAGGGAATGGAGGCGCACCGCATCGACAAAATACGGGTGGAGATCCTATGATCCTGCCCCGAATCATCTTGAAGGAACAGCCCGAAATCGTTCTTTCGCGCGAATGGGTCACGGGCGAGGAGGCTCTAAAGGCGGCATCCTACGCCACGGGTCGCCAACGGGAGTTTTTCGCATGGCGGATGATCGTGCGTCGGGAGTTGGGGCGCGATCTTCGGATCGGCTACAACGAGGCGGGTGCTCCGCAACTCGAAAACAATCCTTTATATATATCGGTATCCCACGCGTGGGGGTATGTCGCCGTCGTGCTGTCCGAAAAGCGTTGCGCCATCGACATCGAATCTTCGGATCGTAACTTCTGTCGTATTGCCGACCACTATTTAAGCGGGGAGGAGCAGACGTTGAGCCAAGATGAGAGGTGGCTCGGTGTGGCGTGGTGTGCCAAGGAGTGTCTCGTAAAATACGCCTCGCGCGAAGGACTGGATCTGATCGGCGATCTGCATCTGCGAAGTGTGGATTTTAAGCGGGGAGTGGTTGAGGCTCGGCTCGATGAGAAGCCGTTGGAGGTGCGGTTCTCCTTTCCCGAAGGGACAAATCTGATTCAAGCCGTTATTCTTTAAATAAAAAAGGCTTTCACCCGAAAGGTGAAAGCCTTTTTCTTATTGTATTACAGATCTATTGTTCGTTTCGGCAGCAGAGATTGCGGTCTCCGTAGCCGTTGTCGATCTTCGATACATAGGGGAACACCTTCTGTTCGCGGATCCATTCGAGCGGGAAGGCGGCTTCCTCGCGCGAGTAGGGGTGCGACCACTCGCCACACAATTCGCTGGCGGTGTGGGGTGCGTTGGCAACTACGTTGTCCTCGACACCGTTCACGGCCTCGCATTCGCGTTTGATTTGGATGAGAGCCTCCATGAAGCGATCCATTTCGGCCTTGGGTTCGGACTCCGTAGGCTCGACCATCAGCGTCTCGTGGACAGGGAACGAAAGCGTCGGAGCATGGAAACCGTAGTCCATCAGTCGGCGTGCGATGTCGCCGCAGTCGATGCCGTAATCCTTCTTGAAGTGTGTCAGATCGAGAATCATCTCGTGACCCACGCGACCCGTCTCACCGCTGTAATAGGTGCGAAATTCGGGTTTGAGTTTCGAGGACATGTAATTGGCATTGACGATCGCCATCTCGGTGACGTGGCGAAGGCCTTCTGCACCCAACATCTTGATGTAGCCGTAGGTGATCGGGAGCAGCATGGCCGAACCCCACGGTGCCGACGATACGGCTGTGATGCCCTCGTCTCCGCCCGTGCCGACCAGCGAGTGCGATGGCAGGAACTGCTTCAGATGCTCGGCAACGCAGATCGGGCCGACACCCGGACCGCCACCTCCGTGAGGCATGGCAAAGGTCTTGTGCAGGTTCAGGTGGCAGACATCCGCACCGATAAATCCGGGGTTCGTCAAGCCGACCTGTGCGTTCATGTTCGCACCGTCCATATAAACCTGACCGCCCGCATCGTGAACGGCATCGACAATCTCGCGGATGCGGCTCTCGAATACGCCGTGGGTCGAGGGGTAGGTCACCATCAGACCGCACAACTCCGAAGAGTACTGCTGTGCCTTGGCTTTCAGATCCTCGACATCAATGTTCCCGTTTTCGTCACAACCCACCGTGACGATGTTCATGCCGGCCATGTGTGCCGAGGCGGGGTTTGTGCCGTGAGCCGACGAGGGAATCAGGACGATGTTGCGATAGCCCTGCCCGCGGCTCTGGTGGTAGGCGCGGATGACCATAAGTCCCGCATATTCGCCTGCCGCACCCGAATTGGGTTGCAGGGAGCAGGCCGCCATACCCGTGATGACCGAAAGATCGTTTTGGAGTTCCGTGATCAGTTCGGTGTAACCCTCGTACTGATCTGCCGGAGCGAACGGGTGGATGTTCTGGAATCCCGACAGCGACAGGGGCTGCATTATGACCGCGGCGTTGAGTTTCATGGTGCACGAGCCGAGCGAAATCATCGAATTGGCGAGCGAAATATCTCTCAACTCCAATTTCTTGATGTAACGCATCAGCGATGTTTCCGAACGGAAGGTATTGAAAATCGGTTCCTCAAGGTAGGGCGTCGTACGGCGCAGGTTTTCAGGAATCTCGTTTCCGGTGGCATATTTGACGGCTTTGCCCTTGCGTCCCTTGGCCATGGCAAAGATGCGGATGACGGCCTCGATCTCCTCGTCGGTGGTCACTTCGTCGAACGAGAAACGGACGCGATCCTCCGAGGGGTAGAAGAAGTTGAAGCCCTCTTCGAGTGCAATAGATTGGATGACTGCCGATTCGGCGTGTACCTCCAGCGTGTCGAAGAAAGTCTCCGAAACCAAGCCGTAATCCAACGCTTTCAGAGCGTGTGCGACGGTGACGGCGGCGCGGTGTGCCGTTTCGGCGGCGCGACGCAGACCTTCGGGGCCGTTATAGACGCAGTAGAAACCGACCATCGACGCCATCAGTGCCTGTGCCGTACAGATGTTCGAGGTGGCACGTTCGCGTTTGATGTGCTGTTCGCGCATCTGGAGTGCCATGCGCAGGGCGCGGTTGCCCAGACGATCGACCGAAACGCCGATGATACGTCCCGGCATGTTGCGCTTGAAGGCTTCGCGCGTGGTCATGAAACCGGCGTGCGGCCCTCCCAGTCCCATCGGAGTACCCAGTCGCTGCGAAGAGCCCACAACGATGTCGGCACCCCATTCTCCCGGCGATTTGAGCAGGACGAGCGACAGCAGATCGACCGATGCGGTGACCATTGCGCCCGCCTCGTGCGCCTTGGCGGTGAATTGTGCATAGTCGCACACGGCACCGTCGGCGGCGGGGTATTGAACGATCGCACCAAATTCTCGACCCGAAAATTCATATTCGGAGAAGTCGTCGATGATCAGTTCGATGCCGAAGGGTTCGCTGCGCGTTAAGAGCACGTCGAGCGTCTGAGGGAAGATGTTGCGATCGACGAAGAGTTGCGTGCGTTCCTCCTTGACGGCTTGGCGCGAACGCGAGGCAAACATCATGAGCATCGCCTCGGCGGCGGCAGTGCCTTCGTCCAAAAGCGAGCAGTTGCCGATCTCCATGCCCGTGAGCGAGATGACGGCGGTTTGGAAATTCAGCAGAGCCTCCAGACGTCCCTGCGAGATCTCGGCCTGATAGGGGGTGTAGGAGGTGTACCATGCCGGATTCTCCAGCACGTTGCGGGTGATGACCGCGGGGACGGCCGTGGGATAATAACCCATACCGATGAACGAACGCAACTGACGGTTGCGGGCTGCCAACCGGCGGATGTGGGCGGCAAATTCATATTCGCTCATGCCCTTATCCAGTTCGAGCGGTTTTTTCAGACGGATGGATTGCGGAAGTACCTGCGATATAAGTTCATCGACGGAACCTACACCGATGGTGTCGAGCATCTCTTTGAGCTCGGCGGGATTGCTGACGCCAACATGGCGTTCTGTGAATTTGTCAAACATAAATAGGGTTTTAAGGTTTTCGGTTTGCTATATTAATAGGTAAAGGCCGATCCGCCGATAAATTCCCTGAGGATCGAAGTCGGGGGAATGGTGTCGGTCGGAATGGGGATGAAGTTGTCGAGGAATTTCAACAGGCGGCATGCCTCCTGATATTCGGGGACGGTATCGGGAATCTCGCGCAGGATCTTCTCGGCGAAGGGTTTCAGCACGGAGATCTCGTAGAAGAGCGACGAGTTGAGCATCACATCGGCATTCTCCTGATAGGGAAAGATGTGGCGTTCTTCTCCGCGGCGCACGGATGCCCAGCGTGAAAGGGTCGCCAGAGCCGACGAGCCGCGTTGGCGGTAGTCGCGCGTAAGACGGCGCAGGAGTCGGTTGTCGGTTGTCGAAATACGCGACAGGTTGTCCATGGCAACCGACGTGAAGCACGAGATGTAGATCTTGAATTTCTGGTCGTCGGGAATGCTCGGCGTAAGGCGCGGATTCAGTCCGTGGATGCCTTCGATGATCAGTATCGAGTTCTCGTGAAGCGTCAGCGGGGCGTTGTGCCATGTGCGGCGACCCGTGATGAAGTCGTAACGCGGAATATCGACGCTTTCGCCCTGCATCAGGCGTTGCAGATGCTCGTTGAAGAGATTGATGTCGATTGCCTCCAGTACTTCGAAGTCGTAATCGCCGTTTTCGTCGCGGGGTGTGTCTTCGCGGTTTACGAAATAGTCGTCCAATGAGATCAGTTCGGGACGCATGCCCAAAACACCCAATTGGATCGCCAGTCGTTTGGCGGATGTGGTCTTGCCGCTCGACGAAGGTCCCGAAATCAACACCACGCGAGTGCCTTTCTCTTTGTTGGCTTTCTGGATGGCATCGGCGACCTCGGCGAATTTGCGTTCGTGGAACGCCTCCGCTAAGAGGATCATGCCGCCCGACACCCCTTCCAAGACGCGCGCATTGACCGCCCCGATGGTCGGCACGCCCATCAGCTCGACCCACGACTGGTATTCGCGGAAGATGCCGAACATGCGGTGTTGCTGCACCTCTTTGTTGAGGCGTTCGGGATCGGTGCGCACGGGAAGAGCCAGATAGAATCCGTTATAGAAGGGTTTCAGATCGAAGCGTGTGATGTAACCCGTCGAAGGGGCGAGTGCCCCGTAGAAATAGCCCACTGTGTCGCCCAAGGTGTAGAGGTTGCTGTACAGACGGGGGCGGGTGTCCAGCAGGGTGATCTTGTCGCGGAAGCCGTGCTCGGCGTAGCGTTCGCGCACTTCGGACGTGAGAAGTCTGCGGCGTGTGATGGGAAGATCCTCCCGGACCAACTCCTCGATGCGTTGGCGCAGGCTGTCGATCTCCTCCTGCGTAAAGGAGCGTCTGCCCTCGATCTCACAATAAAACCCGCTCTCACCGAGTGAGTGGCGGATGTGGAGTTTATGGTCGGGGTAAAGATCCTCGGCGGCTTTCTGGAGCAGAAACCACGAGGTGCGCTGATAGACACGGATGCCCTCGAACGAGGTGATGTCGATGAACCGTACGGTGACGGGGGTATATAACTTGTAGTTGAGTTCCTTGATGCGGTTATTGACCATGGCGGCCAAAAACGGGTATTTGCCTTCGGCGATCTGACGGACGAGATCCGACAGGGGGGTACCCATCGGCACTTCGAGCGTCCGTCCGAGATTTTCGCATACAACCTGAATCGTATCGTTCATAACGAAAAATGCACTTTAGTGATGTGTAAAGATAGAAAATATTTGTAACTTTGACAAACCAAAAACAAGATTATGAAAAGATTTGTATCCGTTTTGACGGCATCGGTTTCTGTTGCTGTATTGGCCGTCACAATGCTTTTCGCGGGATGCACGCCCGCCGAAAAGACGCTGATTTTTCTTTCCACAAACGACATGCACGCCAAGATCCAGCACTTTCCCCGGTTGGCCGAGGCCGTGAAGGAGTGTCGCGATACGACCGACATGGTGATTCTGACCGATGCGGGTGACCGCTGGACGGGTAACGCCTATGTCGATATGGCCGATCCGTCGGGTCGTCCGATCATCGAGTTGATGAACCGCCTGAAGTTCGATGTGGCGACGCTGGGAAACCACGAATTTGATCACGGACAGGCTCACTTGGGCAAGATGCTTCGGATGTCCGAATTTAAGAACGTGTGCGCCAACGTCAAGAGCGACACCTGCACCTTCCCCAAGATGGATCCCTACGTGATCATGGAGCGCGGCGGGTTGAAGATCGGTTTTATAGGTGTCGTGACCAACTACGAGAACAACGGCTACCCCGCAGGAAATCCCGAAAGTTTTGTCGGAATCCGTTTCACCGATCCGCAGGCCGAGGCAGCCAAGTATGCCGCCGAGTTGCGGCCGCAGTGCGATCTGGTGGTGCTTATCTCGCACATGGGTGACGATCGCGATGCCGAACTTCTGGAAAAACATCCCGAAAACATGGATCTCGTCTTGGGCGGTCACACGCATGTGGAGGTCAATAAGGTGATCAACAACGTGCTGCTGACACAGACGGGCAAATATATGCGCGGCATCGGTGTGACGAAGGTGCGTTTCGACAAGGACAACAAGGTGAAGAGCATCTCCTACGAGATTATTCCCCTTTCCGACTACGAGCCCGATCCCGAATACGCCAAGATGGTCGGGGAGTACATGCAGAACGAGGAGTTGAACCGCCCCGTGGGTACGTTCTCCGCCAAAGCCGACAAGGTGGGACTCGCCAACTGGATGGCCGAGTCGATCCGTGAGGCTTCGAAGGCCGACATCGGTTTCTACCACTACGGCGGTGTCCGTTTGGACGGCATTGCCGGGGGAGGAATCGGTACTGCCAAGTTCTTTGATCTGGAGCCGTTCGGCACGAAGATCGTGACCGTGGAGATGAAGCCCGCCCAGATGCGCAAGATGATCATCGCCAAGTACAACGACGAGGAGAACCGCAAGGAGGCACACCGCATCGACCTCTACTCGATGACCGACTACGAGATCATCACCGATGGCAACGATATGGCCGTCGATGTGCGTTTCCCCGACCTGAAAAAACGCAAGAAATATACGGTTGCCCTGCCCGACTACGTATTCAAGAATTACAAGGAGCTGGAGTACAAGAATCCCGTTCAGACGGGCATTCAGGTAAACCGCATGCTGCTGAAACGTATGGGCGAGGTGAAAACCTACACGCCCGACAACACCCCGCACCAGAAAGTCGTGGTGAAAAAGTAGTGTAAACGACTGAAATTTAGTGCTTTTTTTGCAAGTTCGGAAAAAAGCACTACCTTTGTGACTCCCGTGTTGCGCGTACTGCGCGACGGGGAGTCGCTTTTTTTAGGCGAAAAAACTAATTATTAATCATTTAACGAGCGATTGCATCGCAAAAAATTTCCAAACATGGAAGAAGCAAAAAAAGTTGCCAACGAGCAGTTCGATTGGAACGCTTTCGAAAACGAACTGGGTGTTTACAACGAGGCCTCTAAAGAGGAGATCGCGGCTCAGTACGACAAAACGTTGTCGAACATTGCCGTAGGCGAAGTTGTAGAGGGTACCGTCACCTCGATCACGAAGCGTGAGGTCATGGTGAACATCGGTTACAAGAGCGAGGGTGTTATTTCGGTATCGGAATTTCGCTATAACCCCGAACTGACCGTAGGCGATAAAGTAGAAGTTTATGTCGAATCGGCCGAGGGCAAGAACGGTCAGTTGGTTCTTTCGCACAAGAAGGCACGTCAGCTCAAGTCTTGGGATCGCGTTAATGAGGCTCTTGATAAGGACGAAATCATCAAGGGTTACATCAAGTGCCGCACCAAGGGCGGTATGATCGTTGATGTATTCGGTATCGAGGCCTTCCTGCCCGGTTCGCAAATCGACGTCAAGCCGATCCGCGACTACGATATCTACGTTGATAAGACCATGGAGTTCAAGGTTGTCAAGATCAATCAGGAGTTCCGCAATGTCGTTGTTTCGCACAAGGCTCTGATCGAGGCCGAACTTGAGGCTCAGAAGCAGATCATCATGTCGAAACTCGAAAAGGGTCAGATCCTTGAGGGTACCGTTAAGAACATCACTTCTTACGGCGTATTCGTTGATCTGGGCGGCGTGGACGGTCTGATCCACATCACCGACCTGTCGTGGGGACGTGTAAACCACCCCGACGAGATCGTAGAACTCGACCAGAAGATCAAGGTCGTCATCCTCGACTTCGACGATCAGAAGAAGCGTATCGCTTTGGGTCTGAAACAGCTCACTCCTCATCCTTGGGAGGCTCTTGACGCAAACCTGAAGGTTGGTGACAAGATCAAGGGTAAAGTTGTCGTTATGGCCGATTACGGCGCATTCGTGGAGATCGCCCCCGGTGTCGAGGGTCTGATCCACGTATCGGAGATGTCGTGGAGCCAGCACCTGCGTTCGGCTCAGGACTTCCTGAAGGTTGGCGACGAGGTTGAGGCCGTTATCCTGACGCTCGACCGCGAGGAACGCAAGATGTCGCTCGGCATCAAACAACTCACTCCCGATCCTTGGGAGCATATCGAGGAGAAGTACCCCGTTGGTACGAAGTGCACCGCCAAGGTTCGCAACTTCACCAACTTCGGTATCTTCGTTGAGATCGAAGAGGGTATCGACGGTCTGATCCACATCTCGGATCTGAGCTGGACGAAGAAGGTTAAGCACCCGGGTGAGTTCACTCAGGTAGGTGCCGACATCGACGTTCTGGTTCTGGAGATCGACAAGGAGAACCGTCGTCTGTCGCTGGGTCACAAGCAACTTGAGGAGAACCCGTGGAACGAGTACGAGCAGCAGTATCCTATTGACAGCGTTCACGAGGGTACGATCACCGAGATCACCGACAAGGGTGCCGTTGTTGCTTTGGACGAGAACGTAGAGGGCTTCTGCACTTCGCGTCAGTTGGTCAAGGAAGACGGCTCGATGCCTAAGGCAGGTGACAAACTTGAGTTCAAGATCATCGAGTTCACCAAGGCTTCGAAGCGCATCACCCTTTCGCACCTGCGTACCTATGAAGAGGCTCGCAAGGCTGAGGCTGCTGCCGAAAAGGCTGAGAAGCGTGCCGCTGCCGACGCAACCAAATCGACTGTGAAGAAGATCAACGCATCGGTTGAGAAGACCACGTTGGGCGACATCGCAGGTTTGGCCGAGTTGAAGAGTGCCATGGAGGCTGCCGCTAAGAAAGAGGAGTAATTTTAGACTCTGAACTCTTAAATATCCGGGAGGAATCGCTTAATTGCGGTTCCTCCTTTTTTTTGCTTGTGTGTGGCGGCTTTGTGTAGAAGTTGATTGTCGGTGGGGTATTGGGAAAAAAAGAGAGGTGTTCGGATCGGCGGTATGATCGGGAGGCGGATTGGGGGAGGCCGACGGAATCGTCAATTTCCGCGCCGTAGTTACGCGTATTGATCGGACGATTCCTTTCCGACCGCTCTTTTCCCGTCACCGGCTTTCTGTCGTGACGAGCCTTTTGTCGCCTGTTCTTTTTAAATACTTCCCGCTTTTGTCGATGCTCCTCCACTGCAAATTGCCGAAAACAGGTGCGTTTTGATCGGGAAAACGAAGACCGGCTTTGGGGAAAGAGAGGTTTCTTGCGATTGATAATCAGGGTGTTGAAAAAGTTATGAACAAAAATGTTGATAACTTTGTTTATAAACTATGGAGTTATGAACATCTCCACACGAGACAGCAGACCGGTTGAAAGGACATCGAGGCATGGTGTTTCCAAAAGCGATCTGATGGGGGCGGAGGCCTGTAAAGGGTTTTTCTGAAAAGAAGGCAGCCGTTTGTGAGGGCAATGACCGACATGATTTCCCGAAGGGCTTCCTTGAAATCGTGTCCGGGTGTGGCGGAGGGGCGGAAAATCCGATTTAAAGAGAAAAAATGCACTTAATTTTGGATTGATCCAAAATTTTATTACTTTTGTACCCGCGAGTGAGTCTTATACGACCAGCTCCTGCAGAATCCCCCAGGTGAGGAATCAAGCAAGGGTATGTGGTTGTAGCGGTGCGATATAAGGAGCTCACTCGTTTTTTTTACTTTTTTTTCGATCAGGTGTTGGATTTTCCGAAAAAAGCATTACCTTTGCACCACTTGAAATTCAAAAAGGGAGCTTAGCTCAGCTGGTTCAGAGCATCTGCCTTACAAGCAGAGGGTCGGGGGTTCGAATCCCTCAGCTCCCACTCCAAGACGACTTACTTCGGTAGGTCGTCTTTTTTTTGTTTGATGTGGTCGGCAAAAGATCGCGGTCGGGGAATCGGGTGTGGAGATTTGGTCGGTTGTTGCGAGATTGCGTATCTGGCGGTCGGCGTGTTTCTGCAACGGATCGGGCAGAGAAGCATTCGGAAGGTCTCTCCCGTGCAACTTCGGTTATGATGTGCGGCGTTTGCAAAGCGCGTGCAGCGGCTTTGTGTGGCACGTAAATTTTTGAAAGAGGAAAGGTGTCCTGTGAAACGGCAGATGTGAATGTGTTCTTCAAACAGGCATCGGGGAGTCGGAATCCTGATAAGGGGCATATCGCCCTGTGGCGTAGCGGGTGGTTGATGTATGCTTGCAACGGATCGGGCGAGGTGTTCCCGTGCAAATTGCGAACGGAGGGTGTTCGGGAGGAGAAAAGATTCGGGGACAGATCCCGAAAACGGGGCGGAATGCGTTCGGCGTGGCGAATCTCCAACAATAAAAAAGCCGACAATCATTTGATTGTCGGCTTCGCTCTTGTGAGCGGAAAACGAGACTCGAACTCGCGACCCCAACCTTGGCAAGGTTGTGCTCTACCAACTGAGCTATTTCCGCAGAATTGGGGTAATCACTTTTCCTGTGATTGCGAGTGCAAAGATAAGGCAAAAAAGTTTTCGTTCCAAATTTTTTCCTCGTTTTTATGAATTTTTTTTGAAAACATCCCCAAAAACCCGCTTGAGAGCCTTCTGGTTCGTGTTTGAATCGGGATGAAGAAATTTCCAGTCCCGGAAATTCCGAAAGGCAAGGGTGCGAATGGGAAATGAGACAGACGACAGACCGAAAATAAAGAGGCGGAGGTGTGCAGAAAAAAAAGAGGAGAGGGGCAGAAGGCGTTGCGGAGCAAATGCACGTTTTGATGTGAAAAGGACAAATGTCGTATGAATAAGGAAGCGGAGCGCAATTCCTGCGCTCCGCTTCCTTATGTTATAGACGTTCCGGTCAGATCTTTACGTTGCGCCAGTTGCCGTATTTGAGGTACAGCAGCGAGGCGGTCAATAGCAGACAGTAGTACATCACTTCGCACGTGAAACTTGCGGCGACCGACCATTTCAGTATGCCGGTGAAGACGATGATCCAGAGAATGTAGGCCAACTGACACGGCATCATGATCCAGAAGGCGGCACGTGCGCTGCCCGTACCCGAAATACCGCTGAATTGCACGTTCGAGGCGGCACAGATGATCAGCGCGATGCCGATCACATGGAGCGAGGGTACCGAATCGGTGATGAGTTGCGGATCGTGTGTGTAAATGCGGAGCATCAGTTCGGGAATCCAAAACATCAGACCGCAGAAGAAAATACCCGTGATGACGCTCATCAGTGTCACGCGGTTGATGACCGTGCGCACCTTATCGACCGCACCCGCACCGATCGTGTTGCTCACCAACGTGTTTACGGTGGTCTGGAACGAGTTGATCGGGATCAGTGCCAAGATGTAGATGCTTCGGCAGATATTGGCGATTGCCAATTCACGCTGTCCGAGGTGTTCGATGGCGAGGAAAAAGACGAACCATGTGGCAAACGGCACAAACTGCTGCAACATGAGAAACGACGATACGCCGAGGATCGAACGGATCAGCGTGCGGTCGATCCTGAGGCTGAAACGAATGTTGTAGCGTTCGGTTCCGATGTTTCGCTTGGTGTAGATGATGAAGTAACCGAGCGATACCGCCTCGGCGATGACCGATGCGAGGGCGGCACCCTCCAGCCCCATCTTCGGGAAGCCCAACTCGCCGAAGATCAACACCCAGTCGAGGAAGATATTGACGACGGCCATGACGACGGCGTTGTAGGTCAATACCTTCGTGCGTGTGATCGACACGTAGAAGGCGCGATACATGGTGTTGATGAACGAGAAAAGGAAACCCCACGCGCGCCATTGATAGAAGATCACGGCGGCGTCGATGATTTTCTCCGAACTGAGCATCATGCCGAGCATCGGGCGGGCGGTGGTGAATGTTGCGCCCAACAGGAGGATGGCGATCAAAAGGATGAACAGCGATCCTTGGGTGAGGATCGGGCCGATTTCGCGGTGGTTTCCCTCGCCGTTGCGGCGTGCCATGAGGATCTGTGCGCCGACGCTGAAGCCGAACGCAAGGATGAAGAAGCAGTAGTAGTAAATACCGCCGATGGCCGATGCACCCAACTCGACTTCGCCGACATGTCCCAGAAAGGCGGTGTCGGTGACGTTGATGATGTTCTGTGCGAGCAGTCCGAGGATGATCGGATAACTGACTTTGAGTATCTTTTTCTTGTTATACATATTAAATAAAGCGGGAAGTACTCCTTGAGGGAGGAGTGATTTGCCATAAAAGTACAAAATTAGAAATAATTCTTCATATTCGATGGGAGACAGGGCGGAAAAGTGAAATTTGTATTTGTTAAAATAATTTACGAAAAAGATCCTTTTTTCGTAAAAAAATGATTTTCGGGGAAGAACGGCTGAAAGTCGGAATGTGTAAAGTTTTGCGACGCAAAAATAGTTTGCGGGTGTACTGTGAGTGGTGTAATAATTTGCTTTTCAGTGATATGACGTGATTTTGGAAACTATTCCGTATGTTTGAGTAAACCGAAAAAGAGTATAAAATTTTGCTTTTAGCGAATTTTTTTATTCCTTTGTTACGCTAATCGGGAAAATCCGATAATTATCAATTATTTATAATACCTAAAATTTACCAAAAAATGAAAAACTTAACAAATTTGAGCGAGACGTATGTAGCACCGTCGATCGACGTGTGCGAAGTGGCTGTGGAAGAAGGTTTCGGTGTTTCGGGCCGATTTGAACAGGTCGGTTGGGACGGAATCGAACAGGAAGAAGAATTTTAATTATTAAAAGAGTATAGAAAGATGAAAAAGTTTTTTAAATCCGTAATGCTCTTTGCTGCAGCCGCAATGGCATTCACCGCATGTTCCGACAATGACGAACTCGAATCGGTTGTCACTCCCGGTGAGGAGGCCGGAGAACTTAAGTTGGTTGCAACGGCTGAATTTGAGAATGAGACCCGTGCCGAGTTTGAAAACGGTAACGGCGGTCAGATGATTTTCTCCGATGGCGATAAAATCATGCTTAAGTATGTCATTGATGGTTCCAATTGGGTTAATGAGTCTGCTGATTTGAGATACAATGCGCAGAACTGTCTCTTTGAGGGAACTCAACCCATCAAACCGATTAAAGAGGGTTCCAATATCAATATTGAATTGAAGGAAACTATTCCCGCTGTTCAGACGAACATTTATAACAATGGTTATTTCAATCTGAAACTTTTGGCCTTTAAATTTAATCCCCTGCCTTTCGAGAGTTGGATGCAGAAGGGTGATGTGGTTTCGATTCCCCTTAAGTTCCAGCATGTGGCTTCGTATATGCAGATCCGTTTTGTGACCGAGGATTCTGCCATCGCAGGTAAGACCATTAAGTCGGTTCGATTTGAGGCCAATGGTGCATCACAAACGGTAAATGGTTACGACGTCACTCCGGGCAATTCGGTAGAGGTTAATTTTGACGGTTTGGCAAAGCAGCCTACCGCTGTAAACAAGGCTGATGCAAAAGACTATAACAATGTGGCTTACCTTGCAGTTGTTCCTCAGGCTTATACGAATGCCAAGTTCGTGGTTACCACGATGACGGATGAGGTCTATACGATCGATGTCCCTGCAAAGACGTTTGAGCGTGGTCATGTTCACCGTATCGCATTGAACTTGAAGGCTGCTCCTGCCCCCACTCCCGATCCCGAACCTACTCCCGGTGATAATTTCGTATATACTCGTCTGACTTCTGCAAATACCAATTTGTTGGTTAATGGTGCCGAGTTTATTATGATGGGATCCAGAACTACCGATCGTTATGCTTCGAAGCAGGATGGTGGTTATAAGATTCCTTATAAGACACTTGCAACTCCTGTGGTCGATTTCAATGCGGTAAAGCCCGAAGAGGTTGCTGATGCTCGTGTATTCAAACTCAAGGATGCCGGTGACGGAAAGTGGTATATTACCAGTCCTGATGAGGTGAAATATTTGAAATTGGTTGGAACTACCTACATGGAATGGGTTGAACTGAGTAGTGGTGATGCGGCATTCATGTTTACGATCGAGGCTTTGGATAATAAGACCAAGATCCGTAATGCTGTGAAAAATAAGTTTGTTTCCATGTATAAGAATGATTTTGTCAATCAAAGTAGACTGGAAAATATTGACTTGTTCATATATATGAAAGTCCCTGCAAAATAGTGTTTTGAAGAGAAAACTCTGAAAAACAGAACGTGTCAAGACGGCTGTACTTCGGTACGGCCGTCTTTTTTTTGTGTGTTGCGGAGGGGAGGGCGTTTTTGCGATTGGAGGTCGGGAATTGGGGGGGGACGTGGCAGTCGGTGACGAGCGGTCGTATAAGAGCCGTGTGGGTAGGGAAAGCCGTATGTGGAGACATAAAAAAGGGAGCACGAATGCTCCCTTCCCCTAAATCGGATACGAACGGACGCTTTAAATCACGACAACCTTTCTCCGTTTCGTATCGCCAACCAAAAGAAAAACAAAACTTATCTACGTTCTTTTATGACGCCGCTTCTGTAAGCGTCCAAAAGTTGCCGTAAATCATTGATCTGTACCTGCAACTCCTTACCCACGGTGGTGTCGCGTACCATGATGCGGTGCGTGACGGACTCCACGACAAATTTCGTGGAAAGGATGTCCAAGCCCTCTTCGATGGCGCGGCGGCGCGATACGAAGGGCTGGTGCTGGACGAGTTGCATGCCCCACGAGTTGTAGATGAGCGTGTAGCCTGCGATGCCCGTCTCCTTCTGATAGGCGCGCGAGAAACCGCCGTCGATCATCAGCAGACGGCCGCCCGCCTTGATCGGGCTTTCGCCCTTACCGCTCTTGATGGGAATGTGTCCCGAAATAATATGCGAAGTGGCGGGATCGAGACCGAAGGCTTCGAGGATCATGCCGCAGGCATTCGTGTCCTCCATGTGGGCGTAGTAGAAGCCTTTGCGCTCCTTGCGTGCCTCCTTGTCGTCGATGAAATAGGCCTCGAAGGTCGCCATCTTGTCCTTGTCGAACAGGGGCGAATCCTTGCCGCACCACAAATACCACATGTAATCCAGAGCCTCCTGCTGTTCGGCCGTGCCGCGTTCGCCCGAAAAGGCCTCGCGTGCCAGTTGGTCCACACGGTTCAACAACGAACGACCCTTGCGTCGTTCGCCGCAGATCTCCACCTCCTTGAACGTGCCGTCCTCGTTCATCGGGATCGAGGCGTGGTACAGCAGGTTGGAGTTCAAGACCAGATAAAGACTTCCCTTGCGGTAGAGCAGGCGGATGTGTTTCTGGAGTTTCTCGCTGTTGCGGAACGACGAGGTGAGTTGCTGCATGACATCCTCCTCGTCGGGCGAGAGTTTGTAGAGGTTTTTGGGGTCGAGAGTCGGGAAGTTGAGGTCGTTCAGCGGATAAACCCTGCCATCGACCTTTACCGTACCCGCCTTCAGATCCATCTTGTCCAGCAACAGACGCGATTTCATGTCGTATTCGGGGTGACGGGTGATCATCTGTCCCTCCAATTTGAACTGGATAATGGCCATCGCCTTCTGCATCTGCGCCGAAAGACGGATGTCGCGTTCGTCAAGACACGCATCGGGCATCAGACGCGGCAGGAACGACTTGCAGGGGTCGTTGCCGTAGGTCTCCATCGCAAAACGTGCCAGAGGCAACAGGTTGATGCCGTAGCCGTTCTCCAACACGTCGAGGTTGGCGTAGCGTGCCTGAATGCGCACCACGTTGGCAATTGATGCGGGGTTGCCGGCGGCGGCACCCATCCACAGCATGTCGTGGTTGCCCCACTGAATGTCCAGCGTGTGGTAGTTGATCAGCGTGTCGAGGATGATGTGCGGGCCCGGACCTCGGTCGAAAATATCGCCGATGATGTGCAGGCGGTCGATTGTCAGTCGCTGGATCACGTGCGAAATGGCCACGATAAATTCATCGGCACGTCCCACCGAGATGATCGAGCGCAGGATCGACTTGAAGTACTCCTCTTTATTGACCTTTTCGCGCGAGCCCGATTCGTGCAGCAACTCCTGAATCACATAGGCGAAGTCCTCCGGCAGTGCTTTCTTGACTTTCGAGCGCGTGTATTTGGTCGATACCGTACGGCAAACCTCGATCAGCTGGTTGATCGTGATGTGATACCAGTCCTGAAGGTTCTTTTCCGTGCGTTTGATCAGTTCGAGTTTCTCTTCGGGGTAGTAGATCAGTGTGCAGAGGTCGCGCTGTTCGGATTCGCGCAACGTGTGCTGGAACAACTCGTGTACCTTCTGGCGGATTACGCCCGATCCGTTCTTCAGCACATGCCGGAAAGCGGCGAACTCCCCGTGAAGATCGGTCAAAAAATGTTCGGTTCCCTTCGGAAGATTGAGGATGGCCTCCAGATTCACAATCTCGGTGGCGGCATCCGAAATAGTCGGGAACTTTTCTGCCAAAAGATCCAGATATTTCAAATCCTCAGGTGAATAATCTTTTTTTGAACTGCTTTTCATCTTGTTTTGGTTTAAAACGATTACAAAAATATAAAAAATATCTGAAACAACAAGCCTTTTGCAAATATATTTTCAATAAATCGCGCTTTTCTTAAAATAATATTTTAAAATATTGATGCGGACTGTTGAAAATTAATATAGGTATGGGGCTTTGTCTCCGGGTATTTAAAAAAAAAACATCCTGTCCGGCGCAAAGACATAAAAAAGCACCTGCCCCCGGCAAGTGCTTTGAATCGGAACATCCGACACGAATTTTCTAACCGCGGCGTTTGAAGTGCGAGGGCGAAGTGCCGGTATGTTGTTTGAAGTATTTGCCGAAAAACGATTGGGTCGAGAAATTCAGATGATAGGCAATCTCCTGAATGCTCATACCCGAATATTTCAACAGGGCTTTGGCTTCGAGGATGACCGATTCGTCGATCCATCGTGCCGCCGTCTTGCCGCTCACCTCCTTGACGACCGACGAGAGGTATTTGGGCGTGATGTTCAACTCCTTGGCATAGAAACTGACGTTTCGCTCGCGTTTGCTGTGCTGTTCCAAAAGAGCCATGAACTCGTTGAAAAGCACCTCGCAACGTCCCTGCTTCGCCTCCTCGGGTTGTTCGCGGAGGATGATCTCGGTGATCATGTAGAAGGCCGTGGTGAAGAGCGTGCGGATGATTTCGTGACGGTAGCGGGATTTGTCGCTGCGCGTCATGGTCATGATCATGCGGAACAACTGGCGGATCTCATCGACATCCTCCTGACGCACCTCCATGACGGGTTGTTGCCCGAAGCGCATATAGACGGGAAGCGAAGTCGAGAGGTCGATCTGGATCTCATTGACGAACGAGCGCGAGAATGCCAGAAAGTAGGCCTGCGCATTGTTCGAACACTTCACCGTGCGGATGATGCTGTCGGGGTTGAAAAAAACGATGGTGTTGGGTTTGACGTGGTAATTTTGCATGTCGATCGACACGGTGGCCTCGCCCGCGATGATGATCACCGCCGAGAACCCGTCGATCGACGCGGGATAGTCGCTCGTCGTGTTGTTGTCGGGACTGAGTTTGGTGACTACCAGATCGTCCGAGAGATAGAACACGTCGTTCATCTCCTTTTTGATGCGCGAGATGGATACCTTGTGCAATCCCTCACGCAAGTTGCGCATAACCTTCGAACCCTCCATATCGTAAATTATTTAGGACAAAAGTAACAAATTTTGTTCTGGATAACAAGAAACAGATGGTTTTTTTGGTTGAATTGTCGCTTCGCGTCAGGATTCCGTTGCGGGGCAGATGACGCGGAGCGCACCTGCAAGGCATTCGATGTGGAGCGGGAAGTGCGATCCGGGCTGTCCGTCCACATCGGTCGGCTCGTCGATTTTCGAGACAATGTCAATGGTGTGTGCCTGCACGTGACGGACGATTTTGGGGGTGCCGCCCATCAGGTAACGTCCCATTGCAAGGGTCGAACGGAAGAAGTTGCGTTTCTCCAGAAGGATCATCTCGAACTTGCCGTCGCGTACCGACGAATTGCGGGCAAGGTGGAATCCGCCGGCGGTTTCTCCGTTGAAAATCAGCACCATCAGCGAATTGAAGTCGAACTCTTCGTTTTCGGTCACGACCTTCAGGGGTACGGCGTGCATCGTGCGGAACTCGTGCGCTCCCTCGATCAGATAGGCCAGTTTGCCGATCTTGTGCTTGCGCTCGTCGGACGTGCGTTGCGAGGTGGTCGTAAAGACTCCGAACGAAAGGATGTTCACGAAATACCGGTCATTGACCCGTCCGCAATCGACCCGCTGTTCCGTGCCGCGGACGATCTGGCGTGCCGCCTCGATCGGGTCGTGCGACATGCCGAGTGCTCCGGCAAAGTCGTTGGCCGTACCCGCGGGGATGATGGCGAGCGGAAGGTTAAGCCCCTTGGCGCACATGCTGTTCACGGCGAAATTCACCGTGCCGTCACCACCCGCCACGACCATCAGGTCGATCTCCTCGTTCCCGTCGTAGGGGTTGGCTTTAAAGTCGATCGCATGGGGGGTCATCCGGTAGTCGTGTTCGGCAAAAACGGCAACGATCTGATCGACGACCTTTTCGATCTTGCCGCGTCCCGACTGTTTGTTATAGAGAAAAACTGCTTGTTTCATGGTTTAGTCCTCCATCAAAAGATTTTTCATGCTTTCCGAAGCAAATTCCTCGTATTTGCCCTCTTCGCTTCCCGCAAGGATGAAATAGACGTTGTATCGGGGGTGTGCGCTGACCATCCTGAGGGCATCGTCTGCACCCATTGCGAGGAACATCGTGCCGAGTGCGTCCGCCTCGGCGCAGGTTTTGGCGACCACCGTCACGGACAGCAGGCGCGAAAGGGCACTGCGACCCGTCTGGGGATTGATCGTGTGGGCAACGAGATTGCCCGCTTTATCGCGGTAACAGCGGCGGTAGTTGCCCGAAGTGGCCATGCCGCCCTCCGTGAAGCGGATGCGCCGTTGGAGGTATTCGCCGTTGGTCTGGTTCCCCTCGAACGGGGTTTCGACACCGATGCGCCAACCTTCGCCACGGGGGTTGTGTCCCTTGCAACGGATCTCGCCGCCGATCTCCACAAGGTAGTTCTGTGCGCCGCACTCTTCGACCATGTTCGCCAGAAGATCGACCGTATAGCCTTTGGCAACGGAATTGAAGTCGAGTTGCACGCGGGGGTCTTGCTTCACGATGCGGTCGCCCTCGATGCGGATCTTGTCGTGACCGACAAATTGCAGCAGCGAGTCGATGTTGGGATCGGGCAGGCTGTGTTTGCCTGCAAAACCCCACGCCTCGACCAGCGGTTTGACGGTCACGTCGTAGCGTCCCGCCGAGAGCGACGAGATGCTGTCGGCAAGCAGGAAATTAAAGCGGATGTGTTTGTCGATCGAGTCGGTTTCGTTGCGGTTGATGCGGTTCAAAAGCGACCCCTCTTCGAAGATCGACATCGAGGATTTCATCGCGCGGTCGATCTTCATGGCACGCACGAAAACTTCCTGTTGCGAAAGACCCTTGATGTCGGCCGCAATACGCATGCGGGTGCCGAGCATCGGACCCTCGACAATCATATAGGAGTTTTGCGTGTTGTCGCAGGATGCAAATGCAAGAGTCACAAACAAAAACAATATGCGAAAAATGTTCGTTTTCATGGTCAAAAGTCTGATTTCGGGGACAAAATTACGATTTTTTACTTTACGGCGACCGAAAACAGCCCCAAATGCGAAATAAATTTTGTTTTCGGGTGATTTATTCTTATAAAATTCCTACCTTTGTGGCACGCTCTGGCGTGATCCGCAGTAAGGGGGATGCGTCGTAGAGTGGAACTTAAATAAACAAAAAATATTATGGCTTATTTAACAGCAGAGAAAAAGCAAGAGCTTTTTGGTCAGTACGGCAAGTCTAACACCGACACGGGTTCGCCCGAAAGTCAGATCGCGTTGTTCTCGTACCGTATCAGCCACCTTACAGAGCACCTCAAAAACAACCGTCACGATTTCGGCACGCAGCGTGCTTTGTTGCGTCTGGTCGGTAAGCGTCGTCAGTTGTTGGAGTACTTGAAGGTCGTTGATATCGAACGCTACCGTGCAATCGTTAAAACGCTTAACCTTCGCAAGTAATCCGAAGGGCCGGAATGAGGGCAACTTCCAAAAAGTTGCCTTCATTTCAATTTGAAGGCAAAACACACATTTAGGTAAAAATATTTATGGAAGAAAAGAAGCTGTACAATGCAGTCCGTAAGACGATCACCTTGGGCGACGGCCGTGTGATCGAGATCGAAACGGGCAAACTGGCCAAACAGGCCGACGGCGCGGTCGTCCTCAAAATGGGCGATACGATGCTGCTGGCAACTGTCGTGGCCGCCAAGGATGCCAAACCCGACACCGATTTCATGCCCCTGCAAGTCGAGTACAAAGAGAAGTATGCCGCCTGCGGTCGTTTCCCCGGCGGTTTCCTCAAGCGTGAAGGCCGCGCAGGTGACGCCGAAATTCTGGTGGCCCGTCTGATCGACCGCGCTCTGCGTCCCCTGTTCCCCTCGAACTACCACGCCGAAGTTTATGTGACCGTAAACCTGATCTCGGCCGACAAGGATATTCAACCCGACGCACTGGCAGGTCTTGCCGCATCGGCCGCTCTGGCAGTCTCGGACATCCCGTTCGGAGGCCCGATCTCGGAGGTACGTGTGGCCCGCATCAACGGCGAGTATGTCATCAACCCCAATTTCTCGCAGATGGATCAGGTCGATCTGGACATCATGGTCGCCGGTACCATCGACAACATCCTGATGGTCGAGGGTGAGATGAAGGAGGTTTCGGAGGCGGTGATGCTGGGTGCCATCAAGTTCGCCCACGAGGAGATCAAGAAGCACTGCGCCGTACAGATCGAGTTGTCGAAAGAGTTGGGCAAGGACGTGAAACGCGAGTACTGCCACGAGGAGAACGACGAGGAGTTGCGTCAGACGATCATCTCGGAACTCTACGACAAGGCATACGCCATCGCCACATCGGGTACGATGAAGCACGAGCGTGAGGAACTTTTCGAGAACCTCGAAGCCGAGTTCTGCGAGCGTTTCACCGAAGAGGAGTTGGAGGAGAAGCAGGTGATGATTCACCGCTACTACCACGACGACGTCGTGAAGAAGGCCATGCGCAACATGATCCTCGACGAGCACAAACGTCTCGACGGTCGTAAGTTGGATGAGATCCGCCCCATCTGGTGCGAGGTAGGTTACCTGCCCGGAGCACACGGTTCGGCAATCTTCACCCGCGGTGAAACCCAGTCGCTGGCTACCGTGACGCTTGGCACAAAACTTGATGAGAAACAAAAGGACGAAGTACTCGTACAGGGTTCCGAGCAGTTCGTTCTTCACTATAACTTCCCGCCGTTCTCGACCGGTGAGGCCAAGGCCGCCCGTGGTCTGAGCCGTCGTGAGATCGGTCACGGTCACCTTGCATGGCGCGCTCTGAAGCCGATGGTTCCCGTCGGCGAAGAGAATCCCTATGCCGTACGTGTCGTTTCCGATATTCTGGAGTCGAACGGTTCATCGTCGATGGCAACCGTCTGTGCCGGTACGCTGGCTCTGATGGATGCAGGCGTGAAGTTGAAGAAACCCGTTTCGGGTATCGCAATGGGTCTGATTTCGGATTCCGAGACCGGCAAATGGGCTGTCTTGTCGGATATTCTGGGTGATGAGGATCATTTGGGTGATATGGACTTCAAGGTGACGGGTACCCGCGACGGTATCACCGCCACACAGATGGACATCAAGGTGGACGGTCTGTCGTACGATGTACTGGCAACCGCTCTGGAGCAGGCTCGCAAGGGTCGTATGCACATCCTCGACATCATGACCGAGACCATCGCCGAACCGAGAGCCGACTACAAACCCATGGTTCCCCGCATCCAGCAGATCGTGATCCCGCAGGATATGATCGGTGCCGTGATCGGCCCGGGCGGTAAGGTTATTCAGGATATTCAGAAGACCACCGACACGACCATCACCATCACCGAGGAGGAGAACAAGGGTATCGTCGATATCTTCGGTGTGAACAAGGCCGCTCTGGATGCCGCTCTGGCACGCATCAAGGCGATCGTTGCCATCCCCGAAGTGGGCGAGACGTACCACGGCAAGATCCGTTCGATTGTTGCCTTCGGTGCATTCGTCGAGATCATGCCCGGCAAGGATGCCCTCTTGCACATCTCGGAGATCGACTACAAGCGTTTCGAGACGATGGAGGAGACCGGTTTGAAGGAAGGTGACGAGATTGATGTGAAACTCATCGGTGTCGATCCCAAGACCAACAAACTCAAGTTGTCGCGTAAGGCACTGTTGCCCAAGCCCGAAGGCTGGGTCGAGCGTGAGCGTCGTCCCCGTCCCGAACGTCCCGAACGTGGCGAAAGAGGCGAGCGTGGCGACCGCCGCGAGCGTCGTCCGCACTACGACCACAAAGAGGAGTAAACCCAAAATACGACATCCGATGAATATTTTATTCGTCGGGTGTTGTAAATCATAAGATTTTTTCTATTTTTGCGTTGTTGGCAAAAGGTAAAAATTTTTATCGGTGTACCTTATATATATACAAGAACAACAAAAATATTTACGAATTATGAAAAACTTCATGAAACTGGTTTTGGCAACTGCTGTCGTTGCCATGACTTTCTCAAGTTGCAACTGCTTCAAGAAAATGAGCGGTAAGCAAGATCAGGTGACTTGGGCCGTTACTCCCGAAGTCCTGACGTTGAACAACGGTATCGTAGCCGCTGACCTCCACGTTACCTTCCCCGCCAAGTATTTCCAGCCCGATGCCATGGTCAAGGTTACTCCCGTCATGGTCGTAGAGGGTGGCGAAATCGCCGGCAAACCCCAGTACTTCCAAGGCTCGAAAGTAGAAGAGAACTACACTGTAATCGACAAGAAGAACGGTGGCAACCAGACTATTCATTTCGAGTTGCCCTACGATGAGCGTATGGACAACGGTACGTTGCAGGTTCGTGCCGAGATCAAGTGCAAGAAAGGCAAGTGCCACGAGTTTACTCCCGTTAATTTGAACGACGGTTCGATGCCTACCAAGGCCGAGAGAAAGATCCTCGCCGAGGGTTCGGAGGCCGAGAAGACGGCCATCTATCAGAAGTTCGGTCTGAACATCGCTCAGGGTGTCAATACCTTGCAGAAGGATATTAAGTACAGCGACATGATGGAGACCATGCCTCACCAGTTCAAGAAGGTGACCACCGTGGTTTACGATACCGACCTTCGTTACGAAATCGGTTCGTCGCGCGTGATCAAGAAGCACCAGAAGGCTGCCAACCTCGACGCTTTCAAAGAGGACGTTGATTCGAAACTCAACAACGACCGCATCACCAACACCATCCTCGTTAAGGGCTATGCTTCGCCCGATGGTCCCGAAAAGTTCAACGACGAACTGTCGTCGGATCGTTCGGAGTCGAGCAAGAAGGTTGTTGCCAAATTGCTCAAGGACGCAGGTCTGGATGTAGATGCCGCTTCGTACGGTGAGGACTGGGACGGCTTCAAAGAACTCGTTGAGCGTTCGAACATTCAGGACAAGGAACTCATTCTTCAGGTTTTGAGCCTGTACAACTCGGCTACCCAGCGTGAGCAGGAGATCAAGAACATGGCTTCGGTTTACACCGAGTTGAAGGACGAAATCCTGCCCGAACTGCGTCGCTCGAAGATCATCAACTCGTCGGATATTCAGGGTAAGACCGATGCCGAGATTCTCGCTGCCATCAAGAACGGTGAGGAACTCTCGAAAGAGGAGTACCTGTACGCTGCCGAAGAACTCGTAGAGGACAAAGCCGAGCGCGTTGCCATTCTCGAAACCGCAACCAAGAAGTACAACGAGGCTGACGCTTGGAACAACCTTGGTGTGGCTTATGCTGCTGCCGGTCAGAACGAGGATGCTGCCAAAGCATTTGACAAGGCTGCCAAGTTGGATTCGAATGCCGAGATCAACAACAACCTGCTGCTCGTTAATCTTGCCAACGGCAACACCGAGGAGGCCAAGAAGTATGCCATGAGTGCTGATGCCGAGTCGAAGGCTGCTCTGGCTGCTGCCGAGGGTGACTATGCTGCCGCTGCCAAGAACATGTCGGGCTACAACGAGGCTATTGTTCTGGTGATGAACAACAACCTGTCGGGTGCCAAGAAGGCTATTGCCAACGACAAGTCGGCTGAGGCTGATTACCTGCGTGCAGTGATCGCTGCCAAGGAAGGTGACACCAAGACCGCTCAGGTAGAACTTTCAAGCGCAATCTCGAAGAATCCTGAGTTGGCCAAGAAGGCTGCCAAGGACGTTAATCTGAAGGCTGTTCAGAAGTAATTCATCCTTGAATTTCAAATAGAGGATCCCGAACCCATCCGCTGGGTTCGGGATCTTTTTGTTTCCGGGGGATGCTTTCCCCGACTTTTTGAAGGATCTTGTGCATGATAAAGAGGTGAAAATTAGGATGGAAAATGCACGGAACTCCGAAATTTTATCTATTTTTGTGAAAAACACAGTGACTATGGAATATATCAATCAGCTTAAGGAATATGCTCCGGCATGGAGTCAGGAAAAAGTGGACGCCGAAGTGACCCGCATCCGCGAAATCGCTCTGCGTAATCACACCACAGATGTCTATAAGTTCTGCTATTCGGCAATCGACCTCACAACCCTGTCGTGTAACGATTCGGTGGAGTCGGTGACGAAATTTGCCAAGAAGGCCGCCGAGTTTTACGAGAAATATCCCTCGATTCCCAACGTGGCTTCGATTTGTGTATATCCCGCATTCGTCGAGACGGTGGGGCTGGCCGTGGACGGTACGCCGATGCGTATTACATCGGTTGCAGGCGGTTTCCCCGCATCGCAGACCTATCTGGAGGTGAAGGCTCTGGAGGTGACGATGGCCATGGAGAACGGTGCCGATGAGATCGACATCGTGATGAACGTGGGTCACATGTTGTCGGGCGAGTATAACGAGGCTGCCAACGAGGTGGAGGTGATCCGTTCGGAGATGAACGAGGATATCATCTTGAAGGTCATCATCGAGTCGGGTGCGCTGAAAACGCCCGAACTGATCCGCAAGGCATCGCTGCTGTCGATGTTGGCGGGTGCCGATTTCGTGAAGACTTCGACAGGTAAGATCGACGTTGCCGCGACGCCTGAGGCTGCCGTGGTGATGTGTACCGCCATCCGCGACTACTACGAGAAGACGGGGCATAAAGTCGGTTTCAAGGCCGCAGGCGGTGTCCGTACCCCTGAGGAGGCGGCTCTCTACTACACGATCGTCGAGGAGATCCTCGGCAAGGAGTGGCTCACGACCGATTTGTTCCGTATCGGTGCATCGTCGGCTGCCAACAACCTGCTGACGGCGATCGAAGGCAAAACCGTGAAATACTATTAATCGGAATTTTCCGTAAGATAAGGGAGACTCCTTTTCGAGGGTCTCCCTTTTTTAATATGCTTTGGCAATGGATACATTGGTGCAACTTCTGGTCGATTGGGGTGCGTGGGGACTTTTTGTCGCGGGATTTATTTCGGGCAGTATTTTCCCGTTCAGTTCCGAGGTGGTGCTGGCTGTCCTCCTGCACATGGGCATCGACCCTTTGACTGCCATTGTGGCTTCGACTGCGGGCAATACTTTGGGCGGAATGACCTGCTATTGGATCGGATCGCTGGGCAAGATGCAGTGGATCTTGAAATTGGGCGTTTCGGAGAAGCAACTCCGCCGCGCACAACATTTCTTGGCGGGTCGCGGTGCGCTGATGGGTTTCTTTGCGTTCCTTCCCGGAATCGGCGAGGCGGTCGCCATTGCACTGGGGCTGATGCGCAGTAATTTCTGGCTCACCTTGCTGGCAATGGCTGCGGGTAAGGCATTGCGCTACGGAGCGATCCTTTTGGCCTATAAAGGGATGGTTTCGTTCTTTTGAGGACACGCCTTTGTAAAGGAGGCGCGCAGGTTGTCCGAAGATGGCGAAAAGATTTTCGCAAGGTTGTCCGAAATTCGCAAGAATTGTTTTCGAAGAGAGAGGATCTGCGTTTTTTCTGCCGAAGCGGTGCGGCGGAAACAATTCTCTTCTCGCCCGTAAAGAGAGAGGAGGGTACGGTTCGTGGCAGAGGAGAAAGGCGGGAATTGTTCCCGAAAATTCGTCGGTCTTTTTTCCGAGAGGCACACAAAAAAAGGTTGTCCTGCGAAGGACAACCCTTTTTCGTTCCTCTTGAAAGGGAGGATTATTTCTTCAGACCTGCAATAGCCTGCTGTGCGTTCTGCACGTTGGGACCTGCGTTTACCTTGCTGAATGCGGCTACTGCCTGTTCGGGCATCTTCTTCTCGTTGTAGGCGCAACCCAACAGGAAGTACATCTGGCTCTTGTCTTCGGCATCAATCTGAGCCTCAGCGGCTGCCGAAGCCAACTCGATTACCTTGTCGAAGTCCTTCTTGCCGGTGTAAGCCTGTACACGTACGTTCAGACCCAAGGCACTCTCGGCGTTCTTGGCCAACATCGACTCGGCCATCGAAAGCATACCGTCGAAATCCGAAGCGGCCTGCATCTTGGCGATCTGGTTGTTGGTGTAAAGAGCCATATCCTTCTTGGCCTGCTCTACATCGGCGGCGTATTTGGGATCATCGTTCTTGGCAACCTTCTCGTAGAGTTCCATACCCTCTACAAAGTGATCCGAGTCGCAGAGGCAACGAGCCAGAAGGCTCTGCAATTTCACGTTTGCGGGACGGCACTCCAGACCTTTCTTC
This sequence comes from Alistipes sp., assembly GCA_020026415.1. Classification (GTDB taxonomy): domain Bacteria; phylum Bacteroidota; class Bacteroidia; order Bacteroidales; family Rikenellaceae; genus Alistipes. The sequence goes on along the minus strand of JAHHQL010000006.1, from coordinate 45,390 downwards.
AGGGTCTCGGCGGCACCTTCATACTCCTTGGCGTTGAGTTGTGCGGCACCCTTGGCCTGACAGATGCTGGCGATCAACGACTTGAATTTATTGACCTGTACCTTGTTGTGTTCTTTCGATACTTTGATGCCTTTCTCGCAGGTATCCAAAGCCTCGTCAAACTTCTGCTGCTTGGCGTTCAGCACGGCCATTTTCAGATAGCAGATCGAGAGGTTCTTGCCTGCGTTATCAACCAGTTCTTCAGCGTCTTCGCTGTCCTCGCCGAGTTCTACAACTTCGGCGAATTTGGCGATTGCCGTTGCGAAATCCTTTTTACCGAAGGCTGCGGCACCCTCGTTGTAAAGCGCAGAAAGATCCTGCGCCCAAAGAGTCATACTTGCCATTGCGGCGATGACGGTCAAAATTAATTTTTTCATTTCAGTGTTCGTTTTGTATTAATTGTAACTTGATTTTTTTTAGGAAAAACATACATCCCGACATATCGGAATGTATGAGTCTATCAAAGGCAAATTTACGTTTTTTTTCCCCGACTGCCAAATTTATCGTCGTAAAGTCTGAAAAAACTCGGTCATCAACTTTCGGCATTCCTCTTCGAGAATGCCCTGTGCGACGAGGGTCTTGGGATGGAGCACATGATCGGAGTAGGTATGATAGCCCTTCTTGGGATCGTCCGTCCCCCATACGACACGCCCGACCTGAGCCCATGCGATTGCCCCTGCACACATGATGCACGGCTCGACCGTGACGTAAAGCGTGCATTTGGGGAGGTATTTCCCGCCGAGGGTCGAGGCGGCTGCCGTCAGAGCTTGCATTTCGGCATGTGCCGTGGGGTCGGAGAGCGTCTCGACGAGGTTGTGTCCGCGTCCGATGACACGACCCTCGCAAACGACGACCGCTCCGATGGGGACTTCCTCTCTGTCAAACGCTTTACGTGCTTCGTTTAATGCCTGACGCATGAAGTTTTCGTCCTGTCGGGTTTGGGTGAGTTCTTCCATTTTTTGTTCGCTTTATAAGGACAAAGATACGCAAAAGATTCCGGAAAAAGACCCGGCAAAGAGTCGGATTCCCCGCCGAACGTCATTTTCCACGGAAAAAGTTACGCGAAAAGAAACCTTTTTCCTATCTTTGTAAGTTACAAGACTTAAAGATACACAATTATGTACAGAACCCATACATGCGGCTGTCTGAGATCGGATCACATCGGACAGACAGTCACGCTTGCCGGCTGGGTACAGAAGGTTCGTAATCTGGGCGCAATGACCTTTATCGACCTTCGTGACCGCTACGGCATCACCCAAATTGTCGTCGAGGAACATTCGGCCGAAGAGGTCAGGACAATCGCTTCGAAACTCGGACGCGAGTGGGTCATTCAGATCACGGGTAAGGTGATCGAACGTCAGTCGAAGAACCCCAAGATGGCTACCGGCGACATCGAGGTGTCGGTGGAGCATATCGTCGTTTTGAACGAGGCGCAGACTCCTCCCTTCACCATCGAGGAGGTGTCGGATGGTGGTGACGATCTGAGAATGAAGTATCGTTATCTGGATCTTCGTCGTCCGCCCCTGCAACGCAACATGATCCTGCGTCACAAGATGGCTCAGGAAATCCGCCGTTTCCTCGATCAGGAGGGATTCCTCGAAATCGAGACCCCGTTCCTTGTGGGTTCGACCCCTGAGGGGGCGCGTGACTTCGTTGTGCCGAGTCGTATGAGTCCCAACCAGTTCTATGCGCTGCCCCAGTCGCCGCAGACGCTGAAGCAGTTGTTGATGGTGGCCGGTTTCGACCGTTATTTCCAGATCGTGCGTTGTTTCCGCGATGAGGATCTGCGTGCCGACCGTCAGCCCGAATTTACACAGATCGACTGCGAGTTGTCGTTTGCCGAGCAGGAGGACATCCTCGAAATCTTCGAGCGTTGGGCAAAACACATGTTCAAGACGGTTTTGGGCATTGAGTTCACCGAGAAATTGCAACGTATGCCGTGGATCGAAGCCATGGAGAAATACGGTTCGGACAAACCCGACCTGCGTTTCGGTATGGAGTTCCACGATGTGACGGATCTGGCGAAGGGTCACGGATTCTCCGTGTTTGACGATGCGGAGTACGTGGTCGGTTTCGCCGCCAAGGGTTGCGCCAAATATACCCGCAAACAGATTGACGCCCTGACCGAGTTCGTAAAACGTCCTCAGGTCGGTGCCAAGGGTCTGATCTGGATCCGTTTGGAGCAGGACAAGATCAAATCGTCGATCGACAAGTTCTACACGCCTGAGGAGGTACGCGCCATTGCCGAGCGGACGGGTGCCGAGGAGGGTGACATGGTATTCATCCTGTGCGGCAAGAAGTTCAAGGCACTGACCCAGTTGTGCGCCCTTCGTCTGGAGGTCGGCAATCAGGAGGGGTTGCGTGATCCGAAGAAGTTCGCTCCGCTGTGGGTGGTTGATTTCCCGATGTTCGAGTGGGACGACGAGACGCAGCGTTTCTACGCCATGCACCACCCGTTCACCTCGCCCAAAAAGGAGGATATTCAGTATCTGGATACTGATCCGGGACGCGTTCGTGCCGATGCTTACGACTTTGTCTGCAACGGTACGGAGGTCGGCGGCGGTTCGATCCGTATTCACGATGCACAACTTCAGGCTCAGATCTTCAAGTGTCTGGGATTCACGCCCGAAAAGGCGCAGGAGCAGTTCGGCTTCCTGATGAACGCCTTCAAGTTCGGTGCGCCCCCTCACGGAGGTCTGGCATTCGGTTTCGACCGTCTCTGCTCGCTGTTCGGCGGTTCGGAGTCGATCCGCGATTACATTGCATTCCCGAAGAACAATGCGGGACGCGATGTGATGCTGGATGCTCCCGGTTATCTCGATCAGTCGCAGTTGGACGAGTTGTATCTGGCACTGCGCAAGCCCGAAGCCTAAACACTTCGGTTAAAATACGAGAAAGGGCACTCCCTAAAGGGGTGCCCTTTCTTTTTGCTTATAAAAAAATCCGTACAAAAAGGTACGGATTCTATTTTTTTGTAGTGGGGTGGTGTTTAGAACGCCTCGGAGGCAGTGAAGAGGAATGCCGACGAGCGTTTGCGATCCCACGGCAGATTCTGGTTGCCGTAAATACCCCAACCGTAGTCCAGACGGATGTTCATGCCCTTCTTGAACTCGAAGCGGTAACCGCAACCGAAACTGTAAAGCATGTTGTCCCATTGGAATTTGTGGGTGCCCCAAACCTGTCCTACGCCGAACCAGCCAACGATACCGTGACGATGGTAGATTTTCTGGCGTAATTCGAGTTGGGTTTCGACGAGGCGTTTGTCGCGGTAACGGCCTTCGTAATAGCCGCGCATACGCTCCATACCGCCCATCTTCGAATACATGTGCCACGAAGGGGTGCCGATCGTAAGGTCGGTAAACAGATCGTAGGCCAGAACGCCGCCCTTCCACAATTTCTTGTAGGCATCGAACGTGAGCGACAGACGACCGAAGTGGCGACCCGTATTGCCCAGCCATTTGGGATACCATTTCGCTTCGCCCTTCAGGAAAATACCCTTGGTGGCGTTGTGCATGATATCGCGCGAATCGTATTGGAGGAACACACCCACATTGGCGTTGAAGGCATCGGGGTCTTCACCCGTGTGGCGGATGTAATTCGAGAAGGGGTCTTGTTTGTCGGGGTCGTATGAGCCGTCGCCCTTTTTCCATGTGTTGTAGATCTCGCCTAATTCGCCCGCAGGTCTCTCCATTGTGCCTGCATCGATTTTTTCGAGCAGGTCGCGGATGTTCGAGTCGCGGTAACTCGTTCCCGAATAGTTCAGTCCCGCACTCACGCCTGCATACCAGCGTCCGTAAACTGCCGCACAATATGAAAAACGCACGATGGCGTTGGTGGTGGTCAGTTCTTGGGCGTAACCCTCCTTTCCGGCATCGTAACCCACGCCGTAGAATGCCCCCGGGAAATAGACGAATGCACCCGAATAACTGATCAGTTGTTTGTTCTTCTTGAAGATGTTGTCGCCGCTGAACCGCAACAGCACGAATTTTTGGGTCGTGAAGTTGCCGTAGATTGAGATGTTGGAGGGCGAAGTCACCGAGTCGGTGCGGTCCATACGATACAGACCGCCCAACAGAAAGCCGATGCCGAAGCCCACATCCGACGAATAGTTCGGACCCGGAGCGATACTCCAGTCGATCTTCTTTTCAAACGTTCGATCGACGTTCGATCGGTTGTAGTAGTCGATGATTTTGCGGAAAAAGCCTTTGTGGGGAAGCGTGTCGCCCGCGAGCGAATCCGCATGGGCATATTTTTTCGTGTGACGTTTGCCCTGACCGATGCGGGTGACATCTCCGGCAAGAGGAATGATCTTCTTATCGTCGCTTTCGATGTTCTGCGCCCACACGTCGCGGTACAGGACAACCAGCAACAGCAGCAGTATGATGCGTTTGAATTTCTTCATGGATCAGGACATATATAAGACAAAGGTATATTTTTCTTCAGTGAGTTCCAAGTCTCTCGACGGGGGTTTCACTTCGAAATGAGCGACACATTGTTCTGTATTTCCGTTTTGTGACACCGTTGTGCGTAAAACGAACTTTCCTCTCATAAAAAAAAGAGGGGAAACTCCCTGTAAAGGAGCATCCCCTCAAATCGAGCCTCGAAAGAAGGCTCAGGGTCTTATTTCAGACCGAGTTTCTTCTGAATCTCTTCGGGAAGAGCGTTCTTGTTGATGGTGATCGAGGTGGTCTTATACTCGAAGAAAGGCTTCGAGAAGTACCAGAAACCTTTGTAGGGGTTGTTGATGTCCCACGAGTTCTGAACCTTGTAGTAGTTGTTGCCGGCCTGATCGACAGCAGTACCCATGATGACCATACCGTGGTCATCGGTCGTGAGGAAGTTGTCGAATGCTTCCTGACGCATCTCTTGGTTGATCTCCAACTCCTTGACGGGAGCCTCGAACTTGTAGAGCATAGCCTCTTTCTCGGCCTTGGTCAGATTGCCCCAGCGAGCCGATTCGGTGCCGGTCATACCGTCGAGGTTCACATCGGGAACGATACCGATCGACTTGGTACGGCTGAAGCCCTTCTCGCTCACGTCGGTACCCCATGCTACGCTGTAACCGTTCTCCAGTGCGTAATCAACAACCTGTGTCATCTCGTTGAGCGGCAGGTTGTAAACTTCGCCCCAGATCCAGTTGTCGGGCAACTCGATGATGAACTTCGAGTAGAAGGGGTGGTGCGTAAACGAAGTGATGTCGATGTAATCGCTCATCGTCAGAGGCAGCGACTCGGCAAAAGATTTCGGAGTATATTCCTTACCGTTCCAAGTGAATGTTTCGGGAAGTTCGCCGAAGTAAGCGTCGAGGATGGCATCGAAACCGCGCTCCCATGCCGTGGTCAGTTCACGACCGTGAGCCGAACCTGCCAATACACCGTCCAGATAGTTTTTCAATACGGGCGACAATTCGTGGAAGTCGGCCTTGTCGGTACCATAGTTGAAACCGGCGTAGATCTCTTGGGGAACAACACCGTATTTGTCGATCATTTCGATCACGTCGTGTGATGCACCGCCTTCGGCGAAGTTCAAGAAGCCGTGCATACGGATGTACTTGCGGGCTTTCTCCTTGTAGGCGTGACGTACGATGAACATCTCCGAGAGGTGAATCTCACCGTAACCCTGCTTCAGGAGTTCGTTTTCGAGGAACGATACGGTTGAGTAGCACCAGCACGTACCGCTGCGGTGTTGGTTCTTTACGGGAGTCGTCGGGATGAGGATCTTGTCCGTGAACTTGTAGCCTTCGGGCTGCTCCTGCTTGGCAGGTTTCTTTGCACCCACCGAAGTTACCATGGCTACGGCGAGCAACAGAGTCAAAAATTTTTTCATTTGGATTAATGGTTTTGGGTTTGTGAATAAATATTAAACTTGTAAAAATTTATTTCTTTGACGAGGCAATGATCTTGCGGCAGTCTTCGAGCGAGAGTTGTTCGGGTGTGGCACTCTTCGGAATGCGGTAGTTCTTGCCTTTGAAGGCGATGTAGGGGCCGTAACGACCGTTCTTCACCAACAGATCGGGTTCTTCCTCGAAGGTTTTCAACGGGGTGTTGGCGGCCAGTGTGGCGGCCTTGTGGGCGCGGACTACTTCTACGGCACGATCGTAGGTGATCGTGTAGGGATCGTCGCTCTTCTGCAACGAAGCGAACGACTTTCCGTAGCGCACATAAGCCCCATAGCGACCGATGCCCACCGACAACTCCTCACCGTCCAATTCGCCCAGCGTACGCGGCAGGGCAAACAGTCCGAGTGCCTCTTCCAAGGTGATGGATTCGATCAGCTGACCTTTCTTCAGCGAGGCGAAATGTCCCTTCTCGCCCTCGTTACCCTCGATCTCGACCATCGGGCCATAGCGGCCGATGCGTGCCTTGACGATATGACCCGTCTTGGGATCATTACCCAAGATGCGCACCTGATGGCTCTTCTCGGTCTGGGTCTCGATGGCGGTATCGACCATCTTGTGGAAAGGCTTATAGAAATCGGAGATCATCTTGTTCCACGTGATGTCGCCCTCGGCGATGCGGTCGAACTCCTTCTCCACGTTGGCCGTGAAGTTGTAGTCGATGATCGGGCCGAACTGCGTTTCGAGGTAGTCGTTCACCACCATACCGATGTCGGTCGGCGAAAGACGGTTTTTCTCCTTGCCGTAGTTCTCGGTCTTGATCTGTGTCGTGACCGTACCCTTCTTGAGGGTCATCTGCACAAATTCGCGTTTCTGACCGTCGCGGTTCTGCTTGACGACATAACCGCGGTTGATGATCGTCGTGATGGTGGGGGCGTAGGTCGAAGGACGTCCGATGCCCAACTCCTCCATGCGTTTTACGAGCGATGCCTCGTTGTAGCGCGGCGGTGCCTGCGTGAAACGCTCCGTGGCGGTGATCTCCTCGTTCTTGACGCGGTCGCCCGCCGTCAGTTTCGGGAGAATGCCCTCGCTGCCCTCTTGGGCGTTGTCGTCGTCGGTCGATTCGGAGTAAAGGCGCAGGAAACCGTCAAAACGGATCACCTCACCCGTGGCCACGAACTGCTGGGGCTTGCCCACGATGTCGATCACGAGTGTCGTGCGATCCAACTCGGCGGGAACCATCTGCGAGGCAACCGTACGTTTCCAGATCAGGTCGTAGAGACGCTTCTCGGTGGCGGTGCCTTCGATTTCGCGGCGGTCGATGTAGGACGGACGGATGGCCTCGTGTGCCTCCTGTGCGCCTTTGGTCTTGGTCTTATAGTGGAAACGGCGCGAATATTTCTCGCCGTAGAGTTTCGTGACTTCCTCCTTGCACTGCGCCAGAGCCTGCTCCGAAAGGTTTACCGAGTCGGTACGCATGTAGGTGATCAAACCCTGCTCGTAGAGGTGCTGTGCCACGGACATCGTCTGCGATACGCTCATACCCAATTTCCGGCCGGCCTCCTGTTGCAGGGTCGAGGTCGTGAACGGGGGAGCGGGATAACGCTGTGCGGGTTTCTCCTCGGATTTCGATACGGCATACTCGGCACCGATGCACTCGCCGAGGAATTTCTCGGCGGCTTCGCGGTTGTCGAAACGCATCGAGAGTTCGGCCTTGAAGAGTGTCTTTTCGGGCGCATCGGCGGGGTAGAACTGACCCACGATGCGGTAGAACGACGTCGTGTTGAAGGCGATGATCTCGCGTTCGCGCTCCACCAAAAGGCGGACGGCAACCGACTGCACTCGGCCTGCCGACAACTGCGGGCGCACCTTCTTCCACAATACGGGCGAAAGTTCGAAGCCGACCAGTCGGTCGAGGATGCGGCGTGCCTGCTGGGCATTGACCAGATCCATATTGACGGTTCTCGGATGCTCGATGGCCTCCAGAATGGCGTGCTTCGTGATTTCGTGGAACACGATGCGTTTCGTGTTATCGACCGGGAGACCCAACACTTCGGTCAGGTGCCATGCGATGGCCTCTCCTTCGCGGTCCTCATCGGAAGCCAGCCATACGGTTTTGGATTTCGAGAGTTTCGAGAGTTCGTCCACGACTTTCTTTTTGTCGCTCGGAATTTCGTATATGGGTTGGAATCCGTCGTCGATGTGGATTCCAAGATCTTTTTTCGAAAGGTCTCTGATGTGTCCGAAGCTCGACTTCACGATGTAGTCCTTACCGAGGAACTTCTCGATGGTTTTTGCTTTGGCCGGAGACTCGACAATCACTAAATTTTCCTGCATAGCGTTTATCTTGTATCTTGTCTTTTCAGAAATACGAAAACCTAAGAGTATTGATCTTAGGTTCCGTGTGCTTTCTTAATCGTTACTTGATTAAGTTGTAGGCCATCTCCAGTCGGACGGGTGCTGTGTTGCGCAACGAGCCGTCTTGGGAGCGCGTCTGACCTTGTAATATGGTGAACGAAGAGGTGAACAGATCGTAGGCTTCTGGGCCGAGGAAAATCGACCGGTTCTTGATCTCCGTCCATTTGATTTTCGACCATCCGTCGCCCGTTGCGTTGATCGCACTCCACGAGGCATCACGCGGGAATCCGGCTTTTTCTTTCTGGTCGAGGTAATTGTTCCACGCATCCTGCACGAAGCCCGTCACGTTCATCGCATAGCAGCCGTGGCTGCGGTTGATGTAGCCGTCGTAGGCCAGCGTGTAGTTGTATTGTTGTTCGAGTACGAAATCGTAGTCGGGAATACCCGTCAGTCCCTTGTAGGTGGTGTACATACCCAGACGGGCGGGAGCCGAATTCATCTGGTCGATCAGTTTCCCTGCGTTCGGAGTGTCGATCTCCTGCCAGTTGTATTTGCCGTCGGGAAAGTAGATCGTCATGATCGCCTGATTGAATGCCAGAGCACGGAACTCCTGTCCGGCTTTCTTGTTCTCCTGTTCGATGGTGTATTCCAACTCCTTGAAGAACTCCTCGCCGAGCGAAATCTCGGTGATGATGCCGCCCAGACCCTCGACCATGATGCGTGTCACTTCGGGACGCTCGTCTATCTGGCCGGGTTTCGGTTCGCGTGCCTTGTTCAGGTCGATGTGCGCCTCGGTGGCAGTGGCGGTCGAATAGTCGTGGGTAATGGCATTGACCGATACGTTGCCGTGTTTGGTCTGATAGGGATCAATGAAGTTGAACGACAGACCGAGCGTATCCTTGATCAGCGCGGGATCGTCCGGCTGGCGGTTACGGCCGAAGATCGCAAGCCCCGACGATTTGAGTGCCGTGCCGAAGATTGTGCCGCGTGTCGAACCGCTTCCGAGTGCCATCGGGTCGCTCTTGGGTTTGATGTAAAGACCCTTGAACTCTTCGAGGAACTTGTCGAGGTTTTTCGCATCGTAAATGGAATAATCGCCCTTGTATTTACCCTCAAGCAGCATCAGACGGCGCACAAACGCATAACCTGCCTCGGTGGGGGTCAGCGTGACGGCCTCTTTCTTGGCGCTGTTCTCGCCGCCGAACTTGAACGTGAACAGCGGCTTGTCGCTCAAGATCGAGCGGTTGCCCAGATAGGGGACTTTTTCGGGATTGAATCCGATGTAGAATGTGGTGTCGCGTTCGGTTTTGCCTGCCGAAACGGGTTTTTGGGTGAGGTAGTCGTTGGTGGTGATTTCATACACCTCGAACTCCTGCACCGAAGTGGTATCCTTGCCGAAACTGTTGATCGAGATCTTGAGTTGCGCCGAGTCGAAAATGGGGCGGTAGCCGAAGTAGCCCGAATCAATGCGGTAGTAGGAAACGTACTGCGAAAGAAAGCCCGCCGTACGGGTGCCCAGCGTGTCGTTGAACATCACGCCCATGTAACCCGACGAGATGTTCGCCGAGGGGATCGAATCGGTCTGATAGAGACGCGTTTCGAGGTAGTTTTTGGGCATGGGGTAATCCGGCTTCACCTCCTCCGCCTTCGGGAGAACGATGTAACCGGCTCTCATCTGCTGATTTTCGGGAATGAGGTTGGAGCCGATGGTATCATCGACATCCTGACACGAGGAGAGGGTTGTCACGATTGCCACGGCTGCAAGTGCAGCCGTGAGCAACGAGTGACGGATTTTATTGAATGGCTTCATAGAATCGCGAGTAATTATCGAAAAAGTCTTCCGCGGAGGGCGACTGGTAATCGAGCACCGGTTTGCCACATTCGCGGGCGATGCGGATCACCTCTTCGTCGGCTTTCTCCGAAGCGACGACCACTCCATCGACATACTGCATAACGAAGCGATAGACGTTTTCGTATGAGGGGTGATCCAATAAATCAATGTTTTTGTCGGTCATCCCCTCGGCGGTGATGGTCTTGCGGAAATCGCTGCTCAACTCGCCCTCGAACTTGTCGTCGTAGAGCGAGAGTACGATTTTGACATTCTTGAAATTGGGGTCGTCGGCGAACATCTTTTTCAGATAGATCGGCGTGACGGCCGAGAACCATCCGTGACAATGCACGATGGTGGGTTGCCAACGCAGTTTCTTGACGGTCTCCAGCACGCCGCGTGCAAAGAAGATGGCGCGTTCGTCGTTATCCTCGAAGAACTTGCCTTCGGTGTCGTGCAGTACGGCCTTGCGCGAGAAGTAGTCGTCGTTGTCGATGAAATAAACCTGAACACGGGCAGCCGGAATGGAGGCTACCTTGATAATGAGCTGGTGGTCGTTATCGTCGATGATAAGGTTCATGCCCGACAGGCGGATGACTTCGTGGAGTTGGTGTCTTCGTTCGTTGATGCAACCGTAACGGGGCATAAACGTACGAATCTCGTTGCCACGTTCCTGCATCGCCTGTGCCAGCATGCGACAAGTGCTCGACGCCTCACTTTCGTCGAGATAAGGCGTGATTTGTTGACATACGTAAAGTATCTTGCTAGCCATGGTTGTATTTGTTTGTTTTTACAAAGGTACGAAAAATTTCTTAAAGAATCAGCATTGCATCGCCGTAAGTACCGAAACGGTAGCCTTCTTCCTTGGCGATCTTGTAGGCTTGCATGACCAATTCGTAGCCTCCGAACGCCGCAACCATCATCAGTTGGGTCGAGTAGGGGAGGTGAAAGTTCGAAACCATTGCATCGGCCACCGAAAATTCGTAGGGGGAGAAGATGAACTTGTTGGTCCAGCCCTCCTGCGGGGTGATCATGCCGTGGGTCGAAACGGCCGTTTCGAGCGTGCGCATGACGGTCGTGCCGATCGACACGATTTTATGGCCGTCGCGTTTGGTCTGATTGACCTTCAGGGCGGCTTCTTCGGTGACGAAATATTGTTCGGAATCCATTTTGTGCTTCGAGAGATCCTCGACATCGACCGTGCGGAAGTTGCCGAGACCCATATGAAGCGTGATGAATGTACTCTCCACGCCTTTGATTTCCATACGTTTGAGCAGGTGCTTCGAGAAGTGCATGCCGGCTGTCGGAGCGGCTACGGCACCCTCTTCCGAGGCGAAGATCGTCTGATAACGCTCGGCATCTTCCGGTTCGACTTTCGGGCGCACCCATTTGGGAAGGGGCGTTTCACCGAGGGCGAACAGTGCCTTCTTGAACTCCTCGTACGATCCGTCGAACAGGAAACGCAACGTACGACCGCGCGAGGTGGTGTTGTCGATGACCTCGGCGACCATCAGATCGTCGTCTCCGAAATAGAGTTTGTTGCCGATACGGATCTTGCGGGCAGGATCAACCAGCACGTCCCACAGACGTAATTCGCGGTTGAGTTCCCTCAGTAAGAAGATTTCGATTTCCGCGCCGGTTTTCTCCTTGTTGCCGTAGAGACGGGCGGGGAATACTTTCGTGTTGTTGAACACGAAGAGGTCTTTCTCGTCGAAATAATCAAGGATGTCCTTGAAGATACGATGCTCGATTTTGCCGGTGGCGCGATTGACCACCATCAAACGTGACTCGTCGCGATTTTCAGCCGGATATTTGGCCAACATCTCAGGCGTGAAATCGTAGCCGTACTGTGAAAGTTTCATAGCACTCTGAGTCGATAACTGCGAAGTATAGAATAATGACATATTAAATTATATACGCAAATTTTTCTATTTTGTTTCAATCGACTGAAGATTTTCCAAAAAATCGTCTAACTGCCAAGCATTTTCGACCGTGAATCCGCCGCTGCGGGTACGGCGCAGCGAGGTGAGGTGTGCGCCGCTCTGCAATTCCTCGCCGATCTCTTGGGCGAGCGAACGGATGTAGGTGCCCTTCGAGCAGCGGACGCGGAGGCGGAGGCGGGGAAGGTCGCACTTGAGCACCTCCATTTCGTGGATGGTGATCAGCGAGCGTTTCAATTCGACTTCCTCGCCTGCACGTGCCAGTTCGTAGGCACGCAGACCCTCGATCTTCTTCGCGGAATAGATCGGCGGGGTCTGAAGACGTTCGCCCGAAAGACGCTCCAATGCCTCATCGACCTTTTGGCGGGTGATGTGTTCCCACGGATAGGTCTTGTCAATCGGATGCTCCAGATCGAAACTTGGGGTGGTGGCACCCAGACGGATGTCCGTAACGTATTCTTTTTCTTCGGCTTGCAGCGAATCCGCCATCTTGGTGGCACGCCCTATGCAGATCAGAAGGATGCCCGTTGCGAGAGGGTCGAGCGTGCCGGCATGACCGACTTTGATTTTTTTGTAGCCTTTTTTGCGGAGTGTGAATTTCACTTTGCGCACGACGTCGGCCGACGTCCACTCCAGAGGCTTGTCCAGAACGGCGATGTAGCCTTCTTCAAAATTGATGCCCGAAAGGTTTTCCGTAAATGCCATTCGATGGGGTTTAGAGGATGTAACTTGCGATGGAGACTGCGCCTGCCACGAGGCAGTAGGCGGCGAACCAGATGAGTTTGCCGCGCTTGACGATCTCGATCATGAACTTGCAGGCCAGACAGCCTGTGACAAACGATGCGATGAATCCCGCGATGAACGAAAGGGTGGGGATTTCGCTTCCGTCGGTAAATTCGCCGCCGATGACGTCGAGGAACATCTTGCCGAGGATCGGGGCGAGTACCATCAGGAACGAGAACCGGGCGGTCGATTCCTTTTTGTTGCCGAGCAGAAGACCCGTTGCGATGGTCGAACCCGAACGCGACAGACCGGGCATGGCGGCAATCGACTGCGCGATACCGATGATAAAGGCATCGCGGTAGGAAATCTGTTCCTTGATGCGGGGACGGGCGTAGTAGGCAAAGGCCAGAAGGGCGGCGGTCAGGAGCAACATGCAACCGACAATGACCAGAATATAGGGTTTGCTCAACATTTCGTTGAGGCTGTCCTCGAAGGCGAATCCCACGATGCCGATGGGGATCATCGAAAGGATGATTTTCAGCACATAGGCCTGTTCGTCGTTGAATTTTCGGGAGAAAAGACCTGCAAGGATCTTGCGGATCTCCGACCAGAGGATGACGATCGTCGAAAGGACGGTGGCGACGTGGAGTACCACGTCGAACGTAAGGTTCTCTTCGAGTTCCACACCCATCAACGCCTTGGCGATCTGGAGGTGTCCGCTGCTCGATACGGGCAGGAACTCCGTGAGCCCCTGTACGATACCGAGGATGATGGCTTCAAGAATATCCATTTGCTCTATGTTTTATTTGTCGAATCGTTTCATGATTCCGCAGATCTCGATGACGAATCCGCCGATTACGAGAATGGGCGCAAGCGTGATTCTGCGCCACGAGAACATGGCGTAGTTAAATTCGTCGGGCGAGTCGCTGCTGCCACCGACCATGAGAATGAAACCCAAGAGTATCACTGCAAAACCGATGCAGAGAATCTGGTAGTTGCGTTTGGAGAGCGGAAGACGCGAATTATTTTGGGGGTTGTTCGTTTCGTTTGACATATTTTAATAAAGATAAATTTTGTTGGAGGTCATATTGACGAATTTGCTGACGGCGATGTAGGTGAAGAGCATCGAGATCAGAATACCGCCGCCGATCATCGTGCCGAGGATCACGGCGACTTTTGTCGTGGAGGCGAAGGTCAAAAGTTCGGGGACGGATTCGTTGAGGCCGAATACGGCGAGCGCGAAGAGTACCGAGGCACAGATGCCCGCACCCAAGCCCTGCCAGATGCTGCTCACGAGGAACGGACGCATGATGAACCATTTGGTGGCACCGACCAATTTCATGGTGTTGATCAGATAGCGTTTCGAGAAGATCGCAAGACGCACCGTGTTGTTCAGAAGGATCAGCGAGATGATCAACAGCGACCCGCCGAACAGGAACAGGATCAGACGGATCTTATTGACCGTGGCGTGGAGTTGTTCGGCCATCTGACGCGGGAACGACACATGGCTCACGCCGTCGAGGTTCTTGGCGAAGGAGATGAACGCATCGAGAGCGAGTTTGTCGGACGACAACTGCGACAAAGTCACCTCGAATGAATCCATCAGCGGGTTTTCGCCCAGCGTCTCCTCGATTTCGCTGTCGAAGATCTTGCGGAACTCCTCGTTCTGGAGTTTTTCGTCCTTCGTCTGGAAGGCGATCGTACGCACGATCGCCTCGTCGGAGAGTTTTTTGGCGATGTGTTCGCGTTGCTTTTCGGTAAGGTCGTTTTTCAGTTCGACGGTCACCGAGATGCTCTCCTGAAGCGTTCCTGCCACATTCATGGCGGCCGCCATCAGATAGCCCACCGAACCGAGCAGAAACAACACCAGCGCAATGCTGATGGTCGATACGAAGTACGAATTGCGTACTTTCCGTTTGAGTCGTTTGTCGTCTTTCATCTTATTTAAGAATTTTTACGCTTCGACACCGGGCGAAGAGCCGTTACGAGTGCCGCCGCCGCGGCAACCAGCACGAGGACGGAGGCAATGCCCGTCACCCACTCGACCGCATCCCAATGGGGGGCGCGGAATCGCCATTCGACCACGTGCGATCCGCGGGGTAGTTCCATGGCGCGCAGAACATAATCGGCACGCACATAGGGGGCTTCCCGGCCGTCGATATAGGCCTTCCAGCCCTTGTCGTAGTAGATCTCCGAGAAGACGGCGAATCCGTCCTCGTCGAGCGAATATTCGTAGCGCAGGTAGTTGGGGCGATAGTCCGTCAGACGGATGTCGCCCCGACCGAATTTCGTGAAACGGTTGCCGTCACGCACCACGGCGGTCGTTTTGGTGTCGATCTCGCCCAAACGGTCGATTTCCTCGCGGGGGGTCTTCACGTCGGCAATGTGCTCGACAAACCAAGCCGCGCCGTTGGGGGCGGAGAGCGGCTCGACCATCGGATTGCCCTTTTCGTCGGGGATGATCGCATAGCGTGTGTTGAGCATGGCGTAAATCTCCATGTTCATCGAACTGAGGTAGCGGTCGATCAAGTCCTGATAACGGGCGAGTTTCGCGCCGTGGTAACCGCCGATCGAGCGGTGGAAATAGGAGGTCGTCGCATCGTTGAAGGGGTTGCCCGTGGCAAGGTTCACGACACGATACCCCGGATCTTTGTCTTTCAGAATCTGAAGATCGGCAGGGGTGGGTTGTACCTGTGTGGTGCGGGGCGAAACAAAATCCTTCGCCGAAAGGAAACGGCGATCGACCACCGTAAGATCAAGGGTAACAAGGGCGATCAACGCGAGGGTCGGGATGATCTTCGAGATGCGTTCCAGCGTAAAGAGCCATACGGCTGCGGCAGTCAGGAGGATGAAGGCGAGTGAACGCCACGCATCGGCGGAGAGCATGGCGGCGCGGTCGGCGGTCATGGCATCGGTGATGGCGGTGGCGGCATCGGCGTTGTTGGTCAGCGTCGAGGAGATGTAGTCGAAGGTTGCATTCGCTCCGAAATCGAAAATCGCACTGCCGAAGAGGGCAAATGCCAAGCAGAGCCCTCCGACAATGCCCGTGACGATCAGGAGCGGCTTACGCAACTCTTTGCGCGAGATTTCGCCTTTCCACAGGCGCATGAGGAAAAGCGCACCGAGCAGGGGTACCGTCCACTGTACGACCACAAGGGTCATCGACACCGTGCGGAATTTGTTGTATCCGGGCAAAAGATCGAAGGCCAGTTCGGTGAACCACATCAGGTGGTGTCCCCACGCCAAAAGGATCATCAGAATGCTGATGCCCAAGAGCCACCATTTGCTGCGCCCTTTCAAGAGGGCAAGACCCAGCGCAGCCAACAGAACGGCCGTTGCGCCGAGGTAGGTCGGTCCCGCGGTGAAGGGCTGTTCGCCCCAATACGAGGGGAGATAACGCTCCAAACCGGGATTTCCCGTGCGTTTCAGAAATTGTGCGGTCTGTCCGTCTGCGGGGAAGGGTACGGCCCCCATCAGATCGGGTACGAGCATATTGAAACTTTCGGAGATGCCATAACTCCACGCCGTGGCATATTGCAGGTCGAGTCCGTCGTCCGAAGCCTCCTTGGTGACGGTTTCGGCCAATTCCGAACCGCCGCGGATCGTATCTTGGGTGTGCTGTGCGGTGTACCACAGGGGCGAGAAGTTCGAGGCAACGGCCAGAATGCCCGCTGTCACAAGCAGTCCGGTACGTTTACTAAAGTCGCGCAGTTGTTTGCCTTTCCAAGCCACGATGCCCTCGCTGATCCACAGGGCGGCCATCGCCATCAGGAAATAGTAGGTGATCTGCGGGTGGTTTGCGCCGATTTCAAGCGAGGTGGCAAGGGCGGTGAATGCCGCACCGTACCACATATTCCCGCAAAGGGTCATGCGTGCACCGCCGATCATCAGCGGTGCATAGACCAGAGCCCACATTTTGGTGATGTGTCCCGCACCGATGATCAGAATAAAATAGGTCGAAAGGCCGTAGGCGGTGGCGGCGATGATGCCGATCCACGGATTTACGCCGAACACCAAAAGCATGATCCACATCGAGGTCATCGCGAAAAAAACGAATCCCGCGGGAGTGTCCAATGCCTTGACGATCTGACCTGCCGTTCTCTTGACCAATTGGGCGGGGTATTCGATGTTGATCATATAGGCGGGCATCCCCGAAAACATTCCGCCCGTCCACTGGGGGTCTTCGCCCCGTTCCGCACGCATCTGTTTGATGTCGCGGGTCATACCCTCGTATTGGATTACGTCGGATTGCGGGAGTACCCGTCCCTGAAACTGGGGCAGAAAGTAGAGCGTACTCACCACGAAAAAGAAGAGCAGGGCGGCGAGTGTCTCGAAAAGCGGATGGCGTATGAGGTTCGAAAAATTCATGTTCATGGTTTATTTATCGCCCAAAGGTACGAAAAATCTTAAAGTTACCGAGGCGTGAATCCGAAAAATCACTATCTTTGCCCAAAATATGCGGAAACTTGACCCTGAAGTCCGCCCGTGTGCGGGTCGGTTCTTGAGGTGTCATCAAACGATCCGCCCAAATTCGTTTCATACTTATATGATAACACTCGATAGCATCCGCAAACCGGTAGAGGCGGAGTTGAATGCCTATAACGAGTTTGTCGAACAGCAGTTTTCGACAAACGGAGGAATGATTTCCGAAATGGTCAATTACGCACTGACCTCCCGCGGAAAAGGCATCCGTCCCCTGCTGGTGATTCTTGCAGCCGTCCTCAATGCCTCGAACCGTGCCACGGCACAGGGTCGCCGTGTGTCGCTGGCGGCCACGCTCGTGGAGATGATCCACCTCTCGTCGCTCATTCACGACGACGTGATCGACGAATCGGACATGCGTCGCGGCAAGCCTTCGGTCAATGCCCGATGGCAGTCGCACAAGGCGGTCGTATTGGGCGATTACCTTCTTTCGCGTACGTTGAACATCGGTCTTCAGAGCGGACAGTTCGACCTCGTGACCCACATCTGCGGTGCGATCGCCACCCTGTGCGAGGGCGAGATCGAGCAGGCCGACTGCGTCGATAAGCAGCATGTTTCGCGTCAGGAATATTTTGAAGTCATCTACAAAAAGACGGCCAGCCTGTTGGGTATCAGTGCTTCGGCAGGTGCTCTGGCGGTGCGTGCCACCCACGACAAGATCGCGCTGATGCGCCGTCTGGGCGAGGCTCTCGGCATGGTGTTCCAGATTCAGGACGATATTCTCGACTACCGCACCGACGCCAAAATGGGTAAGCCCGCCTGCAACGACCTGCGTGAAGGTAAAATTACCCTGCCGCTGATCGTCGTTCTGGAAAAGGCGGACGAAAAACGTCGTAAGAAACTCCTCGAACGCCTGAAGGAGTGCCGCGAAAGTGACGAGGCGGTCGATGAGTTGCGCCGTATCGTGGAAGAGGAGGGCGGACTGAAGGAAGCCCGCGAAGTGATGGCGCAGTATGTGAACCGCGCCATGGCTATTTTGTCGCAGTACGACAAGTCGGACGAGCAGAAGGCTCTGGCCGACCTGTGTATGTTCATTGTCGAGCGCGACTGCTAAACCACCTGAAACCGACAATTATTAACTTAACTAAATCTTATAATGGAACAGAAGAAAAATTACACGTTACCCATTATTATGATGTTCGGCCTGTTTGCGATGATTTCGTTTGTGACGGGTCTGACCAATCCTCTGGGTGTCATCGTCAAGAACCAGTTTGCCGTGGCCAACTGGGCATCGCAGTTGGGTAATCTTGCCAACTTCATCGCTTATGCCGTGATGGGTATTCCCGCAGGTATGATGCTCAAGAAGTTCGGTTACAAGAATACCGCACTGGCCGCTGTTGCCGTCGGTTTCATCGGTGTGGGTATTCAATACATTTCGGGTCAGGCCGGCAGTTTCGCCATCTACCTGACCGGTGCATTCATTTCGGGTTTCTCGATGTGTATGCTGAACACCGTCGTAAACCCCATGCTGAACACGTTGGGCGGCGGTGGCAAAAAAGGTAATCAGCTGATTCAGTTCGGTGGTTCGCTGAACTCGATCTCGGCGACCATCGTTCCCATTCTGGTCGGTGCTCTGATGGGTAACGCCGCACAGGCTACCATCAGCGATGCTGCTCCCGCCCTGTTTATCGCCATGGGCATCTTCGTGGTGGTATTCATCGTGCTGTTCTCGATGCAGATCCCCGAACCTTTTGCCGAAGCCGAGAAAAAAGACCAGAAAGACGAACACAGCGCACTTTCGTTCCGTCATTTCCGTCTGGGTGCACTCGCCATCTTTATCTATGTAGGTATCGAGGTGGGTATTCCCAACTTCATGAACCTTTTCCTCACATCGGCTCAGGATGCCGCCGTTCCCGGTATGGGCATGTCGGCCGCTGCCGCAGGTTCGCTGGTCGGTACATATTGGTTTCTGATGATGATCGGCCGTCTGGTCGGTGGTCTGGTCGGTGGCAAGGTATCGAGCAAATGGCAGTTGGTAACGGTTGCCACGGTTGCCATCCTGTTTGTTGTTGCCGGAATCTTCTCCTCGAAAGAGACGATCGTTTCGATGCCCGCATTCACGGGATCGAGTTTCGAGTTGGTTTCGGTACCTGTCAGTGTGATGTTTTTCACGCTGTGCGGTCTCTGCACTTCGGTGATGTGGGGCGGTATCTTCAACCTCGCTGTTGAAGGTCTGGGCAAATATACCTCGATGGGTTCGGGCTTCTTCATGGTCATGGTTTGCGGTGGCGGTGTGCTTCCCGTAATTCAGGGCGGTGTTTCGGACTCGGCAGGTTATATGGCAGGTTACTGGGTTGTAATCGCAGGTCTGGCTTACCTGTTGTTCTATGCGCTGATCGGTTCGAAAAACGTAAACAAAGACATCAAAGTGGACTGATTCCGTTGATTGATCCCGATAAGATCCGACATTCCGAAAGGAGTGTCGGATATTTTTTTGCGGGCGGCGACGGTTTGTGCCATTACTTTTTAGAGATTTTCTGCGGCGACTGATTGTGGCTTTTTTCTCTCTGCTTGTCGTATCCTATCGCTTTTCCCATCCTTACCCCTTTTTCTGCTTTCGTCCTTCTGTCTTTTCGTCCTGTTTCTCTTCGAGCCTTGTTCTCTCCATCGGCTCGACTCTCATCCGTCATTTCCGTATGCTCTCCGTTCTCTGTCGCGTCCTTTTTTTACTTTATCATTCGCTTCCCTTCGCTTGTACGCGATTCCGCCCTTTCCCCTTTTACCCGCTTTTTCTGTTTTCTTTCCCGTGTCTTTTTCTCCGATACCCTTCAATTCGGACTGCACCCTTGTCCTCGTTTGCAGAGGGGGGGGAAGGATTTTCGGCTCAAATTAGAAACGTATTGATAATTAGATATTTGAAAAAGTTATAAACAATTTTGTTGATAATTGTGTTGATAACTTCCCCGGTTATGAACATCGTGAACACCCTTTTAAAGAGTTCCCCGTTTTGTTTCGGATAAGATCGGGTATGTTCATGGAGCATCCGTCCCCTTACTGCATAAAAAAAAGGTCGAACCATAAGTTCGACCTTTGCTTTTCGGATGTATTTCCGAATTATTTTGCAAAGCCTTTGCCAATAGCCAGAAAATCGGCTGCCTTCAAAGCGGCACCACC
This sequence comes from Alistipes sp., assembly GCA_020026415.1. Lineage (GTDB taxonomy): Bacteria > Bacteroidota > Bacteroidia > Bacteroidales > Rikenellaceae > Alistipes. Next base: position 25,070 of record JAHHQL010000006.1, on the reverse strand, counting down.
GATCAGACCACCATCAACATCTTCTTTTGCGAAGATTTCGGCAGCGTTTGCGGGTTTGCACGAACCACCGTAGAGGATGGCGCAATCATCGGCGGCGGCACCGAACTTCTCGCGGAGGGTCTTGCGGATGAATGCGTGGATCTCCTGAGCCTGATCTGCCGTAGCGGTCTTGCCGGTACCGATTGCCCATACGGGTTCGTAAGCAACGATCAGGTTCTTGAACTGCTCCTCAGAGAGGTTGAAGATCACCTCTTCGAGTTGTTTTTTTACGACGTTGAAGTGTTCGCCGGCCTCGCGCTCTTGAAGGTTCTCACCTACGCAGTAGATCGGGGTCAGGTTGTTGGCATAAGCCTGAACCATTTTCTTGTTCAAAGTCTCCGAAGTCTCGCCGTAGTACTGACGACGCTCCGAGTGACCCAGAATTACATATTTGCAACCGAGAGCGGCAATCATCTGAGCCGAGATCTCACCGGTGTAAGCACCTTTCTCCTCTGCTGCGCAGTTCTGAGCACCGAGTTCAACATCGGAACCCTTCAACTCGGCAGCGACCATCGACAGGTGGGTGAACGGGGGGCAGACGATGAAGTTTACGCACGAGCATACCTCGCCACGATTTGCAACTACGTTCTTTGCCAACTCGGCACCTTCCTGAGGCAGGGTGTTCATTTTCCAGTTACCTGCTACAATTTTCTTTCTCATAACCTTAACTTATTAAAATGTGTTCAATCTTATAATTCTCTTATTCTTCGCACCATGTTTTGACCAACTCCATCGAGGGTGCCTTCAGACCTAATTTGTTCTTCTTGTTGAAGCCGCACAGATCGTTGAAGAATTTGCCTGCGGAGAGTTTTTTCAGCGAATCAACCGTGATGTAACCCATCTTCTGGATGACGGGAACCCACTCTTCGGGAACCCCGATTGCGGTGTATTTCTCCACGGGATCGGCGACGACTTTCTTTTCGGGACGCATCTGCGGGAAGAACAGCACGTCCTGAATCGAGGGCTGGTTGGTCATGAACATGGCCAGACGGTCAATGCCGATACCCATACCCGAACAGGAGGGCATGCCGTACTCCAAAGCGCGGACAAAGTCCATGTCGATGAACATGGCCTCGTCATCGCCCTTCTCCGACAGACGCAACTGATCTTGGAAACGCTCCAACTGATCAATCGGGTCGTTCAATTCGGAGTAGGCGTTACACAACTCCTTGCCGTTTACGAACAACTCGAAACGCTCCGTGAGGTCGGGGTTGTTGCGGTGACGCTTGCACAGGGGCGACATCTCGATGGGGTAGTCCGTGACGAACGTAGGCTGAATCAGCTCCTCCTCGCAGTACTGACCGAAGATGGCGTCGATCAACTTACCCTTGCCCATCGTCTCGTCGATCTCGACATTCAGACGCTTGCAGGCCTCACGCAATTGCTCTTCGCTCTGCCCCGTAATGTCGTAACCCGTCTTCTCGCGGATGGCGTCGGTCATCGACAGGCGGCGGAACGGTGCCTTGAACGAAATCTGTTTGCCGTCGAGCGTGATTTCGGTGGTGTTGTTTACCTCCAAGCATACCTTCTCGATCATCTGCTCCGTAAATTCCATCATCCAGATGTAGTCCTTGTAGGCAACGTAGATCTCCATGACGGTAAATTCGGGGTTGTGCGTGCGGTCCATACCTTCGTTGCGGAAGTTCTTGCCGAACTCGTAAACACCGTCAAAACCACCGACGATCAGTTTCTTGAGGTACAACTCGCTGGCGATACGCAGATACTGGTCGATGTCGAGTGCATTGTGGTGGGTGACGAACGGACGGGCGGCGGCACCGCCGGGAATGGGCTGGAGGATCGGGGTCTCGACCTCCAGATAACCGCGTTCGTTGAAGAACTGACGCATCGTCTGCATGATTTTGGCGCGCTTTACGAATACGTCGCGGACTTGGGGATTTACCGCCAGATCGACGTAACGCTGACGATAGCGTACTTCCGGATCGGTGAATGCGTCGAATGTCTGACCGTCTTTTTCCTTGACGATCGGCAGCGGGCGGATCGACTTGGAGATGACGGTGAATTTTTGGCAATGAACCGACAGTTCGCCGGTTTTCGTGAGGAATGCGAAACCCTCGACACCGATGAAGTCGCCGATGTCCAGCAGTTTCTTGAATACGGTGTTGTAGAGCGTGGGATCGCCTTCGGGGCAGATGTCGTCACGACGGATATAGACCTGAATGCGACCCGTGTGATCCTGCAACTCGAAGAACGAGGCCGAACCCATGATGCGGCGCGACATGATGCGGCCTGCGATGCGTACCTGCTGATAGTTATTCTTCTCTTCGGAGAAGTTTTCGCTGATTTCGCGAGCCGTGGCCGTTACATCGTAACGCTCGGCCGGATAGGGATTGATGCCCAGATCGCGAAGAGCCTTGAGTGAATTTCTGCGAAGTTGTTCCTGTTCGCTGAGTTCCATTGCCATATGATGTGTATTTTTAGTATTCGACTTGTTTTCAGAGTGCAAAGTTAATAATTTCTAACGAATTTTAAGAATACCCGCCCTCTTATTCTTGTTTTTCTCTCAGGATCACCTTTTTGTAGATCAACCATGCGAGACAACCGGTCGATAAACCGACCAGAGATCCCCATACGAGATCCATCGGGAAATGTTTTCCGAGATAGATTCTTGAGTAGCAGATGAGCAGGGTCGAAAATACCATCAGGTAGTTGAACCACTTGCGTTTGATGGCCGCACACGACAATACGGCCAGAGCCAGAATGGTCGATGCGTGTGCCGATACCGTGCCGTATTTCCCGCTGACGGCTTCGACGGGAACGTGAACCGCCCAATCGCGGACGATACCTGCGGTCTGCAACTCGTCGGGCGTCATCTGGCGCAACTTATAGAGCGAATCGGGCGCAATGGCCAGATCTTCGAGCGAGGGGGTGAACATGGGTCTCCAGCGCGGTTCGAACCGGGGCAGGAGGTCGCCTAAAAGGCCGTTGTGCTTGAAGATGCCCGAAATCATATCTGCGAGGGCGATCGCGCCGACCATCAAAACAAGGAAAAGCACGAGGCCTTTCCAGCCGTCGCGGCGATAGATCAGCCAGAAGATCAACATGTAGAGCGGAATCCACATGGGAGTTCCCGAAACGGCATTCATCAGAGCATCTCCCGTTGCGCCGCCGTCGAAGTTCAGCGCGAGAAACAGGTCGTGGTCGAAATCGTACATTTTGTTGTTGTTTAGAATTGGAAATAGATAAAGGGTTGGATGTCGCTTGATTTGATCTGCATGACGCACCAGATCATCACGGCCACCATCATTACCTGCAACATGAGCGGAGCCCATGTGACGAGGTGTTGTGCGAAGCGGTTGCACCATTTCGGCAGGAAGTGGAGCAGGTATCCGCCACCGATCAGTATGAAGACAAATTTGTATCCTTCAATGACTTGCGGAATCATCTCGGCATTGAACTCATGGAAGATCTGATGCAGCATGAGCAGTACGGTCTGCATGTCCTCGGCGCGAAACAGCAGCCACCCCAAGCAGACGATGTGGAACGTCAGAACCACGCCGAATATGCGGTTCCACCAGTGCATGTCCTTACCCTCGGCTTTCGATCCCCTCCAGAATCCCATCCATGCCTTGTGCAGGGCAAGAGCCACGCCGTGCAACGCACCCCACAACACGAATCGGATGGCGGCACCGTGCCATAATCCGCCCAAAACCATTGTGACGAGCAGGTTGATGTATTGGCGGCGACGGCCTTTGCGGTTGCCGCCCAACGATATATATAGGTAGTCGCGCAACCATGTCGAAAGCGAGATGTGCCACCGGTGCCAAAATTCGGTGATGGTCGCCGATTTGTAGGGGGCATTGAAGTTTTCGGGAAAGCGGAAACCGAGCAGAAGGGCAATGCCGATCGCCATGTCGGAGTAGCCCGAAAAGTCACAGTAGATTTGCAGGGCGTAGCCGTAAATACCCGTCAGACACTCGAATCCGGAGTAGTGCAACGGGTCGTCGAAAATGCGATCGACGAAGTTCAGCGAGATGTAGTCCGAGATGACGGCTTTTTTGAAAAGTCCCGTCAGGATCAGAAACAAAGCCATGCCGAACATTTCGCGCGTGACGAGCGGTTCTTTGCGGATCTGCGGGATGAAGTCGCGGGCGCGGACAATGGGACCCGCCACCAGTTGTGGGAAGAACGACAGGTAGAACAGATAGTCGCACCAATTGTCCAGCGGGCGCAATTGTCGGCGGTAGATGTCGATCGTGTAACTCATCGACTGGAACACGAAGAACGAGATGCCGACCGGAAGGAAAATATTCTGAAACTCAAGAAATCCCTCACCGAACAGATGGTTCGAGATGTCGATCAGAAAGTTCGTGTACTTGAAATAGCCGAGCATTCCGAGATTCACCACGACACTCAACGCGACGAGCAGTTGCCTCAATCGTTTCGAGGAGGAGCGTCCGATGGCCTGCGCGATCAGAAAATCGCTCGTTGCGGCAAAGACCAACAGCAGGAAATAGATTCCGCTCGACTTGTAGTAGAAGTAGAGCGAAAACAGAATGACATAGAGGATGCGCAACGTCGGACGGCGACGGAGCGTCCCGTAAAAGAGATAGAACCCCGTAAACAGAAACAGGAACAAACCGCTGCTGAAGATCAGAGGCGATTGTGCATCGTAGGCGAACAGCGTGCCGAGTTTATCTGTAAGAAATTCCACTTCGTTCGTTATTGCTTGAGAGAGGTTCTGAGGTCGGGCAGGGGGATTTCCCCTTGCGGGATCTTGTTTTCGAGCGAGTCGATGCGCATCTGTCGGGCGCGTTCACGCCGGCGTTCCACAAAGATGCGTTCGTAGGTGGCGTTTACTCCCTCGTCGAGTGCATCGGCCAGACTGAGTGCCACCTGACGGCCGCCCGCAAAGTTGATGTGGGTGAAGTCCTTTCCTGCCCATCCGTTGGCAACGAATCGTGCCATGCCGCCCTTTTCGCGCATGGCGGTGGCGGTCGGCCAGAAGGCTGCACCCGTATTTTGGGCGGCCTGTAGCTGGTGCTTCAGCATCGAAGGGATGGCATCCATCGGTTCGTAGCCGTCGGCACCCTTCACCGAGCGGTCGCTTACCCCCATCACGAGTATGGCGGCCTGCGGGAAACATTTGCGCACATAAGCCACCATTTTTTCGATCTGTGCGGCGTAATTCGTATAGGAATGCACGCCCTGCTGCATGATGTTCAGTCCGTATTGCAGGATGACCAGATCATACGGCGCAAAGGCGTTGATCTGTGCATTGACTGCGGGATTGGTGCGGAACATGGCGTGTCCGTTGTTGCTGCGTACCGAGTAGTTGTCCACCACGACCCCCTGATTCTCGAATACGGCACCGTAACCGATGAACCCTTCGTGTCCGCCGTCCAAACTTACCGCGAGCGAGGCGATGCGGGGCGAAGAGACCTCGATCTCGCGCACGGCATCATCCCCCTTGACCTCGACGATGTGGTGGAGGGTGTCGTTGAGCGTCAGGCAGACGCGGGTGTTGTTGCGCGATTTGAAATAAATCCTTGCCGTGTTGCAGGCATCGAGATGTCGTTTGATGGAGGTCATCTCCCAACGGGTCGAGGCATCGGCATCGGGCTTGCAGACCCATCCCGACACGAAGAAATGATCGCGCAGGTTTTCGGGGGTCTTTTGGTATTGCATGATGTTGTGTGCCGACCAGCCGTTCGACCGTGTTCTGATCGTGCGGCGGAACGAGGTGAGGGGCGAGGAGAACGGGGCAAATCCCGTACCGCCGCCGCCGTATTCTCCTTGAAGGCGTTCGCGAAGGTCGCACGTCAGGATGTCGCCTTCGATGAACGAATCGCCTAAAACGGCAATGCGCACGGGACGGCGGGCATGGAGCAGCGTATCGTAGAACGCCTCCATGCGGTGATCCGCACTGAAATCCTCGATGGGGGTCGGCGTATGCTCCGTCTTAAATTCTTTAAGGCGGGGAAGCGTGCGTTCGGGTTGGAAGGAGGGGTCGGCCTGCCAGCGGAAAACCGTCACCAGATCCTCTGCGGGGGTCTCTTCGACCTCTTCTTCGATTTTTTTGGAGACCTCCTCAAGGTCGATCTTGAAATCTTCCTCGTTGAAGAGTTCCGCCTCTTCCCGTGTCTCTTCCGTGAGATCGTCGAAGGTAAGGAGTTCCGAAAGGATGTTTGCTCGGCGCAGTTCCACCCCGCCCAGTGTTACGGGCGGGATGAAACTTCCGAGAATCAGCACGGCGACCAAAGCCACCGCGGCAAGACGTCCCTTCGGGGAGTAATCTTTATTGGATGGAGTCATTATTCGTCTCGTCGTCCGAGAATTAGGAATACGTAGTAGAGTACCGAGGCAATGGCACTTAAAGCGGCAACCAAGTAGGTGCGGGCAGCCCACGTCAGGGCTTCTTCGGCCTGCTCAAGTTCCACACCCTGCATCGTGCGGCTCTCCTTGAGCCATGCCAGAGCGCGTTGCGAGGCGTTGTATTCGACGGGGAGCGTGATGATCGAAAACAGGGCGGACATACTGATCATACCCACACCGATCCAGCACACCATTTCGTTGCGTGTGGTGGCCAACAGGACAAGACCGATCAGAATGACCCAAGTGGCGGTCGTTGAGGCGAACTGCACGACGGGCACCAACTGAGAACGCAGCGTGAGGGGTGCATAGTCGCGGGCATGCTGTACGGCGTGGCCGCATTCGTGGGCGGCAACGGCTGCGGCGGCAACGCTATTTGACGAATAGACCGAATCGCTCAGATTGACGGTCATCGTCTGCGGGTTGAAGTGGTCGGTCAAATGTCCCGCGACGTGCGTCACACGTACGTTGCGGATGTTGTTGTCGCGCAACATCTTCTCGGCAACCTCCGCACCGGTCAGTCCGCCGGGGAACTGCACCTGCGAATATTTGCGGAATACCGATTGCAGACGCGCCTGCACGACATAACCCGCAATACCGATCGCGATGATCAGAAGAAACATACCGCCTTGTGCGGCCGAAAACGAGAATCCTTCGCGGGCGGGTTCCGAGTAGTAGTACCCGGCCTGAAGGAATGAAATCAAAGTAAGTGTCATAATTATTCGTTTTAGTCAGAGAACAAACGGGGTTATCCGAATACAGATAAACGCATAATCCCCGTTTTTGGTGTGTTCCTTGGCTTCGGAAAGTTTTTCCCGATTATTTGCGGCGGCAGGTGTAGAATGCTCCGGCCTGCTGGGCGGGCATCAGTACCATGTCGTTCACGTTCATGTGGCGGGGAAGTTGGGCAGCCCAAGCAATGGCCTCGGCGATGTCGTCGCCCGTCAGCGGCTCTACGCCGTCGTAAACGTGGTCGGCACGCTCCTTGTCGCCGTGGAAGCGTACCTCCGAGAACTCGGTCTCGACCATTCCGGGACGGATTTCCGTCACCTTGATGCCGCGTTTCAACAGATCGGCACGCATCGACTGCGAGATGGCGTGTACGGCATGTTTCGAGGCGCAGTAAACGGCACCGTTCTCGTAGGCCTCCGTACCTGCAATCGAACCGAGGTTGAAGACATGACCGCCCTCGTGCATTTTCGGCAGGATGGTGCGCGTCACGTACAGAAGCCCCTTCACGTTGGTGTCGATCATGGCATCCCAATCGCGCGTGTCGCCTTCGTCGATATGTTCCAGACCGGCTGCCAGACCTGCGTTATTGACCAGAATGTCAATATCTTCGAGAGGGGATAGGAATTGTTTGACCTCCTCCTCGCTGCGTACGTCGAAGCACAGAACCGTGCATTTCCGCCCCTGCTGTTCGATTTCGGCCTTGAGGTGCTCGAGACGCTCCGCGCGGCGTCCCGTGGCGATGATGTCGTATCCTTCAGAGGCCAGTCTGATGGCCGTTGCGCGACCGATACCCGATGTCGCTCCCGTGATAAGTGCTTGTTTTTTCATAATTGTTATAGGTTCTTTGGACAAAAATACGAAATTATTGTGTTACTTTGCATAAATTTCGTGCAAAATCCATATTTGTGAATCTTTCGTTTTTCATAGCACAGCGCATCATCCGTTCCGATGCCGGACGCAAGTCGGGTGTCATGGAGCGTATTGCCGTCGTGTCGGTGGCACTGAGCATGGCGGTGATGATTCTTTCGCTGGCGGTGATCTACGGATTCAAACACGAGATTGCGCACAAAATGACCCTTTTCTCGGCGCATGTCACCCTGCAAAATATCCGCGGAAAGGATTATACGATTTTGCGCAGTGACGATCTGGAACAACTGCTTCGCGCGACACCACGTTTCGAGTCGCTCTCGCCGTTTGTCCTGAAGGAAGGCATCGTCCGCACGGACGATGAGGTGGAGGGTGTCCTGCTCAAAGGGATTGATTCGACCTGCAACCAATCGCTTTTCGGAGAGTGGCTCATCGCAGGCGAACTTCCCGCAATCGGAGGAGCGATGCGCACGAAGGATATTCTGGTTTCGTCCGCTCTGGCCGACCGCCTGCGTCTGGGCGTGGGGGATCGGATCGAGATGCTGTTCGTGGATCGGGACGATACGCCGCGTCGTGACCGGTTCAAGGTGTCGGGCATCTATTCGTCGGGTATGGATGATATGGATACGGCATTGATTTTTACCGATATGCGCAATGTGCAACGTCTTCGTGATTTACCTTCGGACGAGATCAGCGGATATGACGTATATGTCGATGAGGTGTCTTCCTCGCCGCAATATGCCGATGCCGTAAATGAGGCGTTGCTCTATGCCGAAAGCGATGAACTGATCAATCTGCAAGCCGTTGATGTCTATGAGAATTACCCGAATGTCTTCGACTGGCTGAAGGCGCACGATGTAAATTCGACGGTGATTCTGGTGATCATGCTTGTCGTGTCGTTCTTCAACATGGCAGTGGCACTGCTGGTGCTGGTATTGGAACGCACGCCGATGATCGGTCTTCTGAAAGCGATGGGCATGCGCAACGGGGCACTGCGTACAATTTTCCTTTACCGCGCGGCGTTTATTGCCGTGAAGGGACTCCTGATCGGTAACTTCGTGGGTGTGGGTCTTGCGCTTTTGCAGCGGGGGCTGCACCTTGTGAAACTCTCGCCGGAGGGGTATTTGCTCTCCGAGGTGCCCGTCTCGCTCGATTGGTGGTGGTGGGTGTCGCTCAATGTCGGATTCATGCTTTCGATCGTGGTGTTGCTCTTGTTGCCCGCCTCGATCATTTCGACCATAAAACCCGAAGAAACAATAAAATACGAATAATGGTAAAGCCTTACAACACGGATCAGTCCAAGAAAAGCGAGGTGCGCACGATGTTCGATCACATTGCTCCGCACTACGATATGTTGAACCACACGCTGTCGATGAACATCGACCGCATCTGGCGTCGCCGCGTGGTGCGCATCGTGCGCCGTCAGTCGCCTCACCACATTCTCGATGTGGCAACGGGGACGGGCGATTTGGCCATCGAGATGGCACGTCGGATTCCCGATGTGAAAGTGTGTGGTGTGGATCTTTCGGAAGGGATGCTGGAAGTGGCACGCCGTAAGGTGGTGGCACGCGGTCTGGATGCCCGCATCACGCTGGAACAGGGTGACGGCGAGCATCTGCGTCTGGAGAACGCTTCGGTCGATGTGGCCACGGTGGCCTTCGGCGTGCGCAACTTCGGCGATCTGGAGGCAGGCCTCAGGGAACTTGCCCGCACCGTGCGGGTCGGTGGCAAGGTGGTGATCCTCGAATTTTCGCGTCCGAAAAATCCGATTTTCCGCAAACTCTACGAATTTTACACCTACCGCATTCTGCCGCGCATCGGCGGTGCGGTGTCGCACGACAAACGGGCATACGAATATCTGCCCGAATCGGTCGGGGAATTTCCCGTACCGAAGGACTTCGTGGAACTCATGACCCGTTGCGGATTCAAGAATTGCAAGGCACACAGCCAGAGTTTCGGCATTGCGCAAATTTATGTGGGCGAACGATGAAACGGCTGCTGCTTTTTATGCTGATCCTCGCGACGGTCTGTTCGCTGTCGTCGTGTCGGAAAATGGCGCGCAAGGCACGCGAAAAGATCGGCATCGAGGCGGTAGAACAGGTTGAACCCCACAGCCTTTCGTCGGTCGATGTGCGTTTTCGGGTGAAGAACCTGACGGGCAAAAAACTGCTGCTGAAGGAGGCCGAATTTGAGATCAGCCACAGCGGTCGGCTGCTCATGACCGTAACGCTGGCCGAAGAGGTGAAGGTTCCGCGCCGAACCATCGGTTCGATCGACACCAAATGGCGGCTTCAGGTTTCCGATCCGCTGGCCTTCTATGCCGTTTTGAGGAAGGTGCGCCGTCAGGATTTCGGCAAAATCACCGTAAATTACCACATTCGAGGGCGTGCCGGTATTTTTCGTGTAGAAAAGTCGGATCAAATGATACCATTGTCAAAAATTTTGAATATATTTGGGCGTTCGATCACTGAAATGAAGAAACCTGAATTATGATGCGTAAAATTCTCTTCCGATTGTTCTCGGTTCTGATCCTTGGGGCGGCGGCTTTACCCGCTCACGCACAGTCTTTGGAGCAGTTCAAGGCTCGTCTGCGTGTGCCTCGTCTTTCGACCGAAGGACGTACGGTCGGCAACGAAGCCCGCATCACGGTTCGGGAAGCACCCGAAGCCGCTTCGGCTGTTGCATCGGCCGTCCGCCTGCAACAACATAAAAACCGTTTTAACGGTTATCGCGTGTGCGTATTCTTCGGTAACGGACAAAATGCGCGTCAGGAAGCCGCTGCCGCCGCCGAACTTTGCAAGAAAAGTTTTTCGGATATCCCCGTCTATATGGTTTACGACAACCCCTACTTCAAGGTTACCGCAGGCAATTGTCTGACCCGCGAAGAGGCGATTATCCTCATGGGGCGCATCATCGGGGTATTCCCCAAGGCATTTACCAAAACGGAGGTGCTGTCGGTCAATGACTTGTTGCGCTGATGAAATCGTCTGGAAAGGATTTATTAACCTTATTATAACAATTAAAAATTTTTAGTCATGAAAAAGATTTATTCTTTTGTTGTCGTTTTGGCGGCTGTTGCATTTGTAAGCTGCGGTGGTAATACTACGAAACCTGCCGAGGCTGCTGCCGAGGAAACCAAGGTTGAGGCTGCTGCCGATTGCTGCGAGCAGAAGGCTGAGTGTGAGAAAGAGTGTGAGAAGGAGTGCGAGAAAGCCGGCGAGTGCGAGAAGGCTTGCGAGAAGAAGTGCGAGAATGCCGCTGCCGATTGCGAGAAAGAGTGCGAGAAGAAATGCGAGGAGGCTAAATAATTTAGCACCCGTTCTTAAATAGAAGAGGTCGGTTCCCGAATAGGAACCGACCTCTTCTATTTATAGGTATGCCTTAAAAAAACCGATGCTCGAAAGAACATCGGTTTTTTGTGTCATCAGAGTTTGGGTTCGGTCTTGCGCGGTTGCCCGACCTCGTAACCCAATTCGCGCATCCACTCTTCGGTCAGCGGATCTACATGATCGTTTCGGTCGATCCAGTTGAACAACTCGTTGAAACGAACCTTGTCGCGCTCGACACGCTCCTTGATGGGGAACGAGGGGTGGGGTTCGCGTTGTTTGCGATCCCGCAACGAGCGGCGCAGCGTGCGGTTGAAGATCGAATCGCGGGTGGGACGTCGGTCGGCCTCCCACTTGAAGCCGTCGAGGTAGAGCGACTGCGTTTCGGGCACCTGCTCGATGGGATAGATCGGGAAGGTGGGGTTGGTGCGATATACGATGCGCACCACCTGCTTGTCTTCGATGTGGAACGAAGCGTCGCCGCTCTCGATGAAGGCCATACCCGTCACAACGGGCGGCTCGCCGTCCTGCATGAAGTAGATCGTCTGTACATTGCCGTTCACGTCGTTGCGATAAACCTCGTTGTCGCGGAAATACGAAGTCATCGTTTTGCCCTTGATCTGGTTGTAGTGAACGGTATCGAGTTGCGATGCGGAAAAGGGCGATCCGGTAAATTCGGCGCGTTCCAGTTTCTGATTCCGGGTATAGACGTCGATCACTTCGGACGTAATCTGATTCTGTCCGTTCCACAGTACGGGACGGATGTAGAAATGAATGATCGAATCGACACTCGAAGTGATGGTCGAATCGCACACGGCCTGAAAATCGCGACGGAAGATCTTCACGTTGCGATAGGCTTTCATCAGTCTGTATAACGAATCCTCCTTCAGGGTGTCTTGCAGCGAATCCTGCACGGCGGGGGCAAATTCGCCCTCCTTGAGGATCGAATCCGACAGGCGTCGGATCAGCGAATCGCTCAGATCCTTTTCATAAAGCGTACGCAGTGAATCCATCTGCGCCAAAAGGGCGGGATCAATCAGACGGAAGGTGCGACCCTTGCGCTCGGCGCGTTCCTTGCGCTTGCGCAATTTCTCGGCCACGCGCTTGCGGCGTTTTTCGAGGATGCGCTCCTCGCGTTCGCGCTCCTTGTCCAGCAGGATCTTGTTCTTGGCCTTACGCCGGGCAATCAGCGTGTCGAGTTTCTGACGGCGCAACGAATCTTTCAGGTGACGGCGTTCGGCTCGTTTCTTTTCGAGTTCGGCCTTGAGTTTTGCCTTCATCTGCGCCTTTTTCTCCTTGGCGGTGAGGGTGTCGGCAGCCAGCGAATCGCTTCGGAGCGAATCCTGCTTCAGGGAATCGGCGGTGGAGTCGGCGGGCATTACGGCCGTCGAATCTGCGGTGCGGTGCGGGTCGCTTTGAATCGAATCGCTCTTGGCGGTGGAGGTGTCGGCTGTCATATCAGCCATGTCACCCGTGCGGAACGGGGCTTGTTTGTCGGTCGTGGAGTTGATCTTTGCGGCCTTGTCCTTCAAATCCCCGCTCTTCTGACCCATCTTGGAGGCGACGGAATCGGCACGGCGTTGCTCCTCGCGTGCAATGGCGGCGAGGGAGTCGGCTTTGGCGCGGGCACGCTCCTCGGCGTAGCAGATCGTCTGGAGGAAAATCGTGTCGGCCGACATGAATACCGTGTCGGAAGTCTGTTTCAGATCGTAACTTATGGCAGAGGGGCGGCGTGTGAGCAGAATGTTGCCCGGATGTTTCCAGTATTCGCCGTAATCGCCGAATGCCAGTGCCTTATGTTCCGAATCGTCGATCTGGATGTCGTGGCGCAGGACGATGTGCTCGTCCTTGCTGAAGTAGTTGATCGTGTCGCTCCACATCTCCTGCTTCTCGGTCAGCACATAACCGTTGCGCGTGATGATATAGAGCGAATCGTTCTTCTGATATTCGCCGCGGTCGGCATAGAGGTAGTCGCCCTTATGGCTCCAAATGTTCGTCCGGTCGAAGAAATAGGCGTTGTCGGTTGCCATGTTATACACGACCGAATCTCCGCGCAATTCGTAATCCTCGTTGCGCATCTCGACCTGATCCACCGCGATGAGTTCCTTCCTGTCGCCGTAGTAGTAACCGCGGTTCGACTCCAGACGGTTGTCGCGGTTGGTGAGGATACCGCCGCCGGAAAATTCGCCGATGTTGTCGAGTGTGTTGTAGGTAAATTCGTAGGTGTAGAGCGTGGCATCGCCATCGACCACCTTGATCAGATCGGAATAGATTCTTGCTTCGTTCTCGTTGCCGTCGTATTCGGCACGATCACCATAAATATAGGTGGTGTTCTGATTGATCAGCACGTTGCCGAAAAATTCGAAGTGACGATCCGAATAACGCACGGCACTGTCGCATGTGATGACTGCGCCGTTGTGCTGTGCGGCGAAGTTGCCCACCAGAAAAATCGCCGAATCGCCCGGATGCAGCGGGCCTGCCTCGTCCCATTTGAGGTCGATTTTGCGCTTTTCGTCCTTGGAACGGGTTTTTGAAGGGGAGGCTTTTTCGGGTGGGGCAGGGTATCGGGCGGGGATGCCGCCGGCAAACAACGAACCTGCGACCAACGCCAAAACCAGTGCAACCGTTATCGAGAAATAGTTCCGCATGAATCCGTTATTTTACCCAGTGTTTGTTCTCAAATTCGCCGTTGCGAAATTCGGGATCAATGAAGACATACATCTGGTCGATTTTCTTCGAGAGCCACTCCTCGAAGGCATCGGTTTGTTTCTTTTGCAGGGCGAGTTCTTCCAGACGCAGGTAGTCCTCGTTCAAGGATGCCGTGTGCGTGGGGATCACTTCCACCAACTTGACGATCTTGCCGAGTTGGTTGCCCATCAGATCTTCCGTCAGGAACGCGGGCGAAATTTCGCCGACCTTCAACATGCGCAGGGCGTTGTAGTCGTCCTGTGCATAACGGAAATCCTCCTTCAGAAACTTCGTCACCGTAAGTTTGGCATCGAAGGCATACTGACGCTCCAAAAGGTCGTGGTTCGACACGATACCGCCGTTCATCTTCGACGAGGCATCGTCGGAGAACATGCGGGCAGCCTCCTCGAAGGTAACGCTGTCGCACTGGATGAGGTTGCGGACGCTGTCCAATTCGCGGGTGATTTCCGACAACTCGTCGGGTGTATAGTCGGGACGGATCAGGATGTGACGGAAGTGATACAGAGCACCGCGCTTGTCCAGAAGTTCGATGATGTGGAAGCCGAACTGCGACTCGACCACCTCCGAAATCTGACCCGGACGCATGTGTTCCAATGCGGCGGAGAATCCGTCGTCGAGCATGTTCAGCGGGGCGGGATCCATCTCACCGCCGCGGAGCATCGTACCGGGGTCCTGCGAATACATGCGGGCAAGGCTTTCGAACTTGGTTTTGCCGGAGATGATGCGCTCACGCATGTCCAACAATCGCTCGGTGGCACGCTGTTTGGCCGCCTTGATCGACTTGGGAAACTTGGTGATCTGTGCATAGACATACTGTTCGGGAATGATCGGCAGACTGTCCTTCGAGATTGATTTGTAGAACTGTTCCACCTCGCCGGGGATGATCGCAATACGCGAGATGACCTGCTGTTGCAGCGAGGAGGCGTAGGCCTGTTCCTCGTAACGGCGGCGCATGTTTTCGCGGATGTTGAAGACCGCCATGTGGTGCTTGGCCTCAAGAGCGGGAATCGACCCCTCTTGGGCGATCATCGTGCTGAGTTGTTCCTCGACGCGGTTGGCGATGTCGCCGTCGTTGATTGTCACGGAGTCGATCTGTGCCTGATTGAAGAGCAGTTTGCGGGTCATGAGTCCTTCCAATGCTTCGTTCATCGGGTCGCGGTCGGAGGTGTAACCCTCCTGACGGCGTTGTCTGACCATCTCGTCGGCATAGTGTTTGACATCCGAATAGAGGATCGACGATCCGCCCACCACGGCCACCACTTTGTCGAGCATGACCGTGCGTTTCTGTGCCATCGTTCCCGTTGCCGCGGCAATACACAGGAACACAAATATTACTTTTTTAAACATATCTTCGTTTTTCGTTTTTTATTTTTCTGTCTTGTCGGCTGTGGAGTCTGCTTTTGCGAACTCTTCGTCGTTATATTCCACACGTTTCATGTGTACCGCTTCTTCGTAGATCCGCTCTTCGAATTTGTGGATGATCGCTTCCTGACGCTGTTTGTAGAGGATGCGGCGGATGGTGGGGGCGATTCGTTCCAGAGGAATGCTCTCGCCCGCGCGACGCACGTCGTGTATTTGGAAGTAGTAGTGCGAACGGCTGTCGTGCATCTCCTGCACGTCGGTCGTTCCCAGCACCGAATCGTAGTTCTCGGTACGCAGCGAAGGCAGATGGCTCAGAAACTCCGAGAAATCGACCCATTTGTCGCCGAAATCCGTCACGGCGAAATCGTTTTTGAGGCAAATATCCGTGAAATCCTGCTGTTGGGTCTCGCGATGTCCCTGCATCAGTGCGCGCAGTTGCAACGCTTGGCGGTAACCTGTCTGGAAACGGACGATACGGCCTTTGACCAGCGGACGATCCAACTTAAATTCGCCCTTGTGGACATCGTAGTAGGCTGCGATTTGTTCCGAGGTGAAGACCGTGTCGAGTTCGCGGTCGATCAGATGTTCGTCGAGACGGTGGATCAGAAGCGTCTGCCGATACTCCTCGACCTTGCGGTCGATGTCGGCAACCGAGGCCTCGAAGACCTTTTCGGCTTCCTGTAATTTGATCTGCTTGCGAACCCAGCGGTCGATGTAGATTTTGGTGAGCGCGACGCTGTCCTCGCCCGTCACACCTTGTGGCACGGCATTTTTCAGATCCGAGCGGTGCAGTTTGGTACTGCCGACCCGTGCCACGGTACGGTCCGGCGAGAAATATGCGGGCAGTTCACGACAGCCGGTCAGAAGGAGCAGACCGGCGAGCAATGCGAGTATGTTGCGAGTGTTCATCATTCAAGAGGACAAAGATAGGTTATTTTACTTGAAAAGTAACGCTTTTGTTCCTCGAATATTACGCTTCGATACCTTTTTTACGGCGAATGTGTGCTTTGCGGATCCAGAGAACGATTTTCCGACCCTCCCAACCAAGGAGAGCGAGCATTGCCAGATAGAGGATTCCGTAGAGCGCGGAGTTCGGAATGAGGTTGCTCAAGGGGGTGCTTTCAAGTCCCGCGGCGAGCAGAATAAAACTCAGCGTATTGTTGGCGGCGTGGAGCAAAACGGATGAAAGGAGCGATCCCGATCGCAGTGCCAGATAACCCAACACCAAACCCGACAGCGAGGCATAAATGACGGCGGCGGGGTGGAAGTGGATGACGCCGAAAAAGAGCGACGAAAAGACCCATGCCCACACCACTCCGCGACTTTTTACAGCCGATCCGAGGACGATTCCGCGACACAGAATTTCCTCGCACAACGGGGCGGCAACCACGACGGTCATGATGCCCCAAAACGAAGCGGTGATCGGTACGGGAACTTCGGGAAGAATCATTGTAAGCGGTTCAAGGACAATGCTTAACGCAATAACTGTCAGGAATCCGTGAAGGATCCTTAAGGGGCTGAATCCCCGTGTTGAAAAAATCGCCCAACGCCCCTCCGCACCCCGGCTTGCGCGGTAGGAAAGCACCGCAAAAACGGACAGTGCCATGGCGACGGTGTAACTTAGGAAAGTCCCCGCATCGGAAGGGAAAATTTTCCCGAAAAACGAAAAGACGATCCCCACCACAAACTGCGCACCGACGCACAACGAAAGCATCACCAAAAGATCCCCCAGGGAGGGGAAACCGCCCGTGGGGCGTGCGGGTTTTTGTTCCGAATGTTGGATCAGACTTTCTTCCATGACTTTGTGCGGTTTGGTTTGCGTTAAAAAGTGTTCCAAAGGTAAGCATTTTTGGCGGGAGATTGGGGATTTTCATAGAAAATCATTAATTTTGTCCGATTATAAACCTGTATCAACCATGGCAAAGGTAATTGCATTGGCCAATCAGAAGGGCGGAGTGGGTAAAACGACCACCGCCATCAATCTGGCGGCATCGCTCGCATTACTCGGCAAGAAGATCCTTCTGATCGATGCCGATCCGCAGGCGAACGCCACTTCGGGATTGGGATTCGACATAAATTCAGAGGGCATCTACGAGTGTATCGCAGGCGAAAAACAAGCCTCCGAGGTCATCCTCCCGTGTGAGGAGGTCAAGAATCTGTGGGTGTTGCCCTCGTCCATTGATCTGGTGGCGGCTGATGCCGAACTGCCCAAACTGGAGCATGCCCACCGCATTTTCAAGCAGATCGTCGATTCGGTGCGCGAGAACTACGACTACATCTTCATCGACTGCTCGCCCTCGCTCGGTCTTCTGACGGTCAATATTCTGACGGCCGCCGACACGGTGCTGATCCCCGTGCAGTGCGAGTATCTGGCACTGGAGGGGCTGTCGAAACTTCTGGCGACGATCCGTAAGATTAAGAGCGGATTGAATCCCACGCTCGAAATCGAGGGATTCCTTTTGACGATGTACATGCGCAACCGACTCAACAATCAGGTGGTGAGCGAAGTCAGGGAGCATTTCGGGAAAATGTCTTACGAGACAATTATTCAGCGAAATGTCCGTTTGGGAGAAGCCCCCTCGCACGGAGTTCCCGTCATGTTGTATGATGCGGGTGCCGTCGGATCGGAGAACTACCTGAATCTGGCACGCGAATTTTTGAAGAGAAACAAACAAGCAACAAAATAAATTATTCAGACATGAAACAAAAGGGATTAGGGCGCGGATTGGATGCCATTTTCGGAGGGGATGACTTGGACATCCGAATCAAACCGACAAGCCGAATGGCCGAAATCGACCTTGTGGACATCATTCCCAACCCGGAGCAGCCGCGTAAGCAGTTCGACGAGGCGTCGCTCGGCGAATTGAGCGAATCAATTCGTCAGATGGGAGTGATCCAGCCCGTGACCGTGCGTAAGAACAACGACGGCAAATATATCATCATCAGCGGCGAGCGTCGTTGGCGTGCCGCCCGTAAAGCAGGCTTGGAACGTATTCCGGCCTATATCCGCGAGGCCGAACCCGTCGAGGTGCATACGATGGCTCTCGTGGAGAACATTCAGCGTCAGGATCTGAATGCGATCGAGGTCGCCCGGAGCATGCAACGCCTCATCGACGAATGCCACCTGACACAGGACGCACTGGCCGAGAAATTAGGTAAGAAACGTTCGTCGGTATCGAACTATCTGCGTCTTCTGAAACTTCCCGAACAGGTGCAGACGGCTGTCAGCGAGGGGGTGATCTCGATGGGGCACGCCAAGGCTCTGGCAGGTGCTCCCGCCGAGAAACAACTCCCGCTGTTGGAGAAATGTATCGGGAAAGCGTTGTCGGTACGCCAGATCGAGGATCTCGTACGCCAACTGACCGAAGAGAAACCCCGCGTGGAACCTGCCGCCGAGGAGGAGTATCCCGAAAGTTACGCCCGTCTGGCGGAGCAACTCGAACGCTTCTTCACGCAGGACATATCGATTCGTCGCACGAAGAAGGGCGGCGGACGCATCGTCATCAACTTCAAGGACGATCGTGACATTGACCAGTTCATCAACCGATTCTCGTCGAGAGGATAAACTTCACGTATGAAAGTTTTTCGTATAGTTCTTTTTTCCCTGTTGCTCGCTTTTGCCGTCGAGGGGAGTACGGTGGCGCAGAATCTGCACCGCGGTAATCGCCAACTGGTGAAAAAAGGCATGGTGGAACGCCCCGACAGCGTGCGGATGCGCCGCGATTCGGTCGAGCGGGTACTGATGCGCGATTCGCTGGTGGTGAACCGCTTCATGCAGGATTCGCTGAAGACCCGTGCCGATTCGGTGCGGCGTCGCATGGTGATCGACTCGCTGGTGCAGGCGCGTCTGAGAGCCGATTCACTGGGCGTGAAGGCGGATTCGGTGGCAAAGCCGTCGGATAAGATCGACTCGCTGACGGGTAAGGCCGTCGAAGAAGCGAAGCGAGACACGCTGCGCGGAAACGATTCCGTGACCCACCGCCGCAAGGGGTGGTTCATGAGCGACTCGATGTCGCTGTCGAAGGTATGCTGGATGTCCACCATCCTGCCCGGCTACGGACAGATCTATAACAAGCAGTATTGGAAACTTCCGTTGCTGTACGGTCTGGTGGGTACGTCGCTCGCGCTCTACATCAACGAAAACAAAACCTATCGTCCGCTCCGCCGTGCATTCGATGCCTATACGGCGACAACTGTCGATCGTACGCCCGAACTCGATGCCCTGCAACACAAAATGATCCGCAGCAACACGCGCCGTCAGATCTTTTTGGGCGCGGCGATCGCTTCGTATATCTACTTCATCGGTGATGCTGCCGTGAATTACAAGACGAACGATGTGTCGCGCGTGAAGAAAGCAACCACACTGGCGTGCATCTTCCCCGGTGCCGGTCAGATCTATAACAAGAGTTATTGGAAAGTGCCGTTTGTGGTGGGCGGTTTTGCCACGATGGTTTATTGCATCGACTGGAACAACCGCGGTTACAAGCGTTTCAAACGCGCCTATAACTTCCTCGCGGACTACGAACGCAACCCCGACAAATATCCCGACGGCCCGCAGGACGAATTTCGCGGTCATTACAGCCCCGAATTTATCCGCGACCTGAGAAACAACTACCGACGCAACCGCGATCTGTGTATCATCGTGTCGGGTGCGCTGTATGTCCTTCAGATCATTGATGCCCATGTCGATGCCCACCTCAAGGACTACGATATTTCCGACGATCTTTCGATGCGCATCGAACCGATGGTCAATTACGATTACATTCCCCAAAAACAATCACATCAGCCCGTTTTCGGCTTTAATTTGAAAGTAAACTTTTAATCACCACGATGAAACATCTCCTTTTCGTAACACTGACGCTTCTGCTGACCACTTCGATTTTCGCCGCTGATCTGGATCGTCGTCCCAAAAAGAAACGCAAAAAGGCCAAAACCGAACAGAGCGTGACGGAAACTCCTGCCCCCCAACCCGTCGAGCAGGTCAAACCCGAACCCGAGGAGACTGAGCCCGTGCGTGAAGAGCCTCCCGTACGCCTTAACGACTTGCAATTGGGTTATACGCCCGAGCAGACCGATTCGCTGGCTGCCGTATGGGGTGAGGCACACCGTCAGGATGCTTTCGAGAACTTCTTCCGCGAATATGTCCGCATCGATTCGACGAAAGTCTGCCGTACGGACCACGATTCGCTGTATGTGCGCCGTCTGCACGACATGGCATCGCCCATTCCGCTGCCGTTCAACGATCTGGTGCGCCGTTCGATCCTCAAATACACCGCATCGCCCGACGGCGTGATCAGCCGTGTGCTGGGGCGTTCGCAATACTACTTCCCGATCATCGAGCAGGAGTTGCTGCGTGCGGGTCTTCCCGTCGAGTTGCGCTCGTTGTCGATCATCGAGTCGGCTCTGATGCCCACGGCACTCTCGCGTATGGGCGCATCGGGTTTGTGGCAGTTCATGCCCACGACGGGTCGCAGTTATGGTCTGGAGGTCAATTCGATGGTCGATGAACGCCGTGACCCGATCCGCGCTTCGCAGGCCGCGTGCCGTTTTTTGAAGGATCTCTACAACATGTATCAGGATTGGACGCTGGCGATCGCCGCCTACAACTGCGGCCCCGGCAATGTCAATAAGGCATTTGCCCGTGCCGGTAGCGGCAGCCGTACCTTCTGGGACATTTATCCCTATCTGCCCGCCGAGACGCGCGACTATGTACCTGCCTTCATCGGTGCGTCCTATGCCTATGCCTACCACGCACAGCACGGCATCAACGTGACCGAGCCGCCCGTACCTCTGGCCGTCGATACGCTCCACATCAATCGTCTGATGCACTTCGGGCAGATCTCCTCGACGATCGATCTTCCGATCGAAACCCTGCGTATGCTCAATCCGCAGTATGTGATGGACATCGTGCCTGCCACGAACAAGACCTATACGCTTGTCGTGCCGCAGCGCAAGGCCGTCGAGTTTATCGAGCATGAGAAAGAGATTTTTGCCAAGGATTCGACCTATCTCAAGGAGTACATCAACCCCTCGAACATTGATAAGAAAAAACTTGAGCGCAGTGCCCGATCGGCTTCTTTCTATCGCGTAAAACGTGGCGATACGCTGGGCGGTATTGCCGCCCGTCATCACGTCAGCGTGAAACAACTCATGAGATTGAACAAGATTCGCAATCCGCGTGCCCTGCGTGCGGGACAGCGTCTGCGCATCCGATAAAGTTTGGAATATGACCGTTGATAACCGAGATACGATCGTCGCCCCTGCCACGGCGGCGGGTGGCGCCATTGCCGTAATCCGCATCAGCGGATCGGAGACTTTTGCCGTGTGCGATCGGGTGTTCCGCGGCAAGCGGCCGCTTGCCGCAGCCGAAGGTTACACGGTGCACTACGGCCGCATTATGGACGGCGAACGGGTCGTCGATGATGTGCTTGCCACGGTTTTCCGCGCTCCGCATTCCTATACGGGTGAGGATTCCGTCGAGGTGTCGTGTCACGGGTCGTCATATGTCGTGTCGGAGATCCTGCGTTTGCTGCTGAAGTCGGGGGCTCGTATGGCCGAGCCGGGCGAATTTACCATCCGCGCCTACATGAACGGCAAGATGGATCTTTCGCAGGCGGAGGCCGTGGCCGATCTGATTGCCTCCTCGTCGCGTGCCGCCCATACGATGGCTTCGACCCAGATGCGAGGCGGATATTCCGCACGATTGGATGCCCTGCGTGACGAATTGGTGCATCTGACGGCTCTCTTGGAATTGGAACTCGACTTTTCGGAAGAGGATGTCGAATTTGCCGACCGTAGTCACTTGCGCAGTATCATGGAGCAGATCCGCTCCGAAATCGACCGTCTGAAACAATCTTTTTCGCTGGGTAACGCCATCAAGCAGGGTGTTCCCGTGGCGATTGTCGGTGCGCCGAACGTGGGTAAATCGACCCTTTTGAACCGATTGCTCAACGAGGATCGTGCGATGGTGTCGGATATTGCCGGTACGACGCGCGATGTGATCGAGGAGCAGGCCAACATCGGCGGGGTGGTGTTCCGTTTTCTGGATACGGCGGGTATTCGTCAGACGGACGACCGCCTGGAGCAGATGGGCATCGAGCGCACGATGAAAAGCATCGGGAAGGCCGAAATCGTCATCCGCATGACGGAGGCAGGCACCCGAAATCCGGAACTCGAAAATATTACGTTACGCGACGATCAGAAATTGATTGACGTGATCAATAAATGCGACCTTTATCCCCAATCCGTGCTTCCTGAGGGGGTGATTGCCATTTCGGCGAAACGAGGGGAGGGTATTGACGAATTGTGTCGCGTATTGCGTGCGCAGATCGACACCGATGCCTTGTATCAGGGCGATGTCGTGGTGTCGCACAGCCGCCACGTTGAGGCGTTGAGTGCGGCGGGCGAGGCGTTGGAGGATGCCCTGCGAGGTTTGGATGACGGCACACCCGAAGATCTTTTGGCGGAGGACATCCGTCAGGTGATCCGCTACATCGGCACGATCACGGGTCGCGGCGAAATCCTCTCGCAGGAGGTCTTAAACCACATCTTCGGAAAATTCTGCATCGGCAAATGACGGCTTGCAAATAACCGTTACCAATCATAATCATCTAAAGTAAAGTCGCTGAATGTCAGCGGCTTTTATTTTTATGTGCCTTCCGGACCGTATGCGGAAAACCGTTCATAGTTCAAAAGCAAACCTTATGAACGGCTGGTGGCAAAGAACGACTTCGACATCACCGAATATTACACCGCCGAGGAGATTGCCGAAAAATACAAGGTCAATGCCAAGTGGGTATGGACCTACACGCGGCAGCACAAAGTCCCCAAGGTGAGAATCCGCCAGTTCAACTATTACAGCAAGAAACATATCGATGCCGCCTTCGCCAAATACGAGGTGGACTCCGACCTGACGGAATGGTACACGCCCGAAGATATTCAGGAGAAATATGGCATGACACGGGTCGCCATCCGTTCGCACGTTTACCGCAACAACATCCCTCCAAGAAAGAACACGGGCAGATATTCTACTCCAAGTTCCACTTCGACCTTTCCAAGATCTCAGAACAGGAGAGCGGAAAGGAATATTACACCGTCAGGGAGGCCATGGAAAAATTCAAACTCGCGCGCGACTCGGTGTACAGTATCTTGCAGTTCCACCAGATTCCCCGCGAGAAGGCCGAAGCCATCCGTTGCCGCAGGTTCGAGTCGATAGTGAACGAGTGCTACGATTTCTTCGACAAGTACAAGCGGAAGGTGCTGTATATCGACACGGAGCAGGGATGTCACCACTGTCAGCAGGTACTGTGGCGCATTTTGAGTCTGGCGGGTCTGCCGATGAACAGGGTGCTCGAGGATCTGAAGATGATGTCCCTGCGCAAGTTTACCCCCAAAATGCGCCTGCTGATTGTTGAAGAGGCGATCGACACGATACCCGATTTGGGTCTGGTCATCATAGATGGCATCCGTGATTTCCTTTAGTTGTCATTAGATCATTTAAGTGAAATATATGATTTCTAATTAAATGTAATTCTTTTATTAATTGAGTATCATACATGTTATCAAAAATATCAGATGATATTAGTCCTATTATATCATCGATTATATGAAGTTTTTCTTCTACTTCCATATACATCTTCTTAACTTGTCCCATATTATTTGAATTTATAATACAAAAAATACGAAAGATCTTTCTTTATGGTTATAATGAAATCGGCATTTTTCTGTTTCCCCATCGGTAATTCCTTTCCCTTATGCACTCCTCATCTTAGGAAGTTATTTTTTTACGTTTCAATAAGCGCAGGAACTACTTGAACTTTTGGCTATGCAAATTAGGTGTCATTACAAAATAATATTCCGTTTCCCAATAGTAGGCGAAATTTTTTATCGGAGAAATTTGCATAACAAGTCTCCTCCCTTTACAAATCTGGACATGTGAAACGAAAACTACCGACACAGCCGAAAAAAAGGATTTACGAGAAAAAGGTTCTGCGAAATTACTACTCAAATCTGCAACAAATTACAATAAACACGAAACAACACTTAATAGAGCTTAGCAATAAGGCAATGATTGCGATAGCGAAAATAGGGTATTTTGATGCTACACTGCCTCAGACTTTTGCTGATACATAATTATAGACAATAAACATTGGAATATGAAGTTTATCAAAATCCATAAAAGCCCCTTTACTTCACTCCCATATTCCTATATACGTTGATTAAAGTAAAGTCAAAATAAGGGAAGAAAAGAAAGGGCTGCGCCATGACGATATGGACGCAGTCATTTTCTCTTTTGGTTGCAAAACTTATTAGGCGACCATAGCGCAAAGGACACCCCCCAATACCCACTCCGAATAAGCCACAAGACGCCGGCCGGCAACCCCGAAAATATCCGCAAATCCACCCTTGATTTTGCAGCCCGTTTTGGCGAAATAAACCCCGATGTGCCCTGTCTTTGCAGACGATGGCTGTCAGGGCTCCAAAGGGCTGTTTTGGCTTATTTTCCCTCTGTTCGGGGAGAGTCGATGAAAAAACATAAATTTCAGAGAAAAATCTCTTGCTTTATATTAAAACACATAGATCTGGTTGTATAATATATTAATAATTAATATATTTGAGTAGCTAATAACTACATATAAATTATGGAATACACCTTTCCCAACTTTAAAACTCATGTCGCAGCCCTGAGTGTTGTACACAGTCTGA
>JAHHQL010000005.1 GCA_020026415.1 Alistipes sp. | reverse complement strand
TCCCAATATTATTTGGTGTAGGAGATGCGATAGGTGATCTCGTCGTTGCCTTTCTCGACACGGATCATGCTGACGTAACCCTCCTTATCCAATTCGTAGGTGTAGAAGCAACGGTGATCCTTCGAGGAATCCTGACTGACGATCATTTCGGGCAGGTTGCGCGATGACTTGCCGCAATAGCCGATCAAGAAGAACAGATTTTCGGAATCACCCGTCAGATTGGCAAAACCGCGGTTGTGGGCATAGCACAGCCAATTCAGATCGAGATTGGCCTTGTTCAGCACATCGGAATAGTAGGCCTTGTCGGTGTGATCCGTACCGTCTGCACGATAGGAGATCTCCGTCAGGTTATTTCCGCGCCAGGTCATCCGATTCTCCAGCGCATCGAATCCGTTGTCGGACTTGAGGTGATTGACCGAACTGCGGCTCAAACGACCCGCACGGTCGTAGGTCAGTTCGAACTGCCCCTCGCTACGGACATACTTGCCCTCGCCGTCGAAGTCGAAATTGGTGTAATCGCCCGACACGGCACGACCGGAATCATCCAGCACCACCACCTTGTGGCTCTTATCAGGAAATTCGTGTCCGTCACGGTATTTTTTGATCTCGCAACGCGCCATACTGCGACCGTGATTGATCCGGATGTCCGTCTTGCAGATCGAAACGCGATCTTCTTCCTTACGATTCATCTCGCAGGCGATTGTTTCGGGGCGGTTCTGCTTGTCATAGGTAAAATTAATCGTCACCTCACCCTCACAGGAGGTATCTCCCGAAGCGATGATTCTCGAAATAAGTTTCGACGCATGTACCGGACGGTTACCTCCGCCCGAATTGTCCGACCACACGTTGTCGTCATCACCGCACGCGACAAATGCTACGGCCGTGATGACCAGTAATAAGAATTTTCGCATATCGATTTTGTTTTAAGGATTTCTCTATCTAAAGTTTGATGTCGTAGATCTGGATCACACCGACCAGTTTCTCGTTCTCATCGGCCACGAGCAGCGAAGTGACCTTGTTCTTGGTCATCATCTTCTCGGCCTCGATCAGTTTCTTGTCGGGAGAAATGGTTTTGGGGTGCATCGACGCAATATCGACGGCGTGGATGTTGAAGAAATCGGCCTTCAGACGCTCCATGGCACGGCGTACATCACCATCGGTCACGATGCCCTCGATGTGGTCGTCCTTGCAGATGACGATCAGACCCAGACCGCCCTTTGAAATGGTGTGGATCATCTCCGTGGCACTGCAATCGGCCGACACGATCGGCAGATCGTGCGAACGCATCACGTTACCGACGGTCATCAACAGACGACGGCCGAGGCTGCCTCCCGGATGCAGGCGGGCAAAATCGAGACTTGAGAAATGACGCTGCTGCATCAGAGCCACCGCCAGCGCATCGCCCATGGCAATTTGTGCCGTGGTCGAGGTTGTGGGGGCAAGGTGCAGGATGCAGGCCTCCTCCTTCACGCCGACGCACAGGTGAACGTCGGAGTTTTTCGCCAGAGTCGATTCGGCTTTACCCGTCATCGAGATCAGCGGGTTGCCGTTCGAGTGGATAAAGGGAACGATCTTGAGGATTTCGTCCGTCTCGCCCGAATACGACAGGGCGAGAATGACATCATCCTTGGAGATCATACCCAAATCGCCGTGGAACGCCTCACCCGGATGCAGGAAGAAACTCGGCGTACCGGTCGAAGCCAGCGTGGCGGCAATCTTACGGCCGATCAGACCCGATTTACCCATACCCGTGACGACACATTTGCCGTGGCACTCAAGGATGATCTTCACGGCCTCGACAAATTCCGAACCCAGTGTTTCGGCAATATCGCCCAGAGCCTCCATTTCGGTACGGAAGGTCTTGCGGGCAAGATCCAATATCTCTTTTTCGTTAAATTCGCTCATTACAACAGAGTTTTTACAAGGTTCTCCAAATCATCTAACTGCAACATGTTGGGGCCGTCGCTCTTGGCGTTGTCGGGGTCAGGATGCACCTCAAAGAAGAATCCGTTGGCACCGAACGCCTTGGCGGCATGCGCCATGGCGGGAACAAATTCGCGGTTGCCGCCCGTCTTGCCGCCAGCGGCACCGGGACGCTGCACCGAGTGCGTGCAGTCCATGACGACCGTCGGGGCGATCTTCAACATATCGGGAATATTGCGGAAATCGACCACAAGGTTGTTGTAGCCGAACATGCTTCCGCGTTCGGTGAGCCAGATCTCGCGGGCACCCGACTCGGCGGCTTTCTGGTAGGGATAGAGCATATCCTCGCCCGACAGGAACTGCGCCTTCTTGATGTTCACGATCCTGCCCGTCTTGGCGGCAGCGACCAAAAGGTCGGTCTGACGGCACAGGAATGCGGGGATCTGAATCACATCGGCCACTTCGCCGACGGGTGCGGCCTGCCACGCCTCGTGGATGTCGGTGAGCAGTTTCAAGCCCCACTTTGAACGTACGTCCGAAAGCATCCGGAGTCCCTTTTCAAGACCCGGCCCGCGGAACGAGCGGATCGAAGTACGATTGGCCTTATCGAACGAAGCCTTGAAAATGATGTCTGTGCCCAGCGTGCGATTGATCGCAACGAGGCGTTCGGCTACGGTGTCCAACAACTCCGCAGACTCGATGACGCAAGGGCCGGCAATAATTTTTATCATGGTTTATCGGTTAAATTCGGGGTGTGTTTTCAAAAATTCCTCGGCACGCGCCAAGTCTTCGGGCGTGTCGATGCCGACCGTCTCGACATGGCTCTCGGCAACGCCGATGCGGTAGCCGTTCTCCAGCCAGCGCAACTGTTCGAGCGATTCGGCCTTTTCGAGCGACGACTGCGGCAGGGCGGTCACCTTGCCGAGCACTTCGGCACGGAAAGCGTAAAGTCCGATGTGTTTGTAGTAGGTGTGGGTCTTGAGCCACTCCTCACGCTCCTTTCCGCGCAGGTAAGGGATCACCGAACGCGAGAAATAGAGGGCACGGTGCTGACTGTCGAGCACCACCTTCGGGCTGTTGGGATTTTCCAGAACCGAATAATCATCGGTGGACTTGAACGGATGCACCAACGTGGCAATATCGACCGAAGGATCTTCAAAGCAGGCTTTCAAGGCCTCAAGTTGGCTGCGCTGCACAAAAGGTTCGTCTCCCTGCACGTTGATCACCACATCGAACTTGCCGCCCTGTTTGCAGTAAGCCTCCCAGCAACGATCCGTACCGCTGCGGTGTTCGGTCGAGGTCATCTCGACCTTACCGCCGAAGGCTTTGACGGCATCGTATATGAGTTGGTTGTCGGTGGCCACAACCGCATCGTCCAAAACGGAAGCGACCTGCTCATAGACACGCCGGATGACAGGCTTGCCGCCCAGAATGGCCAGCGGTTTGGCAGGAAAACGCGTCGAAGCGTAACGCGCGGGAATAATCGCAATAAATTTCATGGTCGAAAGAATTACGTCATTATTTAAGCATCGAAGGCTCGACGGAATCCGTCGAGCCTTTACGATGGGTTATTTTTTCAAAGCCAGTTCCAGCACCTCTTCGTTGGTGCGCACATAGTGGAACTTCAATCCGGCGATGTAGTCCGCCTTGATTTCGGAGATGTCCTTGCGGTTTTCCTCCGAAAGGATCAGATCGGTGATTCCCGCCCGTTTTGCGGCAAGGATCTTCTCTCGCACACCGCCCACGGGCATCACGCGTCCGCGCAGGGTCGTCTCTCCCGTCATGGCGATGCGATCCTGCACCTTGCGTCCCGTAAAGGTCGATACGATCGAGGTCACCAGCGTGATGCCTGCCGACGGGCCGTCCTTGGGGATTGCGCCCTCCGGCACATGGATGTTCAGGTCGTGTTTCTCGAACATGTCGGCCTTGATGCCGAGTTTCCTGTGATTCGACTTGACCCATTCGTAGGCGATCGTTGCCGACTCCTTCATCACGTTACCCAAGTTACCCGTCAGGCTCAAACCGCCCTTACCGGGAGTGAGGCACGATTCGATGTAGAGGATGTCGCCGCCAACCTCCGTCCATGCAAGACCCGTCACCACACCCGTCATTCCGCCGACCTCGTACTGCTCTTCCAGAAATTTGGGCATGCCGAGCACCTTCTCAACCTGTACGGGTGTCACCTCGGACGCATATTCCTCCTCGAAGGCGATCTGTTTGGCACGATTACGCGAGATCTTCGCAAGGTTCTTGTCCAAAAGACGGACACCCGCCTCACGCGTATAATCCCAAATGATCTTCTCGACGGCTTCATTGGTGAAGGTCATCTGATCGTCCTTGATGCCGTGTGCCTCGCGCTGTTTCGGAATGAGGTGTTTCTGGGCAATCTGTATCTTCTCCTCCAACAGATAACCCGGAATGTTGATCATCTCCATACGGTCGCGCAATGCCGGAGCAATGTTGCCGATGTTGTTGGCCGTGGCAATGAAGAGTACCTTCGACAGGTCGTATTCCATGTCGATGTAGTTATCGTGGAAGGTAGTGTTCTGTTCGGGATCGAGCACCTCCAAAAGGGCACTCGACGGATCGCCGTGGGTCGAAACGGTCACCTTATCGACCTCATCGAGGATGATGACGGGGTTCGACGAACCGCAACGGCGAATGGTCTGGATGATACGACCCGGCATGGCACCGATGTAGGTACGGCGGTGCCCGCGGATCTCCGACTCGTCGTGCAGACCGCCCAACGAGATACGGCCGAACTTGCGCCCCAAAGCCGCCGCTACCGACTTGCCGAGCGATGTTTTACCGACTCCCGGAGGGCCATAGAGGCAGAGGATCGGGCTTTTGAGATCTCCCTTCAGTTTGATGACCGCCAGATGCTCCAGAATACGTTCCTTGACCTCCTCCAATCCGAAGTGGTCGTGATCGAGTTGTTCGCGGGCGCATTTCAGGTCGAGGTTATCCTCCGTGACATCGTTCCACGGCAACTCCAGAAGCAGTTGCAGGTAGGTCATCTGAACCGAATACTCCGCCACGGCGGGATTCAGACGCTCGACCTTCTGAAGTTCCTTCTCGAAGGTATCGCCCACCTCTTTCGGCCAGTTTTTCTTGGCGGCCTGCTCGCGCATCTTCTCGATCTCGTCATCGGCACCCTCGCCCAGTTCGTCCTGAATGGTGCGCATCTGCTGTTGCAGGTAATAATCGCGCTGTTGCTTGTCGATCTCCTGTTTGACCTTCTCCTGCAACTCGTTTTTCAGTTCGACGAGTTGCTGTTCGCGGATCAGGATCTCAAGCAGTTTGCGCGAACGTGCCAGAAGACCGGGAGCCTCCAAAAGAGTCTGACGATCCTCATCCGAAAGTTCGAGGTTCGAGCACACGAAGTTGATCATGCCGCGGTTCGAGTCGATGTTCTTGACGGCAAATGCCGCCTCCTTGGGAATCGACGGCGAATCGTTGATGATGCTCAGTGCCACATCGCGGATCGAGTCGATCAACGCCTCAAATTCGACGTTGTTGTTTTCGGGGTTCGAGTCGCGCAGTGCCGTGACGCGTGCCGTGAAGAACGGCTCGGTCGAGACATACTCCTCAACCTCGATTTTCTCCAGTCCGTTCAGGATGACCGTGAGGTTGCCGTTGGGCATCTCCAGAATCTTGATGATGCGTGCGGCGGTACCCACCTTGTACATGTCTTCGGGCGTCGGATCCTCCACCTCGCTCTCGCGCTGAAGCACCGCACCCAAGATTCCGCCTTTCTGATTCACGTCGCGCACCAGATTGATGCTCTTGTCACGACCGACCGTGATCGGGGTAATCGCGCCGGGGAACAAGACCGACGAACGCAGGGTGAGAATGGGTATGATTTCGGGAATATCGACGTGCTCCACCACTTCGTCACCTCCCGTGACGATGGGAATCACACGGTGCCTGCCATCAAGCAAATCGGGCAACATGTTCACGTCATCGACTTTGATGGTCTCAATTTTTTCTTTCTTGCTCATAACAAATTTATCCGTAATGCTGCAAAAACAGCGCAGCGGGCAGATTCGGAAACTGCTTCGGGGAGGGTGTACAGCCCCTGTTTTCCCCGTTCAAAAAGATGGTTCGGCGACATAAAAAAGCCGTGGTTTCCTGTGTCCGCCATTGTGTCCGCCATTTCGAATTGTAAATATACACTATTATTAATTAACTGCAAAGATAACTAAATTTCGTTTATTTTATTTTATCTTTAACAGAATGTTCATAACTTTGTGGCTCAAAAAATCTGTTTCGAACAAAAGTTTAATGCCAAGAGATATGCAAATAGCGGACAAATACTCTCCCCGACAGATCGAGACCAAGTGGTACGACTATTGGATCAATCATCGGATTTTCCATTCGGAACCCGACCAACGCGAAGCCTACACCATCGTCATCCCGCCCCCCAACGTGACGGGTATGCTGCACATGGGGCACATGCTCAACAACACGCTTCAGGATGTGTTGGTGCGCCGTGCCCGTATGATGGGCAAGAACGCCTGCTGGGTACCGGGTATGGACCATGCCTCGATCGCAACCGAAGCAAAGGTCGTGGCAATGCTCCAGAAGAAAGGAATCGAGAAATCGTCGCTCTCGCGCGAGGAGTTCCTCAAATACGCATGGGAATGGAAGGAGCAGTACGGCGGTGTCATCCTCAAGCAGTTGCGCCAACTGGGTGCTTCGTGCGACTGGGAACGCACGTGCTTCACGATGGACGACATCCGCACGGAAGGCGTGATCAAGGTGTTCTGCGACCTCTACGAGAAGGGCAAGATCTATCGCGGTGTGCGTATGGTCAATTGGGACCCCGCCGCCAAGACGGCACTCTCGGACGAAGAGGTGATCTTCAAGGAGTCGCACGGCAAACTCTACTACCTGCGCTATAAGTTGGAGGGTACGGACTGCCATCTGATCGTGGCCACGACCCGTCCCGAAACCATCTTGGGAGACTCGGCATTGTGCGTGAACCCCGACGACGAGCGTTACAAGGATCTTCCGAAGGATGCCCGCGTGATCGTTCCCCTTGTGGGTCGTTCGATTCCCGTCATCCGTGACGAGTATGTCGATATCGAGTTCGGTACGGGTGCACTGAAAGTCACTCCCGCACACGACGTGAACGACTACATGCTGGGCGAGAAATACAACCTCGAAACCATCGACATCTTCAACGATGACGGCACGATCAACGACAAGGTCGGCATGTATGTCGGCAAGGATCGTTTCGACGTACGCCGCAAGATCGAGAAGGATCTGACGGATGCCGGTCTGATGGAGAAGGTCGAGGACTACACCAACAACGTGGGATACTCGGAGCGCACGGGCGTTGCCATCGAGCCGAAACTCTCGATGCAGTGGTTCCTGTCGATGGACGATCTGGCAAAACCCGCCACGCGTGCCGTCATGGAGGATGAAATCCGTTTTGTTCCCGAAAAATACAAGAATACTTATCGCCACTGGATGGAGAACATCAAGGACTGGTGCATCTCGCGTCAGTTGTGGTGGGGTCAGCGCATCCCGGCCTACTATCTGCCCAAAGGCGGCTATGTCGTAGCACCGACCGCCGAGGAGGCTCTGGCAAAGGCTCGTGCAAAGACCGGCGACGATTCGCTTCAGATGAGCGATCTGCGTCAGGACGACGATGTACTCGACACGTGGTTCTCGTCATGGTTGTGGCCGATTTCGGTATTCGACGGAATCCGCAACCCCCACAACAAAGAGATCGACTACTACTACCCCACCAACGATCTGGTGACGGGTCCCGACATTATTTTCTTCTGGGTGGCACGTATGATCATGGCAGGTTACGAATACCGCCACGAGATGCCCTTCAAGAATGTTTACTTCACGGGTATCGTCCGCGACAAGATCGGCCGCAAGATGTCCAAGCAGTTGGGTAACTCGCCCGATCCGCTGGATCTGATCGCCGAATACGGTGCCGACGGCATGCGTATGGCGATGCTGATGTCGTCGTCGGCAGGTAACGACGTGATGTTCGACGAGGCACTCTGCGAGCAGGGTCGTAACTTCGGCAACAAGATCTGGAACGCCTACCGCCTCGTGAACGGCTGGTCGGTCGATGCGTCGCTGGCACAGAGCGAGAACAACCGTCTGTCGGTCGAGTGGTTCGAGCAGCGTTTCTCGAAGGCTCTGCGCGACATCGAATCGGATTTCGCTTCGTACCGCATTTCGGAGGCCGCCATGAGTGCCTACAAACTCTTCTGGGACGATTTCAGCGGCATGTACCTCGAAATGGTAAAACCCGCCTACGGTCAGCCCATCGACGGCAAGACGATGGAGGCAACGCGCACGTTCTTCGATCAGATGATGCGCCTGCTGCATCCGTTCATGCCTTTTGTCACCGAGGAGATCTGGCAGGATCTCGAACCCCGCAAGGAGGGCGAGTCGATCTGCGTGGCACCGATGCCCCGTCCCGTCGAGGAAGAGGCTTCGGTACTCGCCCGTTTCGAACTGGCTGCCGAGATCATCTCGAAGGTGCGTAACGTGCGCAACCAGAAAAACCTCCCGCAGAAGGAGGCTCTGACTCTGAAAGTCATCGAGGACGAGAACTACCCGAAGGAGTACGCTCCCGTCATCATGAAGATGGCCAACCTCAAATCGATCGAGATCGTTTCGGAGAAGGATGCCGCCGACTCGGCATTCATCGTCAAGACGACGCAGTATTTCGTGCCGATGGCCGGCATGATCGACATGGAGGCCGAGAAGGAACGCCTGCAAAAGGATCTCGCCTATCAGGAGGGCTTCCTCTCAAGCGTCATGAAGAAACTCTCGAACGAGCGTTTTGTAAATTCGGCTCCCGAAAAGGTCGTTGCCAACGAACGCGCCAAGCAGGCCGATGCCGAGGCCAAGATTGCCGCCATCAGGGAGCAATTGGCCGCTTTGAACTAATTTCAAGAACAGAAACATCCCATCCGAACGGCACGAATCGCTTCGGGTGGGATGTTTTTTATCAAACAACACCCCAAATGCCGCAAATCACCATCTATACCGACGGATCTTCGCGCGGAAACCCCGGGCCGGGAGGCTACGGCATCGTCCTTTTGTCGGGACAATACCGCAAGGAACTTTCGGCGGGTTACCGACTGACGACCAACAACCGCATGGAACTCATGGGCGTATGCGTCGCGTTGGAGCAACTCCGTTTCGAGGGATCTGACGTAACGATCTACTCCGATTCGAAATATGTCATCGACGCGGTGACCAAGGGATGGGTTTTCGGATGGGTGAAAAAACGCTTCGAGGGCAAGAAGAACGCCGATCTGTGGATGCGTTTCTTGAGGATCTATCCGCGCCACCACGTAAAGTTCGTATGGGTCAAGGGACATGCCGACACCATCGAGAACAACCGTTGCGACGAATTGGCCGTGGCTGCCGCCTGCAACACCGCCGCCCTTAGGGAGGACACGGGTTATCAACCCGAATAAATCCGACTTTCCGTCCCGCGGAATATCACTTTTTCGGGAAAAGGATCGTCACAAAGTCGTTTTTTTTGAATCGTTTCGTCCCAAAATCCACAAAAGAACCCTCAAAAATGCGACTCGGCAATCGAGAATTTTATTTTTCCGCATTAAATACCTATCTTTGATGCAATTATTTGGTATAAAATAACCCTATCCGAATGTTTAAGACCTACATGCGGCTTATCGGCTTCGCCCGTCCCGTAAAAAAATATGCCATCCCGTATTTTTTCTACTCGCTGTTCTATGCGTTGTTCAATTCGCTGACATTCGTGCTGATCATCCCGATCCTCAACACGATGTTCGACACGGCCGCACCCATGAATATCCCCGACAAGATGCCTGCACTGGAGTTCAATCAGGAGTCGTTGGCCAATATGTTCTATTACACCTACTCGGTGGTATTCACCCCCTACTACGACCGCAGCAAGGTGCTTTTGCTGCTGGCCGTCATCACCGTCATCATCAGCTTTTTGAGCAACCTCTTCCGTTACCTCGGTGCATGGACGATGGAGAACATGCGTACACGCACCCTGCAACGTATGCGTGACGAGATGTTCGCCCATGTGACGGACATGCACGCAGGATATTTCAGCGACCAGCAGAAGGGCGACATCATCTCGAAAATCACGTCCGACGTAAACGTCGTGCAGTTCTGCATCACCAACACGCTTCAGGTGGCATTCCGCGAACCGTTCCTCATCATCGGTTATCTGTCGATGATGATCATCATCTCGTGGGAACTTGCCCTGTTCTCGGCTCTGTTCCTGCCGATCGTGGCACTTCTGATCGGTTCGATCGTCAAACGTCTGCGTCACCCGGCACGCACCAGCCAGAAACGTCTCGGTGAGATGGTCTCGACACTCGACGAATCATTGTCGGGCATCAAGGTGATCAAAAGTTATAACGCCACGGGATACATCAAGCGCAAATTCTTCGACATCAACGCCGATTTCTCGCGTCTGACTCTCTCGATGGCACGCCGTCAGCAGCTGGCATCGCCCATGAGCGAATTTTTGGGTATTTCGGCGGTGGGCGTGATCCTCGTATTCGGCGGTACGCTCGTGGCAGGCGGTACGCTGGAGGCAGGCGGTTTTATCGCCTTTGTCGCCATCTTCTCGCAGATCACGCGCCCCGTCCGCACGTTCATCGACCAGTTCGCCAACATCAACCAAGGTATTGCCGCCGGTGAGCGTATCTTCACGCTGATAGATGCCGAGAGCGAAATTCAGGACAAGCCCGATGCCGTCAAGATGAACGGATTGAAGGATAAAATCGAGTTCCGCAACGTATGTTTCTCATATGACGGACAGCGCGAGGTTTTGAGCAACATTTCGCTTGAGATCAAACGTGGCGAAACGGTCGCTCTGGTCGGCCCGTCAGGAGGCGGAAAATCGACCTTGAGCGAACTTATTCCCCGATTCTACGACCCGACGAAAGGCGAAATTCTCATCGACGGCATCTCCCTGAAGGACTATACCCGCGAGAGTGTCCGTGACCACATGAGCATCGTCTCGCAAGATACGATCCTGTTCAACGACAGCATCGAAAACAACATCGCCATGGGTAAGCACGGCGCAACGCACGGGGAGATCGTGGCAGCCACACGTATCGCCAATGCCGACAAATTCATCGACGAAATGCCCGATGGTTACTCGACAAACATCGGCGACCGTGGCGACAAGTTGTCGGGCGGTCAGCGTCAGCGACTTTCGATTGCCCGCGCCATCCTGAAGAACCCCGAAATTCTGATTCTCGACGAGGCCACCTCGGCACTCGACACCGAGAGCGAGAAACTGGTACAGGAAGCCTTGAACAACCTTCTGACGGGCGACCGCACGTCGATCGTCATCGCCCATCGGCTTTCGACAATTTACAATGCCGACAAGATCGTCGTCATCGACCACGGCTGCATCGCCGAAGAGGGTACCCATCAGGAGTTGATGGCCAAGAACGGCATCTACGCCAAATTGGTCGAGATGCAATCGTTCGACTAATCCTCACGTTCGACCCCATACGGGCGGAAATCCTCATCACAAAAAGGATTTCCGCCCGTTTTTTTATTCTCCGCAGTCGGTTTTACCCCGTCGGATGGCCAAAAAATTTGCAGTTTTTGTAATTTTTTTTCTATCTTTGCGTGTTATAGGAAATTACGTTACACATCACAATATGAAATTCAACGAATACAAAGGCCTCGACTTGGCCGGTATTGCAGCCGACGTGCTGGAAAAGTGGGACAAGGACGACACGTTCCACAAGAGCATCACTACCCGTGAGGGTCATCCCTCATTTGTCTTCTTCGAGGGTCCTCCCTCGGCGAACGGACTTCCCGGCATTCACCACGTCATGGCACGTACCATCAAGGATGTGATCTGCCGTTACAAGACCCAGAGCGGTTTCCGCGTACACCGCAAGGCGGGTTGGGATACGCACGGACTTCCCGTGGAGTTGGGTGTCGAGAAGAAACTCGGCATCACCAAGGAGGACATTGGCAAAACGATCACGATCGAGGAGTACAACCGCACCTGTCGCAAAGCCGTGATGGAGTTTACCGACATTTGGCAGGACATGACCCGCAAGATGGGTTACTGGGTCAATATGGACGACCCCTACATCACCTACGACAACAAATACATCGAGACGCTGTGGTGGCTTTTGAAGCAACTCTACGACAAGGGTCTGCTCTATAAGGGTTACACCATCCAGCCCTACTCGCCTGCCGCAGGTACGGGACTTTCGACCCACGAGTTGAACCAGCCGGGATGCTACCGCGACGTGAAAGACACGACCTGCACGGCGCAGTTCCGCATCATCCACAACGAGACGAGCGAGAAGTTGTTCCACAACGTGGAGGGCGACCTCTACTTCCTTGCATGGACGACCACACCGTGGACGCTCCCCTCGAACACCGCACTGGCCGTGGGCCCCAACATCGAATACGTAAAGATCAAATGTCACAATCCCTACACCGACATTCCTCAGACGATCATCATGGCCAAGGATCTTGTGCCGTCGTACTTCGGAAAGAAGATGGAGGGCAAGTTCGAACTTACGGACGAACACTGGAAGGGTTCGGAACTGGTCGATATCCGCTACGAACAACTCATGCCGTGGGTGAAGCCGATGGGAGATGCCTTCCGCGTGATTTCGGGTGACTATGTAACCACTTCGGACGGTACGGGTATCGTACACATCGCCCCCACGTTCGGTGCCGACGATGACCGCGTCGCCAAGATCGCAGGCATCGCGCCGATGTTCATGGTCGATCGTGCCGGCAAGAACCAGCCGATGGTCGATAAGAAGGGTCGTTTCTTCCTCTTGGAGGATCTCGATCCCGAATTTGTGGCCAACAACGTGAATGTCGAGGCCTACGGAGAGTATGCAGGCCGCTACGTGAAGAACGCCTACGATCCCGAACTCACCGCCGACGACACCACGCTCGACATTGATCTTTCGGTTGCCCTGAAGGCCGAGAACAAGGTCTTCAAAATCGAGAAACATACCCACAACTATCCCCACTGCTGGCGTACCGACAAACCCATCCTCTACTACCCGCTCGATTCGTGGTTCATCAAGACCACCGCACTGCGCGACCGCATGATCGAGTTGAACAAGACGATCCACTGGAAACCCGAATCGACGGGTTCGGGGCGTTTCGGCAAATGGCTGGAGGGTCTGGTCGATTGGAACCTGTCGCGTTCGCGTTTCTGGGGTACGCCGCTCCCCATCTGGGCTACGGAGGACTACTCGGAAATGCGCTGCATCGGTTCGATCGAGGAGTTGATCGCGGAGATCGACAAGTCGGTTGCCGCCGGTCTGATGAAGGAGAACCCCTACAAGAATTTCAAGGTGGGTGATATGTCGAAGGAGAACTACTCGACCGACAACATCGACCTGCACCGTCCCTACGTTGATTCGATCATCATCCTCTCGAAGAAGGGTGAGCCGATGCGTCGTGAGGCCGACCTGATCGACGTCTGGTTCGATTCGGGTGCCATGCCTTACGCCCAGAACCACTATCCGTTCGAGTACAAGGAGGAGTTCAAGACCATCTACCCCGCCGACTTCATCGCCGAGGGTGTCGATCAGACGCGCGGATGGTTCTTCACGCTGCACGCCATTGCCACGATGTTGTTCGACTCGGTGGCATTCAAGAATATCATCTCGAACGGTCTGGTGCTCGACAAGAACGGCAACAAGATGTCGAAACGTCTGGGCAATGCCGTCGATCCGTTCAAGGTACTGGCCACCTATGGTCCCGATGCCACCCGTTGGTACATGATCTCCAACTCGCAGCCTTGGGACAACCTCAAATTCGACGAGGAAGGTGTCGATGAAGTACGCCGCAAATACTTCGGTACGCTCTACAACACCTATTCGTTCTTCGCGCTGTATGCCAACGTGGACGGATTCACGGGTAAAGAACCCGAAATCCCCATGGAGCAGCGTCCCGAAATAGACCGCTGGATCATCTCGTTGCTGAACACCCTCGTGAAGACCGTCACGGAGCGTCTGAACGACTACGATCCCACGCCCGCCGCACGTGCCATTCAGGATTTCGTCGGAGAGAATCTCTCGAACTGGTATGTTCGCCTGAACCGCAAGCGTTTCTGGGGAGGCGGCATGACCGATGACAAACTGGCCGCCTACCAGACGCTTTACACCTGTCTGGAGACCGTCGCCATGTTGTCGGCTCCGTTCGCACCGTTCATCTCCGACCGTATTTTCTCGGATCTGAACGCCATGAGCGGTCGTCACACCGAATCGTCGGTACACCTGTCCGACTTCCCGAAAGCCGATGAGAAATACATCGAACCAAGCCTTGAGGAGCGTATGCAGTTGGCACAGGATCTCTCGTCGATGGTACTCGCCCTGCGTCGTAAGGTGTCGATCAAGGTACGACAGCCGCTGACGAAGATCATGATTCCCGTACTGGATCCCGATATGGAGCATCAGATCGCAGCCATCAAGGATCTGGTCATGAATGAAGTGAACGTCAAGGAGATCGAGCTGATCCGCGAGACGACGGGTGTCATCACCAAGCGCATCAAGCCCAACTTCAAGACACTGGGCCCGCGTTACGGCAAGTACATGAAGAAGATCGCCACTCTGACCGCGCAGTTCACGCAGGAACAGATCGCCCGGATCGAGGCCGCAGCCGAGACCACGCTGGACATCGACGGCGACAAGATCACCGTAACTCCCGCCGACTTCGAGATCACTTCGGAGGATATGCCCGGATGGCTGGTTGCTTCGGAAGGCAAATTGACCGTTGCGCTCGACATCACGCTCACCGACGAGTTGAAGATGGAGGGTGTGGCACGAGAATTGATCAACCGTATTCAGAATATCCGTAAGGATTCGGGATTCGAGGTTACGGACAAGATCAAGGTCGAGATCGAAGCCAAGGATCTGGTTAAGCCCGCAATCGACAAATACGCCGCCTACATCGGTCAGCAGACCCTTGCCGCAGAGGTCAAGGCCGAAGCCGAACCGAAGGGTCAGTTTGTGGTCGATTCGGAGATTGACGAAGAGCCGTTGCGCATCGCAGTGACGAAGTTGTAATCGCAAAAATAAATTTCGATTTATTTGGTATTGTCGTAACTATTTTTTAATTTTACCAATAACAATTAAATACGACACAGTTATGGCAGTAGAGAAAACAAGATACAGCGATGCCGAACTCGAAGAGTTCAAACAGTTGATATTACAGAAGTTGAAGAACGCACGCGAAGATTACGAACTGTTGAGATCGACGATTACCCATACCGCCGATAACGACACGGAGGACACGTCGCCCACGTTCAAAGTTTTGGAGGAGGGAGCCGCCACTCTTTCGAAGGAAGAGACAGGACGTCTGGCTGCACACCAGATGAAGTTCATCCGCAATCTTGAGATGGCACTTGTCCGCATTGAGAACAAGACCTACGGCATCTGCAAGACCACCGGCAAACTGATTCCCAAGGAGCGTCTGATGAAGGTGCCCCATGCCACCGAGTGCATCGAAGCCAAGGAAGGCCGCATCTAACGAGGGGCTATTCAAACGGCAAGCGAAAAACGAAAAGGCAAGCAAGGGGCGAAGGAGAAGAAAGGCAATGTGCGAAGCAAGAAACGAAGGCGAATAAGGCAAGAA
The DNA here is from genome assembly GCA_020026415.1 of Alistipes sp. Classification (GTDB taxonomy): domain Bacteria; phylum Bacteroidota; class Bacteroidia; order Bacteroidales; family Rikenellaceae; genus Alistipes. The sequence goes on along the minus strand of JAHHQL010000005.1, from coordinate 82,234 downwards.
AAGGCCTGAAGAATCGAGCAACGACCGGAGGCGCAGGTAATACCCGAAGGGAAAGCGAAGGTGCTTCAGACGCAAGATGCCCGCCGCATAAAGACGCAACGCATGAACCGGACACGGGTGCAGAGTCCCGCTTAAAGGAAGGAGGCACGTGACGAGAAACAAACACTCGTTGCAACCGCCCTCCATTTTGAAAAGCGCATCACGGGGAGAATGCGGTCGTCACGCCCCCACGACAAAACAAATTCAATTGATACGAAAAGAGAGTGATCCCGACGGGTCACTCTCTTTTTTGTCTTTTCCGATCGTCAAAATATCAAAAAAAAGAGCGTACGGGGAAAATTAAATACAAAAAATTGCGTACCTTTGAATATGTTTCGGTTAATGGGTATCATTCTGTTTGTCGTATTGTCCTGCCCGGCTTTTGCGGGGCTCGTTCCCCGACCTGCGCCCATGCCTGCCTCTTCGGCGAACTGCCTGCTTCATACCGGCCCCACACCTCTGATGCGGGGCGATACGGTTCACATCAACCCCGAAAGCGATTCGCTCGACACCCACATCACCCATTCGAACCGCCGCCTGTACGACAGCATCGCATCAAAATCGAAACGCCGCGCCCTGCCGCGCCTGCTCTACAAACTGCTCTTCATCGACACCCGCAACGAGGACGAAAGCGACGGCCGCGTCATTGATGAGAACGAATTGCTGCGTCCCTACGCCGGCAAGACGATCAATTCGATCACCATCATTCAAGAGAATGTGTTCAACGAGCCCGACGGATGGATTCAGCGCACGAGTAACCGTCTGCACGTCATGACACGCGAAAAGATCATCCGCCGCGACCTGCTCTTCCATACGGGTGACCAACTCAACCCCGAACTCATCGTACATACCCAACAACTGCTGCGTTCACGTCCTTATATTTACAGCACCGACGTCAAGATCATTCCCGACTCGCTGAATCCCGATTGCGTGGACTTGATCCTCAAGACACGCGACAGTTGGACGATAAGCCTTGACATAAACCTCAAAAGCGAAAAACGAGTCGAGGCGGGCATTTACGACGGCAACATTTTCGGTTCGGGCAACAAACTCAAGGTCAAGACGAGTTTCAGCCGCGACGATTTTTCCTACGGCGGTAACAGCGTGGCATACCACATGCCCAACGTCTTGGGTTCGTTCTTCTCTTCGACGATCGAAGGCGGCCGTTGCTTTTTCGAGGAGAAATTCCACACCGGCGTACAAAAACCCTTCCTCAAATCCACCGACTACGAATTGGGTGCGTCCTTCACGAATATCCAGTCGAAATACCTTATCTTGGAACAAGACTCCACGGATCTGATGAAAGCGCGTAATTTCGATGTCTGGGGAGGTTATTCGCAATTCATTCCCGTGCTGAATGCCAGCATCTTTTTCACGGCTCGTTACAACAGCGAACGATTCGGTCTGCGTCCGCAGGTTACGCCCGACTACAACCCCTCGTTCCACAAACACGACGATCTTTTGTTCGGTGTCGGTATCTATCGCGAACGATTCCTTTCGACGAGCATGATCTACGGATTCGGCATCAAGGAGTATCTTGCCACGGGTTATAAGGCCGAATTTACGGGCGGTTATTCGTGGCGTGAATTTAACAATGCCTTCTACCTCGGTCTGAAACTCAATCGAGGTCTGTTCCGACCGTGGGGTTATGTCATGGGCGACATATCGCTCGGCAGTTACATCAACGGCCATACGGGCAGTTGGGAGCAGAGCCAGTTCGACATCGACTTCATCTGGTTCTCCAACCTGCTGGATTTCCGCCGCAACCGCATCCGTCAGTTCTTCAAACTCAACTACACCCAAGGTTGGAATCGTCTGAAAGGCAACAACGAGCATCTGCGCTACACGAAAAACAACGGACTGAGGGCACTCGACGAGTATGTCTTCGGCACGACACGACTGGCTCTGAACACCGAGACCGTCATGTTCACCCCGATCCAGCCGCTCGGTTTCCGTTTTGCATTTTTCGGATTTGCCGATTTCGGCACACTCGGCCGTTCGGGCAATATCTTCAAGAACCCGTTCTACTCGTCGTTCGGCATCGGTCTGCGTCTGAAAAACGAACGTCTGATTTTCAGTGAGGTGCAGATCCAACTGGGATTCGCCGTCGGCAAAGGCGGCTGGCTCGGTTCGGATTACCTGCGCGTCTCGAACGGCACGCGCCTCGAACAATTCCGCTACCGACCCGCCCGACCCGAAACCATGTGGTTCCGATAGAAAAAATCACGACAAAAAATTTTCTTTTCCGAGGATAAATCCTTAAATTTGAAATATGATTATCATAGCAGACAGCGGCTCAACCAAATGCTCGTGGATGGCGGTCGAAAAGGGGGAAGTGCGCCGATTCCGTACACGGGGCATCAATGCCGTACAACAAACCGAAGAGACGATTGTCGCAACACTCCGTATGCTTCCCGCATGGGGTGAGGCCGAAAAGGTCTGGTTCTACGGAGCCGGTTGCGGTTCGCATTTCCCGAAATCGCAGCAGACGATGATCCGCCTGCTGAGCCATCACTTCCACACGCCCGAAGTCGAGGCGGAATCCGATCTGACGGGTGCCGCCCGTGCCTTGTTCGGCCACGGGGAGGGCATTGCCTGCATCCTCGGTACGGGGTCGAACTCCTGCTACTGCAAGGGCGGTCAGGTCATCGAGAATGTGCCGCCGCTGGGTTATATCCTCGGCGATGAGGGCAGCGGTGCCGTTCTGGGTCGCAACCTCATCAACGGCGTATTCAAGGGGCGTATTCCGCTCCACCGCGAATTGCTGGCCGAAACGGGCATGAACTACGAGGAATTGATCCGCCATGTCTATCGTGAGGAAGGTGCAAACCGTTTCTTGGGGTCACTTGCCCCGTTTATCCTGCGCCATACCGATTGCGAGCCGATCCGCGAGATGGTCGTCGAGTGTTTCCGCGAATTTGCACGTCTGAACCTCAACCGCTACCCCGCCCAAAAGCGCGTGGCGTGCGTCGGAAGCATCGCCGCCAATTTTGATGAATTTCTGCGTGAAGCACTCCTCAAGGAAGGTTTCATCATTGATAAAATAGTCGCTTCACCCGATGAAGGACTTTTGAGTTACCACCGAAAAGATGCGTAAAGTCACCGAACAAGATTCGTTATATTCGGATTTGGGCCGCATGTCGGTCCGCGACATTTTGGAGGGCATCAACCGCGAGGATGCCACCGTTCACGAAGCCGTCCGAAAGGTCATCCCCACGTTGGAGATTCTGGTCGAGCGTGTCGTCGAACGGATGATGCGCGGTGCCCGTATGTTTTACATCGGTGCGGGAACGAGCGGCCGACTGGCCGTGACGGACGCGTCGGAACTGCCGCCCACGTTCGGGGTGGGGTTCGACCGCGTGATCGGACTCATTGCCGGAGGTGACGGTGCATTGCGCCGTGCCGTGGAACATGCCGAGGACGACGAAGAGGGGGCATGGCGCGATATGGCCAAGTACAACCCCGCCTCGGACGATATTCTGATCGGTGTCGCCGCATCGGGCACAACGCCCTATGTCATCGGCGGGATCCGTCGCGCACGCCGCGAAGGTCTTCTGACGGGTGTCATCACCTGCAATCCCCAATCCCCCGCCGCTGCCGAGGCCGAATATGCCTTGGAGGCAGTCGTGGGTCCCGAATTTGTGACGGGATCGACCCGCATGAAGGCAGGTACGGCGCAAAAGATGATGCTCAACATGCTCTCCACCGCCATCATGATCCGTCTGGGACGTGTCGAGGGCAACCGCATGGTCAATATGCAACTGACCAACAACAAACTCATCGAACGCGGCACACGCATGATCCTCGAAGAGGATCTCCGCCTGCAAAAGCAATCGGCAGGCAACCCCACACCGATCTCCGAAGAGGATGCCCGCGCACTTTTGCTGCGCAAGGGATCGGTTCGGGAGGCACTCCGCGAATTACGTTCGAAACGCCTTAACCATGAGTAATCCGTTCTCCCGTCAGGAGATCCGCGCCACGGTGATTTTTCTGCCGTTGGCCTTTCTGGTCATTTTGGGGATCAGACTCTTCCGCCCCGTTGCAGATCCCGACACTGCCCGCAACCTGCAACGCGAAAACGAGGTGCGGGACACCCTCCGTCTTCAGCCCTTCGATCCCAACACGGTCTCTTACGAAGAACTACGCGCGATGGGTTGGCCGAAACACACGGCGGTCAGTCTTCTGAAATACCGCGAATCGGGCAAGGTGTTCCGCATACGGGAGGATGTCGCCCTGTGCTACCACATCGACGATTCGACCTATCAGGCTCTGAAACCCTACATCCGCATCGGCGAAAAATATCGTCTCCGTGCAAACCCACCTGCCGAGCGCAAAACCTTCACCCGCACCGTGCGCAAAGTCATTCCGCTTGCGACTTTTCGGATGGACACCGTAAGTGCCCGCTATCTGAAAGCCACGGGCATACTCTCGAAACGGCAGGCCGAGGCACTCATCCGTTGGCGGGACTTGAGCGGGATTTACGACATGGAGGAGTTGCGCGCATGCTATGTGGTGAGCGATTCGGCGGCCACGCTTCTCGAACCGTTCGTGATCTTTCCCACGAAACCCCGCAACACGCAGAAAGAGCCCGTCGAGATCAACACCGCCGATTCCGCCACGTTGCGTTCTATAAAGGGTATCGGCGAGAAAACCGTCATGCGCATCCTTGCGTACCGCGACCGCCTCGGCGGATTTGCCCGAAAAGAACAGATTCGGGAGGTCGAAGGGGTCACCGAACAAAATTATGAGCTGATTTTGAAACAAATTTCCGTAAATTATTATGTAATTCGGAAAATTGATATTAACTTTGCGCCTCGTGACGAGTTGGCACGCCATCCGTACATCACGCCACGCATTTTAAGAAGATTATTACGAAAACGACAGTTGAAAGGAGGTTGGAGTTCCGCTGAAGAATTAATTTTAGACGACATATTAACCAAGGAAGAAGCCGGGCGATTGGCTTCTTATATAGTCTTTGGTTCCGAAGCGGCATCACCCGGAAAGTAACTTAACCTCCAAGAAGGGAATCGTTCGAAGCGTTTCGAATATCCCGCCGAAAAACAAAAAAATCAACTGAATCAATTTAACAACCAAAAAAATTAGAATATTATGATTATCATGCCGGTAAAAGAGGGCGAAAACATCGAGCGCGCCCTGAAGAAGTTCAAACGTAAATACGAGCGCACGGGCGTTCTGAAGGAGTTGCGTCGTCGTCAGTACTTCACGAAGCCTTCGATCGAGAAGCGTGAGGCTATGATGCACGCCGTTTACGTTGAGCATATGTACCGCACCGAGGAGTAATTCTCAGGACAACGCAAATAACCCAAAAAAGGCAATCGGACTTAAAGTCCGATTGCCTTTTTCCTTTTCCCGGAATCACGCCCCGAAGCCTCCCCACCTCGAATTTTAAGATCAAAACATTTGAAATTTCGAAGAAACTTTCTTACCTTTACTGAAAGTTTAATCCATAAACTTACTAATCTCTAATACAGTTATGGCAAATACCAAACATGAAAAACTGTTCGCCGAATTTCCGCCGGTACCGACCGAAGCGTGGGAAGAGGCGATAAAAGTGGACTTGAAAGGTGCCGATTATGAGCGTAAACTGGTATGGCGCACGGACGAAGGATTCAACGTCCGCCCCTATTACCGGGCCGAAAACCTCGAAGGCATCAAATTTCTAAATTCGCAGGCAGGCGAATTTCCCTATGTCCGCGGAACACATGACAACAACCGTTGGAAAATCCATCAGACCGTCACGGTCTTTGATCCCAAAGAGGCCAACGCCGAAGCCCTTCACCTACTCAATGCAGGCATCGACTCGCTCGGCGTGGATCTTCAGAAGGATCTTTCGCCGGAAGATCTGGACTCACTCCTCAATGAGATCCATCTCCCCGCAATCCAACTGACTTTCAGCGGCAAAATCTCTGCCGAACTCGTGGAACTCGTCCTTGCAAAAATCGAAAAGGCAGGATGGAACAAGGACGACATCCGCATCAACTTCGAATTCGATCCTCTGGTTCGCGAACTCTCGCAAAAAGGAGAACTCAAATGCGACGAATGTGCCATCAAACAACTCGCCGCACTCATCACCCGCACCGCAGAATACAAACACATCCGCATGGTCAATGTCTCGGCCGACATCTTCGGCAATTCGGGTTCGACCATTGTCGAGGAATTGGCATTCGCCCTCTCGGCAGGTAACGATTACATCGCCCGCCTGACCGATGCAGGAATCAGTGCAGAACTGGCGGCTCGCAAGATCCGTTTCACATTCTCGGTCTCTTCGACCTATTTTCTCGAAATCGCCAAATTCCGTGCCGCCCGTATGTTGTGGGCCAACATCGTCAAAGGTTACAACCCCGAAAAGGCTTGCGCCTGCAAGATGCAGATTCACGCCGTCACTTCGGAATGGAATCAGACCGTATATGACCCTTATGTAAATATGTTGCGCGGTACGACCGAGGCCATGTCCGCCGTTATTGCAGGTGTGGCATCGTTGGAAGTCACTCCGTTCAACCGTTCGTTCGAAACCCCCGACGAATTTTCGAAACGCATCGCCCGTAACGTCGAGTTGCTCTTGAAGCACGAGGCTCATTTCGATCAGGTGACCGATCCCGCAGGCGGTTCGTACTTCGTGGAGAATCTGACCCAGTCGATCGCCAACGAGGCTTGGAAACTCTTCCTCGAAATCGAGGACAAGGGCGGTTATAAGACCTCTTACGACGAAGGTTTCATCAAGAGCCGCATCGAGGCATCGGCTGCCGCAAAAGACAAGAAAATCGCCACCCGTCGCATCACGCTGCTGGGTGCGAACCAATTCCCGAACTTCACGGAGGTGGCTTCCAAGGAGGTTTCCATGGAAGCTGTCACCCGTGCTCACAAGGAAGGCAACGTGCTGAATCCCTACCGCGGAGCCATGGCTTTCGAACAGATGCGTCTGGAGGTCGATCGCAGCGGCAAGGAACTCAAGGCATTCATGCTCACATGCGGAAACCTTGCAATGGCCCGCGCCCGCGCCCAGTTCTCGTGCAATTTCTTCGCCTGCGCAGGTATCCGTGTACAAGACAACACCTACTTCCAAACCATCGAGGAGGGCGTCCAAGCCGCCTTGGAATCCAAGGCACAGATCGTTGTCGTTTGTGCTTCGGACGACGACTATCTTGAGTTGGCACCCAAAGTCAAGGAACAACTCGACGGCAAAGCCATCCTTGTGGTTGCAGGTGCACCCGCCTGCACGCCCGATTTGGAAGCACAGGGCATCACCAACTTCATCAATGTGAAGTCGAACGTGCTCGAAACACTGAAGTTCTACCTTAAAGAGATGGGAATCTGATTATGAGAGCTAAATTTTCGGAATTGAAATATGATGCCGCAGCCCGGAATTGCTGCGGCGCCCGCAATCACGGCGATGTAGAACCGTGGTTGACGGCCGAACGCATTCCCGTAAAGGGAACTTATACGGCCGAAGATCTCGAAGGCATGGAGCACCTGAACTATACGGCTGGTCTGGCTCCTTTCCTGCGCGGTCCTTATTCCACGATGTATGTGATGCGTCCGTGGACCATTCGTCAGTATGCAGGTTTCTCGACCGCCGAGGAATCCAACGCATTCTACCGTCGTAACCTTGCCGCCGGTCAGAAAGGTCTGTCGGTTGCATTCGACCTTGCCACGCACCGTGGCTATGATGCCGATCACCCGCGTGTTGTCGGTGATGTCGGCAAGGCCGGTGTGTCGATCTGCTCGGTCGAGGACATGAAGGTGCTCTTCGAGGGTATTCCGTTGGATCGTATGTCGGTGTCCATGACCATGAACGGTGCCGTACTGCCCATTCTGGCATTCTACATCGTGACGGGTCTGGAACAGGGATGTACGCTCGATCAGATGGCAGGTACCATTCAGAACGATATTCTGAAGGAGTTCATGGTGCGTAACACCTATATCTATCCGCCCGAATTTTCGATGCGTATCATCGCCGATATTTTCGAATATACTTCACAGAACATGCCCAAGTTCAACTCGATTTCGATTTCGGGTTACCACATGCAGGAGGCAGGTGCCACGGCCGACATCGAGTTAGCTTACACGCTGGCCGACGGTTTGGAGTATCTGCGTGCAGGTATCAACGCCGGCATGTCGGTCGATGCGTTTGCACCGCGTCTGTCGTTCTTCTGGGCAATCGGCATGAACCACTTCATGGAAATCGCCAAGATGCGTGCCGCACGTATGCTGTGGGCGAAGATCGTCAAGCAGTTCAATCCGCAGAACAAGAAATCGCTTGCCCTGCGTACCCACTCGCAAACGTCGGGATGGTCGCTCACCGAGCAGGATCCCTTCAACAACGTGGCACGTACGGCCATCGAGGCCATGGGTGCCGCTCTGGGTCACACGCAGTCGTTGCACACCAACGCACTCGACGAGGCAATCGCCCTGCCGACCGACTTCTCGGCACGTATTGCACGTAACACCCAGATCTACATTCAGAACGAGACGAACATCTGCCGTTCGGTCGATCCGTGGGCAGGTTCCTACTACGTAGAATCCCTGACCAACGAGATCGCCCACAAGGCTTGGGAGCACATTCAGGAGGTCGAGAAACTCGGCGGTATGGCCAAGGCCATCGAGACGGGCATTCCGAAGATGCGTATCGAAGAGGCTTCGGCACGCAAGCAGGCCCGTATCGACTCGGGTGAGGAGAAGATCATCGGTCTGAACGAATACCGTTTGGAGAAAGAGGCTCCGATCGACATTCTTGCCGTTGATAACACGGCCGTTCGCGAAAGCCAGATCAAACGTCTGAAGGAGTTGCGTGCAAACCGCGACGAGGCAGCCGTCAAGAAGGCTCTGGAGGCCATCACCGAATGCGTGAAGACCAAGAAGGGCAACTTGTTGGCTCTGGCTGTCGAGGCCGCCAAGGTTCGCGCCACGCTGGGTGAGATCTCCGATGCCTGTGAGGTTGTCGTAGGTCGTTACAAAGCAGTTATCCGTTCAATTTCAGGTGTATATAGTTCAGAAGTGAAAAACGATAAGTCGTTTGCACACGCCAAGGAGTTGTGTGCAGAATTTGCAAAGAAGGAAGGTCGTCAGCCCCGTATCATGATCGCCAAACTCGGTCAGGACGGTCACGACCGCGGCGCAAAGGTCGTTGCCACGGGTTATGCCGACATCGGCTTCGACGTCGATATGGGCCCGTTGTTCCAGACTCCCGCCGAGGCTGCAAAACAGGCTGTCGAGAATGACGTTCACGTAGTCGGCGTATCGTCGCTGGCCGCAGGTCACCTGACGCTTGTTCCGCAGATCATCGCCGAGTTGAAGAAACTGGGTCGTGAGGATATCATCGTCATCGTGGGTGGTGTAATTCCTCATCAGGACTACGACGAGTTGTATCGTGACGGTGCCGCCGCCATTTTCGGCCCCGGTACACCGATCGCTACGGCCGCCATCAAGATGCTCGAAATCCTCTTGCAGGACTAATTCGGGACATCCGATAAATGAAAAGAGCAATCCTTTTGGGGGTTGCTCTTTTTTTATGCAGTAAGCGGACGGATTTATTTCTTTTTGTCCGCGATCTCAAATGTGGCTTCGGCCAATTTTCCGTTAAACAATTTACGGATGCGGTACGTTCCCGCTTGGTTTCGGGTATAGAGAGTAATGGTTTGACAGAAGATTCTGTCCTCATTTTTCGAAAAGATCCACAATACATCTTGGCATATAGGATTCACGGGCTGAGGCACCCATTTACCCACGGATGGATCGTAACGGGCAAGGCTGTACTCCTCCCCGCCCTCGTATTCCACCTCCGAGCGATTCCGAACAAACAACTTTATTTCGGCAACCGACAACGGATAGCATTTCTGCCCGGTCGTCAGTTCAAACGAATCGGCGGGGATCAGCTCACCCTTCAACTCCTCTTTGACCGAAAGTTCCACGCTTATGGTTTGCGGTATTGAGGAAGAAATAGAGGCTGTCGAATCGGTCTTTAACGGATTTATCGTATCCTGCCTTTCGTCAAGAGTGCCATTCCCGACGGATTGAGGCTTTGAAGACGGGCGATGGGAGCATCCAATCATCCCGAGGCACAGGACAACCAAAAACAGGCCTTTCATACGTTTTACTCCTTGAGTTTTCGGGTAATTCTTCGGTTCAGATAGGCACACACCAACGAGGCGACCATAAGAACACCTACAAGAATCGCGTCCTTCGTTCTTAACTCGCCATGGACATTGAACAGCAGGCGTTGGGCGATACCCAACACAAAAACAAGCACCATCATTCTGGAATAGCGACGGATAAAGCGCAACCGAAAGCGTTCCGAGGCTTTAATCGGATCCTCCGAGGAGGCGACAACGGCCTCTTCTTTCGTCCGATACTCCTTACGCAAGCCATAGCCGATATAGAAACAAGCAAGCACCGTAATTGCATAGCAAACATAGAATGCCGTCCAATTATCTGCCTCCATATTTTCCGTGAAAGGCACGCCCTCCACAAGGCAGGTCAGGGTATAGATGCCCAAGGTCAAGGCAATCCATCCGATCGCGAATCCGACACCCCACTTACAATAGTTTTTCTTACGCTGCTCCATAATTTCACTTTTTAATGAATATTCCGAAAGGAAGCATTTAAAGTTAGCGTTAAAGTGCCTTAAATCAAAATATTTGCGCGGTCTTTAATCTCCCCCCTCCCGCGAAAAAATTACTCTTTTCGTCCGATATTTCATTTCCGAGCCGCTACCCCACCGAAAACAAAAAAGGCATCGGAACGATCCGATGCCTTTTTTAGAGTTAATCTCTGTTGGTTTAGAAGTACTGACCGCGGAGATCCTCGATGTTCGACAACTGCTCGATTGCGCGATTGACCATCTGGAGGAATGCGCTCTCCTGAGTAGCCTGAGCACGTACACGTTCACCCTCAAGGTTCTGCTTGTTCTCCTCGGTGATCTTATCCACGCAGAATACATAAGCACCAGAGAAGCCCTTGACGGGTTCCGAAACAACGCCTTCCTTCGAAGAGGCGATTGCACCGATTACGCGGGGCTCGAAACCGAGGTTCGGCAGGTAGTACGAAGCGTAGGTTGCGTTCTCGAACGTACCGACCTCCGACTTCCAACTTGCAGCTTTCTCGTCGATCGTGTTACCCGAAAGTTCCTTCACGATGTAATCGAACTTCTTGTCGCGGATCACCATATTGCGGATCTGCGATTCAGCCTGCTCGAACGAAGTATATTTCTCATCGTCGATATTGGTGACGATGGCAATTACGTGATCTTTGTCCACATCGAGGATCTGCGACATGTCGCCTTTCTCGGCACCGAATGCCCAGCGAACCAACTCACGCGAATCCTCCATGCCTCTCAACGTACGCTCACCCTGAGCGATCGTTGCGGTACGGGGCGTGATGGCTGCATCGGCAGCGGCCTTGTTGAATGCCTCGATCGAACCCTTGGCCTTGGCGGCGAAGTTGCCGGCCTCGTTCAGTACAACGCTGCGCGTTGCATCAGATGCAACTACGGGATAGGTGATCGAAGCCAGACGATAGTGTTTCGAGGGTTTGTCCACACGATAGGCTTGGAAGATCATTACGGCTGCACCTGCGGGAACTTTCACGATATCACCGTTCTTGATTCCGTCGAAGTGGTCGGTAAAATCGGTCGAGAATGCCGAGTAGGGAAGCACACCGAGGTCTCCGCCCTGCTTTGCATTGTTCGAGTTCAGCGAATATTTCTCGGCTACTTCAGCGAAACTTGCACCTGCCTTAACGGCTGCCATAAGGCTGTCGGCCAGTTTTTCGTCGTCACTGCGCAGAACCAGCTGACGCAGTCCCAGCGAGTCGGGAACCATCTTCGTATCGAGCGTACGAACCATCGTCCACTCGTTGTTCTTCAACACGGGACCGTAGGTATTGCCTGCTTCCAGAGCATCGTTCTGCTCCTTGGGGAGTTGAGCCAGAGTCACATAGTTCTCGGCCACCTTGCCATAGTGATTACCGCGCGTGTAGTTGAACAGGTCGGTCGTGGTCTTGAACTCCTCGGCCACACCCATCACCTTGTTCTCCAAGTTGGCCATATCGTCCTCGGTGGGATTCACCTCGAATACGACATAGGTCAGCGTGCGGTTGGGCAACTGTTTGAACATATTCTTGTGGCTCGCGTAATAAGCCTTCAGATCGGCATCGGTAACCGTCATCAACGAATCGGCGACCTCCGTGTATTTCTTCGAGATCCAACGACCCGTGTACTGGTGGTTGGCATGCTCGACACCTGCATTGAGTTCGAGGCTGTTCACATAAACACCGTTGCGCAACAGGCTTGAGAACTTCATGCTCTCGCGCTCGCCCTTAACGGCTTCGTTGATGGCCTCCCAAGCCTGCATGCTCTGAGGATCCGTCTGGGCATAGGCCAGAAAGTTTCTCACGGCAGCCATATCGTAAGCACCGGTTTCGGGGTTTCGGAAGTAGTTGAGCAGGATCTGCGAAGGATACTGACCGGCGATCATAGCCATCGTCTCCTTGTCCGTAACCGTCAGACCCAGATCCTCAAGACCCGGCTGCATCACATACTTTGCAATCAGATTGCCCCACACACCCTGTGCGATGGCGGCAGAAGTACGCTCGTCGCTTTCCTGAACGTTGTTCTGCTTCTTGAAGGTCTCATACTGTTCGTAGTACTCCGAATAGTTGATCTTTTCGCCATCAATCACGCCTACAAGGGGATCATGGCCTGAGAATCCCATCTCAGTTTTCAGAGAAAGAATGAATGCCAAGAGGGCAAAGGCGATAATTACGGAAAGCGCGATGCCGAACTTGGTTCGTAAAGTGTTTAAACTTGCCATATAAATTGTTAATTATTCGTATTGTTTCAAATAAGCAGTCAAAGATAGTAATTTATTTGGAGAAAATACCATTTATTTCGTTTTTTTCACGCGAGCCAATTCGATACGCGAACGGGTCGTACGCAAAATCTTTAATTGCAGACCGTCAATTAATAAAGTCTCACCCGCCGAGGGGATTCCCTCGTAGTGGTAGATGATAAATCCAGCCAGCGTGTCGTATTCCTTGCTCTCCCCGATACCCAAATCGTACTTTTCATTGAGGTATTTGACCTCCAGACGGCACGAAAGGATCCACTCGTCGTCGCTGATCTGCTTTTCCGTCAGATCGGCCACATCGTGTTCGTCCTCGATCTCGCCGAAAATCTCCTCCAGAACATCCTCCAGTGAGATGACACCTGCCGTACCGCCGAACTCGTCGATCACGACGGCAATGTTCGAACGATGCTTGATGAAATTCTCCAGAACCAGTTGCAGGGGCATGGTTTCGGGAACGAAATTAACCTGCATGATCACATCGCTGATCGTCTTGGGTTTGGTGAACAGGCTCTTGGAATTAACATAGCCGATGATGTTGTCGATGGACTTGCGCCAAACGAAGATACGCGAATATTTCGTGATAACAAATCGCTGCGTGAGTTGTTCGATGGTCGTGTCGTCGATGTCCACCGCCTCGATGTCCACACGCGGTGCCATACAATCGCGGACGCGAAGATCGGCGAAATCCAGCGCATTTTGGAAGATTTTCAACTCGTTGTCCGACTCGGCGTGATTCTGTTCCGAAGTACTCGCTTCGAGCAGGGAAGCCAGATCCTCGCGGTCGAAGATCGGAGCAGTTTCATCCACTTCGACCTTGCGTCCGAACAGACGCAGAATGCCGTGGGACAAGAGTGTCGTGAACTTGGCGATCGGGTAAAGAATGATATAGAAAAAGTAGATGACCGTCGAAAACGTGCGAAAATAGAAATTCGGACTGTTCTTGAAGATCGACTTGGGGAGAAATTCCGCCACAAAGATGATGATTGCCGTCGAAACCAGCGTCTCGACCAGCACCGATCCCTCCTCGGCGGCACTCACCCACCTCGCCCGTGCGAACACCCAGCGCAGGAAAAGCGACATGAACAGCGAATAGACGACCAGTGCGATGTTGTTACCCACCAGAATCGTCGTGATGTATTGTCCGGGATGGCGCATGAAAAGGTCGGCAATGTGGTTGAACATGCGGTTCTGCTTGCGGTCAATCTCCAATTTCAGGCGGTTCTTGCTCGTAAAAGCAATCTCCATTCCCGAAAAAAAAGCCGAAAGCAGCAACATGATCAGAATCACCGCCACGATAATCACGATATCCGACATTGTCATCATTTCTTAATTTCTTTATTGTTTTCGTTCTCCCCGGAATCCTTCTTGTCGTTCGCCGGGAGCGAATCGCGACGGTTTCGGGGATCAAACTCTACCTCCATGTGCTGATTGCCCCTTCTGAAACGCCAATCCTTAAATTCCTCGTCGGAGTCAAAGCCTTGGAAAAGGACAATGTCACGTCCTTCGTTCTGCACCATCTTGCCGTCGAGGTTGGAATAGACACGCTTGGTGCGGGCATTCCAAGCCAGTTGCTGGAAGTAGAACGTCGTCCCGTCGGACTTGCTCACCACCACATTACCCTTCGTCTCCCACAGACCGCGTTCGGAGTAATTGATGGCGTAGTTGGCCGTCAATACCACATTGACCGTCGAAAGCGAATCGTCCTGATAGGTGATCATCTTGATGCCCTTGCGAAATTCGCGGTAAGGATCCTTTGCCTGTCCGTAGCCCTCCAAAAGCGGGGTCGAGAAGGAATACGAACGGCGACCGTTCTGCGACTCGACCACCGACAGATCTTCGCTGTACTCGGTCATCACCCCTTCGTCGGCAGCATACCGATCCTTCGATTTTCGGTCACAGGCGGATAGCAAGATAGCACTCCCCGCAACGGAGAGTGCTACCAAAGCATATTTAAATTTTGTAATGCTCATTTTTGCGTCTGGCTGACCAGCCACAGAAATTAGCGGGGGCGTACCGTAGTGATCACACCGGCAGCCGTACCGCACTGTACCTTATAAGAAGAACCTGCGGCCATATCGCGCATGAAGCACTCCTCCTTGGTCGGGAAACGGTAACTGTATGCCGAAAGCGACTGTTTGGCCTGTTCGAGATAACCCTCGTCCTGCCCCTCAAGGTACTTCACGGCCTTGCTCATCGTGTCGTAAGCGGCCCAATAAGCAGCCTGACCCTCGAAACCGCCGCACTGACCTGCCGAAATGGCGTGGCACTGTGCCATGACAAAATAAGCCAGACCGTTCTCGGCGTTCAGTTCGACAGCCTTGCGGGCAGCGGCAAATGCACCCGTGATATGGTTCGAAACCAACTCAACCAGCGCGATGCGAACCTGTAATTTTTCCATCTCAGCGGGATCTTTCTCCGTAGCCAGAGCCTCGTTCAGATACTTCACGGCACGCTCGTAGTCCCCTTTGTTCTGGAAAGCCTGAGCCAGAAACATGGCGTTCTCCGACGAGGGTTTGATGGCATAGTACTTCTCGGCAACCTCGAAGTAGTAGTCGCTCTCGCAGTTTGCACGCGACATGAGCGATACGGCTTGTGCCAGCAGATTCTCGTCGTCGGGATTGGCAGCCAGACGACCGCGATAGAGTTTCTCAAGGTTCTCGCAACTTGCGGCACCGCTCAGACCGAATGCGGCATCGAACTGCTGTTTGAACTCGGCGTTCTCCTCGCCCGTACCGAACAGGGGCGAAAGACGGTCATACTCGGCGATAATCTCGTCGGGCGATACCATATCGTTCTTATAGTCGTCACAGAGGTTCGAGAAGTAAGCCACTACGGTTTCGGGATCGGAATTTTCCTGTCCGGCCTCGATGGCTGCCTTGAAGGCATCACGAACAGCCTGACGGTTTTCGGGCATATAGGTCAAAACCTCACGAGCCTTGCGGTCGAGGATGTAGGCGGCACCGCGCTTGGGGTGGCTGCCGAAGTGCTGCAAACGCAGATCGTAGATCCACAACAGCGAGTCGATGAAGACCTTCTTCTGCTCGTCGGTGTCAGCCTGATCGATCTTCTTCTTATAGATATTTGCACCGTACTGATATGCGCTCATCGTTGCAGCAGGACAATTGTTCAGAATCTGTTGCAGGTAGTAAGCCGCACGGTTGTAATCCTTCATTTTGTACTCCTCCTTGAGGTAGTTCGAAGCGATCATGTTCTTCTCACGTGCTTCGGGGGTGTCACCCCATTTTGCATACTTCGGATCACTGAAATCCTGTGCCATCGAGACCGTCGCCACAGCCATTAAAGCGGTCGAAAGTAAAATTTTGAAAGTTTTCATGATTAGTGTTTAATTTGCAAATATTATAACGAATTATATTTCTCGAATTAAGGCCTGTTAATCGTATTTCGGACGCAGGAACCAGTGTTCGCCATCGCCGCCGCCCGCAAAGAGCGTGAATCCGATCGAAATCTTGAAATACTGCTGACGGATCAGCCCCATGCTTTTTGCCAGATTGAATCCGCGCGTACCATACTCCACACCCACATCAATGGCCGACACCGACATGATACGGCGCGTCATGGGGATTCCCAGACCCAAGGACACGGAGTATTCGTCAAGTTTTCTGCCGTCATAGGTCTGATAATGGTTGCCGTAATGCAAACCTGCACGATACGACCATCGTTTCCAAAATTTACGCACATCCATACGCGAGGGGGTAAATTCGACCCCCATACGCACTGCGCTGGTATTCGTATAAGCCACCTCGTAGAACGATTTGTCGGCACCGCCCGTCGAACCCGTCTGAACTTTCACGGAATTGCCGCCGCCCCAGTTCTGGAACGTGTAGTCGAAGGCAAAATTCCATTTCAGCGTCTGATAATTCACACCGAGGGTCAGCTGACGCGGCATGACGAGTTTCAGATAGCGATCCTCGCCGCGCACCTCCGTCTGCTGGATGTTGTTCACCTTCACGGTCGATTTGCGTTCGGGTTTCACGTCACCGCCGAAGTCGAACGTACCGCCGAACGTAAGGAAGTGCTTGTCGTTCATCAGGGCTGTCCACTGCACACCGACCTGTCCCTTGATGCTCGATATCTGATATTTGTCCAGACCCGTGATCGAGAACACCGAATTGGTGCCGTTGGGAATAAATGCGGTGGCCTTGGCCGTATAGGAACGGTCGATGCTTCCCCAGAAATACTGGGCGGCAAGACCGATCGAGAAATTCTTGAACACTTCGTAACCGATGCCCACTTTGACCTCCGTCACATCACCCTCGCCGTGGTAGTCGTACTGAATACGGCCGATATTACCCCAAACGGGATCATCCACGCTGTAAGGGTTGTCGTATTTGATGCGGTAGCCGACCGAACTGTAAGGCGTAAGGCTGAAGCCCACGCCCAATTTCTTGGCCAGCGGCATACGGAATGCAATATCACGGAAGTTGAACGTATTGTAGGTTCCCTTCTTGGTTTTCTGCTCCACGGTCTGGCTGTTGTAGTAGTTCTGTCCCTCGACACCGAAATCAAACAGGAAACTCTTCTGCGGAGCAACGCTGTTGGCTGCGGGGTTCAACAGGTTGATCGTGTTGATGCTGCGGACGGCCACACCGGCTCCGCCCATCGAGCGCATGGCCACGGATCCGGGGGTATTCAACTCGCCGATACCATACATCGTATAGGGAGAAAACGCATTTATGCTGCTTGTTTGGGCATCAGCGGCCAAAGGCAAAAGCATGACGGCGACCGCCACCACCCATTTAATCAAGTTTTTCTTCACGCACATTGTACTCTAAAATTCGGTTCAATCCGACAAACACCGGATTACATTTGGCAAATATCGTATTTTTAATCCGTTTATCAAAAAATTTTGCGTCTCCACCCGTAAAAATCACACACAAATCTTCAAATTCGCGATGCAGACGTTCCACATAACCCTCGATTTCAAAACAGACCGAGTTCATGACACCCGCCTCTATGGCCTCGCGTGTCGTACCGCCCAAAAGACGCTTTTCCGACGACGGTCCGCACAACGGAAGGCACGCCGTATATTCGTGCAATGCCCTGAGGCGCATATCCAAACCCGGAGTAATCACACCTCCCCGAAAAGTCGCGTCGGCCGACACTAAATCAATCGTGATGGCGGTACCCATATCCACGATCAGTACGTTGCGATTCGGATACAGTTCCGCCACTCCGACGGCTGCCGCCAAGCGGTCACGTCCCAAGGTTTCGGGCGTCCGATAGGCGTTCCGGATCGGCACGGGGGTCGAAAAGTCAAATTCCATCACGCGGGAGCAATATTTCTCCAACATACGGATCTCGTTTTCCGCATCGCGCCGTGTCGAAGCCACGATCGTCCGGGCAACGATTTCGCCCTGCAAAAGATCGCTGATCGCAGGGTCGGTCAATTCATACACTGCCCGTTCCCGCACCAATTTTCCCCGATCGAACAGAGCCATTTTGATGCGGGAATTTCCAATATCTACAATTAAATTCAAAGTTGTTGCAAGGTTTTATAAGCGGCCTCGACATCTTTCACTTGGCGAACGGTCATGGCCAGTCGGTTATTGTGCTGTTTGAGTACAAATCTATCGGGATGCTGCGTCACGAAACGCAACATGTTCATAAAGGTGTCACTCTTGTAATAAGGCGAATTGGGTTCGCCGACGAAATGCACGATCATCAGTCCGTTCTTGACCTTCACGCGCTCCATGCCCAGACGGATGGCCTCCCAACGAAGGCGCACCACGTTAAGCAACTCCTCGGCCTCACGCGGCAGCGGACCGAAACGATCCACAAGACGCGCTCCGAAGGCTTGCAGAGCCTCCTCGGTCTTCAGTCCGTCCAACTCTCGGTAGAGTTTCAGACGCTCGGCCTGTTGCGAGACATAGTTGTCGGGCAGCGATGCCTCCAAGTCGATGTCGATGTGCGCATCGTCCAGATAACGCATTTCGCCCAGAGCCTGTTCCTCGTTCTGCGTCAGACCGGCCACCTCAAGTCCCTCCTGACGGAGTTCGGCTATCGCCTCGTTCATGATCTTCTGGTAGGTCTCGAAACCGATGTCGGCGATGAATCCGCTCTGTTCGGCACCCAACAGGTTACCCGCACCGCGAATATCCAGATCCTGCATGGCGATGTTGAAGCCCGAACCCAAATCGGAGAACTCCTCGATGGCACGCAGACGACGGCGTGCATCGGACGAGAGCAACTCGTCGGGAGGCGACAGCAGGTAGCAGTAGGCCTTCTTGTCGGCACGTCCCACACGACCGCGCAACTGATGCAGGTCGCTCAATCCGAAGTTCTGCGCGTTGTTGATGATGATCGTATTGGCGTTCGGCACATCAATACCGCTCTCGACGATGGTTGTCGCCAGAAGCACATCAAATTCGCCGTAAATAAAGTCCATGATGAGTTTTTCCATCTCCTCGGCCTTCATCTTGCCGTGCCCCGCCATGACGCGCGCCTTGGGACAGATGCGCCGGATCATCGCCTGCATCGACAGCAGATCCTCCACACGGTTATGCACGAAATAGACCTGTCCGCCACGGGCGAGTTCCTGCTCGATGGCATCGCGGATGATCTCCTCGGAGAAGGCGTGCGACTCGGTGACGATCGGCTGACGGTTGGGGGGCGGGGTCGAGATGACCGACAGATCGCGCGATCCCATCAGCGAGAATTGCAGGGTACGCGGGATGGGGGTTGCCGTCAGGGTCAGCGTATCGACCGACACGCTCAGTTGCGTCAGTTTCTCCTTGGCCGAAACGCCGAATTTCTGCTCCTCGTCGATAATCAGAAGACCCAGATCGCGGAATTTGATCTGCTTGCCGAGCATCTTGTGCGTACCGATCAGGATGTCGATCTTACCCGCCTCCAAATCCTCGCGGATGCGCTTGACCTCCTTGACGGATTTCGAGCGATTGAGGTATTCGACCGTCACGGGGAAATTGCGCAGACGTTCCGAGAACGAACGGTAGTGTTGCAAGGCAAGGATTGTCGTCGGCACCAGCACCGCCACCTGTTTTCCGTCACAGGCGGCCTTGAAGGCGGCACGGATCGCCACCTCGGTCTTGCCGAAGCCCACGTCGCCGCACACCAGACGATCCATCGGCTGATCCGACTCCATATCCTTCTTGACGGCGGCCGTTGCCGACTGCTGGTCGGGCGTATCCTCCCACGTAAACGAGGCCTCCAGTTCCTGTTGCAGGTAACTGTCGGGCGAAAAGGCAAAACCTTTCGAGGCCTTACGTTTGGCGTAGAGGGCGATCAGTTCGCGCGAAATGTCCTTGACGGCCTTCTTCGTGGCGTTCTTGATCTTCTGCCATGCGCCGTTACCCAGTTTATAGATCTTCGGCGGTTCGCCGTCACCCGACTTATAGCGCGAAATGCGGTGCAGCGAGTGGATATTGACGAACAGCACATCGTTGTCCTTATAGACCAGTTTGATCGCCTCATGCGTCTTGCCGTTCTCCTCGATGCGCACCAGACCGTCGAAACGACCCACGCCGTGGTCGATATGCACCACATAGTCGCCCGGACGCAGTTGGTTCAACTCCGCCACGGTCATCTGCTCGTCACGGCGAATCTCGCCGTTGATACGGTAACGCTGGTAACGATCGAAAATCTGATGGTCGGTATAGAGGCACAATTTGAGTTCGCTGTCGATGAAACCCTCGTGGAGTTTGATCGACAGGGGGTTCACGACAGCCTGTCCGCGACCGATCTGATGGAAGATATTGTAAAGGCGTTCCACCTGCACCTTGTTATCCGAAAGAATATAGGTCGTATAACCGCGCAACGAGTTGTCGATCATGTCGTCGGCCAACAATTCGAAATTCTTGTTGAATTTGGGTTGCGGCTTGGTCTTGAAAGTGATCTTCTCGTCGGCGATACGTTCCTTGAGGTTGTCGCGCAGGACGAACATACGGTTCTCCGCGAGATCCTCCAAGAGTTGTTTTCGGCTCGTGAGCAGGGTGTCGATCTTGGAGGGTTCCTCCATATCGCCCAGCGTCTTGCGTCTTAGGTCATTGACCTTACGCAGGGCATAATCGGGATCATAGAACCAAAACGCGGCATCCCGACCCGCATATTTCACGAGCGACACCTTGTCGGCCTCCTCCACACCCCGATTCAGGTCGGGAAGAATATCGACCTCCGGGAGTTTGTCGTCGGACAACTGGCTCGATATGTTGAACCGGCGGATCGAATCGACCTCTTCGTCGAAAAAGTCGATACGGTAGGGTTTGCTCTCCGAGAAGGAAAACACATCGACAATACCGCCGCGCAACGAATACTGCCCCGGCTCATACACGAAATCGACTTTCGTGAATCCCGCCCCCACAAGGCGTTTTTCGAAGTCGGCAATCGCCAGCGTCTCGCCCACCTTCACGCGGATCATGTCGCGCGTAACGGTCTCGGCATCAGCCACCCGTTCGGCCAATGCCTCCGGCCACGTGCAGATGATCAGATAGGATTTTCCGCCCTTGAAGTTGCGGATGGCGTTCATGGTCGCCGTACGTTGCACGACCCCCTGCGGATCTTCCGCTCCGTAGGCGGGCGATCGTTTATAGGACGAAGGGAAGAAATATACCCGGCTCTCGTCCAGCAGGTTATAGAAGTCGTTCATCAGATAGGCGGCCGCATCGCGATCCTCCGCAACGAACACATTCACACCGCCCGTATGAGCAATCGCCGCGGCGGCATAAAACGAGAACGCCCCGCCGACCAACTCTTCAAGTTGGACGGTAGAACGTTCTTTTTTGTAGGCTCGGCGTAATTTGGACAGGGTTTCCGACCCCTCCACAAACTGCGCCAGTTGCTCTTTGGCAGTCATAGCGGAATAACTACTTTTCGATCAAATCGTTGTCTTTCTTGTCGTGGTAATGCACCTCGATCATTCCGACGCTTTGATCGGCTACAACATCAATTTTCACTTTATACTTCCACGACCAGCGGCGATGCAGCGAAATCAACCCTTTCTTCAAGAAAGCCGCCACATAGGGGCTTACGACCAGTTTGATGTATTTCTGCTTGCGGTCTTCCGTAAGGAACGAGATCTGGTTCTCGATCTTCTTGTCTAAAAGGACTGTCGGCTCGACACGACCCGATCCGTAGCATGTGGGACATACGTCCGACACGTTCTCGATGGCGATCGGACGCACACGCTGGCGCGTGATCTGCATCAGACCGAACTTCGTGAGCGGCAGTACCGTATGTTTGGCCTTGTCGCCCGCCATGAGTTGCACCATCTCGTTGTAGAGCGTCTGTCGGTTCTGTGCCTTGTGCAGGTCAATGAAGTCGATGATGACGATACCGCCCAAATCGCGCAGGCGCAACTGACGCGCAATCTCCTTGGCGGCTGCCAGATTCACATCCATGGCGGTCTGCTCCTGATTCTCCTCGGCTTTGGTGCGGTTACCCGAATTGACGTCGATGACGTTCATCGCCTCGGTCTGCTCGATGATCAGATAGGCACCGCGGCGCAACGACACATACTTGGCAAACTGCGATTTGATCTGCTTCGAGATGTCGAAATTGTCGAAGATGGGCACCGTACCGCGATACAGTTTGACAATCTTCTCCTTTTCGGGCTGGATCTGACGGATATACGAACGGATCTCCTCGAACATCGCTTCGTCATTGACGACAATCTGCGAGAAATCTTCGCTCAACGAGTCGCGGATGATGGTATTGGCACGGTTCATCTCGCTCATCAGTTGGGCGGGAGCCGTATTTTTCTTGATGGCCGTGACGGTTTTTTTCCAGCGTTCGATCTGTGTGCGGATGTCCTGCTCGACATCCTCGTCCTTGGCCTGCATGGCGGCCGTGCGGATGATCACACCGAAATTCTTCGGCAGCACCTCGGCGGCGATGCGTTTCAGGCGGCGTTTCTCGTCTGCCGAGCGGATCTTCTGCGAAAGATAGACCTTCGACGAGAACGGCACGAGTACCACATTGCGACCTGCCAGCGAAATATCGGCCGTCAAACGGGGACCCTTGGTTGAAATAGCCTCTTTGGCGATCTGAACCATAATCTGCTGACCGACCTGAAGGTAATCGCCGATCTTTTTGTTCTTCTCCACCGCAGGCTCGAATTTCATGGTATCGACCCGACAGCCGCGTTTTCCGGGCTGCTGCGAGGAGACTAATTTATCTAACGAGGGGAATTGCGCCCCCAAATCGAGAAAATGGATGAAAGCATCCTTCTCGTGACCTATATTGACAAATGCCGCGTTCAAACCCGGCATGATCTTATGTACCTTTCCGAGGTAAATATCGCCCACGGCAAATCCAGTCTGGCACTGTTCCTTGCCCAACTCGACGAGGACTTTGTCCTCGCACAAGGCGATCGTCAGATCGGTCGGAGTAACATTTACGATTAATTCTTTATTCATACGTGTGGCGCGCTTCGGATAGGAGGAAGTCGCGTTATGCTGATTAATATTCGGGTATGTTGCCTTCGGGGTAAAGCGGCAACGGGCTTTCTACAAGGAAGATTCCGAAATTGAATTTCCCGAATCGGGGCATTCTTCACGGGAGCCTGTCAAATACTCCCCAAAAACAAAAAAGTGCCGATTCACAAAGGACCGGTCGGGTGTGGTGCTCTTTTCCGCAACGGGAATGATCGTTTGGACGGGAGTTCTCTTTTCCGGATGGTGACTTATCAGAGCGTTTGGTGCCGAATGAGGTTTCGGGCTCCTTATCCGCTTCCATTTCACGGGGTTCCGTTCGGGGTTCCGATCCTTTTCCGACGAATCTTTCGTGCGAAGATGTCTCAGAGCGTCAAAACTTTATCTTATCCGTCCGTACCGGACACGAATCACAACTAAAAGCCTCTTGAATATTTCCGGAGGGGCGTTGTTTTCACACCCACAGGACAGAGGCAAGAGGGAATGCTTTCGACTCAGGGATTATTCAATCGGGGCAGATTTCAATCAAATAAAAATAAGTAAAGCTAAAAGAGCAATCGGGGCTCCTTTAGCTTTATCTTTCGTTAGCACAAAGGTGCTACCCTACTTGTTTTTCTTGTGGCGATTCTTACGAAGACGTTTTTTACGCTTATGAGTAGCCATCTTGTGACGCTTGTGCTTCTTTCCGTTTGGCATAGTCTTAAAAGTTTAAAAGTTTGTAATTATTTTACTTTTTCTGCGAAGCTCTTAGCAGGCTTGAATGCAGGAATATTGTGTTCGGGAATAGTAATCGTCGTATTCTTCGAGATGTTGCGGGCAACCTTCTGGGCGCGTTTCTTTACGATGAAACTGCCGAAACCGCGAAGATAAACATTCTCATCCTGAATCAAGGAACCTTTCACACTCTCCATGAATGCTTCTACGACGGTCAGCACCTGCACTTTCTCAATACCGGTACTTTTTGCAATCTCTGTTACGATATCTGCCTTTGTCATGTCTGGATATAAAATTTAAGTATAAATATAATTTTTCTCTTGGGACTGCAAATATACGTTTTATTTGCGGATCCGCCAAGGATCGGCATTTTTTTTTCAAAATTTTTAATCAGTTATTATTCAGAGAGTTGCATTTTCGTGTTTTTCCCGAAGAGGCATTTTCCGATCAAACTGCTATATATCAACGTATTATCTCCTTTCGCAAAACCCGAAACCCGCCCCGCATGCACTTCAGAGCGGCGGGGTAAGTAAATAATTTTCAGCACTCCGCTAATAATAAAGGGGTGTTTTGCGTTTATGAATAAAAAAGATTAAATTTGCAAACCACTAATCTGAAATTCTATGGTCAAAATACTTTGGGTTGATGACGAAGTCGAACTCCTCAAACCCCACGTCCTCTTCCTGAAAGGAAAGGGCTACGAGGTGGACACCTGCAACAACGGCTACGATGCCATCGACATGGCCGGCGATGTGGCCTACGATCTGATCATCCTCGACGAAATGATGCCCGGAATGACGGGACTCGAAACACTTCCCCAGATCAAGGAAGTACGCCCAACCACGCCCGTAATCATGGTTACCAAGAGCGAGGAGGAGAACATCATGGACAAGGCCATCGGTTCGAAGATCGCCGACTATCTGATCAAGCCCGTAAACCCCAATCAGGTACTTCTGTCGATCAAGAAAAACGTTCATCAGCAGCAACTTGTCACCGAACAGACCACTGCCGACTACCGGTCGGAATTTGGTCGTATTTCGCAATCGCTGCAAATGGCCGACACGTTCCAAGACTGGTGTTCGCTCTACCGCAAGATCACCTCGTGGGAGATCGAGTTGGACTCCTCGACCGACCAGAGCATCAAGGAGGTGCTCTCCTACCAGAAAAACGAGGCGAACCACGAATTTTGCAAGTTCGTGCGTCGCAACTATTACAACTGGATCAACAAACGCGCAACCGACACGCCCGTCATGTCGCACACGCTGATGCGCAACCGCATCTTCCCCGTGGCGGACGAGAACAAGAAAACCACCCTGCTTCTGATCGACAATTTCCGTTACGACCAGTGGCGGTCGATTTCATCCCTGCTTCGCGGCTACTACGACGTGGAGGTCGATGATTTCTTCTGCGCGATCCTCCCCACCGCCACCCAATATGCGCGTAACGCCATCTTTGCGGGACTGATGCCCCTGTCCATCGACAAACTCATGCCCAACAAATGGCTCAACGACAACGAAGACGGCGGAAAAAACCAATACGAGGAGGAGTTTCTGAAACGACTCATGGCACAGAACGGCAAGAATTGGAAATTCACGTTCGACAAGTTGGTGCGTCCCGAACAGGGACGACGCCTTCTGGACAACATTCAGAAAGTCTATGATGCCGATTTCTCGGTCATCGTCTATAACTTCCTCGACATCCTGTCGCACGCCCGTACCGAAACCGAGATCATCCGCGAACTGACCGAGGACGAAGCCGCCTTCCGCTCGCTGACCCGTTCGTGGTTCGAGCATTCGGATCTTTACACCATCCTCAAGATGCTCTCCGAGAAGGGGCACACGGTGGTGATCACCTCCGACCACGGCACGATCCGCGTGGATAATCCCGTGAAGGTGACCGGCGACCGCGAAACCTCGTCGAACCTGCGTTACAAGACGGGTCGCAACCTGTCGTACAACTCCAAGGAGGTTTACGAAGTGCTGCGTCCCGAAGACATCCAGTTGCCGTCGAGCAACCTTACGTCGAGTTACATCTTCGCCTACAACAGCGATTTTCTGATCTACAACAACGATGCGAACCGCCACATCCGCTACTACCGCAACACGTTCCAGCACGGCGGTATCTCGATGGAGGAGATGATCGTGCCGTACATTGTTTTGAAACCGAAAAAATAGTATATTTGCACGCTTTAAATAAAAATTAAAAGTGGAAAACAACATAAGAACCATACACATCACTTCGGAGGACGGGCTGAAGGAGGTCGCCGAAGCGATCATCGAAGCCACGGGACGCCGCACGGTGGTGGTGTTTCGCGGTGAGATGGGTGCAGGGAAAACCACACTGATCCGCGAGATCGCCTCGCAACTCGGTGTCGGGGACACCGTCACCAGCCCCACGTTCGCCATCGTAAACCAGTACAAGGGTGCCGGCGACCGCAACATCTATCACTTCGATTTCTACCGCATCAACGACATCCGCGAAGCCTACGATTTCGGCTACGAAGAGTATTTCTATTCGGGTGACCTGTGTCTTGTGGAATGGCCCGAAAAGATCGAACAATTACTGCCCGAAAACGTCGTGACGGTACGCATCACGGTCGATGACGAGACCTCGCGTACTTTCGAAATCGAATAAACATCCCTTAACCCCGTCAAAAATCAAACAATGAAAGAATACGTTTCGCAACAACACCAGATTCTCCGTCCCGTAGAGCAGATCTTCATGGCGATCAGCAATTTCGAGAACCTTACGCCCGCCCTCAAAGACCGTGTCGAGGAGTGGCAGGCCACCGAGCGCACCTGCTCGTTCAAGGCCAAGGGCTTCACCGTGCGTCTTCTGATGGACGAGAAGGTCGAGAACAAGCACATCAAGATCATCGGCGATCAGGGCGGTGTGCCCATCGACTTCGCCTTCTGGATTCAGTTGCACAAGGTCTCGGACTGCGACACCCGCATGCGACTGGTACTCCATGTCGAACTGAACATGATGATGAAGATGATGATCGGCGGCAAATTGCAGAAAGGTCTGGATCAGGTTGCCGAGCAGTTGGCCAATGCCATGAACGGCATCGTGCCACAGGGTATGCCCGCCGACTTCAAGTTCTAAGGCAAGGCCTTTAAACAAAAAAAGTCCGAATCCTTTTGAGATTCGGACTTTTTTATGCCGTCCTACTTGCGCCACATGGCCTCCGCCACACAACGGATCGTGGGGAATGTATTTCGAAGGTGTTCCCGCACCTCGTCTTCGGTACACCACACGACCGACGTGATGTCCTCCTCGGTCTGGGGTTTGAGGTCGGCACGCCGCACCTGTCGAAGTTCATACCAACAGGTACATTTGACCTCCCAACGGTGATTCGGCTCGAAATAATAGGCATGCCACGTGCGGCACAATTCGCGCAGGATCTCACCCCGCACGGCGGTCTCCTCCTCAATCTCGCGCACGGCGGTCTCCTCGCAGGTTTCGCCCGGCTCGACATGACCTTTGGGAAAATCCCAACGACCGCGGCGCGACATCATCAACCACTCGCCCCGCTCGTTACGGACCACTCCGCCCGCTGCCCCGACACAGGCAAATTCACTCTTGAAATCCGAAAAAGTTTGATCGGGATCTCCCGAAATAATCAAAATGCTATTGTGCGTTTCGAGCATTTTAAGTACCTTCGTGCGTAATAAACCCTCGTCACCCGCGATGATAAAAGCATCGGATGTGGCGGCGTCGGCTTGTTCCGAAGAAAATACCACCGGCTTGTCGGTAAAATAGATGATGTGTTTCATGATCTTTAACCTGAATTGATTGCCAAAATTAAACATAAATGAACAAATCCGAACAGAAATGAAAAAAATTCTCCTATCTATGGCTATTGCAGCATTGGGACTGACCGGTTGCGGGGAACAACCGCAGACGGGGTCTCTGGAAATCAACAACGCGCTCACACCGCAGGAAATCGCCGCGGGACGGATGACTCCCGAAGTGATGTGGAAAATGCGTCGTGCGGGTTCGTCGCGCCTGTCGCCCGACGGACAGAAACTCATCTACACGCTGACCGATTACAGCATGTCGGAGAACCGCGGTATCTCGACCATCTGGATCAAGGACATGGCATCGGGTAAGGAGGTCTCGCTGACCGACTACTCGTCGAACAACTCCTCGCCCGAATGGAGTGCCGACGGCCGGAAGATCCGTTTCATCTCCTCAAGAAGCGGTTCGGCACAGGTTTGGGAGATGGACACCGAGGGCAAGAACCTCCGCCAACTGACCCGATTCGACAAGGATGTCGAAGGTTTCGGCATCAACCCGACCGACAACAAAGCATGGTATGCCATGCGTGTTCACGCCGCCGACCACCGTTCGGCCGACGTCTATAAGGACATGCCCAAATCGAAGGCACGCATCTACGACGATCTGATGGTTCGCCACTGGAACTATTGGGATATGGGCGAATACCTCCACATCTTCGTGGGAGACCTCACCGCACAGGGCATCTCGGAAGGTAGGGACATCATCGGCAAGGATTCGGCTTGGGATGCTCCGCTTGCCCCCTATTTCGACATGGGCGAGATCGCATGGAGCAACAACGGCAAACTGCTGGCTTACACCTGCAAACCGCTGAAGGGAAAAGCCTATGCCACTTCGACCGATTCCGACATCTTCGTGTATGACACCGAGAACGGCTCGACACAGAACATCTGCAAGTTGGACGAGTTGCAACGCAACAACCTGCCCGGTTACGACAAGTACCCCGTATGGTCGCCCGACGATCAGAAGATCGCCTTCGCCTCGCAGCGTCGTCCGGGCAACGAGTCCGACAAATCGCGTCTGTTCGTATTCGACCGAAAGACCTCCGAAATGAAGGATCTGACCGCCGATTTCGACTACAACTCGCAGAATGTCGTTTGGGCCGACAACGAAGAACTCTACTTCATCGCACCGATCCACGCCACGCATCAGATCTGCCGTGTGAAGGCAACCGATCCCAAGGTCGAAGTCCTCACCAAAGGTGATCACGACATCAACGCCTTCTCGATGGCCGAGGGTCGCATCGTTGCCGAGATGCAGTCGATCAGCAAGGCAACCGAACTCTACGAAGTGAACGCAGAGGGTGCGCTCAAGCAGATTACCGATGTCAATAAGGAGATCTACGACCACATCAAGATGGGCGAAGTGCAGAAGCGTTGGGTAAAGACAACCGACGGCAAAGAGATGCTGACGTGGGTTATCCTTCCGCCCGATTTCGACGCATCGAAGAAATATCCCGTACTGCTCTACTGTCAGGGCGGCCCGCAAAGCGTCGTTTCGCAGTTCTGGAGTTATCGTTGGAACTTCCAGCTGATGGCCGCTCAGGGGTACATCGTCGTAGCCCCGAACCGTCGCGGTCTGCCGTCGTTCGGTCAGGAGTGGCTCGATCAGATTTCGGGCGATTATTCGGGTCAGAACATTCAGGACTATCTGTCGGCCATTGACGATGTAGCCAAGGAGCCGTGGGCTGACGAGAACCGCATGGGTTGCGTCGGTGCTTCGTACGGCGGTTACTCGACCTACTACCTCGCAGGTCACCACGACAAGCGTTTCAAGGTCTTCATCGCGCATTGCGGTATCTTCAACTTCGAGTCGATGTATGGCGAAACCGAGGAGTTGTTCTTCCTGATCAACGACTATGGCGGTTCGTACTTCGACAAGGACAACGCCGTAGCCGTACGTTCGTATGCCAACTCGCCCCACAAGTCGGTCGATAAGTGGGACACCCCGATTCTGATCTTCACGGGCGAATACGACTACCGTATTCCCTACACCCAGTCGTTACAGGCTTTCACCGCTGCCAAGATGCGCGGCATTCCCGCCCGTCTGGTATCGTTCGAGGACGAGGCACATCAGGTCTTCAAACCCCAGAACTCGCTGGTATGGCAACGCGAATTTTTCGGTTGGCTGGACAAATATCTGAAATAGCAGTACACCCTTCCGACAAACACAACACCCCGACATCGCAGGATGTCGGGGTGTTTTCATATACGGACATAAAAAAAGCGGGAAAACCTTCTTCTAAGAAAGGTTCACCACGCTTGTTTTAACGATTCGGAAGTTTCTGCCTACCTTGCGGCAATACGGCAGTACTTGTCATAACGTCCCAATACGTCGTTCACATAAGCCACCGTCTGGTTGCTGCCGGTGAAACGACCACATTTGACCACTTTGTTCTCGTAATATTCGGGTTGCGACTTCAGACGCAGATAACGCGACACAACCTCCCACGAATTGGGATTCTCGCCGTGAGCCCGTGCCAGTCGGCGTGCGTCCGACACATGGCCGATACCGCCGTTATAAGATGCCAGAACCAGCGAAAGACGATCCTTGGAAGAGATGTTCGCAGGCAGACGCAACGATAAGGAGATCTTCGAAAAAATCTTATTGGCAATGCGCACATTGGTTTCGGGATTCATCAGATCCTCCTTACCCACGTTGAACTGACGCGCCACCATGGGCATGATCTGCATCAGTCCGCGAGCACCGCGACGCGATGTGATGCCGGCATTAAAACGCGATTCATGGTAGGCAATGGCCGACATCAGTCGCCAGTCGTTACCTTCCTGCTCGCTGATCGTACGAATAATCCGATCATAGGCCGAAATCTGATATTCTCCCTCACGGAGCAGCGTCAGAAGATCGGATGCGGTCTGCTCCTCCTTCTCGTTGAAGAGGATCAGTTCGCGCGGCGACGGAATGTGGCTGTTAAAGCCGTAAAAAGTGGTTAAAACAGTTAAGAACGAAAACGTTAAAATAATCTTTTTTAACATAAAGAGTTGTTTTGCGGGCAGTTCACACCGCGCAGAACAATACGCTAATCATAGAATCCCCACGAGATACCAATCTTGAACATGCCCGGGTTCAGCGGATAATGAGCCGCCGAAAAATACTTGTCGTCACCGAACAGTCCTTTATTGAGATGCTGATATTTCAAGAATATCCGCATTCTCTTCCACTTTCCCATCACGAAGAAATCGGTGTAGGGGTATGCCCCCACTTCGACCTCGCGCTGGTTGTAATACTCCGACAGAGCGGGATTGTACGACGGCGCATAATACTTTGAATTAAAGCGGCTGTCCAATCCGATCTGAAGGCGTAATACGTTGCGCACCACCCAGAACTCGTAATAATACGAGAGGAAGGCACTGAAAAGCGGAACGGGTACAACTTCCTGATCCGTACTCCACTGCAACAATACCCTGTTGTCCAAATGAAGTCCGCCGAGACGGAAATCTTTGCGAGCATACACACTCGTGAGGTTCACATTGCCCGCGGCCTGTTCGATATGGCTTGTAGCACCATAGTAGATTTTATTATCGACAATACCGTGGTTTGCGCCCGCTTCAAATGCGAAATCGGGCATTGAGAGTTTCACCTCAAAACGAGTATCAGTCTCCCGCGAAAGGGGAGTGTTCCACATAAAGTGGTTCGAGAGTAGATTCTCCTGCCAGTAGTTCGGCGAGCGACGATCCAACAGGAATCGTCCTTCGAGAATCAGAGGGTGTCCACGGAGCCGTCCCTTGAGTGCCATGTGAGCACCCAGACGAAGATCTCCGCCTCGATAACCTGAGGGATAGAACTTGAAGTCCGCATCCCAATCGACAAATCGTTTGATTTTCCCGCGAATCGAACCATAGGCAAAATACGAGGTTTTGTTCACCCTGCTGTATTTGCCGCTCAGGTAACTTCCGGGTGCAATCTGCACATAGGTGTGCATGTCGATACCGATACCGCCGTCGAGGGTTCCCACCACACCGTTTCGATCCCAAGGCTGTGCCTCGATAAAGATACGGTTCGAAATGACACGTTCGTAAAGCGAGTCGTTCGTCTGACGCGGATCCAGATACCAGTTTTCGTAATACTCCTTCGTTTCGGGCACGAACAATCCCGTTTCGGGATCGCGCGATGCACGTTCATTGACGTACGGAGCGCGTTTATCGGTGTAGCGTTTGCTCCACGACGAGTATTCGAACGAATGACCGAAATAGACCGCCGAGTAATCCGCCATCGAAAAATCGGCTTCGGTCAGGGTTTGCAAAGGAACACCGTAAGTCTGCTTCAGGAAAAAGGCATTGTTACGGTAGATGTTTTCGGCTTCGGCATCGCTCAACTTCATCGGCACACCCGAAGGCATCTCGAAGGTCGTATCGCTGATCGCCCATTCGCCTACCACGCCACCGTTCTCCTGTTGTTCGATGTGGTTGTTGTAGTAAGCGGCATGCACCGAGTAGCGTTTGCCCGTGTGGTTAAACGCCACCGAAAGGTTGTGGTTCTTCGTGCGCTGACGGTTATATTGTCCGCGCGTACCCCGCGCCTTGTAATTTACGTTGAAACTCGTCGAAGGCGAGACGTTATGTGCCACCATCACGTTGAAATTCTCCTCGCGGAAACGCTTCTGCCCCGACTCCAAATAGGTAAAACGGAACAACGGCGTCTTCGAGTTGTAGAAGGGCACATTTTCCATATTGTAGGTATAAGCGTAATAAACGTCCGAGAAACTGAAATTGAAATTTTCGGGACGGCGGAAGTAATCCAGCGGCAGCGATGTCTGACCCAGACCGCCCTGCGCGATGTCTCCCACCCCTTCGCGGTAGAACGGATAGTCGATGCGCCAGTCGGTCAGCATGGTATCCAGCGGTTGGATCTCCACACGGTTAAAGTCGCGGCTGATGTTCCATTTGAAGTTCTTCAACGAGCGGATCGAGTCGCTGAAGAAATACGATTCCAGAGGTTTACGAATTTTGCGCTTCTTCTTGGTCGTGTCCTTGGGCATCGTCTCGTCGTCGGGTTGCTCGTAGGGGTTCGATCCGTAGAGGGTGTTTTTGTCACCGCGCTGCTGCTGACGCATGATGTCTCGCGCGTTGATCGGACGCTGTGCAAAAGCCTCGGACGGAATGTTCAGAAACATCCCGGCCAAAACGAGCATCAATATACGGAACACGTTACGCGCCATAACAAAAAGCGGAAAATTCGGGGGCAAATATAGTTAAAAATTTTTAATCGTTCAAACCGCTCGTTTTACGCCCCTTGCCCAATGCCCAGCGGACGGTCGAAAACAGGATGTAGAGGATGATGATGACGGGAATGGCATAGACCTTCAGAAGGATGCACAACACCGCCGACAACAAGATGAACGAATAGCGGATTTCGTTGCCCTTACGACCGAAGCCCTTGAATTTGAGGGCGAACATGCGCACGGGCGACACGAGCATCAGACCCATAAAGAGGGCGATGAGCGGAATCCACACACCCCACGCGAAGTTACCCTGCTCATAAATATAACCCAACGCCAAGAAAAACAGCGAGTTGGCCGGCGTGGGCAGACCCTCAAACTCGGTATGTTGCGTTTCGTCGATGTTGAATTTGGCAAGGCGCAATGCCGAGAATGCGGCGATCGAGAAGCAGAGGACAATGCCCGCCCAACGCATCCACTGGGGCATGCACTCGGGCATCGACTCCACGAAAAGCACGTAAGCCACCGATGCGGGCACCAAACCGAACGAGATCATGTCGGCCAGCGAGTCGAGTTCGGCACCGATGGGCGACGACGATTTCAAAAGTCGGGCGACAAATCCGTCGAAAAAGTCGAACACGGCAGCGGCAATGACAAGCATCAGTGCCACGGTCAGCATGCGGTATTCGAGGACATAAACGGCCGCAAACGCACCGCACATGAGATTTGAAAGGGTCAGCAAATTGGGTATGGTGAACAGTCTGATCTTCATTTTTTCTTCAATTTTAAAGCCTGCAACAGTCGGCAAAGTTAAGAATTAAAGGGCGAAAGAGAAAAAAAAAGCGACAAATAATGCGCCGAGGTCGGTTGAAACAGTGCAAAATAGGATTTTGGAAGAAATCTTACACTGATTTAACCCCGCAAGAACTTTTAAAAATCCATAAAATTTTTTATCTTTGTATTCTATTAACCGAACAGAACCTCATTATGACCAATAACAAATATTGCGTGATCATGGCGGGAGGCATCGGCACCCGCTTTTGGCCGAAAAGCCGTCAGCGTATGCCGAAGCAGTTCCTCGACATCCTCGGTACCGGCAAATCGTTTATCCGCCACACCTTCGAGCGTTTTCTGCCGCTCATCCCTGCCGAGAACTTTCTGGTGGTCACCAACTACAAATACAAGGATCTGGTACTGGAGCATCTGCCCGAACTCAAAGAGGAGCAGATCCTGTGCGAACCCATCGGCCGCAACACCGCCCCCTGTATCGCCTACGCCACCTACACCCTCATGAAGAAGAATCCGCAGGCGGAGATGATCGTCACCCCCGCCGACCACCTGATTCTGAACGAAGAGGATTTCCGCAAGATCATTTCGGAGTGCGTTTCGTTTGCCGCCGACCACGATGCCATGATGACTGTCGGCATCAAACCGACCCGTCCCGATACGGGTTACGGCTACATTCAGGTGTCGAGTCACGAGCCGATCAGCAAGGTGAAGTGCTTTACCGAAAAACCCAATCTTGAGTTGGCACAAACCTTTCTCCAGTGTGGCGAGTTTTTCTGGAATTCGGGCATCTTCATCTGGAAGGGAAAGACCATCGTCGAAGCGTTCAAGAAATACCTGCCCGAACACCACGCCCTGTTCGGCGAGGTGGAGAAGGCCGACACGCCCGAAGCCGAACGCGCCGTCATCGAAAAGGCTTTCTCGGAATGCCGTGCCATTTCGATCGACTACGGCATCATGGAGAAGGCCGACAACGTCTATGTACGTTGCGGCGAGTTCGGATGGAGCGACATCGGCACATGGGGTTCGGTTTACCAGCATTCGCGCAAGGATCGCTACGCCAACGCCGTTCCGGAAAAAGGTTGCTACCTGTATGACGTGCGTTCGTCGATCGTCTCGATTCCCAAGGACAAAATCGCCGTGGTGAGCGGTCTCAAGGAGTACATCATCGTGGATACGGACGATGTGCTGATGATCTGCCCCCGCAGTGAGGAGCAGAACATCAAGAAATTCATCGACGAGGTGAAATTCCACGACGGCGACAAACATATTTAACCTCAGGCATGACCCGCTTATACCAATTATTCAAGGCGCACCCCGCCATCTCGACCGACAGTCGCCGCATTGCCCCCGATTCGATCTTCTTCGCATTGAAGGGTGCCAATTTCGACGGCAATCGGTTCGCCCGCGAGGCACTGAAAAAAGGTGCCGCCTACGCCGTGATCGACGATCCCCGGGTTTTGGAGGAGGCACTCCGCGAGGCCGAATCAAAACCCCAAGCCGAGAAGCCGACCCACACGCTCCCCGATGACCTGCAACCCGAAGTTGCGGAGGTTGTGGCCGAAATCCACGCCATCGCCGACCGCATCAACGAATCACACTCCGCGGAACGCCTTCAGGAGGAAGTTCGTCTGATCCTTGTTCCCGATGTGTTGGAGGCATTGCAGGATCTGGCACGCGAACACCGCCGTGCCTTGGACATTCCGATTCTTGCCATTTCGGGCAGCAACGGAAAAACCACCACCAAAGAACTCATAAACCGCGTACTGAGTGCCCGTTTTCGCACCTACGCCACCCGCGGCAACCTGAATAACCACATCGGCGTTCCGCTGACGCTGCTCGCCATGACGCGAGAGATCCAATTCGGCATTGTGGAGATGGGTGCAAGCGCACAGGGCGAGATCGCACTTCTTGCCTCCATTTCCCAACCCGACTACGGCATTCTGACCAATGTCGGCCGTGCCCACTTGGGCGGGTTCGGTGGCCCCGAAGGCGTCCGCAAGGGTAAAGGAGAGTTGTACGACTACCTGATGCGCCATTCGGGCAAGGCCTTCCTGCGTGAAGACGATCCGACGCTTCTGTCGATGGCCGACGAGCGTCCCGCACTGGACACCATCCGCTATACGAGCAATTTTTCGGAAGGTATCCCCCACCACTTGGAGGGTGATTACAATCGCTTCAACATCGCCGCCGCCGTCGCCGTCGGTCGTCATTTCGGCATCGGTGAGAATGAGATCCGCGTCGCAATTGCAGGGTATATTCCCGACAACAACCGTTCGCAACGCATGAAGACCGCTCGCAACACGCTCATTGTCGATTGCTACAACGCCAATCCGTCGAGCATGCGGGCATCCGTCTCCAATTTTCTGAAGGAAGCCGCCGCCGAAGGTAAAGCACACATGCTCATCTTAGGCGACATGTTGGAGTTGGGCGCGTGGTCGGTTGAAGAGCATGCCGCCATAATCCGCCTTGCCGCCCAAGACCCCGAAGCCGAATTACACTTGGTCGGCGAGGAATTCCGAAAAGCCTGTCAATCGCTCGAAAAGAAACCTGCCCGTTGTACGCTCTATCCCGATCGCGAAGCCCTGTTGGGTACGCTCAAGAAACATCGTCCCGAAAATCAACTGATCCTGATCAAGGGTTCGCACGGTATCGGGTTGGAAAAGACAATTGATCTTTTGTAAGATTTCCAACACATAAAAAGAGCGGAGTCCGATAAAGACTCCGCTCTTTTTATAGTCTCCAAGGGACTTATTTGATCGCGACTGCCTTATCACGCCGGAACGTGAAACCGACATACACATCCTTGTAGTGTTCGAACAGTGCGGCCAGTCCGTTCAACTGGGGCACGCGGTCTCCGATCGCCTTGACCATATCGACCAATTTGGTGACGGGGAACACCAGAATCATCTCGTTGCCACGTACATAAACCGTACCCGTCACAGGATCGTACTTGCGTCGCTTCGAGTCAAACGAGAAAGTCATCAGGTGCTGTTCGGCTTCATAGGTATAATCCCCCTTGACGGTGCGTTCGCCCGTCGTGGCCTCGTAACGGTTGTCGCGATTGAGGGTCAGGATGCCGATGCCGGGTTTCAAACCCACCTTTCCATAAATTTTTGCCATCTTCTTCTCGGCAGTCTTCTCCAAGGCTGCAGCCGCAAGACCCGACATCACATCATCACCCTTCATCTTCATGGCAGGTGCCGAATAGACCCAACGGCCGTTCATCGTCAATTCCGAGACCTTACCGCCGAGAGCCTCGTCGGCAGCCGAAGCGGCCTTCTTCAAAAGATCTTGCCAATCCTGTGCCGATGCCGTCCGAGTCCCCATCAGAAGGGCACACGCCGTCATCACTAAAATCAAAAATTTCTTCATTTCAAAAATTAATTCTAAAGTTTGTCTATTTCCTCAAGCCATGCCGCCGACAACATATCCGAAGGCATCTCCCAATCACCGCGCGGCGAGAGCGAAATGCGACCCGTACGCGGGCCGTCGGGCAGTGCCGAACGTTTGAACTGCTGCGAGAAGAAACGGCGGAAGAACGTGCGAAGCCACTTGAGGATGGTCTCGCGGTCGTATGTACCGCAGAAAGCCTCCTCAGCCATATAAAGGATCTTTGCGGGACATGCACCGCCCGAAATGAAATGATGGAGGAAGAAGTCATGCAATTCGTAAGGCCCGACCAGATCCTCGGTCTTTTGGGCGATCTCGCCCTGCTCGTCGGCGGGAAGCAATTCGGGACTGACAGGAGTTTCGATCACATCGAACAACGTTCGGCGGATCTCCTCATCCTGCTCGTTCTCGGCACACCATGCCACCACGTGGCGAACCAGCGTCTTGGGCACCGTGGCATTCACGCCGTACATCGACATGTGGTCACCGTTGTAGGTTGCCCAACCCAGTGCCAATTCGCTCAAGTCGCCCGTACCGACCACCAGTCCGTTCTGCTTGTTGGCCAGATCCATCAGAATCTGCGTGCGTTCGCGTGCCTGACTGTTTTCGTAGGCAGCCGAACGATCCGAAGCATCCAGACCGATGTCCTCGAAGTGCTGTTCGCAGGCCTTGCGGATCGGAATCTCATGCACCGTAATCCCCAGACCGTTCATCATCTTCAGGGCGTTGTTGTAGGTGCGTCCCGTCGTACCGAAACCGGGCATCGTCACACCGATGATCTCCTTGCGGTCACGTTGCATCACATCGAATGCGCGTACCATCACCAGCAGAGCCAGCGTCGAATCCAAACCGCCCGAAATACCGATCACGGCCGTGCGGGCGCGGGTATGGGTCAGGCGGTGTACCAATCCCTGCACCTGAATCTGGAAGACCTCCTGACAACGCTCCCAACGGGCACGTTCCTCATGCGGAATGAAGGGCATGGGGTCGATCTCGCGGTCGAGTTCCCGCTCTTCGTCCGATTCGGGGAAGTCGATGGTCACAATGCTGCTCTTGTCGATCGTTCCCGGCTCGCGGAACATCGGATTGCGCCGGCGTTCATAGTCCAGACGATCGGTGTCTATGTCGGCCACGATAAGTTGGGGTTGCATCAGGAAGCGTTCGCCCTCCATCAGAAGTTTGCCGTTCTCGGCAATCAGAGCCGACCCTCCGAACACACCGTTGGTGGTTGATTCGCCCGATCCCGCCGAAGCATAAACATAACCTGAAATGGTGCGTGCCGACTGCGAGAGGATTTGCTGTTGCAGGAAATTATATTGCGCGGCACCCTCCATCACGGCGGCAAGATTGCAGATGATCTTCGCCCCGTTCTGCGCCAGAAGCGACGAGTTGGGGACGAGTGCCCACAGATCGTGCGAGAGTTCGATGCCCACCTCCACGCCATTGACGGCGAAAGTCTGGAATGCACCGAACGGCACCATATCTCCACCCGCCGAGATCACATCGTTGTCGATCGAGAATCCCGACGTGAAAAGGCGTTTTTCCGTTGCGCCCTCGCCCTCAAAGACATGGCTCTTGGGCACGACGCCCTGCACCTGTCCCTGCGCGATGACCACCGCCGTATCGTAGAGCGATGCCCCGTGGCGCAAAGGTGCGCCCACGACGATCGTCAGCGGAATTTCAAGCGATGCATCCGCCAACTGACGCAGTGCCTCATCCACCGCATCGAGCAGTGTGCGTTGCAGCATCAGATCGCCCGCCGTATAACCCACCATCGAGAGTTCGGGGAATACCACCAACTCCGCACCGCGTTGTGCGGCCTCCCGGGCCAAAGCCGTGATGCGACGCACATTCTCGCGAGGATCGCCCACCGCCACAACGGGAGTGGCAACCGCAACTTTGAAAAAACCGAATTTATCCATTGTTCAAACTTTTTTATTGATGATCAAAGCGACCATCCGTTCCCTCTTTTCGGGGGACGGAGGATCGCTTCGAAGATTCCTTTCGGGGAATTATTCAGCCCACAACCGAGCCAGATTCAGGATCACCTGCTGTGCCTTGCGCATGGTCGTCAGGGAGCAGTACTCGAACTTACCGTGGAAGTTCTGACCGCCCGTGAAGAGGTTCGGGCAGGGAAGACCCATGAACGAAAGACGTGCACCGTCCGTACCACCGCGAATCGGCTGGATCAGCGGTTTCACGTCGGCCTGCTTCATCGCCTCGATCGCCTTGTCGATCAGTTGCGGATGCGGCTCGACCATCTTCTTCATGTTGAAGTACTGATCCCTGAGGGTCAAAGTTACCGTACCTGCACCGTATTTGCGGTTCAAGAGATCGACGCACTGACCGATGAACATCTTCTTCTGCTCGTACGACTCGGTGAAGTGGTCGCGGATGATGTAAGCCAGCGAGGCGTGCTCGACCGTACCCTGCACGCTTACGCAGTGGTAGAAGCCTTCGTATCCCTCGGTAAACTGGGGACGCTGCTCGGCGGGGAGCATCGTCTGCAACTCGGCGGCAATGTCGATGGCGTTCTTCATCTTGTTCTTGGCCGATCCCGGATGTACGTTCAGACCCTGAATTTCGATCTTGGCACTGGCGGCGTTGAAGTTCTCATACTCCAACTCGCCCTCCATACCGCCATCGACCGTATAGGCGAAATCGGCACCGAATGCCTTCACGTTGAAGAAATCGACACCGCGACCGATCTCCTCGTCGGGCGTGAAGCCTACGCGGATCTTGCCGTGCTGGATTTCGGGATGATTCATCAGATACTCGGCAGCCGTCATGATCTCGGCAACACCCGCCTTGTCATCGGCACCCAGCAGGGTCGTACCGTCGGTGTGGATCAGCGTGTGACCCTTGAAGAAACTCAATTCGGGGAAGTCCGCCACGCGCATCGTCAGCGACGGGTTGAGCATGATGTCTTCACCGTCGTACTCATCGATGATGTGGGGTTTCACGTCCTTGCCGCTCATGTCGGGAGCCGTATCGACATGCGAAATGAAACCGATGACAGGTGCATTCTCCTTGCCCTTCGAGGCAGGTATCGTACCCATCACGTAACCGTGCTCGTCCATCGAAACCTCGGTCATGCCGAGTGCCAGCATCTCATCGTGCAAATGCTTCAGCAGCACCTTCTGCTTGTCGGTCGAAGGGAACGTGTTGCTCGATTCGTCCGACTGGGTGTCGAACGAAACGTATTTCAGAAATCGATCTTTTAAATCCATGGTATTTAGTTTTTTAGTAGTTGATTTATTCGTCTTTTCGTGCGCGGAGCGTATGACAGATCATGTAGGTGATCAGCACAAGGTACATCACCAGACCGAGCCACATGGCTCCGTTCGACGAGGTCCATGCACCCATATCGACCGATACGCCTGCAAATTTCAGAATGGCACTTACGACACCCATCAACGCACCGCCTGCGATGAATCCCGATGCGATGAGCGTACCGCGACCCATGCG
Source organism: Alistipes sp. (assembly GCA_020026415.1). Classification (GTDB taxonomy): domain Bacteria; phylum Bacteroidota; class Bacteroidia; order Bacteroidales; family Rikenellaceae; genus Alistipes. Next base: position 41,591 of record JAHHQL010000005.1, on the reverse strand, counting down.
CGCCTTGTTCAGGTCGGCATCCTTCGAGCGGCTCGACACGAACCATGCCACCAGACCGCCGACCACCAGCGGAGCATTCAGTTTCATCGGCAGGAACATACCCAGTGCAAACGGCAGGGCGGGAACTCCGATGAAGGTCAGTACGAGTGCGAGGATCGCACCGCAAATATAGAGGATCCACGGTGTCTGACCGCCCGTCATCAACGGTTCGATGACGGCTGCCATCGCCTTGGCCTGAGGTGCTTCGAGCGAGTTGGGGCCTTCGAATCCGTAGGCCTTGTTCAGCACGATCATCACGCCTGCCACCGTTGCGGCAGCCACAAACGTACCGAGGAACTTCCAACGCTCCTGATTCTGCGGGGTCGTACCCAGCCAGTAACCGATCTTGAGGTCGGTGATGAAACCTCCGGCCATCGACAAGGCCGTACAAACCACACCGCCGATGATCAGTGCGGCAGCCATACCCGTGCTGCCCTTCAGACCGATCGACACGAGGATCAGCGACGAGAGGATCAGCGTCATGAGGGTCATACCCGACACGGGGTTCGAACCCACGATGGCAATGGCATTTGCCGCAACCGTCGTAAAGAGGAAGGCGATCACAAAGACGATCAGAATCGCCGTAATCGACTGAATCCAGTTACCGCCGAGCAATCCGAAGTGGAAGAAGAGGAACACCGTGATGAGCGTAGCCACCAACAGGATGAGGATGTATTTCATCTTCAGATCGCGCTGCGTACGCTCCGAACTTACCTCTTTCTTGTTCTTACCGCCAAATTCCGACACGGCAAGACCCACCGCCTGACGTATGATCGACGACTGGCGCACGATACCGATCAGACCGGCCATCGCAATACCGCCGATACCGATCGGTTTGCCGATATAAGCGAAAAGATTTTCGGCAGAGAAAATCGTCTCGGGATTTTCGAGGATCGACTTGTTTGTCACACCCAGCATATTCACCAGAGCAACGGCGTCGATGCTTTCGGCCAACGAACCCACCACGGGAACGATCAGAAACCACACGACACACGAACCTGCCGTGATGATCAGCGCATATTTCAGACCGATGATATATCCCAGACCGAGCACTGCCGCCGAAGTATTGATGCTGAATACGAATTTGAACTTGTCGGCAACCATCGCACCCATACGGCAGATGGTCGTCGAGACGGTATCCGTCCAAAGGCCGAACGTACCGACCAGAAAATCGTACAGACCGCCCATAAGACCTGCAACGGCCAGCAATTTGGCCTGATTGCCGCCCTTCTCTCCCGACACGAGCACCTCGGTCGTGGCCGTAGCCTCAGGGAAAGGGTATTTGCCGTGCATGTCCTTGACGAAATATTTACGGAACGGGATCAGGAGGATAATACCCAAAACGCCTCCCAAGAGTGACGAGAGGAATACCTGATAGAAGTTGATGTCGATTTTCAGGATGTAGAGTGCGGGCAGGGTGAAGATGGCTCCCGCCACGATCACACCCGACGATGCACCGATCGACTGGATGATGACATTCTGTCCCAGCATATTTTTCTTGCCGAGCACGTTGCCCATACCGACCGCAATGATGGCAATCGGAATGGCGGCCTCGAAGACCTGTCCCACCTTCAGACCGAGGTAGGCGGCCGCAGCCGAGAAAACAATCGCCATCACGACACCCATCGTCACGGAGTAAGGCGTGACCTCGACGGGTTTGGCCGATGCAGGCATCAACGGTTTGTATTCCTCACCCGGCTTGAGTTCGCGGTAGGCGTTTTCGGGCAGGGAAACATTCTTGTTCTGTTCCATTTTTTATAGTAGTGTTTTAGGTTTAGGTTCTACTTTTCGCAATCCAGACGGGCAAGTTGCTTGAGGATATAATAGCGGTTGAACGACGAATCGGCCTTATGGGCATCCTGATACTTATAGATCTCGCACGCCGCAGCCGCAAAACGACGTTGGTCGTCCTTTTCGTCGGCAGCAAACGCCAAATCGGCCAGCACCTCGGCAAAGAGTTCGAGCGACGGGGCATCGAATCCGTGTTCCTCGACGAGCGTCTCCACGAAATCGGGTTCCGCCAGCAGAGAATCCATATCCACACCGAGTTTGTCGGCCAGTTCAACCTTGGTGGTCGTCACCCCGATCTCCTCCTCGTGGTTGTTTTTCAAAAGTTGCAGTTTACGCAGAAGTCCGCGCAACAGCACTCCGATCTTATCAATCTCTTTCAGAATATAATCGCCCATCTTTATCTGTTTTTAGCGGTTGTCGCCGCTGCCGTGGATGTGGTTACGCTCCATACGCGAATGGAGTTTCTCGACATTGGTACGAGCCACCTCTTCAAGATCATAACCCAAATCGTGCGACAAGGTGGCGCAATACCACAGCACATCGCCGATCTCCTTCATGATTTCGCATTTCTTCTCGTCGGTGAAGTTGTTGCCCGCATCGCGGATCACCTTCTTGACCTTGTCGGCAACCTCGCCGGCCTCGCCCGTCAATCCCAAAGTGGGATATACGATACGGCTCTCTTCGGGATAGATTGCGGTTTCCAATGCGTGCTGTTGATATTCGTTGAGTGTCATACTTTTGGATTTTAAGTTTTATTTCAGATTTTTTATATCGTACAAAAATAGCATTTTTTTTTGATTCCGCCCCGTTTTTCCCGCAAAAAGCACATACGGAAACGCCCCGCAATGCTCTCTGGCAATGCGGGGCGCACGGGATTTCAATTCAAGGATTCTAAATGAACAATATCACGAATGCCGAAACCACAAATCCGCTACAAAATCCGGCCATGATCTGCACGGGCGTATGGCAACCCAGATAGAGGCGTGCCGAAGCCAGCATGCCCGCAGCCAGCACCGCCACAACCAGCGGCCACAGCAGGTTCGCCATATCGACAATGTTCAGCAGGGACAAGAGGGCGATAAATGCCCCCATACCCGTCATGTGGAGGCTGATTTTCCAACGGGTCGAGACCACGAGGCTGACCAATTCGCAGACCGCCGCCGCGATCATGAATTTGCGGAAGACCAGTGCCGACGGGATTCGGGCGATGGTGATGGCGCACAGGATATAGCACACCGTCCCCACCAAAAGCGGGATGATCCGCTCGCGGCGGATGTCGATGCGGTAATCCGAGAGCATACCCGCCTTACGCAGCACGACAAGTGCCAGAACGGGAATGAGCATCGTATAAAGCACCACGACCCACAGAAAATAGAACTTCACACTCCACGGATAGAGCGAGAAGACCGTGCAGGTCAAAAGAACAAGCAAAAAGTAAAGCGGCAGCAAAAAAGGGTGAAACACCCACGAAATGCCATGAGCCAGTTTTTCGGGATTCATCGTTTCAATCAGATTTCTTTACGCAGGCGTGCCACGGGGATGTTCAGCATCTCACGATACTTGGCCACCGTACGGCGGGCAATGCGGTAGCCCTTGTCGTTCAGATAAGCCATCAGTTGCTCGTCGGTCATCGGGTGGCGTTTATCCTCCTCCGACACGCATTTCTCCAGCAGATTTTTAATTTCGTAGCTCGATACCTCCTCGCCGTCGTCGGTCTGCATCGCCTCCGAAAAGAGCGATTTCAGCAAAATGATGCCGAACTGCGTCTGCACGTATTTGCTGTTCACCACGCGCGAGATGGTCGAAACATCGAGGTTCGTGCGGTCGGCAATGTCCTTGAGGATCATCGGGCGGAGTTTCGAGCGGTCGCCGTCCTTGAAGTATTCGCGCTGATAGTCCAGAATGGTCTGCATCGTACGCAGCAGCGTGTCGTGGCGTTGTCGGATCGCCGAAATAAACCATTTGGCCGAGTCGATCTTTCCTTTGACGAATTGCAGGGTCTTGCGATCCTCCTCGCGCACCTTACCGTCGGGTGTGACCATACGGCGCAACATCTCCTTATAGCGGGGACTGATGCGCACCTCAGGAATATTACAGGAATTTATCGAAAGCGAGAACTGCCCCTCCTGATAATCGAGGATGAAGTCGGGAATGATATAAGGCGTGGTGTCCGTTCCGCCCTCGGAGTAGAGGTTGCCGGGTTTGGGCGAGAGACGGCAGATCTCGTCGATTGCCTCTCGAAATTCATCCTCGGAAAGTTGCATCCGCGACATGAGTTTCTCGTAGTGCTTCTTGGCGAAATCGTCGAAATAATCCTCCAAGATCTTCCGGGCATGTTCCTGTGCGGGCGTTTTGTCCGCAATGCGGCTCATCTGAAGCAGAAGACACTCCTGCAAATCGCGCGCACCCACCCCGACGGGTTCCAGTTCGTTGATGAGTTTAAGGATGCGTTCCAATTCTCCGACCGACACCTCCACTCCGACCGTGAAAGCCAGATCGTCCGACACGGATTGCAGGTCACGACGCAGGTAGCCGTCATCATCCAGACTGCCGACAAGATAGGTGGCAAGACGCATATCCTTCTCGCTCAAGTTACGGAAACGCAATTGCTCCAAAAGATAATCCCGCAAACTGCGCCCCTCCGTGAGAACCACGGGACGTTGTTTGTCGTCCTTCGAGTAGTTATTGACACGGCTCTTGTAAGAGGGAGTCTCGTCCTCCTTCAAATACTCCTCCACGGAAATTTCGCGGGGTTCCTCTTCTGGATTTTCCGCATCATCCTTCACCCGTTCGTCCTCCTCAAGCACAATATTGTCTTCGATCTCCTGCTTGATGCGCTGTTCCAATTGCACGGTGGGAAGTTCCAGCAACTTGATCATCTGGATCTGTTGCGGTGAGAGTTTTTGTTGCAGCGAAAGTACCTGCTTCTGACTAACAGCCATATCTTCAATATCTTTTCAAGATCTCCTCGGACGAAGATCTCCATTAAAAAAAATAAAATGAGGGTCGTGGAGCCGGCACGCATGCCCGATCCGTCCGACCCTCAATGGCAGGAATCGCCCTCCGATCAGAAATCGGCGTGCTGCGGCGTGCGCGGGAAGGGAATCACATCGCGGATGTTGGTCATACCCGTCACAAACATCAGAAGACGCTCGAAGCCCAATCCGAAACCGGAGTGAGGAGCCGAACCCCAGCGGCGCGTGTCCAAATACCACCATACGTCCTGCTCGTTCATACCCAGTTCTTTGACACGTGTAACGAGTTTGCCGTAATCTGCCTCACGCTCCGAACCGCCGATAATTTCGCCGATCTTCGGGAACAGGACATCCATGGCGCGAACCGTCTTGCCGTCCTCGTTCTGCTTCATGTAGAAGGCTTTGATCTCTTTCGGGTAGTTGATCAGGATGACGGGGCGTTTGAAGTGCTCCTCGACGAGGTAACGCTCGTGCTCCGACTGGAGGTCGCAACCCCAATCGCACGGGAACTCGAACTTACGCCCCGAAGCCTTCAGGATTTCGATACCCTCGGTATAGTCCAGACGCTTGAAATCGTTGGCTACGACAAAACGCAGGCGGTCGAGCAATTCGGGATCCCACATCTTGTTCATAAATTCGAGATCCTCCATGCAGTTGTCCAATGCGTACCGGATCAGATATTTCAGGAAGTCCTCGGCCAACTCCATGTTGTCCTCCAACTCATAGAATGCAGCCTCCGGCTCGATCATCCAGAACTCCGAAGCATGGCGCGGCGTGTTGGAATTTTCGGCGCGGAACGTCGGGCCGAACGTATAGATACGACCCAGCGACAAGGCACCCAACTCACCCTCCAACTGACCCGAAACGGTCAGGTTGCACGACTTGCCGAAGAAATCCTGCGAGTAATCGACCCTGCCGTCCTCTCTCTTGGGAAGATTGTTCAGATCGAGCGTCGTCACCTGAAACATGGCACCCGCACCCTCGCAGTCCGATGCCGTGATCAGCGGTGTGTGGAAATAGTAGAATCCGTTTTTGTTGAAATACTCGTGGATGGCGTAGGCCATGGCGTGACGGATACGGAGCACCGCACCAAACGTATTGGTACGCGGACGCAGGTAAGCGATGTCACGCAGGAACTCCAGCGAGTGCCCCTTCTTCTGAAGGGGATAGGTATCGGGATCGGCCGTGCCGTAAACCTCGATTTTCGAGGCCTGAACCTCGACGCCCTGTCCCGAACCGGGCGATGCCACCAAACGGCCGTCCACCCGGATACAGGCACCCGTGGTGATGGGCTTGAGTTCATCTTCGGTGATCTGCTGTTTATCGACAACCACTTGGATGTTGGCAACACACGATCCGTCATTCATGGCAATGAAAGCCACATTTTTGTTGCCGCGCTTGGTTCGTACCCAACCCTTGACAACGATGTCGGTATCGACTGCTCCCGACTTCAAAATCTCAACGATTCTTTGCGTTTTCATATATTCTTATTTGTCTTGTTGTCCTGTTGTAAACTTTGAATTTACAAAGGTATGATTTATTTGCGATTCTTCAAAATAAAAAGTACCTTTGTCCTCAAATCACACCCTTGTATCAAGTAAGAGACAAAACATTATGTCACGATTAAAACGCATATTGCTGCTCACCATATTCTCGCTTGCCCTTTCGGCAGGCCGCGCCCAGAATCCGGGGCGTATTTTCCGCACCGAAGTTACGCCCTACTCGAACCGGGCGGAGGCCGTAAAACACGCAAAAGACGATTCCGACCTCAAGATCTCGTTCCGCCCCACCGCCACAAGACAGGGTGCGGCACAGTCGCTCGAACTGCCCCTGAAATGGTTCTCCGGCGATGTATATCTTCATCTGGAAAATGTTCCCGCAATGTATTGCCTTACGGTAAACGGACAGAAAGTCGCCACGGTGGAGGATCTGACGACGGCCGCCGATTTTCGCATCACCCGCGCCCTTAAAAACGGCCTGAACGAGATCCGTCTGGAGTTTGTCGATGCGGGCAGACGCATGTTGAGTCCCCACTGCCCCGCAGGTAAGGATTTCGAGAACAGTTACCTCTATGCGCAGGATCACCGCGCCGTCGTGGATTACGAGGCGGAGATCATACCCGATCCCGAAGGCCGCAATTTCGGCATCATGAAGATCAACGCCGTGGTGCGCAACGCCTACACCACACCCGAACCCGTGCGCGTGCATTTCGACCTGTATGACCCTGCGGGCAAGTTGGTCGATCACAACAACCTCACGAAAGTAGTCGCACCGAAAAGCATCGACACGATTCGTTTCAAAACCTTTGTCTATGGATCGTACAACCACAAATGGATGGCGGGCAGAACCAACCCCGGACTTTACAAGGCGATGCTTTTCGTCAATCGCGAAGGCACCTACAAGGAATACATGCCCTTCAACCTCGGTTTCGGCAAAACGGAATTTACCGACGGCAGGATCACACGTTTCGGCGAGGAACTCGTACTCAAAAAAGCCGTCTGCAACGCCACCGACCGCGCAACGACCACATTAAAACTCAAGACCCTCAAAAAGCAGGGCATCAACACCATCACGCCCGACTATCCGCAACCCGAATGGTTCTATGCGTTATGTGACGAATTGGGGCTCTATGTGATTGATCAGGCCGACATCTCGATTGCGGACAAACGCAACGACCGCACCGTGGGCGGTACGCCGTCGAACGATCCCGAATTGGTCGATGAATTTGTCGAGCGCGTCAAAGCCATGTACTACCGATCGCGCAACCATGTCTGTGTCATCGCCTACTCGCTTGGGGCTCCATCGGGCAACGGCTACAACATGTACAAGGCTTACGAATGGCTGAAATCGGTCGAGAAGTTCCGCCCCGTGATCTACACGGATGCCGACGGCGAATGGGATTCCGACCTGTAATTCGCTCGGAACATGGTCATCGAACTGATTGTCATCGGGAAAACCGATCTGAAGGAAGTGGCGTCGCTGGTCGATATGTACGCCAAGCGCATCAACTTCTACTGCAAGTTCAACCTTACGGTCATTCCCGATCTGAAGAACACCAAGAAACTCACCGAAGCCCAACAACGGACGGCCGAAGGTGATCTGATCCTCGGACAGTTGTCCGACGGGGATTTTGTCGCCCTGCTGGACGAGCACGGCCGCGAATTTCGTTCCGTCGAATTTGCCGAATGGATGCAGAAGCGCATGAACAGCGGCATGAAGCGTCTGGTGCTGGTCATCGGAGGCCCTTACGGATTTTCGGAGGAGGTTTATAAACGTGCCAATGCCAAATTGTCGCTCTCGCAGATGACCTTCTCCCATCAGATCGTCCGCGCCATCTTCGCCGAACAACTCTACCGCGCCTTCACCATCCTCAACAACGAACCCTACCACCACGAATAATGAAACCCTCGATCGCCATACTCTCGCAGAACACCCTGATGGGGCTGGGACTCAAATCCCTGCTCGGCGAGGTGTTGCCCATGATCGAGATTTCGCTCTACAACACCTTCGAAGAATTTGCGGGTGCAATGCCCGAACGCCACGTGCATTTCTTCGTGGAATTACGTCAGGTGTTGTTGCACCGCGCCTTTTTCAAGGAGTACCGCCACCGCACGATCATTCTCGGACGAAGCGGTTCTTCGTTTGCCGACATGCACCAGATCGACATCTTCGCAGGTGAAGAACGTCTGGTACACGAGATTCTGAAACTTCGTCAGGGTGTGCATCGTCCCGAACATGCGATGACCCCGCCCGAAACACCCGCATCGCCCGTTGCGAATATCCTCTCCTCGCGCGAAACCGAAGTATTGATCCTCGTGACGCAGGGGTTCATGAACAAAGAGATCGCCGACCGGCTCAACATCGGCCTCACGACCGTCATCACCCACCGCCGCAACATCATGGACAAACTCGGCATCAAAACCGTGGCAGGCCTCACGCTCTATGCTCTGGCAACAGGTTATATCGACCTCGACACCTTCTAAACCGAGGCGCAATCCTCATAAATTAGGATTGCGGCAATCCTGCAAAACCCTTTACTTTGCAACTTGATTTCGGATTACCGCAAAATGAAGTTGTTTCACTCCCTGTTCATCACGTTCATGCTCCTTGCCTTCACAAGCAAGGCTTATGCCCACACGGACAACGACCCGGCACAACCCGTCGATACGGCTATGGTACTCGACAAAGTGCAGGTCACGGCCATTAAGCAGGGCATGACGCTGCAAAAAGTCCCCGCCGCCTCGGTCATCGGAGCGGCAGGTATCGAACGCCGTCATGTCGATGCCCTGAAAAACCTTTCGCAAGACATTCCCAACCTTTTGATCCCCGATTACGGCTCGCGCATGACCTCCTCGATTTACATCCGCGGTCTGGGTGCGCGCATCGACCAGCCCGTCATGGGACTCAACGTCGATAACGTGCCGATCATGAACAAAAACGCCTTCGACATGGAACTCGCCGATGCCGAGCGCATCGAGGTGTTGAGAGGCCCCCAATCGACCCTCTACGGTCGCAATACGATGGGCGGCGTGATGAACGTCTATACCCTCTCGCCGATGCACTATCAGGGCATACGTTTCAAGGCCGAATATTCGAGCGGAAAGAGTTACCGCATCCGAGCCTCGGTCTATGAGAAATTCAACGACAACTGGGCGATCTCCGTCGCGGGTTTTCACAACCATACGGGCGGATTCTTCCGCAACCGCGCGCGCAACGAGATGTGCGACCGCGAGGATCTGAGTGGCGGGCGTTGGAAACTCCAATGGCGGAAAGGGCGTTGGAGCATCGACAACACGTTCGCCTGCTCGGTACTCGATCAGGGCGGTTATCCGTACGCCTATATCGGCGAAGACAAATTCGACGACCAAGGCCGACTCATCATCGCCAAAGGCGAAATCGCCTACAACGATCCTGCGGGTTACGAGCGAACGTCCCTTACCGAAGGCCTCACGCTGCGTTACGATGCCCCGAAATTCACGCTTTTGTCCCTTACGGGTTATCAACTCACGGACGACCGGATGACCCTCGATCAGGATTTCCAGCCGCTCAGTTACTTCACCCTGAACCAATCGCTCACGGAGCATTGTCTGACGCAGGATGTGGTGATTCGTTCGCGGGGCGGACAGCGATATGGTTGGCTTTTCGGTGCATTCGGATTCTACCGCCACGGCAAAATGTCGGCACCCGTACTGTTCAAACGCACGGGCATCGAAGAGTTGATTTTCAAGCACGCCAACGAGGCCGTTTCGGGGTATGCATGGGATGCCGAAGCCGCCCCCGAATGGGAACTTCCGCTGGAATCGAATTTCAAGATGCCCTCCTGCGGCATGGCAGTTTATCACGAATCGCGTCTGGAATCGGGGCGTTGGTCGCTGACGGCAGGCATTCGCATCGACCGAGAAAAGACAACGCTCAAATACCACAGTCGAGCAGAATTACCCTACACGTTCACCACCTCGGAACAGGTATTTCATGATGTGGCACGCATCAATGACCGCAACTCGATCTCGCACGTCTATACCGAAGTGCTTCCGAAATTCACCGTCCTCTATGCCCTCGACGAGCAGAACAATCTCTACGCCTCCGTCGCACGCGGGTACAAGGCAGGCGGATTCAACACGCAGATGTTCTCGGACATCCTCCAAGAAAAAATCAAATGGGAAATGACATCGGGCATCCCCTTCGAGGAAAGCGACATCATGTCCTACAAACCCGAATACAGTTGGAATTACGAATTGGGCTGTCATTTTTCGGCATGCAGAGGTGATCTGCGCGGAGAGTTTTCCGTCTTTCTGATCCATGTCCACGACCAGCAACTGACCGTCTTTCCCAAGGGGCAGAGCACGGGTCGTATGATGACCAATGCGGGACGCACCCGTTCGGCAGGCGTGGAGTTCTCGACACGGACAACTCCGTGGCGATACCTCATGCTGAACCTCGCCTACGGCTACACCCATGCAGAATTTCGCAACTTCGACAACGGTCACGAAAATTTTGCGGGCAAGCGCGTACCCTATGCTCCGGCACACACCCTGTCGCTCGGTGCCGTATGGACGATCCCGACGCGTGTCGAGTGGTTGGGCGATCTCGTCCTCCAAGGCGGGATGCGCGGGGTGGGCGATATTTGGTGGAATGAAGAAAACACATTGCGCCAACCCTTCTATGCGCTGTTTGATGCTTCGCTGCGTTTCGAGCACAAGCGTTATTCGATCGACATCTGGGGACGCAATCTGACCGATACCGGTCACGATGTATTTTATTTCAAGTCGATGGGCAACGAGTTCGTCCAACGGGGACGGAAGCGCACCTTCGGCATTACGTTAAATCTCAATCTTTCATTTAAATAAACAAAACCATGAAAAAATTACTTGTTCTGCTGCTTGCGGCACCCCTATTCTTCATTGCCTGCTCCGACGACAACGATTTCATCGAAAATCCTCCCGCCGCAGGCGAAGAATATGCCGATACCAACACAAAACTCACCGACGGCAAAATCACGGCCGACATGACCTTCCGCGGCAATTATGTCGTGACCGACAAGAACGGCGTGAAGGGTTACGAGAACCCGATGGCCGAATTTGAGGTCAAAGCCGAGGACGAATCAATGGCTCTGTACATGCACAGCGTGAAATTCGCGCAGGTCATGCCCGCACTCGACATCCGCATGCGTCCGATGGAATACGCAGGCACAGGCCGGTCTCTCAGATTCGATGTGGCTAAAATTCTTCCGGAGGCCTACATCAAAGCCGCCAACAGTTGGCAACTCTTCGACAAATATCCGATGACGGAGGTCAAGGGCGAAATCAACGACACGCAATTCAAGGTGAAGATGGTCTGCATGGGCATTTACACCATCTCGTTTGAAGGGCGTCTGTTGAAATAAGCCCCGAACACCTTCCGCAGTCATGACTGCGGAAGGTGTTGTTGTTTTCGGGGAAACTCCATATTCCGCATATAGTCTGATGAAAATCACCCGATTACTTTCCTCATATACGGGATCATACAACACGGAGGGCAATTTTCGCAAAAAAAATAATGCAATAATTTTTAAAAATATTTTGGAGATTTAAAAATTAGCCCTATCTTTGCACCGTCAAAACAAGAGAACAGGACACGTTCCCGCTCCTTGATATGACAAGCGGAGAATCCGTAGCTCAGTAGGTAGAGCACAACACTTTTAATGTTGGGGTCCTGGGTTCGAGCCCCAGCGGGTTCACCAAAATGAAGGTGGCTGATGAATAATCGGTCACCTTTTTTGTGTTTATGGGTCATTTATTGTTTAATCTGGCCTATTTTCCCATTTCGAACCATTCCCCCACTCATTACATCTGATCATTTTCGGGAAAATGTTTGCCATTTTGCTTGCCATACTTTTTCTGGGAAACGAACTCTGTACTTTGCATAAATTCAATTACTTATGACAATTTATGCAACTTGTCGCAAAGATGTCATCAACAAGGATGGCAAATCACCCATTGTTTTTATGTTTAGCCATGATCGCAAATTGATCCCATCTAACTAAAATACAATAACGATCACCTTCTTCATATATACCGCTCTGCCGACACTATCAAATAATATATTTAGAGTTTTCACGCATTTTATTTGTTTTATTTATAAAAAATTACGATTATTGTATAACCATTATAATTTAAAACCATGGATAACTTAAAAATAACCATTCACAATTTAAAAAATATAAAGGATGCAGAAATCAACTTTCCTTTCGAAAATGGAATATATACTTTAGTTGGTAGCAACGGATGCGGGAAAAGTACAATAATGCTTTGTACAGCACAACTACTAACTCATCAACTTGATAAATTAAAACCAAGTGATTTAAAACCTGATTCATATATTAAATTTGAAATTAATAATAAATCAGTTTCATGGAAGGTTTCTAATAATTTATTGAAGTGGGAAAAGAGTGGTGATAATACGATTCACTTTAACGGTTTGTATGAGGGGAGTCTATTTTATGGAACAAGATTTGAAGATTCAACAAATATTGAACAAATGATTACCTCAGGACGAATAACAGATGCTGATATAACAGATGCTGATGATTATGTAAAACAGCAAATGAGTTACATCTTTCATGGTGATTTATCGCATTATCAAACATTAATGAGAATCAAAAATAAATTTGTAGCTCAAAAGCTTAGGATTAAAAATCGTCCTTACTTTATAAAAATAGAAAATCATTTAATTAGCCAATACCGAATGAGTTCTGGAGAATGTCTATTAGTTTCATTATTACATTTTCTATACAACTCTATTGTAAGAAGGTCTCTACCTGTTGATCAGAAAGTTTTAGTTCTAATAGATGAGTTAGAATTGGCACTCCACCCAATTGCAGTTTTACGATTGATCGAATTTCTAAGAATGTTAGTAAAAGAACATTCGAATCTTATTATTTATTTATCAAGTCATTCGCCAGAAGTAATAAAACAAATTCCTCCATATGATTTATTTAAATTAACGAATAACAACGGAGCTGTAAGTGTAGAATCAAATTGTTATCCGAGCTACCTTATAAGAGATTTGTATAGTAATATTTCTCCGGACTTTTTGCTTTTGGTAGAAGACACTTTAGCGCAATTAGTAGTCAATTCCATTTTATCAAAAGAATCTCTTCGAAATAGTAAACTAATCCATTGCGTGCCAGTAGGAGGCTGGAATAATGTTCTTGACTTACACAAAGAATTATACACCAAGAAAATACTGGGAACTAACACTAAAATTATTTCAATTTTGGATGGTGATACAGTTCAGTTTTTAGACAAAGAACAAAACAAATTACCACATTTATTTCTACCTATTCCGAGCGTTGAAAAATTTTTGTATGATGTTATAAAAAAGAACACAGATCCACAATTGAGAAAAGTCATCAATGATAAATATTTTATAGTCCATTCATTAGACGAAATTGTTTCTGATTATAATCAAGGGACCTTAAATGGAGAAAAAGATAATAATAAAAGTTTCTATAAAAAGATATTAAAAGAATTATCAAATATAGGTACTAAAGAAACTACATTTATTTCAGGCTTATGCGATGATATTATGGATAATGTTAATGTAAAAAATTTTACTGAATCATTAAAAGAAATTATCAATTAAAAGCAATGTAAGATTCCTCCTAATATTAGTAAGAATTCTATAAAGTACACATTGTATTTCTAAAGAGGCACTATAAAATATTTTTCATTTACACAAAATATTTCATAGTGCCTTGATGTTTTCTATCTACTATAAAAAAGGGATTACCATATAGGCGACCCCTCATCAGTTTCTTTTATAGTGCAGTATGAAAGCATTTAGCTAACAAGTGCACTTAACGTATGCACAATATATAAAGTTCTTCTTAGCAAACCAAACATTCTCTCTAAATTCAGAATTATATAGATAACTTCCTTTACAAGTGGATAAGTTACCCGATCGGATATATTGCTCTTTATGCGAAATCGTAAGATCTTACGATTTTTTCTGATACTTATCGAAATAGGCTTGAAGTTGTTCTCGCGTAAATCGTTTTTCTTCGGGATATAATTTCTTTTCGTGTTCCAGAATTTGGTCGATCGTCCATTTAAACTTGATCACCTTGGCAGGCACACCACCTGCAACGGCATACGGCGGAATGCTCTTGTTTACCACGGCTCCGGCGGCAATTATGGCTCCTCGTCCGATATGCACGCCACTTAACAACGTAACCCGACATCCGAGCCAGACATCGCTTTCGACAACAACATCTTCATCATATCCTTTGGGTTTTATGTCCTCCGTAATATCCGAACAAAACATACCCACAATCATGGCATGATTTCCGGTATGTACGGTCAAACCTTCCGCCACACAACAATTCTCATGCATGATGAATTTTGCATTAAAAGCCGAAATATAAGAATTGGATGCTATATGCGTTTTGGAATATAAAAAGACATTCTCAGGTCAAATAATTTGTACCGGAGGTGTAATTGTTACATTATCGGCACAATAGCCCAACTTCGAACGGGTTACTCCGAAATATGTTTTCCACAACATATACAATCCTCGAAGCAACATACAGTTTCTTATTTTCATACTATTGCGATTTTATTTGTTCTTTAATTCAAGAAACAAATATAACAACCAATCCCCATAATCGCAAATCATCCGCCCTGCTACCCCGCCTTCCGCACCAGAAAGTCCAGCAGGCTCTGGTTGGCGCGGTTATCGACCGAGGCCTCCTCCTTTTCGAGGAAAAGGTCGCTCAAGGGGGTGCATTCGCCGCAGATGTCGATGCCGATCACCCGATCACGATCCAACACTTCGCCCAGCAGCCGTTCCAAGCCGCAGAGGCTCAGCGACCCCTGATCCCAGTTGGTGATGACCGCCTGCCGATCGAGCACATCCTTGTCGATCGAAACATAAACGGGTAGCGACTCCCGCTCCCGTGCAAAGCGACGCCACGCGGCGGCATTTTGCAGATCCCGTTCGCCGTAGAAATGCACCCGCGACCGATACTTCGGATCGACCTCTTCGATCAGATGCTCGTCCGCCCCCACGATCGTCACCTCGCCCAACAGGGGATTTTCGTCCAGCATCGTCTTGACCCATCCGCCACACGACAACACCCCGTCAAACAGCGATGCCTGCATGTCGGGATGATGGTCGAAGACCAACAGCGAGAACGGCTCACGGATCTTGTCCGTCCAAAATTTCGTCACGTAATGATAATCGCCCGAATCCATAAAGTGGATTCCGTAGGGCGAACAGGCGTCGATCTTACGGCGTAACTCCTCGGCGGCCGACGGATCGCAATAACAATCCGTTCCCGCGATCCGCGAGCAATCCACAATGTGAAAATCCTTCTTTCGGGCAAACTGCTCGAAGCGATACACACCCGTAAAATTCATGATCACCACATCGGGTTTCATCTCGTCACTCCTTTCCACAAAAAAAGCCCCGCCCCACAAGGGACAGGACTCAATGCGATGCACACGATCATGTTTATTTGATTTCGATCATTCTCGGTTGATCCATCGGTGTGTCCGGTGCTTTTTTCTTCAAATCGACCGTCAAAACGCCGTCGTTTACCGAAGCCGAGATCTGTTCGCGATCGACATCATCGGGCAGAGCCAGTGACTGCCGGAATTTCGAGTACGAAAATTCACGACGCAGATACTTCTTATCTTTGTCTTCCTCTTTCCGCTCGTCCTTCTTTTCGACGGCTACGACCAGATGTTCGTTGTCCGAAAGATAAATCTTGAAATCGTCCTTGGTCATGCCCGGTGCGGCAACTTCAACCTTGTAGGCCTTTTCGTCTTCGCTGACGTTGATTGCGGGTGCTGTGGCATGAGTTTTAGGCATCCAATCGGTATCGAAAAAGTCGTTAAACAAACTCGGCAACCACTCTTGGTTGTAATTTCTTCTCATGGGTATCATAATCAGTTCCTCCAAATTTTAAGTTCAACAATCATCTCCGGATTGAACCTCCTTTCGATATTCAATTCGCTTATAATCAGATCAACTTGTGTGCCAACACCCTTTTTCTGCCTAAATGGCCGATTTCGGACACCGCCTACCGAAAAGTGTGTCAAAAAAATGACACAGTGTCATTTCAAAACAAGAACGGGACACTCCTTTTCAGGAAGGGAGTGTCCCGCATGTTTTCCGCGTAAAAAAGTTCAGCAGCCGCTGCCGTCCAGATTGCAGGCCGAACCCATGGCCACGGGTCGCGATTTCAAACCTGCCTCTTCGGCTATGAGGGTCACGCGCCCGTCCTCCAACACGAAGCACGGAATGCCGACCGCACCCACCTTGCGGGCGTGATCGAATGCCTCGTTATGATCTCTCAATTTCAAAAACGCCTTGAGGTCTCTGACATGCTCGCCGATGTCGATCACCTCGTATCGGTCGTCGCCCTTGACCTGCTCATCGACATAAGTGCAGTCGGGACAGGTGCCCATACCATAAATCTTAATCATTGTTCTTCTGTTTTTAGGTTTTACTTTCGGAAGCAATTTAGCGATTTTTTCCGAAAACACAAACAGCCCGTTTCCCGAAGGACAACATCCCGACATTTTTCCTACCTTTGTTTTCGGATTCCAACAATTTAAGAAAATGATTTATTTCGACACCGATTACATGGCAGGAGCGCATCCGCGCATTCTGGAGCGTCTCACCGAGACCAATCTGGAACAGACGGCCGGCTACGGCAACGATGCCTACACCCGACACGCCGAACAACTGATTCTCCAAGCCTGCGGACTGCCGCACGGAGAGGTACATTTTCTGGTCGGAGGCACGCAGACCAACGCCACGGTTATAGATGCCCTGCTGGCACGCCACGAAGGCGCACTTGCTGCCGAAACGGGACACATCAACGTCCACGAATCGGGTGCAATCGAAGCCACGGGACATAAGGTGCTGCCCCTTCCCTCGCACCAAGGCAAAGTCCGCGCCGATGAGGTCGAGGAGTACATCCGCACGTTCTACGCCGATGCCACCTGCCAACACATGGTCGCACCCGGCATGCTCTACATCTCGCAACCGACCGAATACGGTACCTTATATAGTAAGGCAGAACTCGAACACCTCCACGCCGTGTGTCAAAAGGCCGAAATTCCGCTTTACATCGACGGAGCCCGCCTCGGTTATGCCCTCGCATCGGACGAGGCCGATTTCACACTGAAGGATCTGGCGATGCTTTGCGATGTGTTCTACATCGGCGGGACGAAGGTCGGCACGCTCTTCGGCGAAGCGGTTGTCGCCACCCGTCCCGGACTTCTGAACCATTTCTTCCCGCTGATCAAACAGCACGGCGCACTTTTGGCCAAAGGTCGCCTTTTGGGTATCCAGTTCGAGACGCTTTTCACCGACGGACTCTACCTCGAAATGGGTGCACACGCCGTCCGTCTGGCCATGAAGATCAAACGCGCATTCCGCGACAAGGGTTACGAGGTGTATATGGATTCGCCGACCAACCAACAATTCTTCCGCCTCGAAAACACGCAAATGGATCGCCTCGCGCGTGAAGTCAGTTTCGAAAAATGGGGAACGCGCGGCGCAACACACACCGTCATCCGCATCGTGACGAGTTGGGCAACCCGCGAAGAGGATGTCGATCGGCTCATCTCGCTGCTCTAAACAAAAAAAGCATCACTTCCAAAAGAAGTGATGCTTTTTTATGCCTTTCCCGGATTTTTCTATCGGATCATCAACGCGGCCAGACGCTCCAGCCACCTGCGATCGACCTCGTCGAACGTATCGAGTTTTTCGCTGTCGATGTCCAACACTCCGACCACTTCATCCCCGCGTTTGAGCGGCACAACGATCTCCGAACGCGACAGACTGCTGCACGCGATGTGTCCCGGAAAAAGATCCACATCGGGAACAATGAGGGTATGACCTTCCGCCCATGCCGTACCGCACACGCCACGCCCCTTGCGGATTCGGGTGCAGGCCAGAGGGCCTTGGAAGGGGCCCAGCACCAATTCGCCCTCCAGCACGCGGTAAAAACCGACCCACCAGAAACTGAATGTATCTTTCAGGCATGCCGCCACATTGGCCATATTGGCAATTTCGTCCTGCTCCGCCCCGACAAGCGATTCGAGTTGCGGAAGAAGTGTCGCATAGCGTTCCTGTTTGGAATCACCTTTTATAATCAGATTCTCTGCCATAATTTTTCTTTGCATTATCCGGACAACAAATATAGAAATTTGTCCGATCATAAAGAAAAATTACTCCGTCCAATTTTTTTTCCGCACTCCGTTTTCCCCCAAAAAGGGACTTCGGGTTTGTCTTTTGTTCGTATTTTGCACACCTTTTTGTCTAAAATTCAGGAACAAAACGACAAGTCCTCCAATTTATTAAATTATTTTAATCAAATCATCCCGCACTTATTCTTACTCTTTACAGGAAATATGTTGGAAATTCCGAAAAATTTATGTAATCTTGTATAACAATTAACCACCTATTACGTTATATGATATGGGAAAAATAACAAGTGTATTTAGTATTCTTGCAACAAGAAAATTCTGGGTCGAACTGTTGATCATGACATTCGGCATGCTGATTGCCGGTACGGCAGTCTATTATTTTTTAGTACCGAGCAACCTGATCGTCGGTAGTGTGACCGGTTTGTCGATGGTCTTGTGTAATCTGTCCGAATCCATTTTCGGCGTTCCTCTTGCTCTTTCCACCATCGTATTCAGCATTAACCTTGTCCTTTTGGTCGCCGCCTATTTCCTTGTAGGCAAAGAGTTCGGAGCCAAGACCGTCTATACGGCACTGATCCTCGGCCCGATCCTGAAAGTACTTGAAACCTATTTCCCTTATACCGAATTTTTGGCCAAAGATGCCAACGGCAATCTGATGACCTCCGTCATGGGCGATCCGTGGCTGGATCTTCTGGTATTCGTCATCATTCTGAGTGCCTCACAGGCCATCCTCTTCAAAATCAACGCCTCGACCGGCGGTCTGGATATCCTCGGCAAGATCATCAACAAATACCTCCACTTCGACATCGGTGTGTCGGTATCGGTTGCAGGAGCCATGATCTGCTGTACGGCATTCGCCATGAACCCCTTCAACCTTGTGGTCTTGGGTCTTTTAGGTACTTGGATCAACGGTCTTGTCATCGACTACTTCACGGCAGGTCTGAACCGCAAAAAACGCGTACACATCATCTCGAAGCACAACGACGAATTGCGCAAGTTCGTCATCGAAAACCTCAAACGCGGCTGTACTCTCTTTGAGGTGACGGGCGGTTACAGCAACGAGAAGAAAATCGAGTTGGAAGTCCTGCTTACAACCGACGAATTTTCTGCCTTGATGAACTACATCAATAACCACGATATCGACGCCTTCATCACTGCCGACAGCATTTCCGAGGTTTACGGCATCTGGGCCAGCAAGAACCGCAAGGAAGTATCCCGCGCAAAACTTTAATCCGAACCCTTATAAACAACATGCTGCATTGCGATCCGTCCTTCGCGGGATGGGTCGCAATGTATTTTTATGCCCATACAAAAAATCGGGACGACCCAAAGGTCGTCCCGATCCTACAAACAAAACCTATTACGAATTAGAAATCAATCATTCTCTCCTTAAAAATCAATTCTCTCTCCCTCGTAAAGTGCCGTGTAGAGTTTCACGAAGTCCTCGACCGAAGTCTTGCGGGGATTGAACGAGGTGCAGACATCCTGAAATGCGTGCTCGGCCATGCGGTTTACCTCCTTCATCCAAGCCTCCTTCTCGATGCCGTACTCGCGGATCGAAGCGGGAATATCAATATCTTTCTTGAGGTTCTCAACAGCCGTTACGAAATCCTCTGTCGTCTCGCCACCGATCAATTTCGCAAGGTCGGCATAACGATCCGTAACCTTAGCATTGAAACGCATCACGAGGGGCAGAGCCAGTGCGTTTGCGCGACCGTGGGGAATACCGAACACACCGCCCATCTGGTGAGCCATCGAGTGGACGATACCCAGCCACGAGTTCGTGAAGGCAAAACCTGCCAGTGCCGAAGCATCGTGCATGTTCTGACGAACCTCACTGTTCTGGGGGTCTTCGCAAGCCTTCTTCAGGTTGTCGAAAATCAGCGTGATCGAACCTTTGGCAAACGCATCGGCGTAGTTGTCGTCGATGTTCGATACGTAAGCCTCGATCGAGTGGGTCAGAGCATCCATACCCGTGTTGGCGGTCACGTGCGCAGGCATCGACTTGCAGAGGTCGCCATCAACGATGGCCACATCGGGCTGCAACTCGTGCGATGCGAGGGGATATTTCACGTCTTTCTCGCGGTCGGTGATTACGGCCAGCGAAGTGGTCTCGGTACCCGTACCGCTCGTCGAGGGGATTGCCACGAAACGAGCCTTGTTACGCAGGGTGGGGATGCCGAAAGGCTTTGCCATCTGCTCAAAGGTGATGTCGGGATATTCGTAGATCACCCACATGGCTTTCGCCGCGTCGATGGCCGACGTACCGCCCAGACCGATGATCCAATCGGGCTGACACTCCGTCATGAAAGCCGCACCCTTGCGTACGGTGTCGATCGAAGGATCGGCCTCAACGCCGTCAAATACCTTGCAGGCCATGCCCATCCCGGTGAGGATGTCCTCGCAACGCTTCAGCGTGCCGTTCTTTACGACCGAACCCTTACCGGTGATGATCACCGCCATTTTGCCGGAGATGTTCTTCAACTCCTCCATCGAACCGTTTCCGTGGTACAACGCGCCGGAACCATATAACTTTGCCATAGTATAATTTTTTAGTGTGTTAGATACTCTTGTCGTTTGACGCTGCAAAAGTAGTAAGCACACTCCACGGCGCAGTTATAAAATTCTGCCGAAAAATTATAGATTTGAAACCGACCCCGATTTTTTTCCGTTCATACCCTCCTTCAGACGATTTTTCAGGGCAAGGGGCGTCTGCCCGAATTTCTGTTCAATGTATTTGTTCAGAGCCGATTGTGACGAGAATCCGAATTGGAAGGCGATCTCCTTGAAGGTCATGTCGTCCAAAGCCAACGCCTTTTTCAACTCCAACGACAGTTTTTCGTGGATGATCTCCAGAGGCGACTGCCCCGAATAGTGACGCGCCACGGCCGTCAGTTTCTTGACCGAGATACCCATCTGCCCGGCATATTGCTGCACCTTACGCTGCTCACGAAATTCGGCATCGACCTTTTCGCGGAAACGGATATATATAGAGGTATCCGTATCGTTCTGCGCCAGACGCTCCGAGTCGGGAAAGAAGTCGATGATCTTCAAAAGCAGGATTTTGATCATCAGTTTGACCTGCATCTTGCGGTCGGAATTCAGATCGGCATAGAGCCACTCGATCTTTCCGACAAATTCCATCATCTCGTCAAATACACCGGGATGCTCCTTCAGAGACAGGTAGTTGATCTTCCGCTGGAGGTCGATGTTGTAATCTTTCAACTCGTTACGCAACATTTCCAGACAGAAGATCGTCTGATCGAACATCACGATCGTGATCCGACAATCCGCATCGGGTTCCAGACGATGGATCTGATGCGGAAAGACAACCGACACGGATTTTTCACCCAGCGTATGCTCCCCGAAATCAATCTGCTGACGAGCCGTCCCCCGCTCGACAAGAATGATCTGAAAAAAATCGTGGCGGTGCGACCCCGAAAGTACATTTTCGGGCGAAAGGTGATGAATGTAAAAATTCAGGCACGGAGTCCCCGCCGTATAGTCCGTAAGTTGTTGATTCTGCTGTTCCATAGTGCAAATAATGTTCTCCGGACAAAGGTATAAAATTTGTGATTTACTTTTACAATCCCCGCGAATATATTAATTTCGCGGCAGAGAGATTTTCAATAAAACGAGATGGAAACAAAAGATATTCCCGTTCTGTTGCTTACGGGCTACCTCGGTAGCGGAAAAACAACTTTGATCAATCACATTTTATCCAACAGACAAGGCTTGAGATTTGCGGTCATCGTCAATGACATCGGCGAGGTGAACATCGACGCCGATCTGATCCAGCGTCAGGGCGTGGTCAGTTCGAAGGACGACAGCCTCGTGGCATTGCAGAATGGTTGTATTTGCTGCACACTGCGTACCGATCTGATCGACCAACTCTACCAATTGATGAAAACCCGGTCGTTCGACTATATCCTCATCGAGGCGAGCGGTATCTGCGAACCCGAACCCATTGCCCAAACCATCTGCCAGATTCCCGATTTGGGCGGCGGCTACACCAAATACGGCATTTGCCGCATGGATACCGTCGTGACGGTAGTCGATGCCCTGCGCATGCGCGACGAATTTGCTTCGGGACGCGCCCTCACGCGTGAGGATCTCCAAGAGGATGACATCGAGAATCTCCTGATCCGGCAAATCGAATTTTGCAATCTCGTTCTTCTGAACAAAGCCTCGGAGGTAAGCCCCGAAGAACGTACACGCATCCGCGAGATCATCCACACGCTCCAACCCACGGCCGAGATCATCGAGTGCGACTATGCCGACGTGGATCTCAACCTTTTGATCGACACCCACCACTTCAGTTTCCGACATGTGGCCACTTCGGCAGGATGGATCAAGGAGTTGAACCGCCCGATTGACGAAATCGAGGAGGAAGAGCACCACCATCACGAACATCACCACCATCATGACCACGACCACGGCGAAACGGAGGAATACGGCATTTCGACCTTCGTTTACTACCGACGCAAGCCGTTCGACATGAACAAATTCGACTATTTCATCGGCAACGAGTGGCCGATGAGCATCATCCGCTGCAAGGGCGTGTGTTATTTTGCCGACGAGCGCGATATGTCATACCTGTTCGAGCAGGCAGGCCAGCAGAAACTCTTAAGCCAAGCAGGAGCGTGGTATGCCGCCATGGATCCCACCAAACTCATGCTCATCATGCAGCAGGAGCCCGACCTTGTGAGCGAATGGGACGAGGAGTATGGCGACCGTATGCAGAAACTCGTGTTCATCGGTCAGAAGATGGATCGTGACGAAATCACCCGATTGTTGGACAACTGCCTTACGGAATAGCCCATGCCGAAACGAATTTTCACCCTTCTTTTTTTGCTTGCAACCCTTACGGCCGCGGCCGACGAAGGATGGATTTTGCGAGCCACGGACTACAAAGCCGACTATACGGGTGCCTCGGTGGCCAACGGTACACTGGGCATTCTTCCTTGGAAAGAGCCTTTCGAGGTGCGCCACGTGATTCTGAACCACGTATTCGAATACAGCAACGCGACCCGTGTAAACGGTGTTTTGCGCGGATTGAACCCTTTCCGCCTAAAGATGGAGGTCAATAACCGACCTTTGAGCGAGGAGATGATCTCCCAATGGGAGCAGTCGATTGATCTGAAACACGCCCACCACCGCACCGCCTTTACGGCCGATGATCGGGTGCGGGTAGCCTACTCGGTGACGGCTCTGCGCAACATGCCCTATGCGGGTATGATCGAGGTGGAAGTCGAAGCACGCGATCAGGTGACCCTGAAATTCACCAACCGCATCGACACCCCCGAAGGCGAATACCGGACACCCAAATACCTACGCCAGTCACTTTTGGTGGACGGACGCCCCATCCGCCTGTTGCGCACCGATGCCCAGACGCGATTCGGTCGCTACGGCGTATCGGCCGCGTCGATGTTCCTCCACGACGAAGGATTTCAACTGACGGATTCGGACACCGAAGCCACACTTTCGATCACCCTTCAAAAGGGCGAACGCCGCAAATTTGCGCTTGTCGGGGCGATCTGCACCTCGCGCGATTTCAGCGATCCGCGCAGCGAAGCCGAGCGTCAGATCATCTACATCGCCCACGAAACCACGGATCGCATCCTCGCGGCACACGATCGCGCATGGGAAGAATTGTGGCGGGGCGACATCCGTATCGAGGGCGATGACGAGGCACAGCGTACCGTACGTTTTGCGCTGTTCAACCTCTACGCCTCTTGCCGTGCGGGATCGGCCTTGAGCATCTCCCCCATGGGACTCTCCATGCAGGGCTATAACGGACACATCTTCTGGGATGCCGAATTGTGGATGTATCCCCCGCTGCTAATGCTCAATCAGGAGATCGCCCGCTCGATGATCGACTACCGCACACGCCGCCTTGAACCCGCACGCCGTCGCGCCTTGTCGTACGGCTATCGGGGCGTGATGTTCCCGTGGGAATCCGACTGGTTCGGAGAGGAATCAACCCCCACGTGGGCAATTACGGGCCCTCTGGAGCACCACATCACCGCCGATGTGGCGATTGCGGCATGGAACTACTACCGCGTGACGCGCGACGAGAAATGGTTGCGCGAAGAGGGATATCCCATGATGCGCGAGATCGCCGATTTCTGGATGAGCCGTGTCGAGCGTAATGCCGACGGCACGTATTCGATTTCGGGCGTGGTCGGCGCGGACGAATACGCCAACAACGTACGCGACAACGCCTTCACAAACGGAGCGGCGAAGGAAGCACTCCGCGCGGCAGTCAAGGCCGCAAAGGTTTGTCGTGAGAAAGCACCCAAAGCGTGGTCGGAAGTGGCCGAGAAACTCCGCATTCTGACCTCCAAGGAGGGCATCACCCTCGAATATGAGGGCTACGACGGCGTGATGATCAAGCAGGCCGATGTGAATCTGTTGGCTTACCCCTTAGGCGTAATCCGCGATCGGGAGCAGATCCTGCGCGACATGGAATACTACGACCGGAAGATCGACAAGGTGAACGGCCCTGCCATGACGTACAGCATTTTCGCCGTGAACTACGCACGTCTGGGCATGGCCGAAGAGGCCGAGCAGATGTTCCGCCGCAGTTACCGCCCCAACCTGCGCCCGCCGTTCGGCGTGCTGGCCGAAACACCCACTTCGCACAATCCCTACTTCACGACCTGTGCGGGCGGTCTGTTGCAGGCCGTACTGAACGGATTCGGAGGTTTGGAACTGACCGACCGGGGCATCGAGAAGCGGCCTTCGGTTCTTCCGCCCTCGTGGCGTCGATTGACGATTATGGGCGTGGGACAGGAACGCAAAACCTACGTAATCGAATAAAAAAAGCGGAACTCCTTTTCGAAGAGTTCCGCTTTTTTATTTTTAATCACATCCTATTTCTTCCGCACACAGGCCGCAATGCCGGGTACGACAAAGAACAACCCGAACACCACGAACGCCCACCACGGCAGGGCAGCCAGACCGCTCGTATTCCCGTAGGCGTGCATCCCGCTCAACAGGTAATTCACACCGAAATAGGTCATCAGCACCGACAGGAACGAGAGTTGCGCCAAAAGGTTAAAACGCAGGTTGTTGCGCTTCTGTTCGAACCACCTCAGGTGCAACACGGCGGCATAGATCACGGCCGTGATCAATGCCCATGTCTCCTTGGGATCCCAACTCCAGTAACGACCCCACGACTCGTTCGCCCACACTGCCCCCAAGAAAATACCGACCATCATCAGCGCAAGACCGATCATCAGTGCAAGTTCATTGACCATCGTAAGGCGGTTGATACGCTCTCCGATTTCAGAACGATTACGCGGCGAAACAAACGCCGACGCCAAAAGGTTCAGCGTGGAGATCATGCAGGCCAGTCCCAAGAATCCGTAGGAGATCATCAGCGTGGCGACATGGAACATCAGCCACGGCGATTTCAAGACGGGCACAAGGGGCGTAATCTGCGGATCCATCCAACTGAGCCCCGACACAAACAACACCACTCCGCCGAAAAGTATCGAGAGCGCGAAGGTCATGAAACTGCGTCGGACAAAACACAAACCCGCACCGACCGACACCCACGCAAGGAAGACCATCGTCTCGTAGGAATTGCTCCATGGTGCGTATCCCGAAATATACCAGCGAATACCCATGTTTGCGGCATGCAAAAGAAAAACAACGACCACGCCGACCGACAATATCCGGCGGGAAATGCACAATGGGGATGGTTCGCGGCGTCGGAACCATTTCACGAAGGTCAGCACCAGCAACAGTCCGCCGAAAATCAGATAGACCTGTTTGGCATGCCTCAGGAAATTGACCCGGTTGTACCGTGCCTCGGCTTCGATGCGGTCGGTTGCGATCTCCAATCCCGCGCGATGCTCCTGTTGATAGGTACGGATCTGCTCCAGCACGTGATCCGCCGCCGTCCAATCCGAAGCAATCAGCGCATTGCGGTACGCACGGAACAGCGTGACGGTCTTTGTAGAATCCTCACGGGTCATCACCCCGAGGTCATCACCCGGTGCCATCCAATGGTGTCCCTCGGTATCGTCCGAACGGGGGAACAAGCGGATCAACTGCATGTTGAACAACTGATGCAGGAGATTGACCCGTTCGTCCAACTTCAGAAGTTCGCGGTCGAGAGCCGAACGCAGGGCGGGATTCTTCTGGTAAGCCTCCTCGACGGCTGCCCCCCAGCGGTAATGTCCCGCAGCATCGAACGCATCGCGGTAAGAGATCGCCTCGCGTCCGTCGGTGAATGTCGTGCTCAAAGCCTTATCCTCCACACGGATAATCGGCCGGTGCGCCCAAAGATTCGGTGCGGAAAGCACGCCCAAAAGAAACTGATCCGAATCCAGATCCGACACGGATTCCTCAAGTTGGAGTTTTCGCGCCAACTCCGACGAGAACGTATTTACGGGGATGATTCGTCCGTCCATCGACTGCATCGGGAGGTTGCCGAATCGCTCGGCATGGTCGCGGTCGATCACACGGTAAGGATCGACGGTTTGCGCCTCGACACCCGTTGCCGACAGGAGCAATACGCCCACCGCCACGGCTTTCAACTGACGACTCAAACGGCGGAAACGTGCATTTTTGCTCACAAAGCATCCCGCCAGACCGAAAAACAGGATCAGATAGCCCGTATAGGTGATGCGTCGTCCCGTCACATCATAACTTACCGACAAGATACTGCCGCCTTCGTCCGAATCGTACGAAGCCTGAAAGAAACGATACCCTTCGAAATCGAGCACATGGTTCATATAGACCTTCTGCTCGAAAGTCTTGTCCCCGTGGCTGATTTTCAACGTACTTTCAAACGACGAAGGACTCTGCGATCCGGGGTAACGCACCAACTCGAAGTCCAAGAGTTCCACCTCGAACGGAAGCATCTCCTCGTGCATCGCACCGCCGTCCCGCACCAGCATACGATCCGTACGCTCCCCCTCGCGCAACGACACGATGCCCTCGCGCGAAAAGAAATGCGTGACGGTGGCACCGATCAGGATGATGACAAATGCCCCGTGCACCAGCACATAAGGCCATCGGCGCACCGTCCACAAACGGCGGTGCAGCGTCAGAGCCACGAAATTGGCCGCCATTGCCACGTGCAGCAACAAAAACAGCGGCGAATAATAGATCAGCGTCTTGGCCACCGGCGTGGAGTAGAATTTCTCCACCACCGTGGCGACGGCCATCAGCAGAGCATAAAGACCCATCAGCAGGACGGCACTGCGCGACGAGCGTAAGAATCGAATTACTCTTTCAAGCATCGGATGATTTTTTTGATGATTTTGACAATTTTCTTACGTTTCCAGACAATCACCCCACCCACCGGAATCATCAAAACAAGGAATACGATACCCAAGAATTTAATCCACGAGATCAGGACATTGTTTTCACGCAGCAGACCGCCGTGTGCCTCTTCGGTTGCGAAGTTCAGACTGGCCACCTCGGCGATCTTGCCCAGCATGGCAATCGGGATCGACCCGTCGGGAATATCCTGATGACAGGCGATACAGGTATTGCCGCGCGAAAGTGCATCGCGCTGCTCCCCGGTCAGCGGCATCGACGTCGGCCAGTGGGTGTCGATGGTCTGTCGCTGTTCGCCCCGCTCGGAGAGAAGTTGCATGAAGTCGTGATGCAGACCGCGGATCGCCTGAATCTGCGCACGGGTGTGACGGCTGATGTTCTCGCCCATCACATCGACCACGTCGGCATAACGCGCCTTTTCGGGATCGGCATCGTAACGACCGTTGTCGATACCCAGCCCCATCGCCGTGGTATTGCCGTGACAGTCGGCACACTCGCGCGATTCACGCGATACGGTGTGCGGCTGAAGCGGGGCAAGTTCCATGGCGTGGTAGCCCTTCTCGGTCTTCGGGGCACGGTTCCAGCACACCACCCGACCGTTGCGGTCGATGACCGTGCTGACGACCTGCAAAACGCCCGTCAGCGGAGAGACACGACCCTCGCCGTTGATACCCAGCGGAGGATTTTCCCAACGGATATGGCTGTAATCGCCCGCAACCTCCACGCCATCCTGCATCACGTGCTGCCCGCGATAGTCGGCCGTCGTGCCGTCCTCGAAGACCTTCTCGGCCGAGGCCAGCCAGTCGATCGACTTCTGACGATAGTCGATCACGTTCTTATAGCCGTAATATTGCGGTGTCCATGTCGAGTGGCAGGCATAGCATTCCAAGGTCTCCATGTGGCGAGACACACCCACCATCGCAACCTGTGCCTTGGCGGGGTTCTTCCACTTTTTGTCGCGCGTCATGTTCTTCAGAACGGGCACCTCGAAATCGTGTCCGCTCTCCGAATGGACGATCACCTTATCGCCCCGGCGCACCACATTACCCAGCGCATTGCCGCGTGCCGACAGCAGATAGCCGTCCTCGCGCGGATAGACCATACCGAATTTCTTGGTCACCTCCATCGGTTCGTCCGCCACGCCGCGTGCAAGCGTCATGTCGAGTTTGCGACCAAACTCGTCACCGTAACCCAACGGCAACTCCCACGGGTAGTGGGTCGGCGTACCGTGACAATCGGCACACTCGATCTCGATCGTGGCAAGGGTCGTCGCATTGAGGTTGCCGTTGCCGTGCATGGCATTGGTCGTGTGGCAATCCTGACACAGAAGCCCCATCACCGTACGGCCGTCCTTCTCGATGCGGTGGTGCGCATCGTTGCGGATGTATTTAAATACGTAACCCGCATTCTTCTGTTGCGGTTGTCCGTTTTCATCGAACGGGCCCCGGTTGTCGGAGTGTCCCAGTGCCATCAAGCCCTGATAAGCGTGACCGATACGGCGTCCCGCGGCATGGCAGGCGGCACAGGTCGAAACCTGCACACCCGAAATCGTATGTCCGTTGATCGTTATCGAAGATTTGCGCGAACCCTGCATCGAGTGCACCATGAGGTGTCCCGGACGCGAAGTCGAAATCGACGGATCGCCACCCTCGTAGTAACCCTCATTCGAGTAAACGCTGTGGCAGGCCGCACAACCCATACCGCGATAGTGACCGCGATCCTGCATACCCTTGCTGCTCAAGTGGCAAGCGTTGCAGTTACGCAGGTAGGAGAACGCCGCCTGTTCGGGCAGGCTCTTCAGTTTGTCGTGTGCCGTTTGCGGGATCTGCTTCAACTCTTGGGGATACTGACCGGGAAACCGGGCAGCCATCTCGCGCATATAGGCCTTATAGGCATCCGATCCGAAACGGGGTTCCTGACCGTCGGGATCGTCCTCGGCGTGATCGGCATAGACATGATCGTAGGTCGAGGTCTGGTGACCGAAACTCCACGTGATGGCCTTCATCTTACCCGCATCGGTATTCATCAGCGAACGATGCACGTTATAAGTATGGTCGGCATGGCACTCGCCGCAGGTATTCTCATTGACCTGCAAAGCACCCGGCACGGGCGTAAATGCCTTGAGTTTATGTCCTTTAGGCACGCCGCGGTGCGCACGATCCTTATCGACCGTTTCGGAGGGATTGCCGCCGTGACATACGACACAGCCGTTGGGATCGCCCATTTCGGCACCCCGTTCCAAAATCTGGCGCATCATCTCCGACGAGAGCGGACGCGCAGGTTCGATGCCCTGATGACACTTCAGGCAGTATTGTCCCTCGGCGGGGAACTTTACCTGTTCCATTTGCGAAATGTCGGGATGCCCTTCGGGAAGGGCAGGCGGTGCATTCGACGAATTTCCGGCCGTCAATTGCCAGAAATCGAAATAATAGTTTCCCGTAAAGCCCGCAATACCCACTGCGGCCAATATCAGAAAACCATTGATTAAACGTCGCCAAGTGTGATTCATAAAAATTCCAATTAATCGTTTTAAGGTAAAATATTCCAATTATTATACAAATATGGCGACTTTTGCCCATATTTCAAATCTCAAAAAAGAAATGCCGAAAAATTTTATTGTTCCCTGTTTCACAATAAGATTTCGGCATACACAAAACTCACGAACAACAGACAGTTTTTCTTTCCGCCAAACGCTGCGCCTCAGCAAACAAGATCGACACCGAATTTCATTCGTCAATTCGTTGCATCGGCCTGTTCCGCATCAACTTCGGAGAAGGAGAAAGGATCAGACGCCCTCGCTACGGGGTCGGATCGTTAGCGGAACTTCATCTCGCGCAACAAATCCCCCGCCCCCGCATAATGTTCGATGCACCACATCACAAACCGAATATCGACACACACCGTGCGCGCCAGTTCGGGATGGAAGTAGAGATCGACCGCCATTGATTCGCGGTTGCCGTCGAATGCAAGACCGATCAGACGACCTTTCGCATCGAGTACGGGGCTGCCCGAATTGCCGCCCGTGATGTCGTTGTTCGTGAGAAAATTAACCGTCATCTTATCGTGATCGCCCCATCTTCCCCACGCACGGCGGACAATCAGTCCGCGAAGAAGCGAATCGACCTGATATTCGTGACGGGCGGAATCGTATTTTTCAAGATACCCGCAAACAGTCGATCGGCAGTCGTATATAACGCCGTCACGCGGCACAAGACCGCCCACACGACCGTAAGTAAGACGCATCGTGGAGTTTGCATCGGGATATTGGGGAATGTCCTGCGCCTGACGGAAGGCATAAAGTGCATGGGTATAAGCCTTCTCGCAGGCATGCAAACTTTCTCCTGCCTTGCGTTCGGCACGGTTCACCGCTCCCGTAAAGCGGGGAATGCTGACCGAACGTGCCAGCATCACCAAAGGATCGGACTCGACCTCCCCGATCGGACGATCCTCGCCGAAGTACTCTCTGAATCGGTCGGCATCACTACAAAACGAGCGGTCGAACGCATCCTCCGCCATTTGTGCGGCATTGCCCCCGAAGCGGTCGAACATCTGTTGCATCCCCTCGCCCCACATCTCGCGCGACACGTTCTTGGTGAAAACATTCACCATATTGACAAACAATTCCCGGTCGGTTCGGGCATCATAATTCCTGACGAAATGTCCGAACGACACCAATTTCCGAATCTCGTCCGACGAAACCGACACCGGCGGAGTTTTCAGACGGCGGAGTTTGGCAAGGTACACCCCTACACGATTGGCAGTCAGCAAGGCCTCACTCGGTCCCAACCACGCCTCGCGCAGGTAGTTCAGATCACGCTCGGCATCGCGGCGGGCGGCATAGCCTTGGCGCAGGTGTTCCAGCAGTCCCCGACTTTTCGGATTGTTCGTTTCGATCCACTTTTCGAGGGTTCGTTCCTCCTCACGGCGCAGATCGGAGACCTTATAGCGTCCGAGGCACACGTTCTCCCACTTGACCAGATCGGCGAAATTGCTCAGCGAGAAAAACGCATCGGAATATTTCAGGCGGATCTCTTCACTACGCTGCATATTGCGGCGGATGATGTCCATACGCTGATGGCGGTTGGCCACGACGATCGGATTTTTGAGCGTTTCGCGCTCTTCAATCTCATAGGAGGAAGCATAGCGGTTCGTGCGTCCCGGAAAACCGATAACCATCGTAAAATCGCCCTCCCGAATCCCGCGGGTCGAGATTTCAAGCACCTTTTCGGGGTGCAGGGGCACGTTCTCCGCAGAATAATCCGCCGGACGACCCTTGCGGTCGGCATAAACGCGGTAGAGGGCAAAATCGCCCTTATGTTGCGGCCATCCCCAATTGTCATATTCGCCGCCGAACGCTCCGATACGCCGGGGAGGAACGCCAACCAGACGCACATCACGATAAACCTCATAGAAATACATATAGAACTTCAATCCGCTCCACATCGAAACGCACGACACCTCAAGGTCGGTTTTTCCGGCATAACGGCGTTCGAGTTCCGCATACAGCCGGCGCATCGACATCGGCCCCCAATGCCCCTCGCGTTTCATCTCCTCGCGCAGAGCATCGGCCTCCGAAGTCACCTCCTCGACTCTTCTTAAAAAAGAAACGGTTTTTCCCTTGATGGGGATCTCCTCTGCACGCGAGCGTGCCCAGAAGCCCTCCTCCAAATAGTTATGCGTCAGGGTCGATACGGCGCAGATGTCGCCGTAAGCCACATGGTGGTTCGTGATCATGAGCCCGTTACGGGAGATCATACTGCCCGTACCCGTTCCGCCGTCGATCGCCACCACGGCATCCGACAATGCCCCGCCCTGCGGGTTATAGATTTTCGAGAGCGGGAGTTTCAGTCCTGCCTGTCGCATTTGGTGTTCCACGACCGACAGTTGCTGGATCATCCACATGCCCTCATCGGCTCTCACGCTTTGCACGAAAGCCAGTGTCACAAGAACAAACAAATATACGATTCGTTTCATATCGCAAAGATAGAAAATCGGGTGGAGAAGAAAAACCCCTCCACCCGAAAAACGCGGTGCATCCATCGTTTTACACGAAAAAAAACGACAGAGTGCACCACGGCACCCCATCGTTACAAAACCTTTGATTCAGGCTCGATTATTTTGCGTCCTTGATACAACGAACGGCAACACCGTTCTTGTAATTGTTGTAAGCAACGTGCAGACGACCATCGTCAGCATATTTGGCAATCATCGAAGTCATCAGACCGAAGAATTGCATGTTCGTGCTGGTTTTGCCGACATGCGTTTTGTAATAGGTCGAGCACATATAGTAAGTCAGACCGGGGAGACCGTCCGAAGCGACAACCTTCTGGTAATTACCTACAGCCGTTTCAGACGACGATTTGAAACGGGTACCCGGACGCGCAATGTTCCAACCTGCTTTATTAACGGACGAGTGGCGTGCGCCTTTCCAATCCTCATCATAGAACGGAGCGTTCGGATTCGTGTATTCGTTTCCGTCTTTGTCCTTCTGAACATAACCGAACAAGTCACCATACTCCTTGCTGGTCGGGATGTGCCAACCCTTCGGGCAGATACCCTGTGCACCCTCAAACGTACGGGCATTCTCGTCGGTGATCGGCTGACCGCCGTTCAATGCAATCTCGTGATCGTAGAGATAACCTACCTTGGCTACGGCAGCGGCATCGGTATCGGCGATGCAGACCGCATTCTCTACATGGTAAGGATACCACATGTGTGCATCCTTGACGGGATCGGACGAAACCGTCACCCCGGCGGGAACATAACGCAGATTCTCGGTCATCCAAACACGACCATCAGCAAACTTCTTGATATTATACTTCTCACCGTGATAGATGAAATGATCGGCGAACTCTTGGAAGTCTTCTTCGGGCTGAGGTTCGGGATTTACGGGCTGATCGGGTTCCAGCGTACCGTTGTCCGTCCAATCCTGAATATCACCCGACATCACGATGTCGATCTTGTCGGGCAATACGTCAATGGTTACGACATACTGACCGTTCTTCAACTCCACCTGTTTGTAAGTCTGCACCATCTCTTTCTCCGTACCGTTGAATGCAATCGTAACAGCCATCTGCAATTTTACGTTCTGCGGAACAACGATGGCGGCAAAGTTCAACTGCCCGCCCTGAGCGGCTACCTTCTTGGCGATCACATCCTGAGCGGCAACACCCTCTTTGACGGCGATCGTCTTCGTGGCGAAATCGACCGTGGCAGTGGGAACCGTTCCCTTGAAAGTTACCGACTTGATCTCACCGTAACTCTTATTGTTTATGTTTACGACCAACTTGGTCAGCATGTGCTTGAACGGAAGGACAACCTGACGGTCGGTCGGAAAGACACCCTCCTTGAAGCCCATCATCAGATCGGATGCCGTGTAGTTCGTGGCAACCGACTGATCGGACTTCACCGTAAATTCGGCGGGAAGTGTTGCCGTGTAAGGATAGTAAGCAACGAGGTTCGATTTCAAACCGGCATCCTCATACCACAACATCTCCGATTCGGCCTTGAACTGCGTACCGTCGAATACGAGTTTGCCGTTGCGGAGGTATTCCGACTGGTCATCGGCCATCTTGATATTCAAACCGATGGCATCACCCTTCTCAAAATCGATGTCCGTTGCACGGGTATCAATTGTCTCGCCCATCTTCATGATGACAGGATCAATCACGATGTTACGACGACCGTCGAAGCCGCCGTTCACCGGATCTTCGTCATTCGAACATGCAGTCGCAAACATTGCGGTGCATGCTGCCAAAATCCATAATTTTTTCATAGTGTTATTAGAATTAGTTAAAAGTTGTATCCCACACTCAACACGGCACGAATCCGATTGGGCTGTGCCACATATCGCAAATCAAAACCGTGTTCGTATATTGCCGAAATATCGACATAAAAATGATGTATGTTGCGTCGTACGCCAAGGCTCAAATTCAAGCGCGTTGCCGTCAGGTATTCGTTCATATAATTGTAATAGTCGGTAAGTTGCACGGGGTATTCGCCGGTTTCGAGATCCGAATCGGCCTCAAAAGCCGACTCCTCGAAATCTCCCTTACGCAGGTGTATTCCACCGTCCAACTCCCATTTACCCAAATGGAACAGGGCATCGCCGCCGAACACAAATTCGTCCATCTGCTGCTCCTTGACGCGGGGGAAATAGAGGGTCGATTGTCGGTCGGTACGTCGCCATCCGAAATCGGCACGCATATTCCAGCAATCGGTTTTATGAAATTCGTATTCCAAGTTCAAATTCGATTCGCGCGAAGAGAAAATCGGGGTTTTGCCGTAGTAAATCGTCGTGGTGATGCCATCGATGGTCTCGCGCGTGAAAATGTTCTCGCTGTTATCGAGTTTCGTCCACGAATAATTCAAACGCAGAGCGTGACCGGATTTGATCTGCCACGAAAGGTTCGCGCCGAAATCGGTCGCCTCGTAATCGTGCCAAAAAAGTCCCTTTTCGCCCGTCTCACCCGTACGGCGGGCAAGCGTAACCTCACCAAACAAGGTCTCATACTGCAATTGGATGCCTGCGCCGTGACTCTGTTCGCCGACAGGGAATCCGGAAATTCCCGAACCCGTCTCATCGAGGTGGGTTCCGTTGCCGTTCCAGCGTTCCAGCACACCGAACGAAAGCCCCTTGTCGAAGAAAGCCTCGTACGACTCGGCCGAAGTTCCGATCTCTTTGGCACTGACCCGTTCGTTGTTTTTACGGTAAATATAGGCGACACCCGCACACCACACTCCCTTATGAAAGAGCAACCCGGGCATCACCTCCAGATCGAGGCGCGTATTGCGATGGCGCAAGTCCTTGCGCTTGGCAAGGTTCGTCGCCTCGAAATTGATGCGTGCGCCCAAGTCCCAGTTTTCGGACAATACCGTAGAAACGGCACCCGAAAAGGCATAATTCTCACGGATCTTGCGACCGGGCGTAAACTCCAGCACATCGACGGGATAACACCCCGGACGGACAAACATCGAACCGCACATGTCTCTGCCGTCGAAATAGTCGTAACTGAAACTGCCCGCAAACGACAGGCGGTTGAAGTGGCGGATCGAAGCCGTGCGTGCGCCGATCGTCCAACTGTTTTCCGATGACGAATAATCCGTCATGCCTCCGTTCTCCTTGACGAAATGGATGTCGGCATACGAATTTGAAACCGTATCGCGGCGAATGCCCGCCGCGTTCAGACTCCGATTCCACGGGTTGTGTCGCTCCACATAGTCGAAACGATCCTGTGCAACGGCCGTCGAAGCGGAGAAAACCAGCAATAAAAGCAGAATGCGTTTCATGGTCTATTGGTGCAATGAAGCAGTTTTACGTTCATAGAAATCATCGGCAGAATTATTCGTGTCGCAGTAAACCTCATACCCCGCAACTTCCGATGCCACCTCGTCCAGATGACGGTGCAACGAATAACCCAAGCCGGGTCCCGTGAAGAAAATCGGGTTGGCATCGACCTCAGGAGAAAGGCGTTTGTTGTTCTTAATACTATAAAAGACTTCCATTCCGTCCAAGACCCACTCCCAAGGGATCTTGACACACTGCGACGAACCGCCCGGAGCGATCGCCAGCGAGCGACTGTCATCGGCAATGTAGGCATCGAGGTCGAACAAGGGATCATCGGGGCGGAAAATCAGGATGGCAGGCGACTGGATTGCAACGGTATAGGCATTGGCCTTACCCGTCTTTTTCAGCACCTTGAGGATATGCGCATCCTGAATATTTTTACCGGGCGTGATATGTTGTTTTTCGTTAGAATAATGCAGACGGCTGTGACAAACGAAGTATTCGCTCTTGTCGAGATTCACCGACAAGGGGAACTCCTTCGTATAGTCGATCGCCCCTTTGATCACCAGCACGGCATCTTCACCCGGAGCCAGCGGGAACTCCTGTCCCGAACCGGGAAAACGCCACACGGCCTCGACGATCGGAACAAACTCCTGAAATTTAAGGTTGCCGTCGGCATCCTTTTCAACCCATGTATTCAGATCCGATGCCGAGGTGTAGGGGTCGGCACATCCGAAACACAGGCCGTCGAGGTACTGCACTTTGTTGTCGTTATTGTGGATGATGAGGTATTGGTCGTTGATCAGACGTCCCTCCAGCGGGGTTTTGGGACAGCCGCCGAAATAAGCCTCCCTGATCACCAAGGTCGAGGGGAAAAGGTGGATCAGAGGAATCGTCACCGAGAGATCCTCCCCGCCCGTAAGTTGCACCTGCTCGATCACTCCGTTGAAGCGGTCGCCCGTTGCCGTCCGATCGGACAACGAAATACGATAAAGACCTTTCGGCATGCGAAACCGGGCCACTCCGCCGCGGTCGGTCGCAGCCACATATTCGTTGCGGGAGGTCATATCGCGTGCCATGATGCGGACGCCTTCACGAAGGCAGCCGGCATACTCTTCGGGGTAGTTCAGCCGAACGGTCAGTTCGCGCAAGATGCCGTCATAGGGCGCATCCTCCAACGAAGAGCAACCCGCAAGGCTCAAAAGTGCAAACAAAAGGATGGTTATCTTTTTCATGGTTTCTTACGATTAAAATTTCACGCGCATCGTCAATCCGTAATAGAACTCCGGTGTAAAGATCGCACCGACACCTCCGCGGTAAGGGCGGACATATTTACGCGCATTGGTAAAGTTATTGGCATAGAACGACACCGACACATGATTGCCGATCTCCTTCGTGATGCTCAAATTGGCCGAAAAATAGGGGTCGTAATCGTGCAGCCGATATTGGTGGGCATTCGTCGAGCGCAACATCATGCTCGCAAAACGCGGATCGTTCTTCTCGGCATCGGTAAAGGGATGGCGCACGCCGTCCAGATCGAGGTAAGCGATCGGCCACATTGCCGTGTAGCTGTTGCCGTCATATATGCTGCCGCCCGTAGGTTTGCCGCTCTTCTCATCCACGTTGAAGGCATACTCTTTACCCCGATATTCCGAGAGATTCTGCCGGCGGTGCAGAAGTGATGCCTCCAGACGCAGCGACACGATCAGACGGATCATCGGGATGTGGGTTGTTGCCGTAAGGTTCATATTCAGTCGTTTGGTCTCCTGTCCGTTATAGGTTGTCGCCCGACCTCCTCCGTTGTCGGGATAGATCCCGACATAGGGGTACGACCGGTCTCCCGTATAGATCTCCATGAGATATTGCGACTCGCCCGTATTGACATATTTCGTACAGATGAACGCACCATCCATGCGAAGTTCCGTGCGGATGGGATTGATCATCGGGAAATTCAGGACAAACTCCAAACCTTTACGATCAATGGGCGATCCGTTCGTCTCGATTGATGTACGGGCAAACGAACGCACCTCGCTCGACGGGAGCATCTCCCAAGCCGAATCAGGATCGGCGGCATCGCGAATGAAAATATCGCCCGTTGCAGGATCGGCCTTAAATGCCGGATTTGCGGGCATCGTCATATTTTTCGGCAGTTGAGACTTGCGATACGAGAACGGATCGTAAGCCGACTGTACCGTGAACGGACGGGTCGTGCGGTTGAAAAACGCCACGAGAGACATCGAAAATTCGCCCCAACGCAAATCGACACCCACCTCGGCATTGCGGTTACGCTGCCAGCGCAGGTCGGGATTGAAGCGCATCGAATAGGGTTCGGTATAATAAATATAAGTCCCGGTATCGCCGTGACGCCTCTCAAATGCCGAAAAATCGCGGTACTGGGGTTCGGGACAGAGGACACCGAGGTTCGGCAATTTCTCCGTCAGACCCCAACCTCCACGAATCGAAATATGGTCATTGATGTTATACTTGAGATTAAAACGCGGCGAATAACTGTCCGTATTCTTATACTGCGTATTCTTGACCCATGTATTCTCGACACGGATGCCCGCCATGAGGTTCAGCGACCCCCTGCCCGCAGGCAGGGTCACGAGTTCCTCGACGTAGAATGCCAAGTTGTGCATGTAGGGAATATTCGTATAGGGATAGGGACGATAGCCGTTCGGGGCGAGTTTCGGATCGTCGTAATAAGCACCCTTTCCCACGTTCCCGTCAGCCCGCCATGCAAGTCCCGTCTTGGCACTGCTGCGCACATTGCCCCACGAACGAATCCACGAGGCTTTCACATCGGCGGCATAGTCGAGTTGTTTGGAATCGACATTGCGGAAGGTGAAGTAATTGGCGGGAAGAATATCGGCCACAAAGTAACCTTTTTCGGCTGCATGCACCGCCTGTGCTTTCGTACCCGGTGTGGGATGAAGGCATTCGCGATCGTATTTATCGGCATAGTTGATCGAGGCGCGGAAATCAATACTCGTAATCCACGGTTTGTTGATCTGCCATTTGAGAGCGGTGTTGGCACGCACCACATTATCGTGAGAACGACGCCACTCGCCATTCTCGGCATCGGGGTCATCCTCGGAATCCATACCGCCGATATTGCCCGTAACACCGAAATCGAAGCGCAACTTCTTAAGGAACGTATTGCGGTAGTTGAGCGAAATGCCCGTACGCGAGTAGGAAGTATAGGGCGAAACGGGTTCTTGGGCAGCCCGCGT
Organism: Alistipes sp.; assembly: GCA_020026415.1. Lineage (GTDB taxonomy): Bacteria > Bacteroidota > Bacteroidia > Bacteroidales > Rikenellaceae > Alistipes. The sequence continues at coordinate 2,266 of JAHHQL010000005.1, read as the reverse complement.
ATATTCCACGCTCGCATTCAGCACACCGCGATTCTCGTGCAGATCGAAACCTTTCGATGCGGAAAACTGCTTGGTGCGGGGATTGGTCATAAAAGTCACCATATAAGGGGTACGACCCTTGCGCGTATGGAGTTTGACCATACCCGACGAAATATCGCCATACTCGGCCGACGGAACGCCCGTGATGACCTCGACCGATGCGATATTGGTCGAAGCGATGTTACGTGTACCCACACCCGTCACGGCACCCATCGACGCATTGTTCGACAGACGCACGCCATCAACCTCGACAGCCGTACCGAACGCGGCATTCCCCGCAGACGAACCGCCGTCACGCAACGAAAAGGGATTTTCGTTCATCAGGTTGGGATTGACGGTCTTGCCACCGGGAAGAAGCGACGAAATGTCGGCCACATCGACCATCTGAAGATGATCCAGTGCCTGACTGCCGATCGTACGCGAAGTGGACATGGCATCGGTACGCTCCTTGGCCGTCACCACGACCCCCTCCAATCTAAGACTCTCTTCGTTCAGCAACAGCACAAGCGGCTGCATCTTTTCACGGATGAGGATCTCGCGTACCGACGACGCATAGCCGATACACGACACCCCGACGGCAACCGTTCCCGCCGGCACTTTTTCAAATTCGAAATTACCCTGTTTGTCGGCAATCGCCCAAAGTCCGTACTTGGGCAATTCGATAACGGCATCGGGAATCGGATGCTTGGTATTCTGCTCCAATACACGTCCCTTCAAACGCACCTCTTGCGCCAAAACAAAAAACGGCAGACAGATCAGACACAGAAGAAGTAAAATTTTTCTCATAGGCATTTATTTGTCGAACCACGGACACCGTCGAATTTATTTCGTCCCTATGGTACTGCCCGTCAGACACATAGACCACACAGAACGCGTCTAAGAGTCGATAACGAGTCCGGGTGACAGATTGCGTTCCACAATTCATCACAAAAGTATGGGCAATCCCACGGAATCACAATCCCAACATATAGGTATTTTCCGGGATAAAAAAGCAGTGCGGCTTTCTCCGTTTTCGGGAAAAGCCGCACCGCAAAATCCTATGTCCTGCTTTATCAGAATGCGTAGCCGAAGCCCAAATTGAGGTAGATCGGATACATATCAAATTTAATGGTCTCGAAACTCGGTTTGAAAATATCGCTCAAACCCCACGTAAGATCGGCCGAAACGATCAGGTGGCGGTAGGCTTTCCAGTTTACGCCCGCCTGCAAGCCGATCTGCACCGTGCGCAGGTGCTCCGAAAAGTCGTAGTAGGGACGATATTCACCCTCAGAGAATATTTTTTCACCCGTCGGGTCATAGTGACGCAGATAACCATCATACACATTACCCGAAAAATCGCCACTCGACTGGAACGATACGTAAGGACCAAATTGCAGACGAAGACGTCGGTTCACCTTATAGGTAGCCAGAACGGGAATCGTGAAGAGCGTCGAACGGTAGCGCGTACGCACCATACCCGTCCAATAACCTTCCATCAACTCACCTCCTTCACCAAAATAGGCCATACCATAGTTCTTCACACGGGCATGGGTCTCCATACCCTTATTCTCCATGCGAAGGCCGAGCATCACGCCCCACTTCTGCTTTTCGCCGAACCATTTGATCACATCGCCCTCAATCGAAATACACAATGTCGGCGAATAACTGTCGATCTCGCGGATCTCGCGCGGCAGGGGAAGGGGCGATGCACCACCGAGATTGATTCCCGCCTTCACCTCGTAGTGAAGACCCATGAGTGCCGAACGGATAATGCCGTACGAACGGTCTGTTTGTGCCTCTGCGCGGTTCACACCAAGAAGGGTCATCGCCGCCAGAAGGATTGAAAAGTATAGTTTCTTCATAATTATTCCATTTTAGGGTTCATATCGGCATACTCGACTGTCACCTCGTCGATCCAAAGCGTGCTGCCTGGTGCACCCGAGAACGTGTCGCCGTTGATACTCGACGTGAAGACCAATGCAAATTTGTATTTGTCGTGGATGAGTTTCTCGAGATCGATCTTCATGCCGTCGCGCGGCTCGAGCTTCAAGTCAAACTCCGTCCACTGATCCGTTTCGAAACACTGTGCGGGATCAATACGGCCGAACCTGCACACCGACTTGCGGAAAGCATCCGTCGAAGGATCCATATAGTTCGTACCGTCCAGCGAGGGCATATCATCGCTACACTCGTAGAACACCGCCACGATGTTGAACAGGTCGCGTTTGCCGGGAACCTCCTTCATCTT
>JAHHQL010000004.1 GCA_020026415.1 Alistipes sp. | reverse complement strand
CCCCCAAAAAAAATCGGAGCCGCTCCGAAGAGCAGCCCCGACCTAAAATTGTTCCCCGTGGAACGTCTATTTGATACGCCGCACGGTCTGCACGCCACGGATGCGCGATATGGAGTGAATCAGCATATCGACCGTCGAGATGCCCGGCACTTCGACCGACACGCGCCCTTCGATACGCCCGTCCTTGGCGGGTTGGATCATCAACTCGCGGATGCCCAACTTCAAGTCGTGCGAAATGACCTCCGTGATGTTGTTGGCCATACCCGTGGTGGCGACCGCCACAAACTTCAGCGTGATGCAGAATGCCCCCTCGACCGAACTGCGCCAGCAGGCATCAATCACACGGTAGGCATACTTTTCGCGCATGCGCCGTGCATTGGGACAATCCTTGCGGTGGATCGTGATGCCCGAATTGATCGTCACAAAGCCGAAAATATCATCACCCTTGATCGGATTACAGCATTTCGCCAATTTATATTGCAGTTTGGAAATATCGTCGTCGATAATCAGCGCATCCTGCGGGACGGCATGCCCCGCTTCATCCTCGCGGGCATTTTTGGCCTGCTCCTTCTGACGCTCCTGCGCCTGCGCCGCCAAACGACGCTGTTCGTCCTCCTCGCCCGACAGGTGGCGTTGCAGAATCTCCTTGATGGTCGCAAATTCGAGTTTCCCCTCCGAGATCAGCATGTAAATATCCATACCGCGCTGCACCTTGAGGAACTTCACCAGATACCCCACCGCCTCATCAATCGTGAGGGGCATTTTCCAGTTCTTGAGTTTGCGTTCCAACTCCTCACGCCCCATGCGGGCATGCTTCGCCTCATCCTCGCGCAGAAACTGACGGATCTTGCCGCGTGCCTTCGCCGTTATGACAAACGACAGCCAGTCGGCTTTCGGCACTTGGTTCTTCTGGGTCTGAATCTCCACAATATCGCCGTTGTGCAACACCTCGCGCAGGGTGGCGGGTCGGTTGTTCACCTTACCACCCGTGCAGTTCGATCCCAGCCCCGTGTGAATGTCGAAGGCAAAGTCCAGAAGGGTCGCCCCCTCAGGCAGTTTTCTTAAATCGCCGTTGGGCGTGAAGACAAAGATCTCGCCCGTGGCGGGTTTGGCATCGAAACGCATTGCCAACGATTGGGGCGTCTCCTCCAACATCTCGCGCAGACGGCTCAACCATTGTTCCGAAGTCTTGGCACCCTGCCCCACACCCTTGTAACGCCAGTGTGCGGCAATACCGCGCTCGGCGACCTCATCCATACGCTCCGAACGGATCTGCACCTCGACCCAACGTCCCTCGGCCGATACGGTCGTATGCAACGACTCGTAACCGTTCGATTTGGGGATCGACACCCAGTCGCGCATACGTGTCGGGTTGGGCGTGTAGAAGTCGGTCACCACCGAATAAACCGTCCAGCAGAGGCGTTTCTCGTCCTCCCGCGGGCAGTCGATGATGATGCGCAGGGCAAAAATATCGTAAACGCCCTCGAACGGCACCTTCTGCTTGTGCATCTTGGTGCGGATCGAAAAGACGGATTTCGTGCGGCTCTTGATGTGGTATTTCAGACCGAGGGCATCCAGACGCTCCTTCACCGGCACGAGGAATCGCGCGATGAATGCCCGACGCTCGTCAGCACTCTCCTCCAACTTGGCGACAATATGCTCATACTCCTTGGGTTCGAGGTACTTGAGTGCGATGTCCTCCAATTCGCTCTTGATGCCGTAAAGACCCAACTTGTGGGCGATCTGGGCATAGAGGTTCATCGACTCCCAACTCTTCTTGCGCCATTTCTCCTTGGGAAAGATGTCCAGACGGCGCATGACGGCCAGTCGGTCGGCCAACTTGATGAGGATCACACGCGGGTCTTCCGAATAGCTGACGATCAGATCGCGGAAATTATCGACCTGCTCGGTCGAAACCTTCAGTTTCAATTCCGAGATGTTCGACAGTCCCATCGTAATGCCCGCCACCTGATCGCCGAAGCGTTCCTTAAGACGGCTCATCACCCCCAGAAACTCTTCTTCGCCAAGTTCCTTGTGTGCCAGACGCACCACATCGTGCAGAATCGAAGAGAGGGTCGAATTACGCCCCAGACCGACCTCGCGGATGACGATTTCGGCCACTTCGACCCCGTGGTCCAACATCGGGTCGCCGTTGTATCTTTTCCGATCGGACAAATACTCCGAAGCAAACCTAAGAGCCTCATCCACAAGGAGTCGGGTATTCTCCGAGAAGGAGTTGCGCACCAGCGTGCGCAGATTATCATAGCGTGAAAGATCCATTTTCTTCTTCAATTTTGCGCTTACGAACAAAGGTACGGAAAAAATTTATATTTTTGGCGGGTAAGCCTCACAATACAAACCCGAAAAATTAAGGAAAACCATGAAAACACACTCCGCAAAGCCCTCGAAAAAGGCCTATATCTTCACCTTCGGTGAAGAGGTGGCCAACGCCGTCACTCACGGCGTGATGTCGTTCCTGAGTCTTTTAGCACTGCCGTTTGCGGCGGTGTGGGCCTACACCCACGATGCCGAATCGCCCTGTCTGGCGGCCGTGTCGGTCTCGATCTTCGTTGTCTCGATCCACATGATGTTCATGGCCTCGACCCTCTATCACTCGATGAACCCCCAATCGCGCCACAAGGAGATTTTCCACATTCTCGACCATATTTTCATCTACGTGGCGATCGCGGGCAGTTACACGCCCATCGCGCTGACGGTCATCGGCGGCTGGCAGGGCATCTTCATCACCATCCTCCAATGGCTCATGGTCATCTTCGGCATCTTCTACAAGTCGCTTTCGCGGCGGTCTGTTCCCGCGGTGAGTCTGACAATTTATCTGGTGATGGGTTGGACGATCGTCTTTTTCCTGCCGCTCTTCATCCGTCAGGCCTCGCCCGTGCTTCTGTGGCTGATCGCCTTAGGAGGCATCCTCTACACGCTCGGTGCATGGTTCTACGCCCGCAAGGGATTCCGCTACCACCACATGGTATGGCATCTGTTGATCAACCTTGCGGTCATCGCCCACTTCATCGGCATCGTGTTCTTCCTCTACGCATAAAAAAAAGCATTCCCGATGATCGGGAATGCTTTTTTTGTGGGTTTATCGGGATGCCTACAACAAGACAAACCGCGCCTGAACGCTGTATTCGATCTTGATCGACTTGAACTCGATCGAAGGCTCTTCGACAGTTTCTTCCTCAAAAGCCATATCGTCATAGGCTCTTGTATTCATGCGCAGCATATTGTTGTAGCGGGGCGTGATGTCGTAATTCGAATCGTTGATGTAGAAGCAACGACCCGCCTTCTGACCCAATGCCTCGGCCAACTCCTCGGCACATTCGCGGGCATTCACGACCGATGCACGGCGCACCTCATGCTTGAATTTTTCGAGGTCGGAGTGCGACACGCGCTCCAGATAGACCGACGACAGACCCAGATCGACCAATGCCTGCTGGACTTCCGCCACCTCCTTTGCCGACGAAAGTTTCAACTGATAGGATGCCGATGCCACCGAGGTCTTTTTCTTGAAAAATTCGCCCGACATATCGGCAAACAGCAACTGCTTCTCGATGTCCACGCCGAGGCGTTTCAGCGTGGAGATCATCTGACGCTGCTGCTCCTCGACGGTGATTTTTCCTTTGGAGTCGCGCTCGTTGATGACGATTTTCACGTAGTATTCGTTGGGGGTGAACTCCTTGACGGCTTTACCCGTCACCTGAATGAAAGAGGGGTTATCGGCCAATGCCGCCACCGACATCAGCACGGCAGCCACCATCAAAATCAATTTTTTCATAGCGTTTTATTTTAAGGATTCAATTTCTACGGTGTAATGCAAATATAACGCCATTTTCCCGAAAATAGTACTTTTAAGTACATAACTACACATACTAAACGAATATACATTTATTCGATTTAAACAATATTATTAACTCATTTAATCGTTATTAATTTGATAAATATCAATAAAATAACTCACAGATATAATTTTCCTAATTATTTATAATAAAAAGAACTTAAAACTTTGGGTTATAAAAAAATAAAGCATTAACTTTGTTAGTGTTGAAAACTAATCAGTTATGAATAATAAATCAACTTTATATTCTATCGGACACGGACAAAAAAATTTCAACGAATTCATTGATGAGTTACAATCTTATAATATCAAATATTTAATTGATGTTAGAAGTACTCCATATTCCAAATGGGCACCTGATTATAATAGAGGAACCATTCAACTCTTATTAAAAAGGTACAATATAAATTATGGATATATGGGTGATTGTATTGGAGGTCGTCCATTACGTGAAGAATGTTACGATAATGAAGGATTCTTTGACTATAAAAAAATGGCCGAACAAGATACTTTCAAGAGAGGCTTGGACAGACTTATAGCAGCAAATGAAAGAGGCTATTTAGTTGCAATTATGTGTAGTGAATCAGATCCTTCTGAATGCCATAGGAGTAAATTAATAGGACGAGAATTATATTTCGACCATAATATTGAAATGCACCATATAATATCCCCTAACAGAATAATTTCTCAACTTGATATAATGACAAAATTAGTTAGCGAAAATGGAGGTATTTGGCCTAATGGAGACCTATTCAACCCCAATCCTCTACCTCCTTTTTTTAAATCAAGAAAATCATATAAGCAAGAAGAACAATTTGACGATAATACTAATGAATTTCAATATGATCAACATTTTTACGATTGGAGTCTATAACTCTACTAAAGAATCTTATTTCAAAAAACTCATTGATAATAAAATTGAATTGTTTTGCGACATACGCCAACGTCGTGGCGTTAGAGGATCTCAATATAAGTATGTAAACAGCAAGTATTTACAGGACAAATTATCTAAACTCAATATTGACTACCTTTATATTAAAGAACTCGCACCAACCAATGATATTCGTCAAAAACAAAAGGACGCAGACAAAATTAACGGAGAAACCAAAAAACAACGCACTATATTAGGACAAATATTTTCAAGAGAATATAAAAACCAAATTTTAGACAATTACGATTTTAATCCTTTCATTTCTAAATTAAAAGAATCGGGGGTAACAAATATTGTCTTTTTTTGTGTTGAAGAACATGCGGAAGCCTGTCATAGATCATTAGTCGCAAAAAAAATTGCAGAACAACTACACGCTAAAATAATAAATCTATAACCAAACCTAAAACCATAAAACAACCAACCTGAAATCATGTCTACAGTATTAATTGTTTCTAAAACACAAATGCGCAACGGAGTATGTGTCGGAGGAATTGACCAAAATACATGTGAACTTATCCGAATACATAATGCAACCGGAGGAAACTTACCAGAAGATGCCCCTTTTGAAATAGGAGATATATGGGAAATGTCTGTAGAAACCGCATGGAATGTTCGTCTCATTCCTCACATAGAAGACAAACAAACTACTCCTATTCGAAAGATAGGAAATATTGGCTACCCTGGAATTATTTCTTTTATAAAGACTCATAATTTTGATTCTCGCCTAACGACAGGTAACCTTGAAGATACTTTTGAAGGTTGTTTAAAATTTGATGGAAATAAGAATTTTATAGACCATTCAAACACACCTTCTTTCAGTACTCAGTTTTGGATTCCTGACGAAGATTTACAACACGAAATATATTTTAGTAAAAACTATTATAGATACAAAAACCACAGATTGAAATTTGTAGGTTTTCAAGATCCCATTGAAAAAATTGAAGCAGGAAGAATAATTCGTTTATCTTTAGCCAATTGGTGGGATGGAGATGGAAGCAATGAAGAACGTTGTTATCTCCAATTATCAGGATGGTACTGATTAAAACAATAACATAAATTTATTTTTAATAGCAACAAAAAAGCCCTCTACCGCAGTGGAAGGCTTTTCCTATTTAAAAGCGAACGATTTATCGCTTGATCAGTTTTACGACATTCTCGACATGCTGCGTGTGGGGGAACATATCGACGGGCTGCACGGCAACCACCTTGTAGGCCTCGTTCAGAATGGCAAGGTCGCGTGCCTGCGTGGCGGGGTTGCAACTTACATAAACCATACGTTCGGGTGCGGCGCGAAGAATCACCTCCAGAACGGGTTCATCGACACCGGCACGCGGCGGATCGAGGATGATCACATCGGGACGGCCGTTGCGGGCGACAAATTCATCGTTCAGCACGGCTTTCATGTCACCGGCATAGAACGTCGTGTTGCGGATATTGTTCCACGTGGAATTGATCTTCGCATCCTCGATGGCCTCGGGCACATACTCGATACCCACCACCTTCTTGCATCGCGAAGCGCAGAAGTTGGCAATCGTACCCGTACCCGTATAAAGGTCGTAGAGGGTCTCGTCGGGTTTCAGATCGGCGAACTCGCGTGCCACCTTATATAACTCATAGGCCTGCAACGAGTTGGTCTGATAGAACGACTTGGGGCCCACCTTGAATTTCAACCCCTCCATCTCCTCGACGATGTGATCCTTGCCCTTGAACAGCACGGGTACCAGATCCGACACCGAATCGTTGAGTTTGGTGTTGATGACGTAGAACAACGACGTGATTTCGGGGAAGGTCGCCGCCACATGATTCAACAAGCAGGTGATCCACTCCTGATCATCCGCGCCGAATACGACGATGAGCATCACTTCGCCCGTCGTGGCCGTGCGGACGATCATGTTGCGCATGATGCCCTCGTGAGTGTGGGGGTTGTGGAACGTATATCCGTTGGCAAGACAGAAACTCTTGATCTCCTGACGAATGGGGTTCGACGGATCGGGCTGCAACCAACATTTGTCGATGTCCAGCACCTTGTCGAACATGTTGGGGATGTGGAAACCGAGTGCGGGCGAAGCCACCACATTCTCGTCAGCCAACTCCTCACGCGTCAGCCAACGGCGGTCGGCAAACGTAAATTCGAGTTTGTTGCGGTAGAACTGCTGCTTTTCCGACCCCAGACAGGGGGCGATTTCCGGCAGTTCGATCTTACCGATGCGCGTCAGTTGGTCACGTACCTGATCGGTCTTGAAACGGAGTTGCTCCTCATAGGGGAGGTTCTGCCATTTGCAACCGCCGCACACGCCGAAATGGGCGCAGAACGGCTCGACGCGGTTGGGCGACTTCTTGACGTAACGCACCACGAAACCCTCCATGTAACGGCGGCGTTTCGAACGGATCTGGACATCGACCACATCGCCCGGAACGGTCATCGGCACAAAAACGACCACATCGTTCCAGCGACCCATGGCCTTTCCTTCGGCGGCCAGCGTCGTGATTTCCAACCCCTCGATCAGGGGGTAATTTGCTTTTTTTCTTGCCATTGTGTGATTTTGCTATCTTTCGAGGCGCAAAGATAAGAATTTGCACCAAGCCGACCAAACGGCCGATTTCAAAAGCCGTTATTTTTTGTCGTTTTCTTTGCGGTTGCGGTATTTTTGGCGGACGCCGCCGAGCCAGAATCCCAAGCCGAACGGCACACCCACCAGCACCAGAATACCCAGTACGACATAGAGCATCACCTCGCCCATCACGCCCGGCACGGCATCCAGCGTGTTGCGGACGACCTCCGTGGCGGATTTTTTCAGTTCTTCGGTCATCGCCTCGCGCTCGCGGGTCACAAATGCCTGAAGTTCACGACGCTGACGGTCGGTTTCGAGAAACACGTTATTGACCGACGCATCAATCGCCTCCACGAAGAAATTCAACTCTTCGCCCATGCTCTCCATCATCTTGTCCGAGATTTCGGGCAGATGCTCCGCCACGATGACCAGTCGGTCGAAATTGCGCTCCAGCGAATCCAACTGCGCCCCGATTTCGGCACGCACGCTGTCCTGACTCAACTGCATTTCGATCACCTCCTTCGTCCATCCGAGGCTGTTCGAGATCTGCTGGGTCTGTCCGCTGATGCGGTCGTTCACATCCGACAACACCTCGGCAATCGTACCCGTGGCGTAACCCGGATCGACCCCCTCCTTTTTGAGGAACTCCATCCACGCGAGGGTCGTGTTGGCCGCCCCGTTCTCGGCAGTGGCTGCGGGATCGTTCTCAAGTTGTTGCTTTACAAACCGCTTCATCAGCGAAAAACGCTCGCCCGAAAGCACATCCCGCGCCAAATCCTCCGCTTTGAGATCCAGACGGTCGGCGACACGACGCGCAATCGCACTCCGCTCGCCGAAGAGCAGCGAATCGGGCAGATTGGCAAAATCCTCGTTCATGCGGCGACACAGAATCCACATGTCGGCCAACGCCACATCGGGAATACCCTGCATGGCGGCGGTCACACCGGCTCGCGTGGCACGGATTTTCCACCGCGTCACGGCAATACGGGTTGCCATCGGCGCACCCTCGGCAATCGAATCGGCGGCACGCGCCACCTCCGAAGCCATGTCGTAATAGAAACCGCGGGTCATAACCCGCGTATTCATCATCTCCTTGGGAAGCGGATCGCCCGTCGAAACCGACACCTTCAACAGCGAACAACTCACCAACATCGTGAGTGCAAACACCACGGCGGCACTCAAAAGTCCGTATTTACGAATTAATCTTTTTAAACCGTACATTTTCCTTCGATTTTCGCGTGCAAAATCTCCGCCCGAAACGACTTTGAGCCTCAATTTTGCGATTCGCGGAGAAAGGTAGGCAAAATCCGCCAAAAAACATTATCTTTGTCCGAGATAATTACGAGCCGCGAAAAACCGCCCCCACGACACCCCAAAGCAGGATGCCAAGTAAACGGGGACCCTTCCGCGAGCCGTGCAAACGATTGTAAATTACAACACAACAGATGAAAATCGCCTGTCTGCAATTCAACCCCGTTCAGGAAAACACCTATGTGGTGTGGGACGAAACCGGGGAAGGAATCGTCATTGATGCGGGAAACTGCAACGACAAAGAAAACTCCATATTGGACAATTTCATCGCCGATCACAACATCCGACCGACGATGATCGTCAATACCCACGGCCATTTCGACCATACGATGGGAGCCGTCCACCTCAAGACGCGCTACGGGATTCCGTTTGCGATGTCCCGAAAGGATCAGTTCCTTTTGGACAACGCCGCAACGTCGGGTTCGATCTTCGGCGTAAAGGTCGGCCAGATGCCCTCGATCGACATCGACCTTGATCCCCTGAAGGAGATCACCTTCGGCAATACGACACTCCGCATCCTCCCCACACCGGGACATACGCCCGGCCATGTGGCAATCCTCGAACCGAAAGAGGGCGTGCTGTTCACGGGCGACACGCTTTTCCGCGAGAGCATCGGCCGTACGGATCTTCCGGGTGGCGATTATTCGTGGATCATGCGCTCGATCCTCGAACAGATCATCCCCTTGGGAGATCGCACCCAGGTCTATCCGGGTCACGGCCCTGCCACCGACCTCGGACACGAAAGCCTCTACAATCCGTTCGTCACCGAGGTGCTGAACAACGAGGTCAATTACAAGAACTAAATCCGCGCCGAATTGGGAACACTCGTTCATAAACTGCTGTACAGAATGCTCTCGCTGGAGGGCTATCTTCGGGTCGTGAGCCGTCTTTTCTTCTGGAGCATCCGCCTCGGAATCGGTCGGCGGAATCCTGCCACGGAGTATGTTTATCACCTCTCGAAACTCGTCGCACGCGGCGATGTGGCGATCGACATCGGTGCGAATTTGGGATACTACGCCCATACGCTGTCGCATCTTGCGGGTCGCCACGGCAAACTCTACGCCGTAGAGCCCGTGCCCGTGATCCTCAAGGTGCTGCGCCGCAACCTGCGCCACTGCCACAACGTCGAGATCCTGCCCTACGCCTTGGGCGAAGAGAACGCGACGATCCGAATGGGCAACGACACGCCCCGCGCCAACGGCTATTTCGGAACGGGTCAGAACCGTGTCGAGGGCAAAGGCACACACAGCGAAGTGGAATTTACGGCCGAGATGCGCCGCGGCAGCGAACTTTTCGACCGCCTCGACCGCCTCGATTTCATCAAGTGCGACATCGAGGGTTACGAATGGATCGTGATGTCGGAAATGCGCGACCTTCTGAAACGCTTCCACCCGACCGTTCTGATCGAGACGGGTGGCGAGAACCGCCCCAAGATCGTCCATTTCTTCGAGATCATGGGCTACCGGGGTTTCACACTCGAACACGGCGAGGAAGTTCCCCTGAAATCCGACAGCGAAAAAGATATTATATTCAGATACAAGGAGTAAGACTATGCGCATAGATATTATTACGGTTGTACCCGAACTGGTGGCGTCGCCTCTGGGCGAATCCATCCTGAAACGGGCACAGGACAAGGGACTTGTGGAGATTGTGATCCACAACCTCCACGACTACGCACACGACAAGCGCAAGACGACCGACGACTATCCCTTCGGCGGAGAGGCGGGCATGGTGATGAAATGCGAACCCGTCTTCGAGCTGATCGGGAAGTTGCAGTCGGAACGCCACTACGACGAGGTGATCTACACCTCGCCCGACGGCATCCGATATAACCAGCACGAGGCCAACCGCCTCTCGACGTTGGAAAACATCATCATTTTGTGCGGTCACTACAAGGGCATCGACCACCGCATCCGCGAACACCTCATCACGCGCGAGATTTCGATCGGCGACTACGTGCTGACGGGAGGCGAATTGGCGGCGTGCATCATTGCCGACTCGGTGGTACGCCTTTTGCCGGGCGCAATCGGGGACGAGGCCTCGGCACTCACCGACTCGTTCCAAGACAATCTGCTCGCCCCGCCGATCTATACGCGCCCTGCGGAGTTCCGCGGCTGGAAAGTGCCCGATGTATTGCTTTCGGGCAACTTTGCCGAGATCGAAAAGTGGCAGGACGAACAGGCCTACGAACGCACACGAACCCTCCGTCCCGACCTTTTGGAGGGGCTGGAATAAACCTTTAAGCACATTATGCGATATTACCTCATAGCAGGCGAGCCTTCGGGCGACCTTCACGGCTCGAACCTCATCCGCGGCCTCAAACGCGAAGACCCCGCCGCCAAATTTCGGTTCTGGGGCGGCGATCTCATGGCCGAGGCGGGCGGTAAGGAGAACCTGCGCAAACACTACCGTGAAACCTCATTTTTCGGTATCGTGCAGGTGCTGAAGAACTTGGGTACGATCCGCCGACAGATGGAGGAGTGCCGTCGGGATGTGGCCCAGTACCGCCCCGATGTGCTGATCCTGATCGACTACCCCGGCTTCAACATGAAGATGGCCGAGTGGGCACACAAAAACGGCATCCGCACCTTCTACTACATCGCCCCCAAGGTTTGGGCATGGCGCGAGTGGCGCGTGAAGTCGATCCGCAAATACGTCGATCGCCTCTTCATCATCTTCCCCTTTGAAAAGGAATATTTTTCGAAGAAGGGACTGCAACCCATTTTCGAAGGGAATCCGCTGGTCGATGCCATCGAGGCACGCCGTCCCGGATTGCCCTCCGCCGAGGAGTTCCGCCAACGCAACAGCCTCGACAACCGCCCGATCATCGCGCTTTTGGCAGGCAGCCGCCGTGGCGAGATCCGCGATAACCTGCCGCTGATGGCTCTTTTGAGCCGGAAGTTCCCCGACCATCAGTTTGTCGTGGCGGGCGTGCCGTGGATCGAACGCCCGCTCTACGAACAATACATGCAGGGCAGCGACATCCGCTACGTCTGCAACCAGACCTACGAAACCCTTGCCGTCGCCGAAGCCGCCGTCGTGACATCGGGTACGGCGACCTTGGAGTGCGCCCTTTTAGGCATCCCCGAAGTGGTGGTCTATCGCACGCTGTGGTTTCAGGTCAAACTGCAACCCTACGTGCTGAGTGTCAAGTGGGTGTCGCTCGTGAACCTCAACCTGCAACGCGAATCCGTTGCCGAGATCATCCAGTCGGATCTGGACATCACGCGCGCCGAACGCGAACTCCGCGCGATTGTCAAGGGCGGCGAAAAACGCCAACGCATGATCGACGATTTCGCCGAACTCAAACGCATCATGGGCGGTACGGGAGTCGCCGACCGCTTCGCCCGCCGCATGACCTCGATCCTCAGAGAGGAAACCGCCTGCAAAAACTAAACAACCATGAAGATATTCTGCATCGGACGCAACTATGCCGCACACGTCACCGAACAACACCTCTCGGTGGGTTCTTCGGAACAATGCCCTGAGGAGTTGATCTGGTTCCTGAAACCCGACACGGCTCTGTTGCGCAATAACGATCCGTTCTATATCCCGCGATTCACCGAGGAGTGCGAATACGAATGCGAATTGGTCGTCAGGATCAACCGCGTGGGACGCTGCATCTCCGAACGATTCGCCCACCGCTACTACGATGAGGCGGGGCTCGGCATCGACTTCACGGCACGCGACCTCCAACGGCGCGCCATCCGCGAAGGTCTTCCTTGGGAACAGGCCAAGGCATTCGACCATTCGGCAGCCCTGTCGCCCGAATTTGTCCGCCTCGAAGACCTCGGCAAGGGCATTCAGGAACTGAACTTTACGCTCGACGTGAACGGCGAATGCCGCCAGAGGGGCAATACCGCCGAAATGCTCTTCAAGGTAGATCGGATCATCGCCCGCCTTTCGGAATTTGTAACCCTGAAGATCGGCGATCTGATCTATACGGGCACTCCCGCAGGCACGGGTTCCGTCAAGCCGGGAGACCGCCTTACGGCCTCGCTCGAAGGTCGCCCCTTGTTGGACTTTGAAATCCGATGACCATGCTGCTCAACGAACGACTGAAATCCTACCGTCTGATCCTCGCCTCGCAGTCCCCGCGCCGGCGGGAACTTTTGGAAGGGTGCACTCTAAAATTTGAATTGGCAGACCGCTATCCCTGCGAAGAGATCTACCCTGCGACACTTCCCGCGGAAGAGGTTCCCGCCTACCTTTCGCGCCTCAAAAGCGAAGCCTGCCCCACGCCGCTCGCCCCGAACGAGATCCTCCTGACGGCCGACACGGTCGTGATCGGCAGGGAGGGTGTCCTCGGCAAACCCCGCGACCGCGCACAGGCCTGCGCGATGCTCCGCTCGCTGTCGGGACACAGCCACAAGGTCGTGACGGGTGTCACGCTCCGCTCCGCCACCCGGACAAAAACCTTCTCTTCGGAGAGCCGGGTGTGGTTTCGGGCATTGAGCGACGAGGAGATCTGCCACTACATCGACACCTGCCGCCCCTACGACAAGGCGGGTGCATACGGCATTCAGGAATGGATCGGATACATCGCCATCGAACGCATCGAAGGATCGTTCTACAACGTGATGGGACTTCCCGTACAGCGGGTTTACACCGAATTAAACAACTTTATAAATAAAAACTGACCTATGAAACGCTACTTACTCATTCTGTTCGCAACCCTCCTATTCCTGCCCGTTCGGGCCGATGAGGGCATGTGGCTTCCGAGCCTGATTTCGAGCCGTATCGACGATATGCGCGCGAAAGGCTTCCAACTCACGGCCGAGGACATCTACTCGATCAATCAGGCCTCTTTGAAAGATGCCGTGGTGCTGTTCGACGGCGGCTGTACCGCAGAACTCGTCTCGAATCGCGGTCTGATCCTCACGAACCACCACTGCGGTTATGATGCCATTCAGGCACACTCGACCATCGAGCACGACTATCTGACCTACGGCTTCTGGGCACGCTCGCTGGAAGAGGAACTCCCCAACGAAGGGCTCAACGTCCGTTTCCTCGTACGCATGGAGGATGTCACCGACCGCCTTGCAAAGGGCGAGGAGGCTGCGAAGATCATCGAGGAGGCCTCGAAGGAAGGCGCAGGCTACAAGGCTTCGATCGAACAGATGTACTACGGCAACCAGCAGTTCCTGTTCGTTTACGAGCAGTTCGACGACGTGCGCCTCGTGGGTGCACCCCAGTCGTCGATCGGCAAGTTCGGCGGCGATACCGACAACTGGATCTGGCCGCGCCATACGGGCGATTTCTCGATCTTCCGCATCTATGCCGACAAAAACAACAAACCCGCCGCTTATTCGCCCGACAACGTACCCTACACCCCGAAACGCTTCTTCCCCATCTCGACCAAGGGCATCAGGGAGGGTGATTTCACGATGATCTACGGTTTTCCGGGCAACACACAGGAGTATATCCTCTCGGACGATGTGGCATACCTTGCCGAGCGTTCCGATCCGGCGAAAATCGCCATCCGCACCGAGCGTCTGAACATCATCGGCAAGGCACAGGAGGCGGATCCCGCCCTGCGTATCCACTACGCCTCGAAATACGTGTGGATCGCCAATGCTTGGAAAAAATGGCAGGGTCGCGTGTTGGGGATCAACAACAAGACCGTCGATAAGAAACGCATCTACGAGCGTCAGTTCGAGGCATGGGCACAAAACCGCCCCGAATACAAGACGATCGTCGCCGATCTGAAGAAGGAATATGCCCGCATCATGGACGCTTACTTCGCCCGCGAGATGACGATCGAGACCCTGCTGACCCTTCCCGAAAAATACACCGACGCAGAACGTCGGGAAGTTTGCTTCGCACAGCGCGAGGAGACCGAACGCGACCTGTTCCGCCTCCTGTTCAAGGAGTACGCCACACGTTGCCCGGAGGCTTACCGCTCTCCGCTCTTCACGGAGGGTGTGAAGAAAGCAGGCTCGCCTGAGGCTTACGGCGAGAAGATCTTCGAGGAGATCTGGAACGGCAAGAACGAAGAGTCGGCACCGCTCCGCGAGTCGATCATGGCCCAGATGAAGAAGATCGGCGGCGAACTGGAACTCGACGGCCGTGACCTGCGTAACCTCAATTCGAAACACCTGAGCGAACTCTATACGGTCTATGTCCGCGGCCTTCAGGAGTGGGACACCACCCGCGCCTTCTATCCCGATGCCAACCTCACGCTGCGTGTGGCATACGGTTCGGTGAAGGGCTACGAGTACCGCGACGGCGAGTATCACTACCCGCAGACCACGCTGGACGGCATCATCGCCAAGGACAACCCCGAAATCTACGACTACGACATCCCGCAGTCGTTGCGCGACCTCTACAAGGCCAAGGATTACGGCCGTTGGGGCATCGAGATGAACGGGCGCAAGACCGTCCCCGTCTGCTTCCTTGCCACGCCCCACACCACGGGAGGCAATTCGGGTTCGCCGATGATCAACGGCAAAGGCGAACTGATCGGCATCAACTTCGACCGCACATGGCTCTCGACGATGAGCGATGTGGCATACGATCCCGTCAAGTGCCGCAACATCGCCGTGGATATCCGTTATGTGCTGTTCCTCATCGAGCGCGTCGGTAACGCCGGTTATCTGATCGACGAGATGGAACTCCGCTAATCGGACATTTTTCCCAAGAAACGACCGCTCTTCAGACAGAAGAGCGGTCGTTTCTTGTTTATGGGAATTTTCGGGATGTTTGTGATCAAACCGTTCCGCACGGAACGGTTCGTGGGGAAAATCCGCCAGTTGGTTGAATTTAGTTGCAAAAGGAGGTCGTTCCGACTACTTTTGATCAAACTAAAAATTTACGAATTATGAATACCACACCCCAAACCGAGGCGCGCACTTATTCGTCGCCCGAAATAATTGTTTTGGAATGCCGTGTCGAAGGCGGCTTCGGACTCTCCTTGCAGGAAGGCATCGAAGGCCCTGCCCGCCCGCTGACCTCTTACGATTGGACTTCCGCCGACGAATATTAAACCCGACAACCGCCATGAAACGACATTTTGCATTACTCTTTACCGCATTGTTTGCGCTTGCGTCCTGCTCGGACGACAAGACCGAACCCGTCACGCCCCGACAAGAACCCGTCACGGTGACATTCGGGGCATCCGACCCCACCCGCACGACCCGTGCCGACCTTACGGTCGATGAGGCGGCGGGAAAATTCCGTTGCGACTGGCAATCGGGCGATCGGATCACGGTCTTTGCCAACAACCAGACCGCCCGCTTCGACTATAACCCCGCGACCAGCCTTTTCGAGGGACGCCTGCTCGACAACAGTTCTTCATGGAACTTTCAAGCCGTTCTTCCCCATGTGGCAGACACGCCCACCCGAATCCCCTTCGGCGGAATACGCACCCAGCAGGGCAACCGATTCAACGCCCTGTTCTACCCGCTCGTCTCCACCCTGAAACACGCCACGGGATCGGTGAACGGCACACCCGTGACCTTCGATTTCCGATCGCTGACCGCCATTCTTTCGCTGTCGTTCCACACGGCGGACGCGGCGGTGAAAAACGAGAAAGTGCGCTCCATCCGCCTTACGGCAGAGGGTGATCCCCTCGCCGCCGATTATTTCGAAATCGACCGCAACACGCTGACGGGCAGACTCTCCACATCGAATCCCCGCCACGAGATCCTGCTGAACTACGCCCCCGGCACCGAACCCTCGGCCGCCGATGCAAAGGCCTTTTTCAACCTGCCGCAGGGCACTTACCGCCGCCTTCGCGCCGAGATCACGACCGAACGCCACCACGCCGTCCTCGACCTCTCGGCCGAAGCCACCTTCAAGGCAGGCGAACTGGTCTATGCCACCCGCAACCTCACGGAGTGGACACCCGATGTCGAGGTGACGATCGGCAACATCAATCTTTGGAAAAACACAG
Organism: Alistipes sp.; assembly: GCA_020026415.1. Lineage (GTDB taxonomy): Bacteria > Bacteroidota > Bacteroidia > Bacteroidales > Rikenellaceae > Alistipes. The sequence continues at coordinate 83,230 of JAHHQL010000004.1, read as the reverse complement.
CCACGGCAACCCTGAAAAATGCCCCCTCCACGGCACGCCTTCAATATAAACGCACGACCGAGACCCTCTGGCAGACCGCCACGGGCACGGGTTCGCAACGCATGATCGAACCCCGCTGGACAAACTCCGCCGACGGCACGATGCGCCCCGACCGCCTGACGGGTGTCTTTGCCCGTGCCGACTACGACTGGCAGTTGATCGACCAAGGGAAAGTCCTCCGTTCGGGTCGTTTTTCGAGCAATCACCAAGGCGATCCCATCCCGACCCTTTCCGACGGCAGCCTGTCGTGCTATACCACCGCCAATACCAATTCGTCGTTCTGGAGCAGCGGTAACAACTCGCAGGCCAAAACCCTCTGCACCTACCGCAATACCTACGCCCATCTTCAGGCAAGTGCGGTGAACATCATGGGAATCATCAAGTTGCTCACGCCGGGCAACCTCTTCACGGGCACCTTTGCGATGAACGGCACGAACGGCACCGCCAATTTCGGCCAGCCCTACACCTACACGGCACGCCCCACGGCACTCCGCGTGAATTATCGTGCCAAAACGGGCAATGTCACCCACAACAAACATGCCTCCCACATCGCCGTGGGACAACCCGACGAAGCGATGATCATGGTGTGCATCATCGACTGGGCGCAACGCCACGCCACCACTTCGGGTATGGCCAAACCCACGGGTGTCTGGAATCCCGAAACCCTCAAAGGCCTCTCTTCGGCAGAAACAGTCATCGCATCGGGCGTACGATACATCCGCACGGGGTCGCAGACCGATCTGGAGATTCCGCTCCGCTATTTCCGCAAGACCGACACCGCCCCCGCGGGACGTTATACGATCGTAATCTCTTGTGCCACGAGCCGTTACGGCGAATACTTGAACGGCTGTTCGACAAACGAACTCGACATCAAAGGTCTGGAGTGGGTCTATTAAAAAGCCCTCTTCCGAAACCTTTTCCCCTGCGGGGGGCGGTTCTTCTCCAAAGCAGGAAACCGCCCCCCGCACTCGTTTTCCCGAAGTGTCTTACCATAAAAAATTAGGGCATGCGGGGATTTATTTCCCCGGATTATTTGGTGCATGACGGCGAAGTGCCTATCTTTGTGGGATATAAGACGGAAACAAATCAACACTTAAATACACGAAAAAACTATGAAAGTAGCACAAGACAAAAAGGTCGCTGTCGATTATAAATTGACCGTTGACGGAAAAATCGCAGATCAATCGCAACCGGGTCAGCCCCTTGAGTTCATCTTCGGTCGCGGCATGTTGCTGCCCAAGTTCGAAGAGGCTATTCTGGACAAAGAGCCCGGCGAGAAGGTATCGTTCACCCTCGAACCCAAGGACGGCTACGGCGAAATCCACGAGGAAGCCATCGTCGATCTTCCCAAGACCATCTTCATGGTTGATGGCAAACTGGCCGAGGATATTCTCTTCGTAGGTTCGCAGGTTCCCATGAGCGATGCCGAAGGTCACCGCATGATGGGTACGATCAAAGAAGTTGCGGATGAGACCGTCAAAATGGACTTCAACCACCCGATGGCAGGCAAGACGCTGAACTTCGATGTTGAGGTGGTTATGGTTCGTGACCTGACGCCCGAAGACGAGCAGGGTGGTTGCGGATGTGATTGCGGCAGCGATTGCCACTGCGATCACGACCACGAAGAAGGCGGTTGCGAAGGCGGCTGCTGCCACTAACAGATCGCTTCTTTAGAAAGCATAACAAGAGCAATCGAGCGATCGGTTGCTCTTAATTTTTACCCGCGATGTACACCCTCCGCCAATACCTTACGACGATGACCGATCCCGACCGCCTTTTGCGGCTTGAAGGGACGGTGGAGGTATGCACCGATGCAAGCGGACGCCCCCGCTGTTTTGCGGGCAACAACGCCGTCGGATTCCTCATCCGCCACAACGGACGGAAGAAGGTATTGCGCTGTTTTTTAAGGCCTGCGGCGCGACTTCGGGAGATCTACGGCGATGCGTTCCGCCCCAAGGCACTCTACTTGTGCGATGCCACCCGCGGCGAATGGGTCGATGTGGTACTGCTCGACTGGATCGAGGGCACCTCGCTCCGCCGACGCATCGAACAGGCAGTGCAGGCAGGGGATCACGCAACGCTGAAAAATCTGGCACGCTCGTTCGATCTTTTGGCCGAAACGCTCGTTACGGACGACTGGGCGCACGGCGATCTGAAACCCGAAAACATCCTTGCGCTCGAAGACGGATCGCTCCGTCTGATTGATTTCGATGCGGTCTTCCGCCCCGAATTTAAGGGCTTGCGCAGTCCCGAATTGGGGACTGCCGCCTACCAGCATCCCGCCCGTACCGCCGATGATTTCGACGCGACATTGGACGACTACCCCGCGGCACTGATCTCGACGGCACTCCATGCTTTAGAACTTGATCCCGCACTCGGCAAAAACCTGAACCACGAGGACGGGCTGCTGTTCGATCCGCGCCGTATTGCGACCGACCCGCGGCTCCGACAGACAATGGATCTCTTTGATCGTCACGGCTTTGCCGCCCAATACCGCATCGCGGAACTGCTCCTGAGTCCCCTGATGCACCTACCCGCGCTTCCCGAACTTCTAAAGTACGCCCGACACGAACTCGACGGCTACCCACCGCTTGATTCGACCCCTTCAGAACTCGATGTGCGGGGCAATTTGTGGGGATTCCGTGGCGAGACGGGCGAATGGATCATCCCGCCGATGTACAGTGCGGGATTTGACTTTAGCGAAGGCTTGGCAGCCGTGCGTCTGAACCGCACGTGGAGTTACATCTCACGGGACGGCGCAACGCTTCTGCGCTGTCCGCAATACACCGCCGTGAAACCCTTCCGCCGTGGTCGCGCCACCGTCGAAAGGGGAAATCAGCGGGCAGAAATCGACACCACGGGCAAAGAGTTTGCGATTTAACGGGGATTTCTGTATATTTGTCCGTTAATCCCACACGCAAGGAACACTTCGTGTTCAAAACGGGAAATTCAATCTTCAAAAAAGAAACAACTTTGAGACATCTGACCGACATGGAGATCGAACTGCTGAAGGCAAACCACACTTCCGCCGAAAGGTGGGAGGAGGTGCTTGTGGCGGAGGATTTCACGCCCGACCAACTGCACAACTGCTGTCTGGGAGGTCGTGTCGAGATCGCGTCGGGGGTTCGGATCCTCAACGCGCAGGTCAGAAACTACCGTCTCGGTCGCAACGTAAGGCTCAACAACGTCACGGCGTTGGAGTGCCGCGAGGAATCGGCGTTCGGCAATGCCACCCCCGTGGCGGCGGTAAACGAATGCGGCGGACGCACGACCCTCATCCACGATCGGATGACGGCACAGACCGCCTACATGAGTGCCTTCTACCGCCACCGCCCGCGACTTGTCGCCCGCCTCGACGAGATGACCCGCCAATATGCCGCCTCGCGCCGTGATACGCTGGGCGAAATCGGTGACGATTCGGTTTTGAACGGTGTCCGCTTCGTCCGCGAGGTACGCATCGGCAAGGGCGTTCGGATCGACGGCGCAACCGTCCTCCAGAACGGAACGATCCTCGACGGGGCGTTTGTCGGCATGGATGTCAAGGCCTACGACTTCATCCTCGCCGAAGGGACACGCATCGACAACGGTGTGATCCTCGAACGCTGTTTTGTGGGCGAGGGATCGGTCATGGACAAGAACTTCACCGCCTCCGATTCGCTGTTCTTTGCCAACAGCCATTGCGAGAACGGCGAGGCCGCCTCGATTTTCGCAGGCCCCTACACCGTCACCCACCACAAATCATCCCTTCTAATTGCGGGTTATTTCTCGTTTTTCAATGCGGGGAGCGGATCGAACCAGAGCAACCACCTGTTCAAGAGCGGTGCCGTCCATCAGGCGATCCATCTGCGCGGTTGCAAGTTCGCCAGCAGTGCCTATGTGATGTCGCCTGCCCGTGAAGGTGCGTTCACGATGATCATGGGGCATCACTCCTTCCACCACGACACGCGCATCTTCCCCTACTCGTATCTCGTCGAGCGGGAGGGTAAATCGGTGCTGATGCCGGGTGCGAACCTTGCCAGTTACGGAGCGGTGCGCGATGTGGAGAAATGGCCGCGCCGCGACCACCGCACGGTATTCCGCGACGTGATCAACTTCGAGGAGTACAACCCCTACATCACCGAAGGGATGCTCCGTGCCGTGGACACCCTGCAATGCCTGCGGGAGGAAGATCCCGATGCCGCCACGTATGTCTATAACAAAGTGACGATCCGCCCCTCCGGACTGCAACGCGGCATCATGCTCTACAACAAAGCCATTGTGGCCTCGCTCGGAGCAATGCTCCGGGAGGGGATTCCGCAACAACGATACGACGGATCGGGATCGTGGATCGATCTGGGCGGTCAATACATCACCAAACGCGAAGCCGAGGCTGTCGCCGATGCCGTCGAAGAGGGTCACTTGAAGACCTTCGCCGACATCGACAACCGCCTGCGCGTGTTTCATGTCCACTACGCCGACTATGCGCGTTCGTGGGCAGAGGGGGTCTATGCAGGCCTTCTGGGACACATCCCTTCGGCCGAAGAGATCGCCGAAGCCGTTACGGCAGGAGAGAATGCACACGCCGCCCTGCGCCGCATGACCGATCAGGACTGCCGCCGCGATTGTTCGATGGACATGGCCGTCGGTTACGGTATCGACACCGACGACGAAGAAGAAATACGCCGCGACTACTGTACGGTACGCGGTCTGAAGAGTTAAACCTTTTACGCCAAAGTCATGTCACACACCCAAAGCATCACCCGCCAACACCGCACCGCCTTTCTGATTCTGATCGACGGTTCGGGTTCGATGGCCGAGAAAACCCGCTACCGGGGCAAGGAAACCACCAAGGCCGAAGCCGTGGCTTCGATTACGAACGACCTGCTGTTCGAGTTGATCGAACGGGCACGCCGTGACGACGGGGTACGCGACTACTACGACATCGCCGTCTGGAGTTATTCGGGCGATGACGAGGTGCGTTCGCTCCTGCCCGACGAGCGCGAGTCGATGTCGGTGTGCGAACTTTCGCATCTCAAACCCGAAATCCGCCGCGAGGTCTTCGAACAACATCTGCCCGACGGGGAGATTGCCCTGCGCGAGATCCCCACTCCCGTGTGGATTCATGCCGAGGCACAGGGCAAAACGCCCATGTGCGAGGCACTGCGCACGGCACGCGATTTCCTGCGCTCGTGGTGTATGTCGGAGGCTCATGCCGACAGTTTCCCGCCCGTGGTGTTCAACATCACCGACGGCGAGGCGACCGATGCCCGCGACGAGGAGTTGGAGGCCGTCTCCAACCAGATCAAACGCCTCGGCACACGTGACGGAAACGTGCTTCTGATCAACATCCACCTCGGCAGCCGCGAGGATTCCGAGCGTCTGTTCTTCCCCACGGAGGACGAAACGCGCTACCCCGAACATTACGCCTCGATCCTCTACGCCTGTTCGAGTACGATGCCCGCGTCGTTCGACGAAGCGATCCGCGAAGCCAAGGGAATCGGTGCCATGCCGCCGTTCCGCGGAATGAGTTACAACGCATCCGCCGCCCAGTTGGTGACGATGCTCAACATAGGTTCAATCAGTGTAAAACGCGAATAAGATGGCCGTATCCGTTCACTCCTTCACCCGCGCACTCACCGCGCCCGACCTGTGGCTCCGCCGCCTGCACGGGATCACGGTCGAAGTGACCGACACGGGGCTTCCCGCCCTGCACCGCACGACGGAATTTGTCGATGCCGTGGTGCATTACCGTGGCGAACGGTATCTGCTCGCCATGCCGCTTTCGCGCGAAGGAATGTTCCACGCGGAACATACGCTCTCGGCACTCGACCGCCTCAAATGCCCCTCCTTGACATCGGTACGCATCCTGCGCGGAGAACTCACGGACGAGGAGGGCAACCGCCAAGACCTGATCCTCCAGCCCTGCCCCGGATGCAGTTTCGAGGAGGCGGCAACGCATGCCTTGAAAGCCGAACTGCAAAAGGCTCTCGACACGCTTCAGGAGGAGTTGCAACGGGCGGGATTTGTCCACCGCAACCTCAAACCCTCGAACATCCGTTGGGACGGACACCGCTTCATCCCGATCCGCTATCAGGATGCCGTGATCGGCGGCGATCCGAGTGGCGATCGGAAGGGATTCGACCTGCTGCGGGCACGCTTGGACGAGTTGGGCGGCGACTTTGTGTCGGATTTCGATGCACCGTACAACCCCGCACCCGATCTGAAGGGACACCTCTGGGTCGGCCATACGTTCGAAGGACTGACCTGCGTCCGCGACAAGGAGGGTTACGGCTATGTGGACGACAGGAACCAACCCGTCATCCCGTCACAATACCTCTGGGCGGATGATTTTGCGGAGGGACGCGCCGTCGTCGAACGCACGACGGGCATGGGTGTCATCGACCGCGAAGGCCGCTGCATCCTGCCGATGATGTACGACATTGTGGACTACCACCCCGAAGAGAGTATTTTCGAGGTGCGTCGCGGTGACCTGTGGGCGGAATTTGACTACACGGGACAACCTCTCACGGAGTTCGCCCCGCGAGGACAGAAAACCCTAAACGAATAAATTATCATATATCAACCAAAAACAATTTAAAAATGGAACATGTAAAAGTATTGATCATGGGTAGCGGCCCGGCAGGATACACTGCCGCCATCTACACCTCGCGCGCAAACCTCAATCCCGTACTCTATTCGGGTATCGAACCGGGCGGTCAGCTGACGACCACCACCGAAGTGGAGAACTTTCCGGGTTATCCTCAGGGCATCAGCGGCCCGGAGATGATGGAAGACATCCGCAAGCAGGCCGCACGTTTCGGTGCCGACATGCGTAAGGGCATCATCACCAAAATCGACCTTTCGAAGCGTCCCTTCCACGTTGTCGTGGACGGCGAACACGAGATCGAAGCCGAATCGCTGATCGTGGCTACGGGTGCTTCGGCAAAATATCTGGGTCTTCCCTCGGAGGCCAAATTCCGCGGTCAGGGCGTAAGTGCCTGCGCTACGTGCGACGGTTTCTTCTATCGCAAGAAGGATGTCGCCGTAGTCGGTGGCGGTGACACGGCTTGTGAGGAGGCCACCTACCTCGCATCGCTGTGCCGCAAGGTTTATCTGATCGTCCGCAAGCCGTTCCTGCGTGCTTCGAAAGCCATGCAGGAGCGTGTGTTCAACACCGAGAACATCGAAGTGCTGTTCGAGCACAACACCGTCGAGGTGCTGGGCGACGACCTGCACGGCGTGACGGGTGCCCTGTTGCGCAAGACCGACGGCACGGAGCGCACGATCGAGATTTCGGGCTTCTTCCTCGCCATCGGACACCACCCCAACGTGGAGGTATTCGAGGGTCAGCTGGAACTCGACAAGGAGGGTTACATCGTTGTAGAGGGCGGTTCGTCGAGAACGAGCGTCGAGGGCGTATTCGCCGCCGGCGACGTGAAGGATCCCCACTACCGTCAGGCCATCACCGCCGCAGGTTCGGGCTGCATCGCCGCTCTGGATTGCGAGCGTTTCCTGCACCGTTAATCTGTTCCCGAAAACCATCTCGCTTCCCAATGCCTTGCAGGGCACGGGAAGCGGGATTTTTTTAATCTTTAAAAATTCGTCCCGTTTTGAGTTTCTCCGTCACCATACTCGGTTCTGCGTCGGCACGTCCGACCGCCAACCGCCATCCTTCGGCACAAATCGTGAACCTCGAAGAACAATACTATCTGGTGGATGCCGGCGAAGGCACCCAGCAGCAGATGGTGCGTGCGGGGATCAATCCGCTCAAACTCAGGGGCATATTCATCTCACACCTCCACGGCGATCATGTCTTCGGATTGTTTCCCCTGATCTCCACCTTGGGGTTGGGCGGCCGCAAAACCCCGCTCGATGTCTATGCACCCGCTCCGTTCGGCGAGATTCTGGAGAGCCATCTGAAATTCTTCGACAAGGATCTGCCCTACGAAGTCGTCTGGCACGAAACACACACCACGCGTCACGAATTGCTCTTCGAAAACCGCACCTTGGAGGTGTGGAGCATTCCTTTGCGCCACCGTGTGCCGTGTGCGGGATTCCTGTTTCGAGAAAAACAGCCGCCGCTGAATGTCGATAAGGAGAAGATCTCGGAATTGGGACTGTCGATCGCCCAAATCACCGCCGCCAAACGCGGGGAGGATCTTACGCTCGACGACGGACGCATAATCCCCAACGAAGCAATCACCTACATTCCCTACAAGGCGCGTTCGTATGCCTATCTTTCGGATACGAATTTCTCGGCCAAGGCCGCCACGCTCTGCACGGGGGTCGATCTGATGTACCACGAGGCAACCTATGCCGCCGACGAGCAGCGCAATGCCCGCGACCGCGGTCACGCCACCACCCTCGACGCCGCCAAAGCCGCTCTGAAAGCAGGAGCCAAACGCCTCATCATCGGTCACTATTCGTCGCGTTACAAGGACGAGGAGGTACTCGTTCGGGAGGCACAGACCGTATTTGCGGAAACCTACGCCGCCGTTGAGGGAAAAACCTTTGAAATCGAAAAGCAGAAATGACAAAAGCAGAAATTCAGTTGGTGCGCTCGCTCAACGACAAACGCGCACGCACGGAGGAGGGTCTTTTTGTCGCCGAGGGCGAGAAACTCATCGGCGAGATCCGCTCTTCGCAGCTCCGCATCCGTAAAATCTTCGCTTTGGAGGGCGTTTTTGAGGGTCGGGAGGTGGAGACCGTCACGCGCAAGGACATGGAGCGTCTGTCGCTGTTGAAAACCCCCTCAAATTCGCTGGCACTGGTCGAAATCCCGCACCGCGCGTTTCGTATGGAGGATCACCGCGGGGAACTGATGATCGCGCTGGACGATGTGCAGAACCCGGGCAACTTGGGTACGATCATGCGTGTTGCCGACTGGTTCGGCATCCACCACATCCTCGCTTCGCCCTCGACCGCCGACTGCTTCAACCCGAAAGTCGTGCAGGCAACGATGGGTGCAATTCTGCGTGTCGAAATCCACTATCTTCCTTTGGCAGAGACCCTTGCAAAAGCCTCGAAGATGGAGATTCCCATCTACGGCACCTTCCTCGAAGGGGAAAATATCTACCACACGGAACTCTCCGGGGAGGGCATTATCGTCATGGGTAACGAAGGTCGCGGCATCTCGCCCGACACCGCCCTTTCGGTCAGCCGCAAGATCCTCATCCCGAACTATCCCGAAGATTGCCGCACGACCGAATCGCTGAACGTGGCGATGGCCACGGGCATCGTCTGCGCCGAATTTCGCCGCCGCCTGCTGTAATTTTCCGCCTCCGTCCGAGCCGCAAACCGCCCCGAACCGAACCCCCGTTTCATCCGAGCCGCATCCCGCCTTCCCAAAAGTCGCGGGACACACCCGCCATACCCCCGAACGGCCTGACCCACCGAAAAATATCGCACAGCATTTTGATATTCGGATATAAGTTGTATCTTTGTAAATTGTATATGCTATTCACTCGCCGCGGTTTAAGTCCGCCGGAGAGGATGCCTCTTGGGAAGGCCGAAGAAAATCCCGCATAAAGATATGACCGAAACAAAATTCAAAATAGGCATCACGCAGGGCGATCCCAACGGAATCGGCTGGGAGGTGATTCTCAAATCCCTCTCGGACAGCCGTATGGCGGAGTTTTTCATCCCCGTCATCTACGGATCTCCCGAAGCCGCCAACTACTATCGGGGAACCATCTCGGAAATCGAGGATATTCCCTTCAACATCATCTCCTCGGCACAGGACGCCCGCCGCGGCAAGGTGAACATCGTACCGTGCGGCAAGACGAGCCGCATCACCCCCGGCGAGATCTCCGGGGAGGCGGGTCATGCCGCCGTCGAGGCACTGCGCACCGCCGCCAAAGACCTCAAGGCAGGCTACATCGATGCCGTGGTGACCGCCCCGTTCGCCAAGCAGAGCGTCCAGAGCGACGATTTCCGCTATACGGGTCACACCGAGTTCTTCGATGCCGAATTTGAGGGCAAGGCGATGATGATTCTTTACAGCGACATACTGCGCATCGGTTTGGTGACGAAGCACATTCCCGTAGCCGAAATTCCGCAGAACATCTCCAAGGAGAAGATCGTTCAGGATCTCCGCACCCTGCGTCAGTCGCTCAAGGAGGATTTCGGCATTGTCGAGCCGCGCATCGCCGTGATGGCACTCAACCCCCACGCCGGTGACGGTGGTCTTCTGGGCAGGGAGGAGGAGGAAATCATCCGCCCCGCCATCGTCGAGGCCTTCGATCAGGGTATTCTGGCGTTCGGCCCCTTTGCCGCCGACGGTCTGTTTGCAGGAGGCGGCTACACCAAGTACGACGGCATTTTAGCGATGTACCACGATCAGGGTCTGGCACCCTTCAAGAGCCTTTCGCCCGACGGCGTGAATTTCACGGCGGGTCTGGAATGCGTGCGTACCTCGCCCGATCACGGCACGGCTTTCGACATTGCAGGACAGGACAAGGCCGACCCGCAGTCGATGCGCAACGCCATTTTCGGCGCGTTGGACATCATCCGCCACCGCAGGACATGGTCGGAAATGAACCGCAACCCCCTGCCTCATGCCGAACGCGAACGATCGCACCGCGACATGTCCGTCAAGGATCTTCCGCAGAGCGACCGCGACTAAACCCAAGAAATTTTACCGACCGAGAATGTATTCCGTCTCGTAATTGTGGAAGCATTTCAGGCGGTTTCACCTAATAAAAAACAAAATGATTAAAATCACTTTTCCCGATGGCACGCAGAAAGAGTTTGCCAAAGGGACAACAGCCTACCAAATCGCAGAGAGTATCAGCCCTCGTTTAGCTGCCGACTCACTTGCGGCTTCGGTAAACGGCGCAACTCAGGATCTGATGCGCCCGATCGGGGAGGACGCCTCGATCAAGTTCTACAAATGGGATGACGAGGAGGGCAAGCATGCGTTCTGGCACACCTCTTCGCACCTGTTGGCCGAAGCATTGCAATCGCTCTATCCGGGCATTAAGTTCGGTATCGGTCCCGCCATCGAAAACGGATTCTACTACGATGTGGATTCACCGACACCCATTGTTGAGGCCGATCTTCCGAAGATCGAAAAGAAGATGTTGGAGTTGGCCCGCCAGAAGGAGCCGCTCATCCGTCGTGACGTACCCAAGGCCGAGGCCATGAAGGATTTCTCGGAGAAGGGCGAGACGTACAAGTGCGAGTTGATCAACGACCTCGAAGACGGAACCATCTCATTCTATACCAACGGCGAGTTCACCGACCTGTGCCGCGGCCCGCACATTCCCAACACGGGATTCATCAAGGCCATCAAACTGACCTCGGTTGCGGGTGCCTACTGGCGCGGCAACGAGAAGAACAAGATGCTGACCCGTATCTACGGTATCACCTTCCCCAAGAAGTCGATGCTCGACGAGTACCTCGTCATGATGGAGGAGGCCAAGAAACGCGACCACCGCAAACTGGGCAAGGAGTTGGAGTTGTTCTGCTTCTCGCAGCGCGTGGGTCAGGGTCTGCCGTTGTGGTTGCCGAAGGGTGCCGCCCTGCGCGATCGTCTGGAGCAGTTCCTGCGCCGCGTGCAGAAAGAGTACGGCTACCAGCAGGTCATCACCCCGCACATCGGTAACAAGGCTCTGTATGTGACTTCGGGTCACTATGCAAAATACGGCAAGGATTCGTTCCAGCCGATCCACACCCCCGAAGAGGGCGAGGAATACCTGCTCAAACCGATGAACTGCCCGCACCACTGCGAAATCTACCGTTCAAAACCCCGTTCGTACAAGGATCTGCCTCTGCGTTTTGCCGAGTTCGGTACCGTTTACCGCTACGAACAGTCGGGCGAATTGCACGGATTGACCCGTGTCCGCGGATTTACGCAGGATGACGCCCACTTGTTCGTTCGCCCCGACCAGTTGTTGGAAGAGTTCGAGCGTGTAATCGACATCGTGCTGTACATCTTCAAGACGCTGAAGTTCGACAACTACACCGCACAGGTTTCGTTGCGCGACCCCAACGACAAGGAGAAGTACATCGGTACGGACGAAAACTGGGAACGCGCCGAGTCGGCCATCATGAAGGCCGCTGCCGAGAAGGGTCTGAACACCGTTGTCGAGACCGGCGAGGCCGCATTCTACGGCCCGAAACTCGACTTTATGGTCAAGGATGCCATCGGTCGCAAATGGCAGTTGGGTACCATTCAGGTGGACTACAACCTGCCGGAGCGTTTCGACCTGACGTACAAGGGTGCCGACGACAAACTCCACCGCCCGATCATGATCCACCGAGCACCGTTCGGTTCGATGGAGCGTTTCGTGGCCGTGCTGTTGGAGCACACGGGTGGCAAATTCCCGTTGTGGCTGAGCCCCGACCAAGTGGTTGTACTGCCCATCTCGGAGAAGTTTAACAACTACGCCGAAAAGGTAGTCAAGTTCCTGAATGACAATGATGTCCGCACGATGATCGACGACCGCAACGAAAAGATCGGCCGTAAGATCCGCGACAACGAGTTGAAGCACATCCCCTACCTGCTGATCGTCGGCGAGAAGGAGGAGGCCGAAAACATGGTCTCGGTTCGTGCGCAAGGCGAGGGCGACAAGGGTCAGATGAAACTCGAAGAGTTCAAGGATATGATCCTCAAACTCGTCAAGGACGAATTTGAGAACAACAAACTTCCCCGGAAGTAGTCTCTCTGCCCCGACCGGGCGACTTCCCCTTGCGGGGAGGTCGCTCCGAAGGGACAAACTGCGGGCGAAAGCCCGAAATACGGGTTCCCCGTGGAACCGAACCGATTAACTGATTCATTAACTAAAATTTAAGTACTATCGCAGCACCCAAACCATTCCCGCAGCGGCCTTTTACCCCCGGGAATAACCGACCGAAACCGGTCGTAAAAAAAGATCACAATTTCGGACGTAAACCCTCCGACAAAGAGAATCCGCATCGTATCAACGATCAAATCAATGTCCCCGAAGTCCGCGTTGTCGGCGACAACATCCCCGAAGCAAAGGTGATGTCCACGCGCGAGGCTCTTCGTCTGGCAGATGAGATGGAGTTGGATCTGATTGAGATCTCTCCCAAGGCCGATCCTCCGGTATGCCGCATTGCCGACTACCAGAAATTCCTCTATCAGCAGAAGAAGAAGGCCAAGGAGATCAAGGCCAATCAGGTCAAAGTGGTTGTCAAGGAGATCCGTTTCGGCCCGCAGACCGACGACCATGACTACAACTTCAAGTTGAAGCATGCGCAGAACTTCCTGAAGGAAGGTGCGAAAGTGAAGGCCTATGTGTTCTTCCGCGGACGTTCGATCGTCTTCAAGGAGCAGGGTGAGATTCTTCTGTTGCGTTTTGCAACCGATTTGGAAGAGTTCGCCAAGGTTGAAGCCATGCCCAAATTGGACGGTAAGAAGATGAACATGATGCTTGCTCCCAAGGGCAAGAAGTAGTCTTCTCGCACATACATATTCAAAGCCTGTCGGCGGCAGGGGTCTTCCCGAAAGGGATTACTCTGCGGCATAGTGAGTTACGGGCTTTTCAGAAATTCCCGACCGAGAGATACGGTCGGGAATTTTGTGTTTTTGGGGCGGGCGGCAAGGCAGACAGACACGCGGATAAGCAGGCGCAAACAGGGCTGTGTGCAAGACAGAGTTGGAGAAAAACAGGTATAAGCGGGCGGATGAACCAACGAGGGCAGGACAAGAAGAAGAGCGGACAAGGACGCGAACGGGGAAGAGAGCGGAGAACGAATGCGGGCACGAGGGACGAAGAGGAGGACGGGCGCGGGCGCAAGCGCAAGTGAGCGGATAGGCTTGAGAGCAGGCTGCCGAAAACGGCAGCAAAACGGGCTGTGTGAGTGAAAGACCGACCGAGGGAAAGGCGGTCAGTCTGTTTCTGTACATCTTATAAGGAGTGCCCGCCTCATCCGCCTCCCGATACCCGCGCGCAACAAAGCACCGCAATACCCACCGCCGCCACCGCATAAAACCGCCCCTCCACACACCCCTCCGACCGCCCGATCTGCACCCGATCCTCCGCCCCCGGCCGACAATTTCGACAATCGAGAGTCGGGGAACGGAAAAAATCGCTACCTTTGTAAATGATGAACAACCACGACAGAATATTCCGAATTTCGACCGACGAAGAGTTCGAACACACGGCGATGGAGATTTTCCGCGACCAAGCACTCCGCACTCCGCCCTACCGCCAATATATCGGCGAATTGGGCATCGACCCCATGCAGGTAGGCTCCCTTCGCGAAATCCCGTTTATGCCCATCTCCCTGTTCAAGACCCACGAGGTTTATTGCGGGGACAAGGCTCCCGAAGCGGTCTTCACCTCTTCGGCCACCACAGGCATGACCTCGTCACGCCATCCGATGCGCTCGCTCGCCCTCTACGAACGCGCCTTTACCGAAGCATTCCGCACCTTCTACGGCGACCCCGGCAGGCTCAGCCTCTATGCGCTCCTGCCGAATTACCTGCGCCGTAAAGGTTCGTCGCTGGTCTATATGGCCGACCGACTGATCAAGGCGTGCGGTTCGGGAGGATTCTACCTCGACGACCACGAACGCCTGCTGAAGGACATGGCCGCCGATCCGAAGCCCAAGATTCTCTTGGGCGTAAGTTACGCATTGTGGGATCTGGCCGAGGAGTACGCCCCGAAACTCAAGGACACCATCGTCATGGAGACGGGCGGCATGAAAGGCTACCGCGAGGAGATCTCGAAAGAAGCGTTCCACAAAATCCTGTGCGATGCGTTCGGCGTCGAAGAGATCCATTCGGAATACGGCATGGCGGAACTCACCTCGCAGGCCTATTCTCACGGACACAACCGCTTCTACTGTCCGCGATGGATGCAGGTCGTAACGCGCGACATCAACGACCCGTTCGCCCTGCTCGAAAAGGAGGAGCGCGGCGGACTGAACATCATCGACCTTGCGAACCGCTGGTCGTGTGCCTTCATCCAAACCGAAGATGCGGGTATCGTCCACCGTGACGGCTCGTTCGAAATCGAGGGGCGCATCGCCCACAGCGACATCCGCGGCTGCAATCTTCTGGTTCAATAAAACACCTTCCGACTATGAAAACCGTTGCCTTTGTACCCATTCGTCTGAACAGTCAGCGCGTTCGGGGAAAAAACCTCCGCCTGTTGGGCGGCGAACCGCTGATGTGTCACATCCTGAGGACTTTGACCCAAGTCAAGGAGTTGGACGAAATCTATGTATATTGCAGTTCGGAGGAGATCCGCGAATATCTTCCCCAAGGCGTTCGTCTGCTCAAAAGAGACAAACGTCTGGACGAAAACACGACACTCGGTGCCGAAATTTACGATGCGTTTGTCAGCGAGGTCGAAGCCGACCTCTACGTGCTGGCACACGCCACCTCGCCTTTCATCAAGGCCGACACCATCTCGCGTGCCATCCGCGAAGTGCAGTCCGGGGCATACGATTCCTCGTTCAGTGCCGAGTGCATCCGCACCTACACATGGTATCGGGGGCGTCCGCTGAACTACTCGCTCGACAACATCCCGCGCACCCAGACCCTCGAACCGATCTACATCGAGACGAGTGCATTCTTCATCTTCCCGCGCACATTGTGGGTGGAACGCCACCAACGCATCGGCGATCATCCGTTCATGTCGGTCGTGGACCGCATCGAAGGACTCGACATCGACTACCCTGAGGATTTTGCCACCGCCGAAGTGATCGTGGCAAGCCGCAAACTCTGACACACAACATTTAAACCCACATACGCATGAAAAGCAAATTTCTATCGGATTTCAAGGCGTTTGCCATGAAAGGCAACGTGCTTGACATGGCAGTCGGTGTGATTATCGGCGGTGCATTCGGCAAGATCGTCACCTCGCTGGTGAACGACATCATCATGCCGTTGATCGGTCTGATCGGCGGCGGAGTGAACTTCTCGGATCTGAGATGGGTCATCCGCGAAGCCGACGAAGCGGCAGGCATCACCGAGGCCGCCCTGCCCTACGGCAAATTCATCCAGACGACGGTCGATTTTCTGATCATCGCCTTCTCGATTTTCGTGTTCGTCAGCCTCATCCAGCGCATCTCGAACCGTCACAAGAAGGAAGAGGCCGCCAAACCCGCTCCGGCACCCGCGCCCTCGAAGGAGGAGGTGCTGCTGACCGAGATCCGCGACCTGTTGAAAGAGCGCAAATAAGTTTCCACGTGGAACAAAAAAGGAGAAAACTCCCGTTCGGGGAATTTTCTCCTTTTTTTATGCGTTGTCCCGAAGGACGGATAACTATCTGTAATTGTGCGAAATGAGGTTCATGAACTCCTCGCGGGTGCGGTGATCCGACAGGAAGATCCCCGTGAAGGCCGAAGTGGTCGTTGCGGACTGCTGTTTCTCGATACCGCGCATCTGCATGCACATGTGGCTCGCCTCGACCACCACCGCCACACCCATCGGATTCAATGCCTCCTGAATGCAGTCGCGGATCTGTACCGTCAGACGCTCCTGCACTTGCAGGCGGCGTGCAAAGGTCTCCACCACGCGGGCAATCTTCGACAGACCCGTGATGTAGCCGTTCGGAATGTAGGCGACGTGTGCCTTGCCGTAGAAGGGCAGCATGTGGTGTTCGCACATCGAGTAGAGTTCGATGTCCTTGACCAAAACCATCTGTTTGTACTCCTCCTTGAACATGGCACCGCGGATGATGGCCATCGGATCCTCCTCATATCCCTTCGTGAGGAACGACATGGCCTTCGCCACGCGCAACGGAGTTTTCAACAGCCCCTCGCGGTCGGCATCTTCGCCCAACAGTTCGAGGATGGCTCTATAATGTTGTTTGAGGGCCTCAATCTTATCGGGATTGTAGTGCTCCTGCTTCAGGTAATTGCTGATTTCGTGTTCCATAGGGTGCAAAAGTACCTTATTTTTCAATAGATTGCAAATATGCCGCCAATTTCTTCACGGCGCGTCCGCGGTGCGAGATGGCGTTCTTCTCGTCGGCAGTCATCTCGGCAAACGTACGGTCGTAACCGTCGGGAACAAACATCGGATCATAGCCGAATCCGCCCGTACCGACCTCGTGGTCGATGATACGTCCCTCGACGACCCCCTCGAAGAGATGCTCCTCACCGTCCAAGATCAGCGAGATGACCGTGCGGAAACGTGCTCGGCGGTCGGTTTTGCCCTCCATATTCTTCAACAGAAGGCGGTTGTTGGCATCGAAATCGTGCCGGTCGCCCGCATAGCGTGCCGAACGCACGCCCGGTGCGCCGTCCAGAGCCATGACCTCCAGACCCGTATCGTCGGCAAAGCAGTTGCGGTGCGTGCGCTCGTAGATGTAGTGCGACTTCTGCGAGGCATTGCCCTCGATGGTCGGATGCGTTTCGGGAATATCCTCCGTGATGCCGCACTCCTTGAGGGTGACGATGTGGTAGCGACTGTCCAACGTGGCAGCCACTTCGCTGATTTTATGGGCGTTGTTTGTTGCAAATATCAGTTCCATTGTATCTTTTTTTGTTTATATGCTTATTTTACGGCGACCTTCATCCGCTCCAGACGGTCGTCCAGCGCGATCTTGTCGATGATGGTTTTCACCAGAGTATCCATCTCGGAATTTTCGCGGTAATCGGCGGCGCAGACGTAATTCACGCGGTTGTCGTGGATCAGCGACGACAACTCGCGGCGCGCCCCGCTTTTCGCGGGATTATACACGGCAATCGAATGCCCGCCCGAACTCTTCACCAGACGCATACAGGGGATGTCGGTCGTTCCGTCACCCACATAGATCATGTGCGCAAACGGGATGGGGCGTTCCTTTTCGGGAATGTAGCGATTGACCTCGCGGCTGTCGTACACCGACTCCACGCCCTTGTTGATCTTGAAGACGAACTGCGTCTTGTTCGTGTAATTGACCGCCACGGCAGGCCAGTAGGCGATGCCGTCCACATCGTAGAGGTACGAACAGGCATAGATCTTGCGGAACTCGCCCGCAATGGGCGTACCCTCGATGATCTCCTTCAGGCCGGACGAATTGATGTAGTGCCAGATGCGGATACCGCGCTGCTCGCCGTAGCGGTTGATACGAGAAAACCATTCGCGTACCCCTTCGAAGAGTTCCACACCGCGTCCCGACTCCTGAAACGCCTCGCGCCTTAGGGACAATCCCTTCGAACGTGCCGCCTGCAACATGCGCCACATATACGCCAAGATTCCGTCGGCATCCTGATCTTCGGCCAGCGAGTTGGATTCCGTCCAGAACTCCTTGTTGCTCTTTCCGACGGCCGGAATGAAATCATACTCCTGCATGTTGCCGGGAGCCAGCGTCCCGTCAAAATCGTAGATCAAAGCGATGGTCAGTGGTTTATTCTCCATGGTGATGCACATTTAATGTGTAAAGATAAGATTTTTCGGCGAAGATTCCTCTTTCCGGGTGTTTTTTTGGGAAAGAATCCGCCATTTTTGTCGGTTTGCGGACCGAAGCAGGATTCCCGACCGCCACAATCGGGTGAAAAACAGAGCCCTTTACCTGCAAATATAGGACAACAGATTGTAATTTTCAGAGTTTTTTTCATATCTTTGTCAAGAAAGACTCAACCGAAAAAGGTTTTAGAAATGAATTTTCCGAAAGAAAAAACCGAGGCGTTGCTCAAACTCATCACGCCGCCGGGTCAGAATATCGTGATCGTTGCCCACACCAATCCCGACGGCGATGCCATCGGCTCGTCGATCGCATGGGCCGAAATGTTGCGCACGCTGGGGCATACGGTGACCTGCATCGTTCCCACCAAATACCCCTATTATCTTGAATGGATGGACGGTATCGACGAACTGGTCGTTTTCAAGACCGATGAGCAGGGACGCGCCGCCAAGGCGGTCGAAAAGGCAGACCTGATCTTCTGTCTCGACTTCAACACGCTGTCGCGTCTGGAGAACCTCTCCGACATCATCGCCGCCAACACCTCCGCCAAGCGTATCCTCATAGATCACCACCTCCAACCCGCCGAGTTCGACGTGTCGTTCTCCTATCCCGACATGTGTTCGACCTGTTATCTGGTCTATGCCCTGATCGAGGATATGTTCGGCTCGGAGCAGATCACCAAAAAGATCGCCGAATCGCTCTATGTGGGCATGATGACCGACACGGGCAACTTCGCCTTCTCGTACCTCACGCCCGAATTGTTCCGTTGCGTGGCAACGCTCATCGAGCGCGGCATCAACATCCCCGAACTCCACAACCGCGTCTATAACTCCTACACCGAGGGGCGTGCGCGTCTGTTCGGCTACTGCATCAACCGCAAGATGCAGATCTTCGAGGGCGGTCGTGTGGCGTACATGTCGCTCAAGGAGTCCGAGATGCGGCGGTTCCAGTTCCAGCAGGGCGACAGCGAGGGTTTTGTGAACTACCCGCTCTCGATCAAGGAGGTCGTCATGTCGGCGATGTTCACCCAGCACCGCAAATTCATCCGCGTGTCGCTGCGTTCGAAGGGCAATGTCAATGTGAATATCTTCGCACGGAAATATTTCGGCGGCGGCGGCCACAAAAACGCCGCGGGCGGCAAGTCGTTCGTGACGATGGAGGAGACCATCGAACACTACGTGCGTTCCGTGCGTGAATTTGTCGAAGAGGGCAACCTCGACGCCGAATAAATCCCGATTCCCGAAATCGGCAGAATCAATCTGCCGATTTTTTGTTTGGAAACGACATATTTCGGAAAAATTCTATCTTTGCAAAATCATTTAAACCACCATAAACTATGGATTTACTCTCGATCGAACACGTTTCGAAGCAATACACCAACCACAAGGCTTTGGACGACGTGTCCCTCACCATCCCCAAAGGATCGATCTTCGGTCTTTTGGGTCCCAACGGTGCGGGCAAAACCACACTGATCCGCATCCTCACCCGCATCACGGCACCCGACACGGGTCGCGTCTTGTTCAACGGCCATGCGCTGAGTCCCGAAGACATCTTCCGCATCGGTTATCTGCCCGAAGAGCGCGGACTCTACAAGAAAATGAAAGTCGGCGAACAGGCACTGTTCTTCGCCCGTCTGAAAGGTATCTCGCGCCACGACGCACTGATGCGTCTGAAGGAGTGGTTCGAGCGTTTCGGCATCGAGGAGTGGTGGAACAAGAAGGTCGATGAATTGTCGAAAGGTATGGCACAGAAAGTGCAGTTCATCACCACGGTGCTCCACGAACCCGAACTGCTCATCTTCGACGAGCCGTTCTCCGGCTTCGACCCCATCAACGCCAAGGTGCTTCAGGACGAAATTCTCCGTCTGCACAAAAAGGGCGCAACGATCATCTTCTCGACCCACAACATGGCATCCGTCGAAGAACTTTGCGACCACATCGCACTGATCAACAAATCGCACAACATCCTTTCAGGTCAGACCGAAGAGATCCGCCGCCGCCACGGAGCGAACATCTTCGAGGTGCAGTTCCGCGGTGACGAGGAGCGACTTACGGAAAATCTGACCCGTTTCGGCGAGATTCTCCCCTCCGAAGAGGAGTCTTTCGGCGAACTGCACACCCTCAAATTCCATGTCGAACGCAACGAGGACTTAAAAACGGTCATCGCCCGCACGAACGATCTGGTCGAATTGCGTTCGTTCCGCGAGATCATCCCCTCGATGAACGACATTTTCATCCGTGCCGTGAACGGCAAACTCTAAAAACCGAACAACCATGAGCAACATATTTCTCATCATGCAGCGCGAGTTCAACGAACGCGCCCGCAAAAAATCATTCATTCTGACCACCCTTCTGATGCCCGTGCTGATGATCGCCCTGATGGTCGTTCCGGCACTCGTCATGGTTTACGCCACGGGAGACGAAAAAGAGGTCGTGGTGATCGACGACAGCCGTCTGATCGCCCCGCATCTGAAGAACACCCCGTCGCTGAAATTCACACCGAGCGATGTCAAAGTCGATGAGGCCCGCAGTCTGATGACCGACAAATTCGGTATTCTGCACATCGGCTCCGAGATCATGACCGACCAGAGCGACATCCGCCTCTATGCCAATAGTTCCTCGTCGATGAAACTCGAAAACGAGATCCGCGACCAAATCCAGGACTACATCGAGACCGAAAAACTCAAGGGGTACAACATCGACAACCTCGAAACCATCCTCAAGGAGGTCGAAAGTCCCGTGACGATGCAGGTCTTCCGCAACGACAAATCGCAGGAGGAGGACACGCAGGCACAATCCACCGCCGCCGCATCGGTCATCGGCTACATCCTCGGCTTCCTGCTCTATATGTTCATCCTGATCTACGGTTCGATGGTCATGCAGGCGGTCATCGAAGAAAAGAGTTCCCGCGTGATGGAGGTACTCGTCTCGTCGGTGCGTCCGTTCGATCTGATGATGGGCAAGATTCTCGGTGTGGCCTCGGTTGCCCTGACGCAGTTGCTGATCTGGGCGGTATTGGTACTCGGTGTGGGTTCGGTACTGATCCCGACGATGATGCCCGACGACATCATGCAGGGTGTCGAAGCCGTCCACCAAGGCGGTTCCGCCGAACTGGTCGCCATGAACGCCAATCTCGACTCCGACATGTTGCAGGCCGTGACCACCGCAACCGATACGGCATATCTGGCGAAGATCTTCGGATTCCTCACGCTGTTCCTCTTGGGCGGCTACCTCTTCTATTCGGCAATGTTCGCCGCCGTGGGTTCCGCCGTCGAGAGCGTACAGGACTCCGCCCAGTTGCAGACACCCATCACCCTGCCGATCATCCTTGCCCTCATCATCTCGATGGTCGTCATGAACGATCCCAACTCGTCGGTGGCCTTCTGGTTCTCGATCATACCCTTCACCTCGCCCATTGTCATGATGGCGCGTATCCCCTACGAGATCCCCATGTGGGAGGTCATCTTCTCGCTCGTGCTGCTCTACCTGTCGTTTGTCGTCATGGTGTGGTTCGCCTCGAAGATCTACCGCGTGGGCGTGTTGATGTACGGCAAAAAACCCGGCATCAAGGAGATCCTCAAGTGGATCAACTACAAATATTAACACCCTGTTTACCGCGGGGCGGAGTTCCCGTAATCCGCCCCGCGGAAATACAATAATCGCCCGCGGGAATCCGTTACCTTCGGAAAGCGAACTCCCCGATCCCCGGAAAATGACAAAATCCGCACTTTTTAGGGACGGGAAATACGATTTTTCATATATTGTTAAAATTTTTTCATAACTTTGCACCGAGCAAAATTTAGAAAGACAACGAATTTACAATAACTGTTAAGAAATTATGGTAACAATCGACAATTACGATTTCAAAGGGAAACGCGCCATCATCCGCGTTGATTTCAATGTACCCTTGAACGACAAAGGCGAGGTAACGGACGATACGCGTATCCGTGCCGCTCTGCCCACCATCAAAAAGGTACTCGCCGAAGGTGGTTCGGTGATCCTCATGTCGCATCTGGGTCGCCCCAAAAAGAATCCCGATCCCAAATTCTCGCTCGAACAGATCGTTTCGACCGTAGAGGATCGTCTGGGTCACAAGGTTGCCTTCGCAGGCGACTGCATGGGCGCAAAAGCCGCCGAAATGGCCGCCGCATTGAAACCCGGTGAAGTCATGTTGCTCGAAAACCTCCGTTTCTACGCCGAAGAGGAGGGCAAACCCCGCGGTCTGGCAGCCGATGCCTCCAAGGAGGAGAAGGATGCCGCCAAGAAAGCCCTGAAGGAAGGTCCCCAGAAGGAGTTCGTCAAGAAACTCGCTTCGTATGCCGACTGCTACATCAACGACGCATTCGGTACGGCTCACCGCAAGCACGCTTCGACGTACCTTATCGCCGAGTACTTCCCCAACGACAAGATGTTCGGTTACCTGATGGAGAAAGAGGTGAAGGCTCTGGCCTCGCTGATGGAGAAGCCCGCACACCCCTTCTGCGCCATCATCGGCGGTTCGAAGGTTTCGACCAAGATCGGCGTCATCAAGTCGCTCATCGAGAAGGTCGATTCGATCGTTATCGGCGGCGGTATGACCTACACGTTCGCCGCCGCACAGGGCGGTAAGGTCGGCAACTCGATCTGCGAGCCCGATATGTTCCCCGTGGCACTGGAGATCCTTCAGCTGGCCAAGGAGAAGGGAGTCGAACTCGTCATGTCGCCCGACGCACTGATCGCCGACGATTTCTCGGCTGCCGCCAACACCAAGGAGGCTGCCGCCGACAACATTCCCGAAGGCTGGGAGGGTGTCGATATTGCCGCTGAGGGCAAGAAGCGTTTCCGCGAGCACATCCTCGGTTGCAAGACCATCCTGTGGAACGGTCCCGTGGGCGTATTCGAGATCGACAAGTTCGCAACCGGTTCGAAGGAGGTTGCCGAGGCCATCGCCGAGGCTACCAAGAACGGTGCTTACTCTTTGATCGGTGGCGGCGACTCGGTGGCTTGTGTAAACAAGTTCGGTCTGGCCGATCAGGTGTCGTACATCTCGACCGGCGGTGGTGCACTGCTCGAATACATCGAGTTCGGTGATCTCCCCGGTGTGGCAGCCATCCGCAAGTAAGAGTGCCTGAAGGGGATTTTCGCGTGCAAGGTTTTCCAAAGCCCCGCACGCGAAAATCCCCGACCAAAATAAGCAACAACCGAAAACGGGAGTGCCTTTTCCAAAGGAAGGCAACTCCCGTTTTTGCCAAAAATTAACCTAAACCTTTATGAAAAAATTATTATTAATCGCAACCACAGTGTGTATGGCGGCCTGTCAGCCCACCAGCAAAAACACGGGTCTTACGCTGTCCAACTTGGACAAGACGTACACCCCTCAGGAGAATTTCTATCAGTATGCCACAGGCGGCTGGCAGAAGAACAACCCCTTGAAACCGGAGTATTCGCGTTTCGGCTCGTTTGACGTGCTGGCAAACAACAACGAGAAACGCATCAACGAACTCTTCTCGGAGATGACCAAACAGCAGAACACTCCGGGCAGTGTCGAGCAGAAAATCGCCGACCTGTATAAGATGGGTCTCGATTCGGTTCGTCTGAACAAGGAGGGTGCAGCCCCCATCAAGGCCGCCGTCGAGGAGATCCTTTCGATCAACGACCGCGCCGCTTTCTCGGAGAAGATCGCACAGATGCACATGGGTTGTGCCAATCCGTTCTTCAGCATGGGAGTAAGTGCCGACATGAAGAACAGTTCGCTCAACGTAATGTATGCTTCGCAGTCGGGTCTGACGCTGGGTGACCGTGACTATTATCTCGACCCCGCCAACGCAAACATCCTCGATGCCTACAAGATTTATCTGGAAAAGATTTTCCGCCTGACGGGCATCGCCGAGGAGGAGATCTCGAAAGCCGTCGAGAGCGTAATGGCCATCGAAACGAAACTTGCCGAGACCACTTGGTCGAACGTACAGTTGCGTAACACCGCCGCTCGTTACAACCCGATGTCGCGCGAGGAGTTCGAGAAGAAATACCCCGCAGTCGATTGGGCAACCTATTATAAGTTGATGGGCATCGGCGAGTTCGACCACATCATCGTCATGACTCCTTCGGCTCTTGAGGGTGCCACGAAGGTCCTGACCGAGGCTCCCGTGGAGCAGATCCGCTACTATCTCGCCGAACAGTATATCAACGCCGCCGCAAGTTATCTGAGCGATGATTTCATCAACGCTTCGTTTGATTTCTACGGCCGTGTGATGTCGGGTGCACAGCAGCAGCAGCCCCGTTGGAAGCGCGCCATGCGCATTCCCAACAGCACGCTGGGTGAGGCCGTCGGCAAGATGTATGTCGAGAAATACTTCCCCGAAGAGGACAAGGTTCGCATGGTCGAGTTGGTTCGCAACCTGCAAAAGTCGCTTTCGCAGCACATCGCCAACCTCGATTGGATGACCGACGCCACCAAGGCTAAGGCACAGGAGAAACTCGCCGCATTCCGCATCAAGGTCGGTTATCCCGACACATGGAAGGACTACAAGGGTCTTGAGATCGATCCCGAAAAGTCGTACTGGGAGAACATCATGGCAGCCAACCGCTGGTACACTGCCGACAACATCAAGGATCTGGGTACCGAGGTCAATAAGGACGAGTGGCACATGACCCCGCAGACCGTAAACGCCTACTACAACCCCGGCACCAACGAGATCTGCTTCCCGGCAGCCATTCTCCAGCCCCCGTTCTACAACCCGGAGGCCGATGATGCCGTAAACTACGGTGCAATCGGCGTGGTGATCGGTCACGAGATGACCCACGGATTTGACGATCAGGGTCGTAACTTCGACAAGGACGGTAACATGAACAACTGGTGGTCGGATGTGGATGCCGAAGCATTCATGAAGAAGGCCGAAGTACTGGTCGATCAGTTCAACCGGTTGGAGGTACTGCCCGCCAAGGACGGCAAACCCGCACTGATGGCCAACGGCAAACTCTGTCTGGGAGAGAATATCGCCGATCAGGGCGGTTTGAACGTGGCCTACACCGCATTCCACAACACCCTCGCAGAGGGTCAGGCAGACCCCATGACCGACGGGTTCTCGTTCGATCAGCGTTTCTATCTGGCTTACGCAACCCTCTGGGGACAGAACATCCGCGACGAGGAGATCGCCCGTCTGACCAAGTTGGACGTTCACTCGCTGGGCAAGTGGCGCGTAAACGCATCGCTGCGTAACCTCCAGCCCTTCTATGATGCCTTCAACATCAAGGAGGGTGATGCGATGTTCATGCCCGAATCGGAGCGTGTGATCATCTGGTAGTCTTTTCCACAAAAAGATACTTCGGGAATCTCCTTCGGGAGGTTCCCTTTTTTTATGCCTTTTGGGAGCGGGCGGCGGAAAGGAGTGCCCAAGACGCAGGAGGACGGGCAGTGGGCGGAAGGGAGTGCCCGCAACGCAAAAGGGCGAACGGCAGACGGCAAGAGGCGGGCGCAGAAGCAGAGAAAAGAGGTTTGTGGCGCACTACCCCACCCGCACAAAAAAAGGACGGAAAACTCGGTGTTTTCCCGTCCTTTTATTTATGCTTAAAGTCTGTTAATAGAATGTTCCCTTGGGGGCAAAGATGGCGTATCCGAGTGTAAGGGTCAGATACATGTTGCGCCACGATTTGAAGTCGTATTTGGTAAGACTGAGCGACACAGGACCCACGGGCGTGTGATAAACGAGCGACATGTCGGCAATGTAATGCAGACGCTCGCGCTCGCCTTCGAGTTCCCGAATATCGGGAATGTGGACGCGGCGGTTGCGCCACATCGTATAGACACTCGTGCGGAGGAACAAATTCTGCGTAAAGTTGAAGGTCGGCATGATACCGCCCGCCAAAAATCGTTTGCCGTGGAACGTCGGCATGTAGATCATGTTCGAGTGGGGAATCGGTGCAAAGACCGGAAGCGACATCAGCGTGGCACGATCGCGTGCGAAATCGGGATGATTCGTCACAACGGCATCGACGTACAAACCGACCGAGAACCACCCTTTTCGGGCAAAATCAATGTATTTTTCCCACTTGAAACGCCCGCCGACCCATTGACGGCACTCCTCCGACACAAAACGATCGGTATCCATCGGATCGAGTTTCTCGTGTCCCGTCACAAAGACCGCCGAAAGATCCAGATCCGATCCGTGACGCGGGAACACAAAACGGTCAAGCGTACAGCGACGCGCCTCAAGTTTGAGGCCGAAATACGAAAAACGCGAATGGTCGAAATCATCCGGTACACCGTTCAGAGCCTGATAACGAAAGTTTTGCTGACCGACATTGGCGCGCAGCGAAAATATACCGCGCAGATTCATCGGCATGCCGAATCCGAACGACCCGAAGTAGTCGTTTTCGCGCACTTTCTTGGCGTTGTCGATGTGCGTCAAACCGCCGAAATAGCCGTGATGGAGGTTGCGCACGCCGAAATTGAACGAATAGTCGATAAACAGAGGCTTCCACATGTAGAAGTCCGTTCGTCCGCCCACCGAACCCCACGTATGCAGAGGTCCCAAGAAAAATTCACTTCCGACCACTTGAGCGACACGTCCGATTTTCTGATAGTTGATGCCGATGTAGGCCTGATTGAAGGCTGTCGAAGAGATGCAACCGCCGAGCGATAGTTTGAAATTGGGTTTGGTGCGGAAATTGGCGGTAAACGAATAACCGTCTGTCTCGGCATCGTAACGCGCATGGGGAAAATCCATCGTGAAATCGCCCGATGCCAACACCTCGAAGAGTTTTCCGCGCAGTTTCTCGAACGACATCACGCGCTGACGACCCTTGATCTGACGATCGACATGCACGAAATCGCGGATGTATTCCCGTTGGGCCCGATTCATGCCTTCGAGGTGATAATCACAAAAATAGAGCGGCGGACATTTCTTGCGGAACTCCTCGCGGCGTGCCTTGAACTCGGCCGCCGTAAAACGGCGCGACACCCGCGAAAGGATCTCCGGCATCTTCTTCATGGCATCCGTATAACCCGCATCCATAATCTCTTCGGCACGGTCGAAGTCCAACATATTGACCTTCACGTCGCGCACGATCGTGACACCCGTCTCTTCGGGAATGTCGTAATCGGTCTCCTGCATCGCCAGAGCAAACGCCTGATCGAAAATGTCGGTATTCTCGTCGGGTACGCTGTTTCCGCTCGTGCAGATGCTGCCCACGATAAATTCGGGATCAAATTCCCGCCGGAGAGCCTTCCACGGGAAATTATCGAACACACCGCCGTCATAAAGAATCATGTCGCCACGCTTCATCGGCTTGTAAACCAACGGGATGGACATCGACGAACGCACCGCTTCGGAGAGTTCGCCGTCCCGCAGAACCACGGGTTTGCGCTCCTTCATGTCGCTTGCCACACACAGGAACGGGATCATCAGTTTGTCGAAATCCTCTCCTGCGGCAGCCGTTGCGGGGGCAAACAAACCCATCAACGCCAGATCGACCTGTGTCGAGGAGATGAGGTTTGTGGGCATCAGCAGCGGTTTGGAACTTCCCTTCTTGAAGTCGAGGCGGATGTTCACCAGTGCGGGAGCCTGTGCCACCTGACGATAGAAAGCCATGTAGCGGTTCGGGTCGATCATTCCGAACGCCCACTCGCGCACGGCACCCGACAGCACGATCCGACGCATCTCCGCCGGCGAATAACCCGCGGCATACATCGCCGCGATTATTGATCCCATGGAGGTTCCCGCCACATAGTCGATCGGGACTCCGCTCTCCTCCAAAGCCTCCAGTACGCCGATATGATAAAGTCCTTTGGCACCGCCTCCGCTCATCACCAAACCGATGCCCGACGGCTGTTTTTGCGCCGAAGCAGAAAGGGTGAACATCAAAGCGATGAGAAATGAAAGGGTTTTACGCAACATGTCTCAAATTTTTTATAACTTTGCGTATTAATATACGTTATATTCCGGTGCGCCGTGCGCACGATAGGTTCAAAAGTATAGAAAAAGGATAAACAAACAAAATATGACAGACAAAATTAACGAACTTCTCAAACGTGTCGAGGAGTTTCAACCCCAAACAGCGGCCGACGTCGAGGAGTTCCGCATCAAAATACTCGGCAAAAAAGGCGAACTCACGGCCTTGATGGATGAGTTCAAAACCGTTCCCGCAGAGCAGAAACGCGAATTGGGACAGTTAATCAATCGTCTGAAAACAACCGCCACGGAGCGCATCAACACCCTGCGCGAACAGATGCAGGATGTCGCCGCCGATCAGAAATCCGCCACAGGCGACATGACCCGTCCCGGTACGGCCGAGACGCTCGGTTCGCGCCACCCCATTTCGCGCGTCAAGAACGAGATCGTCGAGGTCTTCTCGCGTCTGGGTTACACCGTGGCCGACGGCCCCGAAATCGAAGATGACCACCACGTGTTCGGTGCGCTGAACTTCCCGCCCGAACACCCCGCACGCGACATGCAGGATACGTTCTTCATCGAGAAGCACCCCGACATCCTGCTCCGTACGCATACTTCGTCGATCCAAGTACGCACGATGGAGCATCAGAAACCGCCCATCCGTGTGATCTGTCCGGGACGTGTGTTCCGTAACGAGGCGATCTCCTACCGCGCACACTGCATCTTCCACCAGATCGAGGGACTCTATATCGACGAGGGCGTGTCATTCGCCGACATGAAGCAGTCGTTGCAGTACTTCGCCAAGGAGATCTTCGGCGAGGATACCGCCATCCGCATGCGTCCGTCGTACTTCCCCTTCACGGAGCCTTCGGCCGAGGTCGATGTGTCGTGTAACCTGTGCGGCGGCAAGGGTTGCCCCGTCTGCAAGGGTACGGGCTGGCTGGAGATCATGGGATGCGGCATGGTCGATCCCAACGTACTCCGTCTGAACGGCATTGACCCCAAAAAATATTCGGGATTCGCATTCGGCATGGGTATCGAACGTATCGCCATGTTGAAATACGGCGTGAAGGATCTGCGTCTGTACTTCGAGAACGACGTACGCTTCCTCCACCAGTTCGACACCGATCTGTAAATCGAATAAAAACACCTTCGGGAAAAGTCCTCCCCCCTCGCGGAGGAGGACTTTTCCCGAATTAAAACCTCCGCCTGCAAGATGAAACGGATTCTGATTTTCTGCGCTCTGCTGTTACTTTTCTCGACCGCACTGGTCGAGGGACGGGGTGTATATACCCGATTCCCGGAATCCGATTCGCTCCATATCGAGAAGAACGACACCCTCTCGCCGCTGTGGCTCTTCACCGAAGGCATCAAACGAAACGCCATCCACGGCGACACGGCACGCGCCCGCCACTATTTCCGCCGCACGCTGAAGGCCGATTCGACCTTCGCCCCCGCCTATTTCCAATTGTTCGTTTACGGCATGTACTCCACGCCCGAAGAGGGGGTCGCGCTTGCCGGACACGCATGGCGTTTGGACACGCTCAACAACTGGTATTTGCGCTACTACGGGCAGTCGCTCATCCTCGCCCGACGCTATAAGGAGGCACTCCGCACCTACGAACGTCTCGTGCAGGCAGAACCCGACGATCCCGACCATTACCGCATCCTCGCGGCACTCTACGAAGAGGACAACAACCCCTACATTGCCCTCACGACGCTCGATTCGGCGGAGTTGCGGTGCGGACGAATCCCCTACCTGAGCATGATCAAACGCCGTCTGCTGATCGCCACCAACCAAGTGGACAAGGCGGTGGACGAACAGAAGGCTTTGGTCGAAAGCGATCCCTACAACCGGCAGAACCACATCGAATTGGGTAATCTCTACGGTCTTGCGGGTCGAGATTCGCTGGCCATGAAGGAGTTCGAGCACGCCATCCGCATGGATCCGACGAACCCCGAAGCGTATCTTTCTTTGGCCTCGCTCCACAACGACCGCCAGAATTACCGAGCCTTACTGAAGACCTTCAAACGGATGTTCGCCGTCCGCGAGATTTCGCTTGACGAAAAACTCGGTCATATCGAACGTCTCACGTCCGACATGCGTTTCTACGGCAGTTACTACCTCGAAATCCGCGATCTGATGAACACGCTCGCCATCCTCTACCCGCAGGATAAACGGGTGGTGGATCTCTATGCGGGACATCTGATTGCCGCGGGCGAAGTACAGACGGCACTCGACCTTTACAAGGCACACCTCGGCGACAAACCTGTCCGAAAGGACTACTACCTTTCGATCATCGACATCGAACTCTACCTCGGACACATCGACTCGGCAAGCCTCTACACCCGCCGCGCCATGAATCTCTTCCCGAATGATCTGAACCTCCACCTGATTCGGGGCAACGTGCAGTATCAGGCGGAAAAATACGACGAGGCACTGAAGACCTATCGTCGGGCACTGAAATACGCCCCGACCGACTCGGTGCGCAGCAGTGTGTGGTGCATCGTGGGCGACACCTACCATCAGATGGCAGTCAAACGCGGAAATACCCGGAAGCCCGACCGAAAACTCATGCAGGCCTGCTACAAGGCCTACAACCGCAGCCTGAGATACGACCCCGACAACATCGTGGTGATGAACAACTACGCCTACTTCCTTTCGGTCGAGGAGATCGAGTTGGAGCGTGCGCTGAGTTTGTCCGAACGGGTCATCGCGGCCGAACCCGACAATGCGACCTATCTGGACACCTATGCGTGGATTCTCTACAAGACGGGACGCTACGCCGAGGCGAAGACCGCCATGCGACAGGCCATTGCCCGCGACAACCGCATGAGTGCGGATCTGATGATTCATTACGGCGACATTCTCTTCAAACTTAAGGAGTATTTCCTTGCGGAGACCTATTGGCGCAAGGCTTCGGAATGCAACTACGATGCCGCCGAGATCAACCGCCGCATGGAAATGCTCAGAATCGAAAAGGAAAAGTCCCATGAATGAGTTCAAACACACGCTGATCACCCTGCTGCTGCTCGCGGTCTTCGGTACGACGACCCTCTTTGCACAGAATACCGAGCAACTCAAACGCCAGAAGGAGAAAATCGAACGTCTCGAACATGAGATTGCCCGCGAGGAGGCCAACATCCAGAAACTCCGCAAGAGCAAATCCTCCGCCAAGGAGTGCATCCGTCGTGTCGCCCGGCAGATCTCGAACCGTAACCGTCTGATCGAGGAGACCGAGAAGGAGCGCGACATGCTCGCGGCCGACATCCGCAAGGCCGACGAGACGATGGGCAAATTGAGCACCTCGCTGGAGGCGAACCGCCGTCAATATGCCGTCATGGTACGCGAGGCCTACCGCAATTATCAGCACAACAACTTTCTGACCTATCTTTTTGCCTCGAAAGACTTCGAACAGATGGCGCGTAAACTCACCATCCTGCGCGAAATGAGTGCCGCCCGTCGCAACAAGATGGTGCAGATCAACACCGAGAACGCCGAACTCAAGAAACAACTTGCCCTGCTTACCGAACGCAAAGCATCATTGGACAAGGTGTCCGAAAAACTGACGGACGAACGTCAGAAACTCCAACGCGAGATCAATTCCGCCCGCGCCTCCGTCCAAAAACTCTCTTCGAGCGAACGCCGTGCCCTGAACCGCAAAAATTCGCGCGAACAGGAACTCGATTCGGCGATTGCCGAGATGCGTCGTCTGACAAAGGGCAACAAGGAGGGTGATTCGTTCTCGCGCAAGACCACGGGCTTAAGACTTCCCGTCGTGGGCGGTAACGTCAAACGCTACATGGGCAACATGGCGGAGATCACGGGCGCGAAGGGCGCGCAGGTCATCACGATCTACACGGGTAAGGTGGTCGATATCCGCCGCAACCGCATCAACAACCATTTCGATGTGTATGTGGCTCACGGAGAGTATATTTCGACCTATGCCAACCTCTCGACGGTATGCGTCGAAAAGGGGGCGAAGGTCGAGCGCAACCAACAGATCGGCACGATCGGATCGTCGCTCGACATCTCGACGATGAACCTCGACTACCGCATCATCTTCGGCATCTATCCGCCGAACGAATCGACCCAGATGAATGCCCGCGACTGCTTCCGGAAATAACACCCGCCGTCCCGCTTTCCAGTACTAATTTTGTAAAAACGACAATTTTCAACCGCGTTCTCAACATATTTTCGTACTTTTGCACCAAACGCGACCGGGGCAATCACGCCCCCGCGGAACTTACATAAATTTCTATGGTAAGGTACTATAACGACGACTGCACCTACCGCCTGCCCGAAAAACGACGCACGGCGGAATGGCTCAAACAAGTGGCCGAGGCGGAGGGTTACACGCTGGGCGATGTGACCTACGTATTCTGCTCGGCACAGAAACTTCTGGAGATGAACCGCCAGTTCCTCCATCACGACTACTTCACCGATGTCATCACGTTCGACTATTCCGACCGCAAAGGGACGAAAATCGTCGAGGGCGAGGTGTTCATCGACGTGGAGACCGTGGCGGACAATGCCCGTATTTACGGCTTCACGAAACTTCAGGAGATGCGCCGCGTGGTGGTTCACGGCGTGCTGCACCTCTGCGGTCAGAACGACAAAACACCCCGCACCAACAAACAGATGCACCGCAAGGAGGACAAATACCTCCGATTCTGGAAAGGCGAACCCATGGAGTATCTCCGTTAGGAAAGTTCCCGTCCTTCCCGCCGTAAGGCACATAATACCGCTCCGTCCGAAAGAAACCGAAAGGCCGCCCCGCGTCCGAGGCTTTTCTTCCGCCGGGCATTATGTTTGAACATCCGACAACATGAAAAAACTCGAATACGACATCATCGTCATCGGTGGCGGTCACGCCGGTTGTGAGGCGGCTTCGGCTGCGGCACGCCTCGGTTCGCGCACCCTGCTCCTGACGATGGATATGACCAAGACGGCCAACATGTCGTGCAACCCCGCCATCGGTGGCGTTGCCAAGGGACAGATCGTCCGCGAAATCGACGCGCTCGGCGGTCAGACGGGTCGCATCACCGACCTCACGGCCATCCAGTTCCGCATGCTCAACCGCTCAAAGGGAGCCGCCATGTGGAGTCCCCGCGCCCAGTGCGACAAGTCGCGCTTCTCGGAGGAATGGCGTCACACGCTCGAAAATACCGACAACCTCTACATCTGGCAAGATGCGGCGACCGACCTTATTTTTGAAGATCTGAAGGAGGGCGACGAGCGCAATTTCTCGGAGCAGACCCGCCGCGTGGTGGGCGTGAGAACCCGTATGGGTGTTGAATTTGCTGCACGCAAGGTGATCCTCACCGCCGGTACGTTCCTTGAAGGCATGATGCACTGCGGTGCCGCCCACGCCGAGGGCGGTCGTGCGGGAGATGCCGCCTCGCACGGCATCACCGCTTCACTCGAAGCCGTCGGCTTTCGGTCGGGACGCATGAAGACGGGTACGCCCTCGCGTCTGGATGCCCGCACGATCGACTTCTCGATCCTCGAACCCCAACCCGGTGACGAGGATCCCGCCAAATTCTCCTTCTCGAAGCAGACCCGCCCCGTGGAGAATCAGATGCCCTGCTACTTGGTTTACACCTCGAAGGAGGTGCACGACATCCTGCGTACGGGATTCGACCGTTCACCCCTGTTCAACGGCACGATCCACGGCATCGGCCCGCGCTACTGCCCCTCGATCGAGGACAAACTGCGCACGTTCGCCGATAAGGATCAGCACCAATTGTTCCTCGAACCCGAAGGCCGTTCGACCAACGAATACTACCTCAACGGCTTCTCGTCGTCGCTCCCGTGGGAGGTGCAGTGGGAGGCGATCCACAAGATCCGCGGCTTGGAGAACCTCCATATTTTCCGTCCGGGTTACGCCATCGAATACGACTATTTTCCGCCCACACAGTTGCACCACTCGCTCGAAACCCGTCCGGTGTCGGGTCTGTACTTCGCGGGGCAGGTCAATGGCACGACAGGCTACGAAGAAGCCGCCGCACAGGGTCTGATGGCGGCCATCAATGCCCACCAGTCTTTGGTCGGCAAGGAACCCGTCATCCTGCAACGCGATGAGGCGTATATCGGTGTGCTGATCGACGATCTCGTCACCAAAGGGGTCGATGAACCCTACCGTATGTTCACTTCGCGTGCTGAATACCGCATCCTGCTCCGTCAGGACAATGCCGACATCCGTCTTACGCCCATCGGCCACCGCATCGGTCTGATTTCCGAGGAGCGTTACGCCGATTTCGTGCGCAAGAACGAGCAGGTCGAAAAACTCATCGCCTACACCCGCAAATACAGCGTCAAAGCGGACGAAATCAACGATTATCTGGTGTCCGTGGGCAATGACCCGCTGACGCAGGGGCGCAAACTCTACGATGTCCTGCGCCGCAACAACGTGACTTTCTCCTCGATTCAGGAGGCACTCCCCCGTCTGAAGAAATTCATCGCCACGGAGGAGATGGATCGTGAAGTCGTCGAAGAGGCCGAGATTCAGATCAAATATCGCGGCTACATTGAGCGTGAGAAATTCATCGCCGAGAAACTCCACCGTCTGGAGAACATCCGCATTCCCGACGATTTCGACTACATGTCGATGAACGCCCTTACGATCGAAGCGCGTCAGAAACTCTCGCGCATCCGTCCGCAGACCATCGGACAGGCTTCGCGCATTTCGGGAGTCTCGCCCGCCGATGTCAATGTGTTGTTGATCCGTTTCGGACGATAAGTCTGTTCATAACCACAAAAAAAAGCCGTGCTGCAAGATCTGCATCACGGCTTTTCCCTTATATATATACGAATCTCTTATTCGATGACGGTACACCAACCGTATTTGTCCTCGGCACGGCCGTACTGAATATCCTGCAAAGCGGTATATAAACGCAGCGAGTATTCGCCCACCTTGTTGCCGTATTTGTAGGTGACGCCCGTCTGCCGGTCGTGGATCAACTCGATCGGAGCGATCACGGCAGCCGTACCGCACGCACCGCACTCCTCGAACGTGGAGAGTTCCTCAACGGGAATCAGACGCTGCTCGACCTCCAGCCCCATATCGGCGGCCAGTTGGCGCAGCGATTTGTTCGTGATCGAGGGCAGAACGGACGAAGAGTGAGGGGTAATGTATTTGCCCTGTCTGATGCCGAAGAAGTTGGCGGCACCGCACTCCTCGATGTATTTGTGCTCGGCGGCATCGAGATACATCACGTTCGAATAGCCGTCATCGTGTGCCTTCTCGCCCGACATGAGGCTTGCGGCATAGTTACCGCCCACCTTCACGTCACCCGTACCGCGGGGTGCCGCACGATCCTGAATACGGTCGATTACCACACGGATGGGTTTGATGCCCTCCTTGAAATAAGCACCCACGGGCGATGCGTAAATCACCAGCAGAGCCTCCTTCGAGGGTTTGATGCCCAGCCCCACGGACGTTCCGAACATCACCGGACGCAGGTAAAGCGAAGCACCCGATTCGTAGGGGGGTACGAATTTGAGGTTTCTGCGCACCACCTCTTCACACGCCTTGACGACCATCTTGACCGTCGGTACGGGCAGGCAGAGTCGTTTGGCGGAGGATTGCAGACGGCGTGCGTTCTCCTCGACACGGAACAGACGTACCTTGCCGTCCTGACCGCGGAAAGCCTTCAAACCCTCGAAGAGTTCGATACCGTAGTGCAGACACGATGCCGACATGTGGATGTTGATAAACTCATCCTGCGTCACCTGCATTTCGCTCCATGCACCGTCGGTATAGGTATAGCGCACATTATAATCGGTCTTGTGATAATCAAAACCTAAATTCGACCAATCCATGTTTTCCATAATCATTTATTTGAATACGGCACATCCCTCCTTTTTGGCGGAGGGATGCACCCGATGTGAATATATTCTTTAAAAGCGTACGCGCGAGGGACTAACCCACCTGCGCACCGCACGTAACCTTGTCGTCGGGCTGCAACAGGCGCAGTTTGCCCGAAGCATCCTCCGCCATGAGGATCATACCCTTCGACTCGATGCCGCGCAACATACGCGGTTCGAGGTTCACCAGAACCAGCACCTGACGACCCACCAACTCCTCAGGGGTGAAATGCTCGGCGATACCCGATACGATGACACGCTTGTCGATACCCGTATCAATCGTCAGTTTGAGGAGTTTCTTGGTCTTGGCAACCTTCTCCGCCTCAAGGATGGTCGATACGCGGATATCCATCTTCTGGAAATCGTCGAACGACACGCTCTCCTTCTGCGGTTCGATGTTCTGCGCAGCCTCGGCTGCCTGATTGGCGGCTTTCGTGGCGGCGAGTTTGTCCAGTTGCTTCTGGATCACGTCATCCTCGATCTTCTCGAACAGCAGTTCGGGCTTGCCGATGCGGTGACCGTCCTCAACGAGGTCGGTGGCACCCATACGCTCCCATCCGAAGTTCTCCAACTGCAACATGCGGAGGATCTTCTCGGCCGAGAACGGCATGAACGGCTCGATGGCGATCGCCGTGTTGGCCGTGATCTGAAGCGCGATGTTCAAGATGGTCTCCACACGCTTGGGATCGGTCTTCCAGACCTTCCAAGGCTCGGTGTCGGCCAGATATTTGTTACCGATACGCGAGAAGTTCATGGCATCCTTCAATGCCTCGCGGAAGTGGTAATGCTCGATGTTGTCTTCCAAACGGGCTTTCACCTCCGACATCTCACGGATCGTTTCGCGGTCGTAGTCGGTCAAGTCGCCACAAGCGGGAACCACACCGTCAAAATATTTCTGCGTCAGAACCAAGGCACGGTTTACAAAGTTACCCAGCACGGCAACCAGTTCCGAATTGTTGCGCGACTGAAAATCCTTCCACGTGAAGTCGTTGTCCTTCGTTTCGGGGGCATTGGCACACAGCACATAACGCAGGACATCCTCCTTGCCGGGGAACTCGTCGAGGTATTCGTGCAACCAGACCGCCCAGTTTCTCGATGTCGAGATCTTGTCGCCCTCCAGATTGAGGAACTCGTTCGAGGGTACGTTTTCGGGCAGAATGTAACCGCCGTGTGCCTTCAACATCGAGGGGAACACGATGCAGTGGAACACGATATTGTCCTTACCGATGAAGTGAACGAGTTTCGTATCCTCCGATTTCCAATACTTCTCCCAGTCGGGCGTCAGATCCTTCGTGGCGGAGATGTAACCGATCGGGGCGTCGAACCATACGTAGAGTACCTTACCCTCGGCACCCTCCACCGGCACGGGAATACCCCAATCCAAGTCGCGGCTCACGGCACGGGGCTGGAGACCGCCGTCCAACCAACTTTTGCACTGGCCATAGACGTTGGTTTTCCACTCCTTGTGCCCCTCCAGAATCCACTCGCGCAGGAATCCTTCGTACTGATCCAGCGGAAGGTACCAGTGGGTGGTCTTTTTCTTGACGGGCACCGAACCCGACACGGCACTGTGGGGGTTGATCAGTTCGTCGGGCGAAAGCGTCGAACCGCACGCCTCGCACTGGTCGCCGTAGGCACGCTCGTTACCGCACTTGGGGCAGGTACCCACGATATAACGGTCGGCAAGGAACGTATCGGCCTCCGTGTCGTAGTACTGCTCGGACGTTTTCTCGATGAACTTGCCGTCATCGTAGAGTTTGCGGAAGAACTCCGAGGCAGTTTTGGCGTGGGTCTCGGACGAGGTGCGCGAATAGATGTCAAACGACATGCCCAGACGCTCGAACGAACGTTTGATGAGCGCATGGTAGCGATCGACAATCGCCTGTGGGCTCACACCCTCTTTGCGGGCCTTGATGGTGATGGGTACGCCGTGTTCGTCCGATCCGCAGACCGAGATCACGTCACAACCTTTCAAACGCAGGTAGCGCGTATAAATATCCGAAGGAATGTACACTCCGGCCAAGTGTCCGATGTGCACGGGACCGTTGGCATAGGGCAGAGCCGATGTCACGAGGTAGCGTTTAAATTCTTTTGCCATGTATTTGATTGTGTTTTTGTATTTTCAGCGAATATGGGGTAAATTTAAACATTTTTAATAAGATAGAAAAGCATTACCTCGTTTTTTCTCTAAAACGGTTGTCGCACAAGCGGTTTACAACCCCTTTTCGCGCAAAACCCCAAGGAGTGTTTCTCAACAGGTTATAAACAGTTGTTCACAATTTTCATTCCGCTGTTTGTCAGCGTATTGAGAAAGGCAAAAACCTGTTTATCGACATCTTTCCCGCCTCCGAAAAACAACTGTTGAAAACGCTCTTCCGTCCTGTTAAAAAAAACAAAGGTAACCCCCGCGGGATTACCTTTGTTTCCATATTTTGAAGAAGTTTTCCTTAACGGATGTCCATCTCCTTCAGCAGCCAGCCTGCACCGCCGAACTTGTCCATCACGAAGAGTACGTAACGAACATCCACGGCGATCGTGCGCTGATATTCGGGCTCGAAGGCAACGTCGCCCGACATAGCCTCCCAGTTGCCGTCGAATGCCAGACCGATCAGTTCACCGTCGGCGTTCATGACGGGCGAACCCGAATTACCGCCCGTAATATCGCAGTTCACGAGGAATGCAACGGGCAGTTCGCCTGCGGCGTTGGCATAACCGCCGAAGTCGCGGTTCTTGTAGAGTTCCTTCAGACGCTCCGGAACGACAAACTCGTGGCTTTCGGGATTCTCCTTCTCCATCACACCCTTCAGCGTGGTGTAGTAGTTGTAGCGGATACCGTCGGCAGGCGAGTAGGGCAGAATGCGACCGTACGTAAGGCGGATCGAGAAGTTGGCATCCGATGCCCAAGCCTTGTCGGGCTGCTGCATCATCAGACCTTTGATGTAGAGGCGGTGCCCCTCGCGGAACTTCTCGTTCGATTCGGCCAGTTTGCCGCTCAATTCCTGCATCTTGGCCATTACCGAACCGGCCAGAACCACGGCGGGATCCTGAGCCAGTTTGGCGGGAGCCAGTTTGGTAGCCTCCAGAGCCTTCTCCAACGACGAGAACGCCGAATGCTGATACAGATAATCGACGTATGCGTCGGTGTTGCCGTTGAACTTGGTGTCGATCACCTCCGCAAATACCGAAGGCAGTTCCTTGCAGTTCTGCTTCGTGATCTCAAACATACGGCGTGCCACCTTGCGGTCGGTTGCGAGGTTGAAGTCCTTATAGAACTTCGTCATCATCTCCACGAGGGCAGCCTCGGCTTCAGCCTTCTTCTTGTCGTTGAGTTTCTTCGAAGAGAGCATCTCGCTGTAACCGGTTGCGATGCGGGCAGGAGTGATCAACTCGACGGCACGCATCAGTGCTTCGCTGATGTACTGCATTGATGCGTAGTAGGGTTCCTTACCCTCAACGCTCTCGCGGATCAGCTTCAAGGCACCCTGCAAACCCTCCTGAGGCATCGTGTTGGCATCGGCCCAAGTCTGATAAGACTCCTCCTGTTGCTGTTTTCGAGCCTTCACACCGAGTTTCTCGATGCCACGCGACATACCGATCGAATTTTTCCAGTAATTCGAAGAAACGGCGTATTTCGATGCGTACTGGATACGCACCTTGTCGCTCGCGAGCATATCCTCCATGAGGAGTTTCTGACGCTCGCCGCGGATGAAGATGCGCTGGGGGTTCTCCACCTCAAGCATGTGGTCGATCTCATACGAGGTCATGTAACGCTGGGTCGATCCGGGGAAACCCATGATCATACCGAAGTCGTTCTCCTCGTAGCCCTCGGTCGAAACCTTCAGGAAGGTCTCTGCCTGATAGGGACGGTTGTTCTTCGAATAAGCGGCGGGGCGGTTGTTTTTGTCGGCATACACACGGAATACCGAGAAGTCACCCGTATGACGCGGCCACATCCAGTTGTCGGTGTCACCGCCGAACTTTCCGATGGCCGAGGGAGGCGTACCCACCAGACGAATATCGGTATAAACCTCCTTCACGAATGCAAAGAACTGGTTGCCGCCGAAGAAATCCTTCACAACGATCTCCATGCCGGGGTTCTTCTTTTTGAGAGCCTTCACGAGAGCCTCGCGGTTCTCTCTGACTTTGGCCTCATACTCGGTCTGCTTGGCGGTCGAGGGGATGTTGCCCGTCATCTCGGCCGTCACGTCGATGATCTGACGGATGAAGCGCACCTCCAGACCGTCCACCGGCAACTCCTCTTCGTTGTTCTTTGCCCAGAAACCATATTTCAGGTAGTCGTGAGCCTCCGACGAGAGTTTCTGGATTGATTCGTAACCACAGTGGTGGTTCGTGAAGATCAGACCCTCCTTCGAGACGATCTCGCCGGTACATCCGTTACCGAAGATGATGATGGCATCCTTCAGCGACGAATGGTTGATGCTGTAAATGTCTTCGGCCGAGAGACGGCATCCGTACTCTTTCATCTGCTGGATGTTCATCTTTTGCAGATAGGGCAGCAGCCACATACCCTCGTCGGCGCGTGCCGCCAGCGATACAAACACGGCGCACACCAATAAAAACAATCGTTTCATCATGTAGTTTTTGTTAGTTGTTAAGAAATTATTTGATTGCGATCATATTCAGAATCGAACGCTCGGCCTTGTGGCGGATGTCTTCGTCGATCTCCACTTCGGGCTCGCCCTTCTCCAGACACGCGCAGATGTTCTCCAGCGTGATCATCTTCATGTAGTTGCACTCGTTGCAGCAGCAGTTCGAGTTGTGGGGCAGGGCGGGGATGAAGCGTTTGTCGGGATAAAGGCGCGTCATCTCCGAGATGATGCCCGACTCGGTCACGACCAGAAACTCCTTGCAGGGATCCGTGCCGCAGAACTTCAGGATGCCCGATGTGGCACCCACATAATCGGCCTCCTCGACCAGTTCCCTCTTGCACTCGGGGTGAGCGACCACCTTGGCATCGGGGTGTTTTGCCTTCATGGCGCGGAGTTTGTCCAGCGAAAAATCCTCGTGCACATGGCAGGCTCCGTCCCAGAGAATCATGTTGTCGCGCCCCGTCAGACGTTTGATGTATCCGCCCAAGTTGCGGTCGGGGGCAAAGATGACGGGCTGCTCCTTGGGAATCGACTCGATGACTTTCAGTGCGTTGGACGACGTACAGCAAATATCGGTCAGAGCCTTCACTTCGACCGTCGTATTTACATAGGAGACGACCAGATGGTCGGGATATTGCTTTTTCAGTGCTGCCAGATCGGCGGCCTTGCACGAATCGGCCAACGAGCAGCCGGCCTCAAGGCAGGGGATCAGCACATGTTTCCGGGGACAGAGCACCTTGGCGGTTTCGGCCATGAAGTGCACCCCCGCAAACAGCAGGGTATCGGCTTCGACGCTTTGCGCCTTGATCGACAAGGCCAGCGAATCGCCCAAAAAATCCGCCACGGCCTGCACATCCGGAGTGGTGTAGTAGTGGGCGAGGATCACGGCATTCTTTTCGCGCTTCAACTCAAGAATGCGTTTTTTGAGTTGCTCGAAGTTATTAACCATTTTCTTTCTTTTAATTTTATCCTTTTTATAAATAATAAAAAATAATAAGAATAATAAACCCTGTTCATAATGTTGATAACCGAAACATGTTTGGAGTTATCTACATCGGCAGCCCATCATTCTTCATTATTTATCGGCGTTGGAAGAGTGTCTTTCAGCGATATGCAAAAGTAATAAACATTTGTTGAAATCTTTCTCAACATATCGACATCAAAATATTATTGACAATCTTTTCAAGTTTTTGTCCGTTGCGGCTGATCAAACTTTTTAAAAACTATTTTTGGTTTTTGGCTTTTTCCGATTAAGCAGTGTCCTCCGGGATTTTCCAAATACTTTTTGTGAATTGTTTTCAAAAGTTATGATCGGCTTTTTAAACGGTTATCAACACCCTTTCATCACCTTTTCAACCACCTTTTCGGCGATCTTGCGGTACCACTCTTCTACTCTGGGGTCGATGCCTGCGGCGGGCTGTCCCTCTTCGCCGCCCTCCATGATCGACTGTACGATCGGCACTTCGCCCAACAGATCCACGCCGTGCTCCTCGGCATAGGCTCTTGCGCCGCCCTTGCCGAAGATATAGTAACGGTGATCGGGGAGTTCTTCGGGCGTGAACCACGCCATGTTCTCGATGATGCCCGCAACGGGTACATTGACGCTCTTGTTGCGGAACATCTCCACACCGCGCACCACGTCCGCCACGGCAATCTGCTGCGGGGTCGAGACGATGACCGACGCATCGAGATTCAGTTCGCCGATGATCGACAGGTGAATGTCGCCCGTGCCGGGAGGAAGGTCACACAAAAGGAAGTCCAGCGGACCCCATTTTGTCTGGTGGATCATTTGTTTTAAGGCGTTTACGGCCATGGCACCGCGCCACAACAGGGCATCGGTTTTCTTGACGAAGAATCCGATCGACATCAACTTGATGTCGAGGGCTTCGGCGGGTACGATGTGATCAACCCCGTCTTCGGTGACGGCATCGGGCAGATAATCCTCACAACCGAACATTTTGGGTTGCGAAGGACCGTAAATGTCGGCATCGAGGATGCCGACGCGGAAACCCATGTTGCGCAGGGCGATGGCCAGATTGGCCGTGACGGTCGATTTGCCGACACCGCCCTTACCCGATGCGATGGCGATTACGCGGGCGATGTTCTTGGTTGTGGTCGTAAGTTTGGGTTCGGGACGTTTCGGGGCAACTCCCTCTTTGAGCAGCACGAAAACCTCCTTGCCGGGCAGGGCGGCACGCAGGGCATCCTCCGCCATGGTTTTGATCTTCAGTGCAAAGGGGTCTCGAACCTTGCGGAAACGCAGCGTGACGGCGATTTTGTCGCCCTCCGATGCGATGTTTTCCAGCAGTTCCTCTTCGAGGATGTTTCTGCCCGTTTCCGGGTAGATGATCTTCGAAAGCACCTCCTTGATTTGTTCTTCCATAGTATGGTGTTTTTTTGTGTGAAAATAAATTCGCTTTTGGTACAAAGATAACGTATATTTTGGAACAAAGATAAAAATAGGAGCGTTTATCGGGTTGATACTCGTGATAATTCGTTTGTTTTTGGCGAAATATTTATATCTTTGTTCAAACCTCCGAATCCTGACAACTTTAAATTTAAGTAAAATATGAAATTTCTCAGAAACTTTTTGGCATCCCTTCTGGCCGTGCTGGTCGGTCTTCTGATTCTGCCGATGATCTTCTTTGCAATCGTGGGCGGCATCCTCGGATCAATGGAGAAGCCCGTGGTGTTGCAACCCGAATCGGTGCTGAAGATCGACCTTGCGGAACCGATCGTCGATTCGCCGAATTTTGATATGATGGGGCAGTTCGACCCCGCAACCATGCAGAGCATTCAGCCGCTGCCCCTGTTCCGGGTGCTGACGGCGTTGGATGTCGCCAAGGTCGATCCCAACATCAAGGGTATCTATCTGCGCATGAACGGCATGGGCGGTGTCGCGGGATCGGGTCTTGCGGAAGAATTGCGTCGCGCCCTTGAGGAGTTCAAGCAGAGCGGTAAATTCATCGTATCGTATAACGAGACCTATACGCAGGGCAGTTACTACCTCGCATCGGTTGCCGACAAGATCTACCTTACGCCGCAGGGCGGTTTCGAGTGGATGGGTCTTTCGTCGGAGTTGATGTTCTATAAAGGGCTGTTCGACAAATTGGGTATCAACGTCGAGATTTTCCGCCCGACGGTCTGCAAATACAAGAGTGCCGTCGAGCCGTACTTCCTCGACAAGATGTCGGCTGCCAACCGCGAACAGATGGAGGCTCTGATGCACTCGATGTGGGGCACGATCTCCAAGACGGTGGCCGAGGCGCGTAAGATCGACCCCGAAACCTTGAACCGCATCGCGGACGGTCTGGAGGTTACGCTCGCTCCCGAAGCCCTCAAGGCAGGTTTTGTCGATGGCGTGATCTATGAGGACGAGATGAACAAGGTCTTTTCCGACTTGGGCGTCAGGGAGAATGCGGAGGGCGGATTCAACATGATCACCCTCGGCGAATATGTTTCGCTGAAGGTTTTCCCCGTGATGATGTATCCCAAGAATCAGGTTGCCGTGGTTTACGCCGACGGAGAGATTGTCGATGGAGAGGGATCGGGTGCGAAGATATTCGGCAACTCGCTGGCGGAGAAGATCCGCAAGGTACGCCTCGACGAGAATGTGAAGGCGGTCGTACTGCGTGTTAATTCGCCGGGCGGCAGTGCTCTGGCATCGGATATCATCTGGCGTGAGATCGAACTCCTGCGCGACAAGAAACCCGTGGTCGTTTCGATGGGTTCGTATGCCGCAAGCGGCGGTTATTACATTTCGTCGGGTTCGGATCTGATCCTTGCCAACCGCATGACGCTGACGGGTTCGATCGGCGTATTCGGCATGATCCCCAATGTGGGTAAGGCTCTGGAGAAGAACCTCGGTGTGACGTTCGACGGCGTGAAGACCAACAAGGAGGCTTCGATGTCTTTGATGCGCGAGTTGTCGCCCGTACAAAAGAAGGCGATCATGCGCGGTGTGGACGACATTTACAGTCGTTTCACACATCTTGTATCTGACGGACGCAACCTCGAATACGAGAAGGTGCTGGAGTTGGCAGGCGGCCGTGTATGGTCGGGTGCCGATGCCCTTGAGATCGGTCTTGCCGACGGAATCGGCGGTCTGAAGGAGGCGATTGCTCTGGCTGTGGAGCGCGCCGGCAT
This sequence comes from Alistipes sp., assembly GCA_020026415.1. Lineage (GTDB taxonomy): Bacteria > Bacteroidota > Bacteroidia > Bacteroidales > Rikenellaceae > Alistipes. The sequence continues at coordinate 38,350 of JAHHQL010000004.1, read as the reverse complement.
GGGCGAGAAATTCTCCGTGCGCGAAGTGACCGATGAGGCCACATGGCTGGCTGAACTGCTCTCTTCGCTCAACTCTTCGCAGATGAAACTCCTCTCGAAGATGGGTGTGATGTCGCTTCTGACCGATGAAAATGTCGTTGCCGACCGCTTCGACCAACTGCGTGAGGCGGTCTCGCAACGCGGAATCGTCATGTACTGTCCCTATAAACTGACGTTGGAGTAGTCATGAACGAACCCGATTTTACGGCGGAGCACGGATTTGTTTATACGTTGTGTCGCGGTCTGGGGCTTGAGGCCTCGTCCGAACAACTCGCAAAGGTGCTTTCCACCTCGAAAAAGGCAGACGCAGTGTCTGCCTTTTTTGCTGCACCCGACTGGGAGGCGGTCTGTCGCATGGCGGTCGAGCATCGGGTTGTGAAACCCGTGTGGGACGGTATTCAACAATTGTTGATAACTCGTGAAATAACCAATAACCAACTGCCCTCCAACGACTTAATCCGTAAGTGGATCGACACCGCCGAGCACCGCGAACAGCGTTATGAACAACAAACCGAGGTGGTGCGAAGGCTCGGTGCATTCTATGCCGGACACAATATCCGTATGCTTCTGTTGAACGGCTACGGCGTAAGTCTCTGCTATCCGACCCCTTCGGCACGCGAATGTGGTGATGTGGATATTTGGCTGTATGGTGATCAAAAGGTGGCGGACGAATTGTTGAAAAATGCCCGAAAGGTGCGCATCGAACAGGATCCCGCGGGACAAACCCTCTTTCGGATGGATCCCGTGCTGGTGGAAAACCACCACTGCCTGCCTGAGGCGGAATGGCTGGGCGCGGGATGCGACCATATTGCCGAAATCGACGGGGTGGAGGTGCGCCTTCCCGATGCGAACCTCGCCCTTATTTATATGTTGCGCCATGCGGCTCTGAAATTCCGCACGGGGGTGATCCGTATGCGACATGTGGCGGATTGGACACTCTACATCCGTTGCCATCATTCGGAAATCGACTGGACGCGGATCGAAGCGGTGGCGCGGAAATGGGGTATTTCCCGATTTATGGTTGCGCTGAATACGTTTGCGACCGAATGCCTTGGGCTGGAGGAAGAATATGTTCCCGGCGAACGTGTTTCGGAGCAGGATTTGGGCGACTTCGTAAAGGAGGTGATCCGCCCGCGCTTTCCGTGGAAACTCCAAAAAGATGCGCCGTGGGCGGTGCGTGTGGGGTTCAAGATGTGCCGACATTGGGCAAACCGTTGGAAAAGGAGGTTCGTGTCCGAAAAGAAATGCCGCAGGGTATAAACAAAAAAGTCGTCCGATTTCTCGAACGACTTTTTTTAACAACAGGGAACCACCCGCTGTTGTTAAAGAGTCGGAATTGGAAGGTGTTCGACATCTGTGGCGAGCACCGCTCACAATGTCTTAGCAACCTTGTCGGGTTGCAACCTTCTCAATCTTCCTCAACCAACCTAAAACTACTAACCTAAATGAACCTTAAAACTTCGCTGCAAAGATACGGCAGTTTTTCGGAACTGCAAATTTTTTAGGAATATTTTAAATATATTTAACAATTTTTTAACGATTTTCATCCTGTCTGAAATCCGCAAAATATGTTAATCAACTATAAATCAATGTGTTAATAAAAAAAAGACCGATTTACGCCCGCTGTCCGTAAATCGGTCTTTCCGAAGATTTACTCTGTGTAAGGGTTAATCTTCGTCGTCCTCGTCGCCGTAGTAGAAGTCCTCCATCAGGGCATCCATTTCGCGGCGTTCCTTTTTGGTGGGTCGTCCCGTACCGCGGTCGCGCGACACGAAAATCGTCTCGCGGGGAACGACCAACTTGTCCAACTCCTCCTGCGGGGTGATGTTGAGGCAGTAAGCGGGAACATTGGCGGCGGGCTGACGGCTCGATACCAGATCGAGGACTTTGTAAGAATAGGTAATGCGTACTTTGCGTACCTCTATTTTATCGCCGATCTTGACCTCCCGCGAGGGTTTCACGGTCGATCCGTTCACCCATACCTTATTGGTGCGGATGGCTTCGGCGGCATCGCTGCGGGTCTTGAATACACGTACTGCCCACAGATATTTGTCCAAACGTATTTGATCCATAGTGAATGTTGATAAACGGGTTTATGGTTTTTCCAGAAGGCTTTCGCCACGGGGTTTGAGGTGGGAATGCTCGTCGTTCTGACGGCTCACGCTGAGGATCATGCCCAGTGCAATCGAGGTGAAGAGCATCGACGATCCTCCGCGCGAAATAAGCGGCAGGGTCTGACCCGTTTCGGGGATGATGTTGAGGGTCACCATCACGTGCAGCAATGCCTGACAGGTGATCATCAGTCCCATACCCAACACCAAAAGTCCGGGGAAAGCCGTTCCGCACCGTCGGAAGATTTCGATGGCGCGGAAGAAAATCCACAGGTAGAGCATCAGAAGGGCGGAGGCGAGGATGAATCCGTACTCCTCGACAAAAAAGGCGTAGGCGTAGTCGCTTTCGGGGTGGATCATCTCCACGCGCATGGCACTTTGTCCCGCACCCTTGCCGATAAGGCCTCCGTCGTGGATGGCGATGAGTGAACGCTCCGTATCCGAGAGGTGCTCGATGGGTTTGGGTTCTTCGTTGGAGGAGAACCAGAAGTCGATCCACGTGCCGACACGCCCCTCGGCGGTCTCGCTTCGACCCAAATTCAGCGACCAGATAAGCAAAACTCCCGCCAGAGCCCATCCGACGAGTTTCATCAATTCGGAGAACCGCACGCGCCCGATCAGCATCATGACCCACGACACGCCGAACAACAGCACCGCCGACGAGGTGTGTGCCGGCAGAATCACGGCACACGAGATGACGATCGGCAGCAGGATCGGGCGGGTTCCCTCGCGCCATATTTTACGTTGTGCGGGGTCGCGGAACCACGTCCAGAACTTCCACGAGGGGACGATTCGCAGCGTGTCGATCTTCTTCTGACGGGCGGCCAACTGCCGCGCCATGAACATGATGACGCTCACCTTCAACGCTTCGGATGGTTGCAACTGGATGAATCCCAAGTCGATCCATCGTGCCGCGCCGTTGGTCGAAGTGCCGACGAAATAGACCGCCACCGTACCTAACAGCGACAGGAGAAAGACCATCGGGGTGAGGAAGTGATAGATGCGGCAGTTGATGCGCTGGACGATCATCATCACGAAGAAACTTCCGAAGATGATCGTGAGTTGCTGCTTTAAGAATTGTGCCGAGGAGGTCGAGGCATAGGACGAGTAGGCCATTTTGGCGGTCGAGGAATAGACGACCAGCACCGAGATGACCATCAGGGCGATGATGATGACCCACAACACGCGGTCGCCCGTGAAGATCGTCCACGGGTGATCAATCGGACGGCGTGCTTTGCGGAGCGTGTCGTAAAGGGTTGTTTTGTTCAGTGTCATCGGCCTCGGTTCGGTTTAGAGGTTTTCCTTAACCCACTTCTTGAACTCTTCGCCGCGGTGTTCGTAACTGTGGAACAGGTCGAAACTTGCGCAGGCAGGCGACAACAGCACCACATCACCCTTGTGCGAGGCCTTGTGAGCGGCCTGCATCGCACCTTCGAAGTTGTCGTAAGCCTCGATGTGGGGGATGACGTCCTTAAATTCGTGGAGGAGTTTCTCGTTGTTCAGACCCATGCAGATGAGCGTGTGTACCTTCTTGCGGGCAAATTCCTTGAGCGGGGTGTAGTCGTTGCCCTTGTCCGTACCGCCGGCAATCCACACCAAGGGGCGCGTCATGCTTTCCAGCGCGTACCATACCGAATCGACGTTGGTCGCTTTCGAGTCGTTGATCCAGAGTACGCCGTCCGCTTCGCGGACAGGCTCCAGACGATGCTCCACGGGGGCAAAGTCGTAGAGCGAACGGGTGATCTGTTCGGGCTCTACGCCTGCGGCAAGGGTTGCCAGAGAGGCTGCCATGGCGTTGTAGGCGTTGTGCAGACCCTTGATCTGCATCTTCGCCATGTCGATCTCGACCGAACGCTTGCCGACCGATGCCGTGAAGTGTCCGTCCAACAGGAAGGCATCGCCCGCACCGCTTGCCACGGCGGCTTTGGCGGCGAAGGGGAGTTGTTTCATGCGGAAATCGTATTGGGGGAACTGCGCCCAGATCGTCTCGTCATCGCCCGAATAGATGAAGTAGTCGTTCGACTTCATGTTCTGCGTGATGCGCATTTTCGAATTGATGTAGTTCTGGAAGCAGTAGTCGTAGCGGTCGAGGTGGTCGGGGGTGATGTTCATCAACAGGCCGATGTTCGCACGGAACTTGTACATGCCGTCCAACTGGAACGAACTCAACTCCAACACATACCAGTCATAATTGCCCGTGGCGACCGAATAGGCGAAACTCTCGCCGATGTTGCCACCCAGAGCCACATTCATGCCCGCATCGCGCATGATCTTGTAGATCAAGGAGGTGGTTGTGGTCTTGCCGTTCGATCCCGTGATGCAGATGGTGCGTGCCTTGCCCAGATAGCGGCAGGCAAACTCCATCTCGGAGATGATCGGGATGTGCTTTTCGCGCAACTTGCGCACAATGGGGGCTTTTTCGGGAATGCCCGGTGACTTGATCACTTCGTCGGCACGAAGAATACGCTCCTCCGAGTGACCGCCCTCCTCGTAGGGCACGTGCCATTCGTCCAGATGCTTCTTGAACCGATCGGCAATCCTGCCCGAATCGGACAGAAATACGTCAAACCCTTTTTTCTGAGCCAGAATCGCCGATCCGTAACCGCTGATTCCGCCGCCAAGCACTACAATCGTTTTTTGTTGCATGATTCCAATTTGTTTTGTCCGGGAGTCGGTTGGGGCTCTCGCAATGTCGTTTTATCTGATCTTGAGCGTGATGAGGGTCATGGCCGCCAACAGCAGCGAGATGATCCAGAAACGCAGCACGATCTTGGTTTCAAAGATGTTTTTCTTCTGATAGTGGTGATGGAGGGGCGACATGAGGAATATGCGCCGTCCTTCGCCGTATTTTCGTTTGGTGTATTTGAAGTAGCTGACCTGAATCATCACCGAGAGGCTCTCCACGAAGAAGATACCGCACAGCAGGGGCAGCAATAACTCTTTGCGCAGACACAGCGCAAAGACGGCAATCACACCGCCGATGGCCAGCGAACCCGTATCGCCCATGAAGATCTGGGCGGGGTAGGAGTTGTACCACAGGAAACCGACCAGTGCACCCATGATGGCGGCGGCCACCACCACCAATTCACCCGCATCGGGAATGTACATGATGTTGAGGTAGTCGGCATAGATGATGTGTCCCGAAAGGTAGGCCAAGACCGCCAATACCATGACGATCGGCACCGAGACACCCGTCACCAGACCGTCCAATCCGTCCGTGAGGTTTGCGCCGTTCGATACGGCCGTCACCACGAGGATCGCCACCAGCACATAGACGATCCACATCGCTTTTTCGTCGCCGCCCGTGAGCCACCCGTAGTCAAATTCGTTGTCCTTGATGAAGGGGATGGTCGTTTTGGTGGTTTTCGTGGGACGCGAGTCGATCACCACATTCTGGTGGAGGTTCACTGCCTCGCCCGTCTTGTCGATGAAGGTGGTTTCGGCCTCGCGGGTGACTTTTTCGCGGACAACGATGTCGGGCGAGAGCCACATCGTCAGTCCCACGATGATGCCCAGTCCGACCTGTCCCACGATTTTGAAACGACCGTTCAAACCCTCCTTGTTGTGGCGGAAGACCTTGATGTAGTCGTCCAGACCGCCGATCAGACCGAGCCAGATGGTCGAGATGATCATCAAAAGGACGTAGGTGTTGGTCAGTTTGCCGAAGAGGAGGGTGGGGACGAGGATCGCCAGAAGGATGATGACACCGCCCATGGTGGGAGTACCCTTCTTCTGCATCTGACCCTCCAGACCGAGGTTGCGGATGGTCTCGCCGATCTGTTTGCGTTGCAGGAAGTCGATGATTCGGCGGCCGAAGATGATCGCAATCAGCAGGGAGATGATGATGGCCGTCGCCGAGCGGAACGAGATGTATTGGAACATACCCGCACCCGGCATGTCGAAAGCCTCATCCAGATATTTGAAAAGATGGTATAACATGTTGCTTGGGGTTTATTTCATTTGAAAACATTTGAGCAGTTCTTCGCGGTCGTCGAAGTGGTGCTTCTCGTCGCCGATGATCTGATAATCCTCGTGACCCTTGCCCGCAACGAGGATCACATCGTTCGGACGCGCCAGCATGACCGCCGTGCGGATGGCTTCGCGGCGGTCGGCAATGCGCAGATAGCGATCCGTGGGTTTCAGTCCGGCGACCATGTCGTCCAAGATGGCTTCGGGGTCTTCGTGACGGGGGTTGTCCGATGTGAAAACTGCGGTTGAGGCGTGCTGTACGGCGATTTCAGCCATTTCGGGGCGTTTGGTTTTGTCGCGGTTGCCCCCGCAACCGCAAACGACAATGAGTTGCTGATCTTTCTTGCGCAACTCCTCGATCGTTTCGATCACATGCTCCAGCGCATCGGGCGTGTGGGCGTAATCCACCACGGCGGTTTTGCCCTCCTCGGAGCGGATCACCTCGAAACGGCCGCGCACGGCACCCAGCGTACTCAGGATGCGCAACACCTCTTCGCGGTCGAGTCCTAATTCGCACGCCGCACCGTAAACCACCAGAAGGTTCTCGGCATTGAACCGTCCGACAAGTTTGACCCATAATTCGTTGTCGTTCAGACGTAATAACATGCCGTCGAGGTGCATTTCGAGGATCTTGCAACGGTAGTCGGCCAACTCCTTGAGCGAAGCGGTGCGGATGCGTGCCGCGGTGTTCTGCACCATGACACGGCCGTTGCGGTCGTCGATGTTCACCAGCGCGAACGCCTCCTTTGGCAGATGGTCGAAGAAGAGTTTCTTGGCGCGGATGTATTCGGCGAAGGTTTTGTGGTAATCGAGGTGGTCGTGGGTGATGTTCGAGAACAAACCGCCCGTAAAGCACAGACCGCGCGTGCGCTCCTGCACGATGGCGTGCGACGAACACTCCATGAAACAGAACGTACAACCCTCATCGACCATTTCGCGCATGAGGCTGTTCAGACGGATCGAGTCGGGGGTGGTGTGCGTGGCGGGGATTTCCCGCTCCTCGATCTTATAGACCACCGTCGAGATCAGTCCCGCCTTGCAGCCCATACGGCGTACAAGGTCGTAGAGGAGGGTGACGGTCGTGGTTTTGCCGTTCGTACCCGTGATGCCGACCAACTTCAAATCGCGGCTCGGAAAGTCGTAGAAGGCGGCTGCCATGTCGGCCATGGCACCCTGCGAATCCTTCACCAACACAAACGATACGCCTTCGGGGCGTACTTCGGGCAACTCCTCGCAGACGATCGCCACGGCACCCGCTTCGATGGCCGATGCGATGAAACGGTGACCGTCGCACTGCGTGCCGCGCACGGCAAAGAAACAAGAACCTGCGGCCGCCTGACGGGAGTCGTATGTCAATGACGCAACCTCAACTTTTGCGTCGGGATACACCCCCAACGTGGAGGTGCGGGCAATTAAATCCGAAAGTTTTTTCATCTCTATCTGAGGTTTATCTTTATTTTCTGTCCGACCTTTATTTTCTGACGGGCAGCAATACTTTGTGCATAAACTGCGCCCTGTCCCTCGACCTCGACCCTCAGGCCGCGGCTCTCCAACAGGAACAAGGCTTCTTTAAGTCCCATGCCCCGCACGTCGGGCACGAGGTTCGGCGAGGGGTCGATCTCCTCGATGTGGAGGAGGCTGTCCTTGCGGACACGAATCCATCCTTTTTCGTTGTCGATGTCCCAGTCGGGCAACAACTCGTCGGCGACTTCGGCGATCTGCTCCCGGTCACCGCCCTTCAAGCGGACGGGGGCATAGCGGTTCTCCTCGGCAAGGGGTGTCTCCTGCGGCTGGTGCATTGCGATGTAATCGACCATGCGTTTCACGACAGGGCCTGCCAGCGGAGCACCGTAATAGGCGTAACCCGACTGACGGCGCGTCAGAATCGAGGTCATCACCGTGTATTTGGGGTTGTCGGCGGGGAAAAAGGCCACCATCGAACCGAGGTACCGGTTGTATTTGCGTCCGTCGGGCGAGGTGTCCTGCGCCGTACCCGTCTTGGCCGCCACCCGCAAAAAGGCGGTGTCGCGGAAAAACCGCGAGGCGGTACCCGTCTTGGCCACCTCTTCGAGGCACTCCTTGACGATCTCCAAAGTCCGATCGGAACAGATCGAACGGCTCAATGTCTTGGGGTCGTATTCGCGCACGGTTTTTCCGTTGCGTTTCAAGGCACGGATCAGCATCGGAGCCATCATCCGTCCGTTGTTGGCAATGGCGTTGTAGAGCGTCAGCATGTGGATCGGAGCCATTGCCACGCGATAGCCGTAGGCCATCTTCACCAACTTGAACGCGGGGTCGGGCACTTCCGCCCAACTTCCCTCCGAAACGATCCTCGGAGGGCGTTCGCCCAGCATTTCCAATCCCATCGGGGCGTTCAGACAGAGGTTTTCCGCCAGAAAGTCGGAGTATTGTTTCTTTTTGCCCGTCAGTCCGTAGTGTTCCCATACGGCTTGGGCAAAATAGATGTTCGACGAACCGGCCACGGCACGTTTCAGGGCGATCTTGTGGTCGCCGCGGTGCGAATCGACCACGCGGACACCGCCCACGATCATCGGCTTTCCGTCGTTCGAGTCGTGCTCCTCCAGAGGCGACATCCCCGCATCGTCCAACAGCGTAAGCACCGTTGCCAACTTGAAGGTCGATCCCGGATCCATCGTCATCTTCAGTGCGCGGTTCTCGGCCTCGCGGTAAACGCCGTCCTTCATCAGGTCGAGGTTTACCAGTGCGAGCAGTTCGCCCGTTTCGACCTTCATGATCATCGCCGTACCCCACAGAGCCTTCTGACGGATCATCTGCTCGCGCAGGTAGTTGTCCGCCATGACCTGCAATTCGGCATCGAGCGTCGTCTCGATGTCCAATCCGTCCACGGGGTTCTCGATCTCGCCCGCCACACGTCCGAAAAAGTCGTGGGCGATGCGCTGGCGCAGGGCTTTGCCGTTCCTGCCCTCCAATTCTTTGCGGAAGGCATCCTCGATGCCGTAGCCGTGCCCCTCGGTGGCGATCGAACCGATCGTGCGCCGTCCCAATCCCCCGAAGGGATAGATGCGTTCGTCGGTTTCGACCAAGTGATAGACCATGCCCATGTTCCAGTTCAGAAGCGGGTACTCCTTCAGCACCGACCACTCGGCATAGTTTACCGTGCGGGGGAAGATCTTCACGGGACGATGGTCGCGGAGCGTGTCATAGACCGTGCGGATCTTGTAGGGCTTGCCCGTGATGCGGTCGATGAGTTGTCCGAACCACCCCTCGGAACGCATCGTGGTGTCGGGGTGGGGATTGACAAGGCGATAGCGGCGTGCATGCTCCTCGCGGAACATTTTGCGGTAGGCACGGGCGGGTTTGTCCTTGAAAAATTTCGCCAGAAGTCCCGCCAGCGAATCGGCCTGCTCGTGGTAGGTTTCGAGCGAGTCGAGTCCCTGCGCCGCAAAATCGAATTCGACCTGATAGCGGAACAGCGACGTGGCGAACGGGACACCGTGACGCGAGAGGATGTTCCCGCGGTGTGCAGAAAGGATCTCCTCGGTGAAGATTTTCGTCGAGACACGCTCCGAATTGGAACGCACCTCGCTGCTTCCCCACTGCACCCAGATCAGCCGTCCGAAGACCACCACGCCGATCAGGACAAAGACCAGATACAGGAAATGCACCCGGAACAGAATGTCTTTTTTTATGTTGGGTTGTTCTTCGTTCATGGTCAGTCGTCGAGTTTGCGGGCTGGGCGTTCGGGCGTGCGCAACGGGATGTTGCGGGCTTCGAGTTCGCGCACGATGGCGGTGTGGGTGGTCTGGTGGAAGCGGCGGCTCTCCATGATGATGGCGCGGGCACGCAGGATGCGCACCTCACGTTCCAGCCGACTGCATTTCACGTCGCACTGCAAGGCCAGAAACATCACGAAGATGCTCACAAAGCACATGGCGGCAATGCCCCACAGATAGCGGTAATATTTCGAAATATCCTCGCGGATGAGGATCGACCCCGTCAGAAGTTGGCGTGCGGTGCTTGCGCGACGGCGTTTCCGCGGGCGCGGCTGATCCTCCTCCAGACGGGTGTCGTTCTTGGGGTCTTTGGGCTGATCCTCCTCCTTGGGGGCTTCGTCAGTATCCTCTCGGAAGGGGTTTTCGTCCGTATGACGGTGTACTTCGAGACGCACACGGCGTTCGTACTCCGTCTCCTCGCGGGGGGCGGTGTCCGATTCGGGGTTATAGCGGTCGTCCCGATACATGGCTTACAATTTTTCGGCGGCGCGCAGTCGTGCCGAACGCGAACGCGGATTGCGCTCCAACTCTTCGTTGGTCGGGGTGACGGCCTTGCGGGTGATGATCTTGAAGGGCGTTTCGGCGCGGCCGAAGAAATCCTTCTCGACTTCGCCCCTGAAATTACCGCTTCGCATGAAATTCTTCACCAGACGATCCTCCAACGAGTGGTAGGAGATCACAACCAGCCTTCCTCTGGGCTTTAACACCTTGAGACTCTGCTCCAAAGCCATCTTCAAGGCCTCCATTTCGCCGTTCACCTCGATGCGGAGTGCCTGAAACAGTTTGGTCAGAAATTTCGACGGATCTTTCTTGGGGGTGCAGGGCGCAACGGCCTCGACGAGTTCTGCGGTGGTTTCGATGGGGGCTTTGGCGCGTGCCTTGACGATGCAGTTCGCCACCTTCCACGGGGTTTCCACTTCGCCCCAATCGCCTAAAATGCGGGTCAGATCCTCCGACGAGTATTCATTGACGATGCGGGCGGCGGTGAGCGATCCGCGCTGATTCATGCGCATGTCGAGCGGGGCATCGCCACGGAACGAAAAACCGCGTTCCACGGCATCGAAGTGGTGTGACGACACACCCAGATCGGCCAGAATGCCGTCCGCTTCGCGCACACCGCGCAGGCGCAGTGCCCCGCGCAGGAAGCGGAAATTGCTCTCCACGTAGGTAAAACGCTCGTCATCGGGGCAGTTCTGGCGGGTATCCCGATCCTGATCGAAACTATATAGATGTCCTTTGGAATCAAGGTCTTGGAGGATACGGCGGGAGTGTCCTCCGCCACCGAACGTAAGGTCGGCATAGATGCCGTCGGGGCGGATCTCAAGCAGGCCGACCGACTCCTCCAGAAGGACGGGTGTGTGGTATTGCGACATATTCTTTTTTTACATAGGTCTATTTGGGATCAAAGATAACGATTTTTCAAAAAAGAATCCCTATCTTTGTTCAGATATATTTTTTAAGCACCTTTATGCCCGAAATAGATGTTGGAGCCGTCCTCAGGGAAAAGGCTCCCCGATTGGCGCGGTGGGTTCCGCGGTGGGTTGTCAGTTGGCTTCGCCGCACGATCCGCGAACGCGAACTCAACCACATTCTTCAAACCTCCTGGCACCTCGCTCCGCAACCCTTCATCGAGGCCTGTTTTCGGGAGTGGAACATCACCTACGAGACCGAGGGGTTGGATCGTCTGCCCCGCGAAGGGCGTTATCTCTTCGTGTCGAACCACCCGTTCGGCGGAATGGACGGCATGATGTTGGCCGACAAGTTGATCGACCGTTTCGGCGATGTGCGGGTGGTGGTGAACGACATCCTGATGCACGTCGAACCCCTGCGTCCGCTGTGGCTTCCCGTAAACAAGCACGGCGTTCAGAATCAGGCCTATGCGCAACGCATCGAGGAGGCATTCCGAAGCGACAAACCCATCCTCACGTTCCCCGCGGGACTGTGTTCGCGGCGCATCGACGGGCGGGTGCAGGACTTGAAGTGGCGACCCAATTTCCTGAAAAAAGCCTATGCCTCGGATCGCCGGATCGTGCCGGTTTTTGTCGAGGGCGAACTTTCCGATTTCTTCTATCGTGTGGACCGCATCCGCAAGGCGTTGGGCATCCGTTTCAACATCGAGATGTTGTGGCTCCCGGACGAGATGTTCCGTCAGGCGGGCAGACATTTCCGCATCATTGTCGGCGAACCCCTCTCCAAGGAGAAACTCGCCCTCCACGGATCGCTTGCCGGACAACTCGATTTTGTACGGCAAAAGTGCTATGCTTTGGGCGGGCGATTGAAAAAATAGAGGATAAAACGACAAATATTCGCATAAAAGAGATAACTTTGCTTATTATGCAGTCAGAATCACAACAACCGATCATTCCCCGTGTCGAACGCGAGGCACTCAAAAAAGAACTTGCCGCCGTGCGTAAGGTGCGCGATACGCACAAGGCGGGAAATGAAATTTACCTGTTTTCTGCCACCGAGTGTCCGATGCTGATGCGCGAGGTGGGACGTTTGCGCGAGGAGGCATTCCGCAATGCGGGCGGAGGTACGGGAAAACCGCTTGATGTCGATGAAGAGGATTTGGCGTCGGACGGCTACTTCCAACTCATCGTGTGGGATCCGCAGGCCGAGGAGATCGTCGGCGGTTACCGCTTCATCATCTGTTCATCGGAGTTTCCCCGACACCTCTCCACGGAGCATTATTTCCACTTCAGCGACCGTTTCCGCAAGAAATACCTCCCCAAAACTATGGAATTGGGACGCTCGTTCGTCCAACATGCCTATCAGGTGCGTCAGAACCCCAAGAGCCTCTTTGCGTTGGACAATCTCTGGGACGGACTGGGAGCCATTCTGGTGCTGAATCCTTCGGTGAAATACCTCTTCGGCAAGGTGACGATGTACACCTCCTACAAGGCGGTGGCACGCAATGCGCTGATCTGGTTCCTGCGTCGTTATTTCCCCGATCGAGAGGGACTTATAACGGGTGTGGAGCCCATTGAGTTGGATTTGGACGACCCCTATTACGAGCAGTTGTTCACGGGGCGCAACTACATGGAGAACTACCGCATCCTGATTCAGAAAATCCGTGAATTTAACGAGAATATCCCGCCGCTGATCAACGCCTACATGAACCTTTCGCCGTCGATGAAGGTGTTCGACACGGTGTGCAATCCCGATTTCGGCGATGTCGAGGAGACGGGTATTCTGATCACCATCTCGGACATCTATCCCGAAAAACGCGACCGCTACACGCGCTGGGAGGGTTGGCAGGCCAACCTGAAACACCGCCGCGAGGAGTTTGCCGACCGTCTGCGGGCGCATCTGGAGCGGATCAAATTACGCAAGGAATAAACCGAAACAATCGTTTTTCGGAATATCATTTGATCGCTCTTTCGGAAATTTGGAACGGGATCTCTCCGAAATGAGTACAAATGGAAGATTTAAGGTCTCTTTCTTGGTGGAAAGAGGCCTTTTTCATACCTTCGTCGCGGTTTTCTAATTCGTATTGAACCGAATAATATTTTTTGGCGGGGAGCGTTCTTTAGAATATTAAATATCTTTTCGCAACGTGAATAAACTTAAATATCCGAAACTTTTCTTCACCGGGCTGCTTTTGACACTCGGTCTTCTGGTGGTGGCGTTGTTGTGCTGGTTCGTCTCGTTTCTTCCGCCCGCAGACGGTCGTTTCTGGGGCATCATAGCCCTTTTGACTCCTTTGATATTGGTTGCAAACGGTTTTGTGCTGGTTTTTTGGCTGTTAAGACGGAGGTGGTGGGTTTCGTTGCTCCCTCTGTTGGCGATTCTTTTCAACGGGGATTACATCCTCTCAAACTTCCAATATACCCGTTCCTCGGATGAAAAACAGGATTTGAGGGTGGCATCGCTCAATGCCTGTTATTTCATGTGGGAAGGTAATAGTCTGATAAATATTGTTGATAAACTTATTCAGGTGTGTAAATATGAGAAGTTCGATGTGCTTTGCCTTCAGGAGTTTAAGGATTGTCAGTGGCTTTGGCGAACTACCGGAGAATGGATATTACAAAGTTTTCGGAATCGAATGGGATATTATACTACAACCGAAGATGGAATTGCGATCATAAGTCGTTTCCCGATTCTTAAATCCGAATACAAAAAATTCGATTCGGGCAACGATTATATGTGGGCGGATATTGTGACACCGAAAGACACTGTCCGTGTCATTACGGTGCATCTGCAAACTTCGGGTGTTTCCCAATTGCGCGGGCAATATCATAAAGAACAAGGAAGTGAGGCTCCAATTCGGAAAATAGTCTCCACGCTGGAAAAAAACAACCGGCTTCGTCGGGAACAGGTTGAAACGATCTGCGAAATGGTGGATTCGAGTCCCTATCCCGTGCTGGTGACGGGTGATTTCAATGATACGCCCGCGTCCTATTCCTATCGCATGATGACAAAACGTCTGCACGATTCGTTCCGCGAGGCGGGTAACGGATTCGGGGCGACTTTCCGTGGAATTTTGGGTGTGTTGCGTATCGACTATGTTTTCTACGATGATTCGTTCCGCTGCGTCCGATTCCGAACATTGGAGGATCGGCTGAGCGACCACAAATTGGTTGCGGCAGATCTCTGTTACAAATAAAACAGGAGGCTTTGAAAAGCCTCCTGTTTTGTGTTCATGGGAACGTCTAATGCGCTTCCAACCAGTTTTTTCCGATGCCTGCATCGGCCGTCAGCGGCACGCGCAGATGCACGGCATTCTCCATCTCGTCGCGCACGATCCGTACGACTTTTTCCTGTTCTTCGACAAGCATATCGACGATCAATTCGTCATGTACCTGAAGAATCACGCGCGAACGGATTCCTTCCTCCTTGAAACGTCGGCTGACATGGATCATTGCCAATTTCATCACATCGGCGGCAGAACCCTGAATCGGGGCATTGACGGCGTTGCGCTCGGCCAGACCTCGGGCAACGGCATTGCGGGAGGTGATGTCCGCGAGGAAACGGCGACGGCCGCAGATGGTCTTCACATAGCCGTCCTGACGCGCCTGATCCACCACGCGATCCATATATTCCTTGACCTTGGGATAGGAGGCGAAGTAATTGTCGATGATCTCCTTGGCCTCCTTTCGGGGGATCTCCAGACGCTGGCTCAGACCGAAGGGCGAGATGCCGTAGATGATGCCGAAATTGGCGGTTTTGGCTTTGCGGCGTTCGTCGGAGGTCACCTCCGAAAGTTCCTTGTGGAACAATCGGGCGGCGGTGGCGGCGTGGATGTCGGCACCGTGTTCGAAGGCGGCAATCAGACCTTCGTCTTCCGACAGATGCGCCATCATGCGCAACTCGACCTGCGAATAGTCGCACGAGAGCAGCAGATGATCCTTGTCGGAGGGGATGAACGCCTCGCGGATACGCTTGCCGAGGGCATCACGCACGGGAATGTTCTGAAGGTTGGGATTTGTCGAGGAGAGTCGTCCCGTGGCGGTAACGGCTTGATTGAAAGACGTATGGATGCGTCCTGTTGCGGGATTCACCAACAACGGTAACGCTTCGACATAGGTCGAAAGCAGTTTCTTCACCCCGCGATACTCCAAAATAAGGTCGATGATGCGGTGCTTCTTGGCGAACGACTGGAGATACTCTTCGTCCGTGCAATATTGCTTCGTGCGGGTCATTTTGGGCTTTTCGGCGATCTTCATGCGCCCGAAAAGAATCTCGCCCAACTGACGCGGCGAATTGATGTTCAGGGTCGGTTCCTGCGCCTCGTTGCGGATCTCGGTCTCAAGTTCCTCAAGGCGGTGACGCAACTCGACGGCATATTCGTTCAGCGCGGGAATGTCGATCTTGACGCCCGCCGATTCGATGTCCGCCAATACGCCGATCATCGGCTCTTCGATCCCGGTATAGAGGTTCACAAGGTCGGCTTTCTCGATCTCCGGCCATAAAGCCTGCTTCAGCCGGAGCGTGATGTCGGCATCTTCGGCGGCATACTCCTTGACGCGCTCCACCTCCACCCGGTCCATCGTGAGTTGGCGTGCACCCTTGCCGATCAGCGTCTCGATCTCAATCGGCTTGTAGTTCAAGTATCTCAACGCCAGTGCGTTCATGTTGTGACGCGATTCGGGATCAAGCAGATAGTGAAGGAGCATCGTGTCGTAAAGACGACCTTTGATTTCGATGCCCGCATGGCGCAACACCATCAGATCGAACTTGATGTTCTGCCCTATCTTGGCGATTGCCTCGTTCTCGAACAACGGACGGATGATCTCGATAAATTCCGCCGTGTTTTCCTTCGTGAAGGAGGCATACCACGCCTTGTGCGGCTCGACGGAGAGCGACAGACCGACCATGCGGTCGTTGTAGATGTCGAATCCCGTGGTTTCGGTGTCGAAGCAGAACTCCTTCTCGCGGTTCAGACGATCAACCACCTTGCGAAGCGCGGCGGCCTCGGTGATCAGCACATATTCGTGCGGGGTGGTCTCTGCCGTGGCGGGCTCTTCCGATTCGGGCGATGCCAGCGAAGCGAAGAGATCCAACTCCACGGATTCTTCAGGCTCTGTATCGGGTGCCGGAGCGGTCTTCTGCGGTGCGGGTTGCGGCTCGGCGGCGGCAAACAGATCGCCCTGTATGCTCGGCAGGGGAGCGGGTTTCGGGGCGGAAGTTTTTGTAGAGGAGGTCATCGGCAGATCGCCCATAAAGGCACGGAAATCCAATTCGAGGAACAACTCGCGCAATGCCTCCACATCGGGCGAACAGATCGCCAACTGTTTCTCGTCCAACTCGATGGGAACATCCAGCCGGATGGCGGTCAGCGTCTTGGCCAAGCGCAGTTTGTCGTTCCACGAGGCGATGTTCTGCCCCTGCTTACCCTTGATTTCGGAGACATGATCCAAGATATTTTCGACCGTTCCCCATTGCTGTACGAGTTTCGTGGCACTCTTCTCGCCGATGCCCGGCACACCGGGGATGTTGTCGGCCGTATCGCCCCACAGAGCCAGAATGTCGCGCACCAGCACGGGATCGTCGATGCCGTATTTTTCGCGGATGGCATCTCGATCGACAATCTCGATCGAACCGTCCTGTCCGCGCTGTTTGTAGATCTTGCAGTTGTCGCGCACGAGTTGTCCGTAGTCCTTGTCGGGGGTCACCATAAACACTTCGTAACCCGCCTCCACGCCTTTCTGCGAGAGGGTGCCGATCACATCGTCCGCCTCGAATCCGGGTACCTCAAGGATGGGGATGCGCATCGCTTCGAGGATGCGTTTGATGTAGGGTACAGCCTTCAGAATGTCTTCGGGCGTGGCGGAGCGGTTGGCCTTGTATTCGGGGAAGATCTCGCGGCGGAAACATCCGCCCTTGGGATCGAATGCCACACCCAACAGGTCGGGATGTTCGCGGTGCTGGATGTCGCGCAGGAATTTGACGAACCCGAAAATAGGCGAGGTGTTCAGTCCCTCGCGGTTGCGCATCGGGCGCGTCAAAAACGCATAGTAGTATTTGAAAATCAATGCGTAAGCATCAACCAAAAATAATCGTTTCATGGGATTTTCGGGGTTGGGGAAGTTACCTGTTCCACGTGGAACTTACTCGTTGTCCTCGGCGAACCATTCGGCGTAGGAGGTTGCGGTTTCGTGCAGACGCAGGGCTTGGAGCGTGATGCCTTCGGGAAGACGAGCCTGAATCTGACGGGCGAAATCGGGCAACATGTTTTCGCATGTGGGGCGGTAATTCACCGTGATGACGTTGTTGAAGCGTTTGCGGAGCATTTCGCGCAGGGATTCGTCTTCGGGGGTGTCCTGAAGCACGAGCGAGTGGTCGTAACGCGAGACGACCACTTCGTTCACCACTTTTTTCAGGATGCCGAAGTCGATGACCATCCCGCATTTGGGGTCATCCGCACAGGTGGAGGGACTTCCTTTGACCGTCACAAACAGGCGGTAGGAGTGTCCGTGTATTTCGCGGCAAGGGCCGTCGTAACCGTTCAGGGCGTGTGCCGCCTCGAACGAAAATTCTTTTGTAAGTCTGATTACTGCCATAATGCAACAAAGATACGAAAAACCCGACAGAATCGTATCGCGTCCCCCGAAAAAACGGGTGACCTGCCCGAAAGCCGACTGACTGCAACAGGAAAAACGAGGAAAGATTTTCTCTCGCGGGGTGACGGGTCGGATGCTTCGCCGTTTGGGGCGGTGTGAGCGGAAATAGAAAATCCGACCCCTTGAGGATCGGATTTTCAGAGTATTGATGTGCGACAATTATTCGATGCCGCGCAGGTGTTTTTCCCAGTTCCATGCCGATTCGAGCGTCTCGTCCAACGTGCGTTCCGCCTTCCAGCCGAGGACGGTGTTGGCGCGGGTGGGATCTGCCCAGATGGCGATGATGTCGCCCTCGCGGCGGGGAGCGATCTTGTAGTTGAGTTTCAGGTGGTTTACCTGCTGGAATTTGTTTGCCAGTTCGAGTACCGAAACACCGCGTCCCGTACCGATGTTGAACACCTCGAAATTCGCCTCCGACTTGCCTTGCGTCATGCGGTTGATGGCGGCCACGTGAGCCTTCGCCAAATCCACCACGTCGATGTAGTCGCGGATGCACGATCCGTCGGGTGTGGGATAGTCGTCTCCGAAGATCGACAGACACTCGCGGATGCCGGCGGCGGTCTGCGTCACGTAAGGCACGAGGTTCTGGGGTACACCGCGGGGCAATTCGCCGATGAGAGCCGAGGGGTGTGCGCCGATGGGGTTGAAGTAGCGCAGGGCGATGGTCTTCATGTCGGTGTAGGCCTTCATCGCGTCGCGCAGAATATCCTCCGAGATCTTCTTGGTGTTGCCGTAGGGCGAGGTGGCTTCCTGACGGGGTGTCTGCTCGGTCACGGGCTGCTTCTTGGGTTCGCCATACACCGTACACGACGACGAGAACACCAGATTCGGACGGTTGAACTCGTGCATCAGGTCGATCAGATTCATGAGCGAAGTGAGGTTGTTGCGGTAGTAGAGCATCGGCTTCTGCACGGACTCGCCCACGGCCTTCGATGCGGCGAAGTGGATGGCCGAATTGAACTCGTACTTCTCGAACACCTTGCGGAATGCCTCGCGGTCGCAGCAGTCGGCTTCGATCAGCGGAATTTCCGCACCCGTAATCCGGCGGACATGGTCGATGGCCGAAGGTTCGCTGTTCGAGAAATTATCCACGACAACAACGTCATAGCCGGCCTGAATCAATTCCACGCAGGTGTGCGAACCGATGTATCCGGCACCTCCGCAGACTAAAACGCACTCTTTTTTCATGATTTGAGGTTTTGTGTGATTTATTTTCAGGCAAAAATAAGGATTATTTCCCGAAAATTCTTATATTTACCGACAAATGTAACCCCGAATTTTCGGGGGTGGCATCTTCTCGATAATATAGGTATGAGGCGGCCTTTCCCGCTGCGGCTTCAAAAAACAGGCGCAAAAGCGAAAAAAAACGCAAAAAGATGACAATCAGTCGAAAAATGTTATATCTTTGCTAATGATTTGAAACTTATACAGCCAATACATCTTAAAATTATCAATATTATGTACGGAAAAATCAAAGAGCATTTGCAGCACGAACTCGAAGAGTTGAAGGCTGCCGGTCTTTACAAGACAGAGCGTGTCATCGAATCGCCCCAGCGCGCCGAGATCACGGTCAAGGGTGCACCGGTTCTGAACTTCTGCGCCAACAACTACCTGGGTCTGTCGGACAACAAACGTCTGATCGAGGCCGGTAAGAAGGCTATGGACGAGCGCGGTTTCGGTATGTCGTCGGTACGTTTCATCTGCGGTTGTCAGGATCTGCACAAGCAGTTGGAGAAGGCCATCGCCGATTACTTCGGTACGGAGGACACCATCCTCTACGCTGCCTGCTTCGACGCCAACGGTGGTGTGTTCGAGCCTTTGTTCACCGATCAGGATGCCATCATCTCCGACTCGTTGAACCACGCTTCGATCATCGACGGTGTACGTTTGTGCAAGGCTGTTCGTTACCGCTACGCCAACGCCGACATGGCTGACCTTGAGGAGAAACTCAAAGAGGCTCAGGCTCAGCGTTTCCGCATCATCTGCACCGACGGTGTATTCTCGATGGACGGTAATGCCGCTCCGCTGGACAGGATCTGCGAGTTGGCCGAAAAATACGATGCACTCGTGATGGTTGATGAGTGTCACTCGGCAGGTGTTCTGGGCAAGACCGGCCGCGGTATCACCGAGTTGTACAACCTGCGCGGTAAGGTCGATATCCTGACCGGTACGCTGGGTAAGGCATTTGGTGGTGCAGTAGGTGGTTACACCACGGGTCGTAAGGAGATCATCGACATGCTGCGTCAGCGTTCGCGTCCCTACCTGTTCTCGAACTCGCTGCCTCCCGTTGTCGTAGGTGCTTCGATCGAGATGTTCAAGATGCTGGGCGAGAGCAACGAAATTCACGACCGTCTGGTTGCCAACGTGGAGCACTTCCGCAAGGGCATGATGGCCGCAGGTTTCGACATCAAACCCACCCAGTCGGCTATCTGCGCCGTAATGCTCTACGATGCCAAGTTGTCGCAGGACTTCGCCGCACGTTTGCAGGACGAGGGTATCTTCGTAACCGGTTTCTACTACCCCGTTGTACCGAAAGGACAGGCTCGTATCCGTGTTCAGGTATCGGCAGGTCACACCACCGAGCAGCTTGACCGTTGTATCGCAGCCTTCGTAAAGGTCGGCAAGGAGTTGAACGTGATTAAATAAGGAGGCTGGTAGCCATGCCGAAGACCAATTTGGATGCCATTGACCGCAAGATTCTGAAGTACTTGATTCGGAATGCGCGTATGCCTTTTCTGGAGATCGCACGCGAGTGCGGTATTTCGGGGGCGGCCATTCATCAACGTATTCGCAAACTTGACGAGGCAGGTGTGATTTTGGGCAGCCGCCTGATTGTCGATCCCAAGATGATGGGTTTTGACATCTGTGCGCACATCAACATCACGCTGACCAATCCCCAGTTGTTGCACGAAACGGTGGAACATCTCAAGGAGATTCCCGAAGTCGTCGAATGTCACATCATCACGGGTAAGGGAAACATTTTGGTCAAGTTGTATTGTGTGGACAATGAACATCTGATGCGCACGATTTTCGATCGTATTCTGCGTATCCCCGGTGTTTCGGCTACGGAAACCAATATCTCGTTGCTCGAAGCATTCTCCCGTCAGGTGAATGTCGATTTCATCGAGTAGAAAAGATTCCTTCCAAATAGAAAAGGAGCAATCCGATTGCGGGTTGCTCCTTTTTTTGTGGATATCAAGCCTGTAATTTACGATTTAAGATAAATCGACGATAATTTACGAAAATTTGATGGGTGGGGGTAGAAAAAGATGCTATATTTGCGCAAAACCTTAAAAACACAGTTCCTATGAAACCAATTTTTTACAAACTTTTCGGACTGCTTGCGTTCTGCACCCTGCTTTTTGCGGGCTGTTCCGACGATGAGGACGGAAACGATGCACCGATGCACTTGTCCCCCCAAACCGTAAATTGTCCCCGTGAGGGTGGCGAGTGGGTCTTTACGGCCGCCATCCCGTTTGATCAGATGGTGAACGTGAGCATCAATCAGGTCCCGAAATTCGGCCACGGCGGGAGCGCAGGCAACTATGAGAACGAACCCGTCTATGAGGATGAGGATCTGAGGTTCGAGATCGAGGAGGGAACCAAAAGATCCGCGTGAAGGTTTTTGAAAACAAAACCGGAGCAAAACGCCTTTTCCAATTCACGTTCCGCCGCATCGACTACTACGAATATGTTTCGATCAGACAGGAATAAATAAAAAGAGCCTTGATCCGTTAGGGTCAAGGCTCTTTTTGTGTATAAAGTGGTTTAGCGCGAGGCGCACAGCGACGAGGGGGTTACGCCCATCGAATCCTTTGCCCAGTCGCCCTTGGCACGCAGTACCTGTTCGACGATGTCGCGCACGGCACCCTGTCCGCCGTTGTACTCCGACACGTAACGCGAGGCCTCGATGACCTCCATGGCGGCATCGGCGGGACACACGGGAATGCCCACGGCACGCATACACTCCAGATCGGGAATGTCGTCACCCATATAGATGGCGTTTTCGGCGTTGATGCCGTTTTTGGCGAAGTATTCCCGCATGGTGGTGATCTTGTCCATGCAGTCGGTGAAGTAGTCGCGGATGCCGAGCATTTCGAGACGGTGTTCGAGGTTGCGACCGCGACCGCCCGTGATGATGCAGATCTTGTAGCCGTGCTTTACGGCGTAGGCCAGCGCGTAGCCGTCCTTGGCATTGTAGCGGCGGATGAAATCACCCTCCAAGGTGGGGATGATGCCTCCGTCGGTCATCACTCCGTCCACATCGAATACGAACGCTTCGCAGCGTGCTATATCTTCTTTGAAATTTCCCATATATTTTGACTTGTTTTGATGTATATCTCTTTGATGTTCGGATCGTCGATCAACTCCAGATGACGCTCCATCGATCCCCGATCGCCCCGAACGGCGGGGCCCGTCTGTACCTTGACGGGTGATTCCGCATCGCAGGCTTTGGCGGCGGTCTCGCGGATGATGGGCTTCAGAAGGTCGAAATCCAACCCAGCCGAACGCATTACCTCTTCGCCGAGGGCGAACATGTGGTTGGCGAAATTGTTGGCAAAAACCCCCGCCAGATGGATCTTCCGACGGCGTTCGCCCGAAGCATGGGTCACTGAAAGCGAAATGCGGCGGGCAAATTCCGCGATGCACCGTTCGACCTCTTCGGTATTGCCCTCCGTGAAGATCGGGATCTCCCGGAAATCGACCCGCCGACCCTTCGTGAAGGTCTGCAAGGGATAGAACACGGCGCGACGCGGATGTGTTTTGAGGGCGTCGATGCTGACGCAACCCGCCGTGTGTGCCACGATTCGATCCGCGGAAAGGTGCAACCCCCCGGCAACCTCTTCGACCGCACGGTCACTGACCGAAATGAGATACAGATCGGCTTCGGGGGCATCTTCCGCCTTGGGATACCACGTGGAGCGGGCAAGCGAGGCAACCTTGCGACCGCGCTCCTCGTTACGCGAAATGATGGCAACGGGCGAAAGATCGTTTGCGGCGAGTGCCGTGGCGAGTGCCTCGGCCAGATTGCCGCTTCCGAGGATGGCGACCCGTTCTATTTTGGCGTTTGTTTCCATTTTGAGGCTAAATTAAATCGGTCACATGGATGAATTTGTGCTTGTTCACATACTCTTCGTCCATGTGGTTCAACACCTCGTCGATCCGTTTCAGGTCGTGCGTTGCGGGGAGTCGGAACTGACCGCCACACTCCTCCACCGCCTGAATGATGCCGTAGAAGGTCATCTGCGAGATTTCGTAGGCGGGCGTGTAACTCACTTCGTGTTGCGAGTTGTTGTCCGAAACGGCAATCAGCTGCTTGGCTTCGACAAGTTGGTACAGCACATCGTTTACGATACGGGTGGGGAGTTTCAATTCGCGGCGAATCTCCTCGGCAGGCAGTGCACCGCCCCGATTGCGGAAATTACGCACCACGACCAGCATCACCGCCAGAATGATCCTGCGGCGCATGTTGTGGCTGACGAGCAGCGATTCCCGCTCGGCATCGAAACGCGAAATATTCTGATAGGCAAACGAAAGTTCCGCACCGAACAAGAGGATCTGCCACGAGGTCTGCATCCAGACCAGCAACAGGGGCAGGGCAACGAAACTGCCGTAGATGGCGTTGTAGGAGGTCATCCACTGCTGTAAGTAGATGTAACCCCACTGGAACAGGAGGAAGAGCGTGCCCGTGAAGATCCCCGCACGGAAGGCACTTCCGAAATTGACTTTCGTACTCGGAATGATGACGTACATCAGGGTGAACATGAACCATACGACGATCAGCGAGATGAGTTTCGAGAGCAGCATGTAGTACCAGCTGTCGTCAAATCCCAGAAGACGCTGTGCGAAGTTGCCGACGGCGTTTGCCGTGATCCACAGGATGGGGACGATGAACAGGATGGCGATGTAGTCGGTGTATTGGCGAGCCATGCTGCGGCGGATTTTCACCTCCCAGATGGCGTTGAAGGCACTTTCGATGGACGACAACACGCGGATCACCGCCCACAACAGGGTGATCAGTGCCACCGTGGCAACCAGTCCTCCGCGGGTGCGGGCAATGGCTTTCTCGGCGAAATCCAGCAGATATTGTGCCGTTTCGGGGTTGTTGGGGAAGAGGTCGTAGAGGCTTTCGGTGAGGGTGTCGGCCAGTCCGAATCCCTTGACGATGGCGAAGGCCACGGCAACGATCGGGACGAGCGACATGAGGGTGTAGAAGGTGAGGGCGGCCGAGCGTACCATCGTGCCGTGTTCCATCACACCGCGTGCCGTGTAGAACACCAACTTGTATTGGCGGACAAACCATCGGCTGAAGGGCGAATGGAGGTCGTCCTCGTCATATTTGAAGATGGTCTCGGTGAAATAGGTGGGTATCTCCTTGATTTTCATCTTGTCGTGAATTTTAGAGGGGCGGATGTCGTGCCGCGAAAACGACATGTTCCATCTGCAAAACTAACTATTTTAGACGGATAACCCAATGTTTGTCTTCGATTTTCGTCATGGCGAGGCGGATTTCGCTGCCCGCACGGCATCCCGCACGGCGCATCACCTCCTCGATGCGGAACGGGAAATCGCGCTTGAAGATCTCCACGCCGCGACCCTTCAAGGTGCGTTTCAGTTGTTTGGGATCGTAGGGTTCTATTTTTTCGATCTCGAAGACGCGTCCCATGACTTCCGTGGGACGCTCTGCCGAAAATCCGAATCCGTTTTCCGACCAGATGTCTGCCCAGCCTTCGAGGTGCAGGCGTGCCAACCTCGCTTTCTGAAGCGCAACATCGGGAATCGTGAGCCAGTGATACGCCTCCGCCGAGAATTTCGGAGGACGGGCAGGCGGCAGATGATCCGCCGGAGCGGAAAAACGACCGATGCCGATGGCGGTCGCGGTGATCTCGGAGTGCTTCGCGCCGTCCAAAAGAATCATCACCTCCTTGCATTCGTCGTTCAGCGATACGACTTCGACCCGACACGCGCCGAACAACCGCCTCGGTTCGTCAATGTCGAACAGCGGGGAGTTTTTGATGCAGATCTTCGGGGCAAGGGTCTTCAGACGGGGCATCAGGGCAATCATGTCGGGCGAACAATCCTCCAGGCGGACGAGTTTTTCGCCCCGCTCCGAACGGCGGTCGGGATCGGCATAGATCCAGTCGAACTGCTCCTTGCAGGAGGCGACATACTCTTCTGCCGAACAATTCACCACTCCGATGTTCTTTGCTCCGAGCCGCCTGAAATTCTCGCGGGCAATTTCCGCCAACAGAGGATTCCGCTCCAAGGTAACGATTTCTCGGAAATGACGGCTCAGATACCACGCATCGACCCCCAATCCGCACGTGAGATCCAACACACGATCGCCCTCCAGCGGTTTGTGGACGGCACATTGCTCGCTCGACGACTGCTCGAAGGCAAGCGACGGGATGATGCACCACGCGGCGGCATAGGAGGGGAGTTTCGATTGGGCGCGACGCAGGTATTTGACCTGTGTGGCGACAAGACGCGGTTCGGGGATACGGCTGTCGAGTGCCACCGCTACGGGGTCGCGGTCGATGGCCGAGCGGATGGCCTCTTGTACATCGGGCATCAGCAAACGGCGTAATTCTTCTTTTGAGATGGTTGTCATGAGTGCAAAGGTAGTGCTTTTTTGCGATCCGCGAACCATAAAACGAGGGTTATTCCCGCGAAAAACAGATAGATCAACAGGGTTGCAGTGGCCGAAATCGAGTAGGAAAGGCATCCCCACTCCGCTGCGGAGGTGATTCGGGCAAGCCGACACAGAAGGTCGGTCGCAAGGGCAATCGGGAAGGCGAAGACCTCGGCAAAAAATGCGGGCATCACCAGCCACAGTGTTCCCGCCGCCACAATGACCATACCCAGTAGGATCGCCACGGGATTCAACACCAACCCCAACAGCGGAATCTGCCCGAACGTGTGACTGACGAGGGGCGCGGTGGCAACTCCCGCCACCAGCGAAATGATCCATGCCTGAAGAAGACGGTCGATCCAGACGTTGCGGGTGCGTACACGGCGACAGAGGGGGATGCCCCATACGACAATTGCCGCCACCGCCAGAAACGACAATTGGAAACTGATGTCGCCGATCCATGCGGGACACCACAGAAGCATCAGGAAAGCCGCTCCCGACAAGGCATTGATCGTCAGGTATTCCGACCCGCGGAACAGACAGAACTGCAACAGCGAATACATGATGCCCGCACGGATGACGCTCGGCGCACAACCTGTTGCCGCCACATAACACCACACCACGGCGATCGAGATCAGGTTGCGGAGCAGATACCCGTACCGCAAAAGGGGCATCCACCACAACAGCAGATTGACCATGAGAAAGACCATGCCCGTGTGTAGTCCCGATACGGACAGCAGATGGGCAAATCCGCTATGCGAGAATGCCGTGCGAAGTTCTCCGCTTAAAAGACTCCGATCTCCCGCCACCATGGCACGGATCACGCTCTCGGTTTCGCCCTCGGTGCGCAGTTTGCGGATCTTCTCGACTGCCCGTACATGGAGCGAAGGACTTTTTGCGGGAGTGCGCTCCACGATCGAAGTACCCGCCACAAAGACGCTTCCCGTATAACCGCGCCGTTGCATCAGATCAAGATACGACTTATGGCGGCTTTTCAAGGGACGGATGCGGCTGCGACACACGATCCGCTCTTCGGGCATGAATTGCAGGGTTGAATCGCCCCACACCATAAGGCGTTCCGAGGCGGTCTGCCATGTGGCGCGAGGATCGTCCCGCCACGCCTCCAATATGGCCGAGGCCTTGTTTTCGGTGGGTATGGATTCAATTCTTAGGGCAAGTTCGAGGTTTGTTCCACGTGGAACTTGCATTTGGGGTTTGTCGAGTTGGGCTACGGCGAATCCCGCCAAAACGAGCATCAGAAAAGTTGCCGCACGGCTCTGCATCCAAAGGGCAATGACACCCGAAAGGATGATCCCCACAGCAAGAAATCCCCACGGCAGAGTGCCTGCCTCGGAGAGGAGAATGCCTCCTGCAAAAGGTAGAAGGAGGCGGAGCATCGGGACGGGTATTCGGGGTGTGGTGCGCATCGAGGGTAAAGATACAAAAAAAACGCTTCTCCCATTTCGGGAGAAGCGGTCGGAAGGATCATTTTTTCGGAAAAAGATCCTCGTCGGCATGGCGGCGGGCGTATTGGCGGAGTTGGAGGAATACGGGGGCGTCGGAGAGTTCGGCGGCATTTTCGAGGAACGACCACAACTCCACACCGCAGATGAATCCCGTGAAGATCCGCGACAGGGGGATGTGCATGAAGTCGAGGATGCAGTGTTCCAACAACCGGCCGAGGATGATGCACAGAAGTGCCATCAGCAGTTTGAGGACGGTATTCCAAGCCTTGCGGCTCTGGAATCGCCACGTCTTGCCACGGCGGTGCGTTCCGGCGCGGTCGGCCGCCACACCCGTCAGAAAATCGACCCCGATAAAGACTACCGTCGAGATGATCAGCGGGCTGACAGGGGCAAAAACGGCGAGGATCGAGGCGGCGATGCCGCTAAAGAATCTGTATAAGGTTTCCATCGGTCGAACAGCGGTTTAAGGGGTTATATGCGGGGTTGTATTCGGGGTAACGCTCCGTGTTGCGGTTCAGATGAACGGTCAGACGGCGCATCAGAAGCGATGCCTGTCGGCGGAGCGATGCCCTGAGGGCATGGAGTGCAGTTTCCGTGGGCTTGTCGTGCGGGGCAGTCGTGCCGACCGAGGTGGTTCGGACGTTCAGACGACCCTGAATCAGAAGACGGGTGTGCAAGGCGAGTGCGGGGGCGATGTATTCGCCGACAAGTTCCGTGTGGAGGCCTTTGCGGAGGGCATCGTACAACGGACGGCCGATGACGGGGACAAGACGTCCCTCCTCGGCGGAGAGGATGTCCTCTTCGAGAACGGCATCGGGTGAAAGGATCTCGTCCGCGGAGAATGCCTTCGAGATGACCTCCGCGGGGGTGATGAGTGTTCGTGACATGGTTTTTGGGGGTTTTAGTCGATGTGGCGGATGTTGTATTTCGTGATCTCGGAGAGATACTTCTGCTGGCGCGCATCCTGTGGGTCGTAATCCAGTCCGTCGGCCTTGCGTGCCTCCCAGATCTTCATATAGATGGGTTTCGAGCGGGTGGGCGGACGGTTGATGACTTCCATCGTGGAGCAGTCCGTGCGGAGGATGTTGCGGAGGAGTTCGCGGATCGGGTCGAGCAACTCTTCCTGTTCGCCGAGGATGACCGTGTTGAGAGCCACCTCGTATTCGTGGAGGATGCGTTCGGCACTGAATCCTGTCGAGTAGTCCAGACCGCTGAGGGTGCGGAACCACGAATGAGCCACCACAATATCGCCGACGGCCTGCTGGTGGAGTGCCTGCCAGTCGCCTTCGTTGCCCGACTGAATCGGGATGAACTGCGAATGGTCCTGCTCCTTGCCCGCATCGCGCAGGACGAACATCACCTGTCCCGGATTGCCGGCAAATTTGCGTTCGGCGAGGCGCACGATGCGTTCCGCCTCGATCTCGTTATCGACCGACGAGTCGAGCATCATGACTCCCGACAATTGGAACGAATTGTCCAGACGCGAGATGTTCCAGCGGTCGGTCTTGTAGGCGATGGCCGACACGCCGAATCCCGCAATGTAGGGCGGAACACCGTAGTGTTCGAAGGTGGGTTCGTAGTCCTTGTAGTGGACGACGGAGCGGAGCGATCCGTCGCTCTGTTCCTCGAAACGCGGATAAAGCGGGAGGATCACGGCCTCCTTTTCGCGGAAATCCGCCCAGTTGTGGTGCAGGATGACGTGTTCCGAGTCGCGGGCGATGCGGCAACGCGAAGCATCCTGATGATAGAGCGAGAGGAACGAACGGCGATGGTCGGTGACCACCTCCAAGAAGGCATTGCCGAACAATGCCTTGTCGAAAGCAATCTTGTTGAGGATCTGGCGCAGGGTCTCGTCGTTGCCGTTGGCATGGCGCAGAAATTCGGCGAGCAGGGGTTGTCGTTCCTCGTCGCAGGTGAAGCCCTTGCCCGATATGTAGTCGGCCTTGTCGTTGATGATGCGGCGATGGGTGGTGGAGCGGCGTGCCATCAGAGCCAGTGCCTGAGGGAAGAGATTGTCGTCGCCCCAACGCCAGAACTTGTCGCTTTCGACACGGTGCGGCGAAAGCGTCAGGTAGGGATCGGTACGGTTTGTAACGGCAACAGCCGCGGTTTTCATTTTGCGTGTCATAGATTTTCGGATTAAAAAAGGAGCGGCCGAATCGCTCCGACGGCTCCTTTTTGCAGGTTTGTGAATCGGGTTAGGCGTCGGTTTTGGCGACCATGACGAGGTCTTTCGACAACAGGCCGCAACCTGCCATGAAGACGGCTCGCTGACGATTCTCCATCTCGTCGGGGTTGTACCACATGCGCACCTCGTTGCCGGGCAGGTCGGCCGTATTGACGGCCAGCACCAGATTGCGGCGGTCGGTGAGGATGATGAACGACTTGGGAAGGGTCGAAGGCAGGGTGTAGCCGCCTATTTTGAGGTCGATGATCGGAATGCCGCGGAAGGAGAGTTGCGGAATACCCTCTTTAAGGTCGGTGTACGAGGTGGAACATCCGTTTTCGTTGAGACCGGTCTCGAAGAGGTTGCTGAGATCGCTTGTGGCAAAGAAGGCCAGATGACCTTCCGAACGCAGATGCTGCAAGGCTGCGGGAGCCTGTTCCAAAAGTTTGCCCATTATATTTTGGAGTGTGTAGGATTTGAGTTCTCCTGCGGGAAAATCGATCGAGCGGACGGATTTGTCGCCCACGCCCTTGAAGATGGGTTTCAGCAGTCCGTCGAAGGTGTTCAACGAGGGCTGGGTGGTGTCGCCCAACCACATTGTGGCACGGATCTCCTCCTGAAGGGTCTTGCGGAAGAGTTCGGTCTCGGCCTTTTCGAGTTCCGTACCCGAAAGATCCTCCATGTTCATCGAGGTGATTGCGGAGACCTTCTCATAGACCATCGAGAAATATTCGGCTGCCGAGTAGGCGTTTTCGGCCTTGATGCGCGTCATGGGGATCTCCATGTCCTTCTTCTCGGCCGACTGACCGCCGACCCAGCCTTTCGAGGTGAATTTGTGCATGATGCCCGGTTTCGACGTCCACGTGGTGACGATGGTAGGCACGGGCATGTTGTACAGGACGCGGATCGCCAGATCCTTGGCCGACTCGCCCGTCAGCATGGGGATGAAAAACGTGTTGGCCAGATCTTTACCGGTGTACTGCTTGGAATTTTCGATGTAACTCATAATGTTTTGTGTTTTAAAAGGTTTATGAACGGGTTTAATGTTTGAAAAGTTGGGCGTCGGCATCGTAGGCCGCATCGTTGGCGTGGCGGATCGGATCGCCGTAGGAGGGGTCTTCCTTCGGGAGAGTGCGCGTGGCGGAGAACCGGTGACGCTCCTGCCCGATCAGATCGAAATGCAACACGTTGCGATCTTGGGGAAGAGGCTGTTTTGCGGGTTGGTGCATCAGGTTCGAGAGGCGTTCCCAACTGCGGCGGACGGTGTCCTTCAGCGTGTGCTTTTTCTCCGGAGCGGAGTCTGGGGCGGGCTTTTCGTCGATGATGCGGTCGGCCAGTCCTGCCTTGAGTGCCTCGTCGGGCGAAAGCCAGCGTCCGTTGCCGTTGTTTTCGGCCATCAGGCTGAGGAACTCCTCTTCGGGACGCGCGGAACGGGCGGCATAGATTCCCGCAAGGCGTTCGTCGGTCTTGCGCAAGAGGTCGATTTTCTGACACATCTCCTCGGCATTGCCTTCCGTGGCGCAGATCGAGTTGTGGATCAGATAGAGGGCGTTGGACGAAATTTCGCGCGACCCTTCGGAGGCTGCCTGTGCGATGATCGTGGCGGCGGAAGCCGTGTAGCCGTAACAGCGCGTGGTGATGTGTGCCTGCAATCCCTTGAGGGCATCGTGGATGAGCAGGGCATCGTTCACGTCACCGCCTGTCGAGCGGATGTTCACGACGACCGCGGGCGAACGGATGGCGGCGATCTGTTCCACCACATTGCGGAACTTCTCGTAGGTGGCCACCCGCTGGCGGGGTTCGTCGAACTGCCACTCTTCGGGGACGCCGATCGTACCCTCGATGTCGATCTGGGTTTCATCGGCCGTGTTTTGGATTTTGATTTCCGAATTCATAGTAGTTTTTGGATTTGAGGTGGTTGTAAAAACTGTCCCTTACCTTTTCGTAGGAACAGCAGAATGTGTCGGCGACAATCAGCATCGCCTCGCAGCGCGGAATGCCTTCGCGCTCCATCTCCAAAAGACGGTTGCAGATGGCGATGCGCTCGCAAAGCACATGATTGATCAGATTTTTTTCGATGAGTGTGCGGATGGCGGTGTCGCGGTCCATGCCTTCGGTCTGGGCAAGGAGTACCTCCGCAAAGCGTTCTTGTTGTCGGGTCATTCGGGATTAGTCTTGTGCGATTCGGTCGAATGTTGCGATGACGGTGCGGTTTTCGGGGTCGTAGGCTTCGGTTTTGCGGAGCGTGGCGCAGAGGGTGCCGCTGCCGGTCGCAACGAGGAACACCGAACGCAGGTTGGGAATTTGGTCGTGGTCGGTTTTGAGTTGGGCAAACTCCACGGGGGAGAGCCTCAGGGTGAGGGTGATACGCTCCAAACGGCTCTGTTCGTCAAGCGCGTTTTGGTGGTAGCGGTTCAGACCGCGTGCGCCGTCGCGGTCCTCGAAGCAGAGCGTCCGATGCTGCTCTGCATCGTGGAACCATGCGCGCGGGTATTGGTGTCCGAGCGTCGGGTAGTTCCATTGTTCGCCCTCCGGGAGATCCTGCATGCCGTCATAGACGACAATGCGTGCCGTGCGGTCATGTTCCTCGTCGGGGAAGGCATCGCGGTCGCCGATTTCGAGGATGGATGCCGAGGGGGCGTTTCTGAAATGCCCCTTGGAGGAGAGGGTCGCCTCGAACAGAGGATTCGGATGTTTGTGCGTCCCCGTCAGCGAGGCATACGAGGGGGAGTGATACCTCCAGCGTCCGAGTGTGGTTTCATTTTGGAGGTTGAAACGGGCAACGGCACCCCGTCCCGGACGGTATTCAAATTGTTCGTACTCCTGCTCCTCGGCGGATCGCTCCTCGCGGATGATCGGTTCGGTAAGCACCACCTTGTCGCGCCAGTCGATCGGCTGACGGCGTAGGTGGAAATCGTCGTAGGGTTCGATATAGACCTTGCGTGCCTCTTCCTGCGTGTAGAAACGCAGGTTGAACATCCCGGCGATACTCTCCATGAGGGTGAGTTGCGAGCAGTCGAGTTGTGCCACATCGCGGAAACGGATCTCCTGCCCGTAGCCGGGAATGTCGGTGAACAACACCCGCAAGGTGCACTCCTTCGAGAGGGTCAGCGGCGTGTCGGGATCTGCACCTCCGAAGAACATGCGGTTGAAGAAGCAGGGTTTGTCGGCCGAGAGTTGCAGGGAGTCGGAACGGACACGGAATTCGACGAGCGTTTCGCCCCGTTCATCGACAAAGCCGTCATACAACGCCCAATCCTCGGTGTAGGGTGTCCATTCGCCCTTGGCGTTGCGGATCTGCAATTGCAGGACGGTCGGAATCGCGTCCCGCGGGCTGGTGAAGGGGTGGGTGCGGGTCGTGAACTCCTCGCCGATCTGAACCGTGTCGCCGATGTTGCAGATCAGACGGTAGGTCGCCCCTTCGCGATGCCCGAAGACGAAGATCCGATAGAGGTAGTTGGTGGAGAGATCCGTGCGGCGATCCTCGTAGCGGTTGGGGAGGGAGAAGCGGATCGGTACGCCGCGTCCCGTGAAGACGGTGTCGAAGCCGGCGAGTGTCTTGCGATCGACGATGCGGTGCCCGGTGGTGTATTTGATGTAGTACTCGAACTGCGCCACGGTATCGACCAAAGGCTGATAGGCGATCTGTCCGTCGATGATCTTGAAGCAGTTGCCGTTGTTCTTCAAATCGGGATTTTCGTTCCCCTCGGCATCCGTGGCGCGGGGGTTGGCGGTCTCCACGAAATTGCCGATCGAGGAGAAGGGACGCAGATCGGTGTAGATGCGCCCGTTGGCATCGGCGGTGGCGGTTGCTTCCGTAATGCGCCCCGCGAGGAATCCCATGCGGTTGTCGGCATTGCGGCTGTGACGGGTGTGATAAGCCCCCGAAATGTAGAGCGAACGGAAAAAGGCGGAATCCATGAACTTGCTTTGTAACGTGTAGCCCGTTTTTTTGAACATCGTGTCGATCAGTGTGCGCAGGTGGAGGAACGGATGGTAGTCGTCGATCGAGAGGGCGCGGATCATGGGCATCAGATCGCCCGATGAGTTTTGTCGGATGTAGTTGTCGCGGTGGATCGGGAGAAAGACCACGGGGCGATCCTCCGACCAACTCTCCATGACGGTCGTGGCATCGAGCAGGGCGAAGTAGGGGACATCGAGTGCGGAGAGGTCGGCGGTGGCGGCTTGTTTTGCCCAGTCGATGCCGCCTTCGCGGATCTCGACGAGGTAGCCTTCGGGTGAAATCTCCAAAAGACGCACCGAACCTTTGAAAAGCGGCGTGCCGTGCTCCGTGATTTCGGCCGTGTGGGGCGAGAGGTTAAATTTCTGACGGGCGTGGGGATCGGTGGCGAACTCGAAAACCGCATTGTTTCCGGGGCATGCGGGGATGCGGAGTTTCAGCGTGCGTCCTTCACGCATGGCGTTGAGGTCGCGGGTGCGGACGGCATCCAGACCCGGAAGACGCACCTCGGAGGACGGGAGGATGCAGCGTGCGGAGTCTATCTTCAGTTCCATCTTGTCGGGTCGTTTTGAGGAGCGCAGATCACGATGTCGGCCACCGAAAGCGAGCCGTGTCTGTGGATTTTGACCGTGTCGGTCAGGATGTTCACCGTGCGGAGCGAGTCTTTGTCGAGCATCCATACCCCTGCCGAAGAGATGATTTCGCTCAAACCCTCCATCATGGCACGATTTTCAAAGGCGGAACGCAGCGTATAACGCATCTCCGGTCGGGCGGAGACTTTTCCCCGGCGGCGTTCGATCTCCTGTATCATGGGAAAGGTGTAGTGTTCGACCGATCCGTAACGGCTCGTCCATGCCATACGTACCGATCCGCGGGGGCGGCGGATCATCGTGTATTCGATCCTTCCCGTCTTTCCGATCTCGACGGTGATCTTCTCGGCATCGGGGAACTCCGAGCAGTTCAGACAGAAGATGTGCTGTCCCGCTTCGCGCACTTCGAATGTGCGGACGAGACTGGGTTTGCGTCCCGTGGCGGTGAGGGTGATACGGACGGGCGAAAGGTTGTGAAAGAGGATCTCCTCGCTGTCGGTGAATCCCGCGAGGCGTTGCGAGGGGAGCGAAGAGCGGATCTCGTTGCCCGCAAGACGTTGTCGGGCGAAGACAAAGCGGCGGCGGGGCGAGCGTTCCTCGTGGAACATCGAGGGCTGACCGGGCGTGTCGGGTTGGGAGAGGTAGGAGATTTTCATCTCGATGCCGATTTCGCGGTCGGTGGCGGGATAGACGCCCGTGGGGCTGATCGGAGGCAGGGGAGAGCAGTCGGCAAGCGGACGAAGATAGGGCGAAATGTCGCATTCGAGGTGGCGGGTGTTGTAGAATCGGAGTTGTCCGACGACCACATTCCGCACCGTGTCGATAATCCGTACATCGAGGGTCTGCGCCGTTTTTTCGGGTTCGAAGATGTAGCACAGTGCACCGAATACGGATGCACCCTCTGCGGGGAGTTTTGTGAAACGGGATGGCATATATGTGTGGTTTTTGTTGGTTTTTTCCGAAGAAGAAATTGTGCGGCGGGAAGAATCCGCCCGTTCGGAAAGGGGAAAGGCGTATGCAAACCGAAAATTTGTGCATAAGCCTGTCGATAAAGGGTCAATATCTGTGGATAAGTCCCCTTGGTAAAATATAACGAATTGATTGAACGAATGTTATCTGTGTCGATAACTCCAAGAAGCAGAACGCTTCGTTCGTTCGGGTGTGGCAAAGATACAACAAAACTTACGGGCTTGTCAAGACCCCGATGCACTTTTTCTAAAAAAATTGGAAAAGTTTATAAATTATGCTTACCTTTGTTTCGGTTAAAATCAATTCACGAAATTTCTATGGACGATGGTCATGGTTCCCCGTATAGCTGCTGTGTCGTATTTGGATACGATGCCGTTTCTCTATGGAATTAAGCACGAAGGAAACTTCCGTGCCGAACTGCTATTGTCCGATTTCAACACTGTCATTTCTGATTTCAACACAGGACGCGCCGACATTGCGCTCGTTCCGGTACACGTTGTGCCCGAATTGCACAATGCGCGCCTTGTCACGGAGTATTGTCTGGGTTATTCGGGCAACGACGAGGATGACGAGTATCTGCCGATTGTCGATCCCCATTCGCCGATTCTGAAGTTTTTCGACGGGGACAATGCGCCTCTGGCTCAATTTTTGGATTCGGATCATCCGTGGACTTATGCGGTATGGGTGGGACACAAGGAGTTGGATCCCGACCTCATATCGGGTCTTCAGCATGCCCTGACCTACGGACTGGAACACCTCTACGAGTCGATCTTGGAGGGTGGTGCGGAGGATCCGGAGGATGCCTACGACCATCTGTTGCACCTCGATTTCATCTATGACAGCGAGAAGGAAGAAACGCTTAAAAAATTCTGGACTTCCGGGTCTGACACCCCGCTGAGGGTCAAACCCGGCTGAAGAGGTTAGCCGGGGATAGATGGCAGGCCGTTTGAGGTTCTGCCCGTTCAGACAAAACGAGTTCATCAATTTTTTAAGAGGCGTTTTTTATGA
Organism: Alistipes sp.; assembly: GCA_020026415.1. GTDB lineage: Bacteria > Bacteroidota > Bacteroidia > Bacteroidales > Rikenellaceae > Alistipes. The sequence goes on along the minus strand of JAHHQL010000004.1, from coordinate 2,619 downwards.
TTACCATTTATCTCAAACAATACAACAAGATCATCCGCAATGCCGACACGAAACTCTTCGACGAGTTGGGCTACGACGATATTTTGTGGATTGATCTGGTGTCACCGACCATCAAGGAGCAGAAGGCGGTCGAGAACTTCATGGAGATCAGCCTTCAGACCAAACAGCAGGTCGAGGAGATCGAATCCACCTCAAAATATTTCGAAACGGAAAATTCCATCATTTCGAACTCCAACTTCTTCATTCCGACCGGCGATTCGTTCGTCGTGGAACCCGTATCGTTCATCATCTCGAACGAGGGTGTGCTGGTGTCGCTGCGCAATGCCGAGTTCCGCACCTTCAAGGAGACCGAAAAACGCCTTCAGATGAACTACCGCAGTTATTCGACGGGTTATCACCTCTTGATTTCGCTTCTGGAGGTACGTATCGACTTCGATGCCGACCTTGTGGAGTTGGTCGCAAAACAGGTTGCCACGCTGGCCAAGGAGATCAACTCCGAGGCTACGATCAATAAGGAGGTGCTGCACCGCATCAGTGCCTTGCAGGAGAGTACCATGTTGCTGCGAGAGAATATCTTCGACCGCCAACGTGTGCTGTCGGGCATCCTGCGTTCGGAACGCTTCCCGAACGATATTTACCCGCGCCTGCAACTGATGATCAAGGACGTGAACTCGCTGATCAACCATGCCGATTTCAGTTTCCAGCGTTTGGACTATATCCAAGATGCGTCGCTGGGTCTGATCAACATCGAGCAGAACGAGATCGTCAAGATCTTTTCGGTGGCTGCCGTGATCTTCATGCCCGCAACCCTCATTGCAAGTATCTACGGCATGAACTTCAAGTTCATTCCCGAATTGAACTGGATAATTCACCTCGACAACGGTTGGACTCTGCCGATGGGCTATATCTTCGCCATTTTCATGATGGTGTTCTGTTCGTGCCTGACAATCTGGTATTTCCGCTATAAAAAATGGCTTTAAACATCCGATTTATATAAGAAAACCCCGCACTTCATTGCGAAGTGCGGGGTTTTTTTGTGGCTTTTGCCTGAGGGTTAATCGACCGGCATGGCGTGACGATAGCCTTCGATCTTGTTCCAGTCGCCTCGCGTAAAGTCGGGCACGGCCACGGGAGCACTCTTGTGTTCGATCGACATGGCGGTCAGCGCACCGATGCACGACCACTCGGCGGCATCGTAAACATCCTGATCCAGCGGCAGACCGTGATGCAGGCAGTAGATCAGACGATAGTCCATGATGAAGTCCATGCCGCCGTGACCGCCCACCTCGCGGGCTTTCTCTTCGATTTCGATGGCGATCGGGTCTTTGTACTGCTTCATGAGTGCCTTTTGAACCTCGTCCGACACGAAATTGTGGGCATTGAGATTTTCGTGGTCGGGCACTTCCGCTTCGGCCAACTGCTCCGGTTCGAAGGCGTAACCCTCGACGGGATATTTGTTGGCAAAACCCTTCGTGCCGGTCAGTTGATACATACGGCTGTATGGGCGGGGCGTATAGACGTTGTGCTGGAGGTGAATCGTGCGCCCCTTCTCGGTCTTGATCAGCGTCAGCGTGTGGTCGGCATTGGCGAACGAGTCACCCTGCTTGCGATCCTTCACGAGTTTCAGTCCGTTTACCGACTTGGTGTCCATCGACACGAGGTAGTTCATCTTGTCGCCGCGGTGAATGTCCAACAACTGACAGGCGGGGCCCAGACCGTGCGTGGCGTAAACGTCTCCGCGGTGATTTCGGTTGAAGGCCAGACGCCAGTTGCCCTGATACTCGTCCCAGAAGGGTTCGAGGTTGTGGATGTAGGAACCCTCCACGTGGAGAATTTCGCCGAAAAGACCCTGACGCGCCATGTTGAGCGTCGTGAGTTCAAAGAAATCATATACGCAGTTCTCCAACATCATGCAGTGTCGCTGTGTTTTTTCGGCCGTATCGACCAACTGCCAACACTCTTCGAGCGAGGTTGCGGCGGGTACTTCGACAGCAACGTGCTTGCCGTGCTCCATGGCATAGACCGCCATCTGCACGTGCTGCAACCACGGCGTGGCGATGTAAACGAGGTCGATGTCGTCGCGCTCGCAGAGTTGTTTCCAACCCTCCTCACCGCTGTATTCGGCGGCTTCGGGGAGGTCGTGGTGCTTCAAGACGGCCTGCGACTTCTCCACACGATCGGGATAAAGGTCGCACAATGCCTTGATTTCTACCCCGTCGATGTGGGTGAAACGATCCACCGCACTCGAACCGCGCATGCCCAGACCGATGAATCCCACGCGAACCACCTCCATCGGTTCGGTTCTCAAGCCCAAGACCGATTTCTGTCCCGGTGCACGTTCGGGCGTGTCGAAAACAATGATTCCATCGACTGTTTTCCAGCCTTTCGATTTTTCGCACGAAGCAAAACCGAGAGCGGCAGTCAGAAATACCAACATCAAAAGAATTTTTTTCATAGGAGTAAAGTATTTTGATTTACGTCTGATACAAAAATAGGAAATATTTTGGGTTTGCGGGGCGGGATGGGGATACAAAAAAAGGTTGCTTTCAAAAAGCAACCTTTTTCGAGCCGAAACCGGGACTTGAACCCGGGACCTTTTCATTACGAGTGAAACGCTCT
>JAHHQL010000034.1 GCA_020026415.1 Alistipes sp. | reverse complement strand
ATGTTGGGGTCCAGGGTTCGAGCCCCTGAGGGGGTACTTAAAAGCCGTGAAGTTTCGTTCACGGCTTTTTTTATTTCCTCGTCAATCCTACTTTCTTAAAAATATTTATTTTAAAGGGGGGGGGGGGGGTATAAACTCAATCTTTTATTCCTATCTTTATCCTCGGATCAACCAAAAACGGATAAATGAAATCTTATCGATACCTCATCATATTTTGCCTCTTCGCCCTCCTCTCTGCAAGCTCGGCAATGGCACAATGCATCATTTCGGGTACTGTCCGCAACCGTAAGACGGGCAGTCGAATCAGCAGTGTAAACGTAATGCTCCAAAGTTCCAACCGTCGGGCGATGTACGGTTATGTCATCACGGGCGATGACGGATCGTATCGCCTCGAATACAAAGGCAATGCCGATTCGCTGGCGGTGATTGTTTCGGGATTCAACATCCGCGAAAAGGTGCGTCTGATCACGGCACACTCGCAACAGGTCGATTTTGCGGTCGAAGAGAACGAACTGAAAATCCGCGAAGTGGTGGTCAAAGCCCCTGCCGTCGTGCGCAAAAACGACACGCTGAGTTACACCGTGGCGAAATATGCCGATGTCACCGACCATTCGATTGGCGATGTACTTCAAAAGATGCCCGGCATGGAGGTACTCGAATCGGGCGAAGTGAAATACAACGGCAAGTCGATCAACAAGTTCTACATTGAGGATCTGGATATGCTCGAGGGGCGTTACGGCCTTGCCACCAAGAATATTCGGGCAAGGGACATCGCGCGGGTGGAGGTTTACGAAAACCACCAGCCGATCAAAGCCCTCAGAGGCCTCTCCTCGACCGATGCCGCGGCACTCAACCTGCGTCTGAAAGATTCGTCCAAGGGCACTTGGAGCGGCACCCTCCAATTGGGCGGAGGCTATAAGCCGTGGATGTGGAACATCGAGGCTGCGGCGATGTATTTCGGCCGTAAATTCCAGATGATGAATACCTATAAAACAAACAATACGGGTGACGATGTGGCAAGCGAACTCGATTCGTTCTACGGCGCGACAGATCCCATGACAAACCTTCTCGGGATTCAAACCCCTTCGCAACCGCCCCTCAACGAACGCCGTTATCTCGACAACAACATCCACACGGTTGCTCTCAACTCCATTGTCAAACTACGCAAGGAGTTGACCCTCACGGCCAATGCCCACTACATCCACGACTTCCGCACCGCATTGGGACATTCGACGACGACCTACTACCGTCCGGGCGACCCGCTGATCATTCCCGAACAAATCTTTGCCCGAAACCGTTCCGACCGCACGGAATTTTCGCTCCGCCTCAATTCCAACTCCACGAGCCACTACCTTTACGAGAAACTGATCTTTTCGGGTGCATGGGATGCCGATTTCGGACGGGTACTAAACAATAACGACCAGGTGGATCAACGCTTCCATCGCCCGAACATCTCCTTGCACAACCTCTTCACCGACATTCGCCATTGGGGACGTTGGATGCTTCAGCTCAATTCGAATACCGACTACGCAACCCAGAACTCCTCGCTCCGCATCCGCCCGATGCTCTACCCCGAGATTTTCGACACCCCCGACGGATTTTCCGATGCCCGTCAGGGATTGGACGCCCGCCGATTCCACACCCTCAACACGGCAAACGCTTCCTACACCACGGGGACACTGACTTCGGGGCATTGGACTTTTTCCCTCAATGCAGGACTCAACCTCCAAATCGAGCGCATGAACTCCGACCTTGCACCGATGAACGATGCGGGCGAAACCGCTTCCACCGAAGACAAGTTCCGCAACGACATCCGCTGGCGGAAACTCGATCTGATGCTCGGCCCGAACATCCGCTACGCCTACAAGGAGCAATTCAGCATCTCGCTCAACCTGCCCCTCGATCTGATAAACCTCCACACCGACGATGATATCACGCACCAAAAGGCAACGACCCGCGATCTGCTCGTACAACCGTCGCTCTTTTTGGAGGGACGTATCGGCTACAATCTGAAATATTCCGCCCATGCCTTCTACGGCGAAAGCATCGGCGAGTTGTACGACTCTTACAGCGGTTGCATCATGACCAATTACCGCATGATTTCCAGCAAACGAGGTGATCTTTCGCGCAACCGCCAACAAAACTACTCGGCATCGCTCTCCTACGGCAATGCCCTGAGTGCGCTGTTCGGATCGTTGGATGCGATGTGGTGGCAGTCACGCCGCAATCTGATGTACGGCACCACCTACGAGGGGTCATTGAGCCGCATCGAGGCCATTCACCGCCCCAACACCACGGACGGCTACATTCTCAACGCCACCTTGAGTAAGCGCATTGACCCGCTCGCCACAACCGTCAATCTTTCGGGCGGATTCTCGCAATCGTGGCAACAAGTGCTCCGTGAGGATGTCGTTCTTCCGACCTCGTACTACGTGGCATCGGCGGGATTCGGATTTAAGACCCATTTTACGAAGGCCGTCCGACTGGATTACAAGGCCTCCTACTCGCGCAGCCAAAGCCGCATCAAGGGGCAGGGATCATTAAACGCCATCGACTGTCTGAGCCAAACCGCCGATCTAAGTCTGATCATCCGCAAGCGGTTCATCTGCCGTCTTGGCGGGGAGCATTACTACAACAACGCCATCGGAGGAGCCGATCGCAATATGTTTTTCCTCGATGCCGCCCTTACCTATAAATCAAAGCGTACGGAGTACTCCGTCGAGGCGACCAACCTAATTGACACCCACACATTCAACTCCTCTTCGCAGAGCGACATCACCCACTACATCCACACCTACACGCTCCGCCCCGCGGCCGTGCTTTTCAAGATTAAATTCAACCTAAAATAACAAACCATGAAACGAATCCTTCTTCTACTTGCAGTGGCCATCGGTCTGATGCCTGTGGCGATAGCCCAAGACGCGCCCCTACCCCGCAGTCTCACGGTTCGGGTACTTGACAACAGCCAAAGCGTCACGCTGAATCATTTCGACCTTTCCAAACGCACGGTACTCGACACGGCACGCCTTTCGGTGACCTACCGTCACACCTTCCCTCTCGGCAAAAAGACGAGCAAAGAGACTCCCATGATTTTGGACATCGGCACCCGCTACGCCACGTTCTACAGTTGGCATACCTACCACAACGACTCGCTGAAAACGGTCTGCAACCGGCTTGGGCAGATCAATCCGCCCAAGGATGGCGAACGCTACACGGTGCACACCTCTCCGACCTATACGCTCTATCGCGCGCTCTCCGATGGTGAAACGACCAACATCGAACGTGTTCCCTTCGAGGACTACGCCGTCGAATACACAGAACCCGACCGACCCCTCAAATGGGAATTTGGTACCGACCGCCAAACCATCTGCGGTTATGAATGCATGCAGGCCACAACCACCTGCTACGGCAGAACATGGACGGTATGGTTCACGACCGAAATCCCCGTCTCGGCAGGTCCTTGGAAACTGCACGGACTTCCGGGTCTGATCCTCAAGGCCGAAGATACCGAAGGACTTTTCCTGTTCGAAGCGATCGGCATCACAAACGGAGGTCGGGAGATCTGTAAATACGACATCCCCACGCGCCGAATGCCCCGCGACAAATGGCGTCGTTTTGAGAAGAACTTCCACGAAACGCCCTATTCGGTTTTCGGACACGAGAACACCTGTTTCTTTACAGACAGTTCCACCGACAAAATCCTTGACGAAAGTTGGACGATCACCTATAACCCCATAGAACGCGAATAACCCTCATCGGAACGGGCTTGATCCTTACATTTTTTTCGTACCTTTGTCCTTACAATCAATAAGGACAAAAAACCATGTGCAACGACACAAACGAAATCATCCTCTCCAATACGGATCTGACACTCCGCATCAATGCCCACGGAGCCGAACTTTGCAGCATCCGTCACCACGACACCGAATACTTGTGGCAGGCCGATCCCGCATTCTGGAAACGCCATTCGCCCGTACTCTTTCCCATCGTCGGTTCGTTGTGGGAGGGTCGCTACCGCGTCGAGGGGCGCGAATACAGTCTTTCGCAACACGGATTCGCCCGCGACATGCAATTCACACTTCTCTCCCATACCTCCACCGAGGCACACTATATGCTTTCGTCCGATGAGACGACGCGCGCGAAATATCCATACGACTTTCGCCTCGGAATCGGCTATCGGATTGAGGGGCAGACGATCCGCGTGATGTGGACGGTGGAAAACCCCGCCGACCGTACGCTCGATTTTCAGATCGGCGCACACCCCGCATTCTTCTACCGCAATCCGCAGGAGACCCTGAAAGGTTATTTTTCGTTTGACACCGCTGACGAACTCCAATCGACCCTGATCGGAGAGAAAGGATCGGCCGACATCCATCATAAGGAGACCCTCAGAACCGACTCGGAGGGTCTCCTTCCGATCACCGACCATACGTTCGACCGCGACGCGCTGATCCTCGAACACAGCCAGATCAAGCAGGTGACACTCCACGACACCGATCGCCGCCCCTGTCTCCGCATGACTTTCGATGCCCCCCTCGTGGGTCTTTGGGCTCCGGGAGCCCTGTCACCCTTCGTTTGCATCGAACCGTGGTACGGTCGTTGCGACCGCACGGGCTTCGCCGGCGAGTTTAAAGACCGAGATTGGATGCAGCATCTTGCTCCCCAAGACACCTTTCACGGCGGATATACGATCGAAAT
>JAHHQL010000033.1 GCA_020026415.1 Alistipes sp. | reverse complement strand
AATGCCTGCGCCAGCTGGTCGGGGCACGAAGTACCCTTGCCGCGGCAGTCGATACCCTTGCAACGGGCGAGGACCTCCTCGGCCTTCATGCCGCGAACGAGCGACATAATACCCTTGGTATTGCCGTCGCAGCCGCCCAAAAACTCGACATTGCGGATGATGCCGTCCTCGACTTCGACGGTGATCTGTCGCGAGCAGGTGCCCTGACAGATGTGAGTGATGGTTTTTGTCATGATGTGATGTGTGTGATTTTTGCGTAAAATAAGGGCCGCTCCCAAGGGAACAGCCCGTAGTGGTGTTGTGTCGGGCGGAGAAAACCCCGTCCGGGGACAAGATATGTCTTATTTCTGAAGATCGGTAGTGTCGGCAACGACCATGTTCTTGTCGATGCGGAGCGTGATGTTCCCATCAACCTCGATCAGCAGGGTGGTTTCCTTCACCTCTTTGACCACGCCGTAGATACCGCCTGCGGTGATGATTTTGTCACCTTTTTTCAAACCTTCACGGAACTGCTGGAGTTGTTTGCGACGCTTGGCCTCCGGACGCCACATGAAAAGCCACATCACGAGGATCATCAGACCGATCATGATCAGCATGCCGTAGTTCTGCATGAAATCGGCTTGGGCAGGAGGGGTTTGCAGGAAATTAATCATAGTTTTATTCGGTTTTTAAATTGTTAGTTACTTGTTCTAAACGATGCAAAGTTAAGCAATATTGTGAAATATCCAAATCCGTACCTCCTTTAGTCCACTTCGGCTTCGATGAACAGGCGCACCGGGCGTTCGTAACCCGCCAGTTTGAGGTCGATCAACTTGAGTTGCCAGCCGTAAATGCCGCGCGAATCGAAGATGATGCGGCAACGGCGTTCCTCGTCGGGGGCGATCGGCTTCTGATCGTACTCCAAGTCCGTACAACCGCATGTGCGTTTGACCATCAGCGGAACGACGGGTTTCGGGGTGCGGTTCTCGATCCAAAAGTCGAGGTGTGCAATCTCCCCCGAATGGAGGTGTCCGAAACGGAGCGTGTCGCTGATGCCGCGTTCGATCAGCGAATCGCACAGGCGGATCGTCAGTGCGTTTTCCGATTTGGCGATCTGTTCGGGGGCTTTTTTTTCGCCACCGCACGAGACGAGCAGCAGGACTGAAACAAGGATTGTGATTTGGCGTAACATCCTTCTTCGGATTAGATCAGACCGCGGCCTGCCTTGCGGATGCGGTCTTCGGCGTTGAGCGACTCGACGATCTTGTCCAATACACCGTTGATAAAGGTGCTGCTGCCCGGGGTCGAGTAGTATTTCGAGATCTCGATGAACTCGTCGAGGGTCACCTTCACGGGGATCGACGGGAACTGCAAAAGTTCGGTCATGGCCGTGGCGATGATCAGATTATCCATGAATACGATACGTTCCACATCCCAGTTCGAGGTGAATTTTTCGATGTACTCCTGCGTCTTGTCGAAGTCGATCAAAGTTTTCTCGAACAGAATCTTCACAAATTCGAGATCCTCCTCGCTCTTGTACTGCGATGCGATGCGGATGTCGTTGTGGGAGGTGCGGATGCCGGAGATCGTGCGCGAGATCATCATCAGGATGTAGGGCATGTCGTCGCACCACATAACCGACATCTCCTCAAGGGCGTCGTCCAACTCCTCGGAGTGTTGTATGTCGCGGAAGAACTCCTCGACGAAGGCCTTGTCGCCATCGAACGTACGTTCGCCCGATGCCATGTATTTCTGGTAGTATTCGCTCTGCACCATGCGGTTGTAGAGGATGCGGATCAGGTCTGTATGCTGCGACCAGCCCAGACCGTTGGCCGCGATGTGATCGTTCACGGAGTCGCTGTCGGCGATCATCGACAGGATGATGTTATCGACGAATTTGGTGTTGGGGTTGAGGTCTTCGGCAGTGGGCAGACGTTTTTGTTTGGCGAGATTCTGACGCTGGTGAGCATATTTGACGAGCTCAACAGGAAGAGTCAGCATTTGAAAATAGAGATCGTATGCTTTGTTTACGGATGCCATCAGTGCTTTTTCCGAGGCGATCATACTGTCGGAGCCCGACTTGATGTGGGCGAATAATGCTTTAAGAACCTTGATACGGAGTAATCTTCTGCTCAACATAATTGTATAGAACGTTTGTTTGCTTTTTGCGGGGACAAAGATAAATATTTTTTCCCGAAAGAACGAAATAATTCCGTATCTTTGCAACCAAGATGGAACAAATGGAAGAATTTAAGCCCTTTGACGTGATCGTCATCGGAGCTGGTGCCGCCGGCATGATGGCGGCGGGCACCGCAGCACATAACGGTAACCGCGTGTTACTCATCGAGAAGATGGAGAAATCGGGACGCAAGGTGCGCATTTCGGGTAAGGGGCGTTGTAACGTGACGAATGCCCGTCCTGCCGAGGAATTTAAGGAACACCTCCGTGCCAATGCCGACTTCTTCAAGCAGGCTTTTGCCGAATTTAACAACCGTGCGGCAATCCGCTTTTTCGAGCGTCAGGGCTGCAAGTTGGAGATCGAGCAGGGACAGCGGGTTTATCCCCGGAGCGGCAAGGCATGGGACATTGCCAACGCCCTGTTGGATTACTGCGTGGAGAACGGCGTGAAGATCATCTACAACACGCGCGTGACGGAGATCATGACACTGGGCGATCATGTGTTCGGCGTGCGTTACATCAACAAGCGCGGTTTTGAGCGTAAGGAGGAGTGTTCGCAGGTCATCCTTGCCACGGGCGGCGTGTCGTATCCCGGTACGGGTTCGACGGGCGACGGCTATCAGTTTGCCGCCGACCTCGGACACACGATCGAGCCGTTGCGTCCTTCACTGACCCCGCTCGTTACGACACATCCGTTCATCAAGGGTTTGGATCGTTTCCTGTTGCGCAATATTTATGCTACCTTATATATAGATAACGAGGAGGTGCAGAGCGAATTTGGCGAGATCGGTTTCTCGTCGCGCGGTATCGAGGGGGCAGTTGCCCTGCGTATGAGCCGCAAGGCGGTCGATGCTCTGATCGACGGCCATAAGGTGAAAATTTCGCTCGATCTGAAACCCGCCCTCACGGAGCAGGTGCTGCGTGACCGTATCGCCCGCGAGATCAAGGAGATGGAACCCACGGAGTTCTTCGCGGAGTTGCTGCGTAAGTTACTGCCCAAACCGCTGGTGCTGCCCATGGCCAAGGAGTTGGACATCCACTCGAAGAATTACATTTCGCGAGTGACCGACGAAGAGTTGGAGCGTCTGGTCAAGGTCTTGAAGGGCTGGGTATTGCCCGTGACGGATTATGCTCCGTTCGAGTATGCCGTCGTGACGGCAGGCGGTGTTCGTTGTGACGAGGTGAACCCCTACACGATGGAGTCGCTGAAGGTCAAGGGTCTTTACTTTGCGGGCGAGGTGCTTGATCTGGATGCCGATACGGGCGGTTACAATCTTCAGGTGGCATTCTCGACGGGACGATTGGCCGGTATGTTGAAAAAATAAAAAAACGATTTCGGATCATGAAACTGCATCTGCCATCCATCGAAATCTCGCTTCACGGGATTCACCTTTCGGGTCGGGTCGCAAGGCTCGGAAACCGATTGGTGCGTGTGCCCTATTTTCGGGGGCATGGCGTGCATTCGCCCTACATCTATGCCATTGTGCGTGAGGTGTTCATGCGCAAAACGCTTATGGACGGGGATCGGACGGTTTATGATCTGCTGATCGAAAAGGGTGTACCCGAACGGCGTGCCGTTCAGTTGCAAAATCTGGCGATTCATTGCGGATACAAGGGTTGCGGCTACGATGTGGCGGAGGGCGATTTGTGGATCGCCTCGGAGCAGTTGTCCAATGGCGAACTGCTTGAGTTGATGGCGCGTGCCCGGACGGAACGGCATACGGTTGCGGTGCTGAATCCCTATGCCACGCGCGAACGTGAGGCTCTGTGCAACGGGATTGTGTTGCGTCACCCTTCGACGACGGTCGATAATCGGGGATACCTGTTGATTTTCAATAATCATTTGCCCAAACAACACTTCAGAATCTGATGAAAGTATATACAAAAACCGGAGATCGCGGAACGACGTCGCTCATCGGCGGCGAGCGTGTATTCAAGAGTGACGAGCGTGTCGAGGCTTATGGCACGGTCGATGAATTGTCGGCCTGTGCGGCATTGCTTAACGATTTCATGCGCGATGAGGCCGCATTGGCGGAGTATGTCGGTCAGTTGAACTGGATTCTTTCGCGCCTGATGTCCGTGGAGGCTGCTCTGGCCAAGGGCGGGGAGGAATCCTCGAAGATCAAACCGCTGCCTGAGGAGATCGTTTCTTGGGTTGAGGAGCATATCGACGCCTTGCAGGCTGAGGTGCGCCCGATCGACAAATTCACGATTCCGGGCGGTAACAAGGCGGTGTCGTTGTGCCATGTGTGCCGTACGGTGTGCCGCCGTGCCGAGCGGGAGGCGTTGCGTGCCGATCAAAAGTATGGGGTTGATCCTGTGGCTCTGAAATTTCTGAACCGCCTGTCTGATTACTTCTACCTGTTGGGTCGCCGCCTGACGGATTATTTCGAGGTGGAAGAGATCCTTTGGATTCCGTAAACAATCCGATTTTTTTTTGGATGAAACAAGATCCCTGCGGATGAAAACCGACGGGGATCTTTCTGTTTCTTGCAGATGTTCATTTAAGGTGTTTTGTTGTCCTGAAAAAACAAAATAAGGTTAAATTTTTGAAGTTTTTCTTGGCGGTTTCCGGAAAAATGATATTTTTGCAATCCAATTTAAAAGGTGCGCGATGCACTTTGAACTTAAACAACTGAATATTAGGAAACTAAAACTTTTGTAACATGTACTGGACTCTTGAATTGGCCTCTAAACTTGAGGATGCACCATGGCCTGCCACCAAAGAAGAATTGATTGACTATGCCGTTCGTTCGGGCGCACCGCTTGAAGTTCTTGAAAATTTGCAGGAGATCGAAGATGAAGGCGATATTTACGAATCTATTGAAGATATTTGGCCCGATTACCCGTCGAAAGACGACTTCTTCTTCAACGAGGAGGAATATTAAGCGAGAAATCGACAAAGAAATTAATGTAAATCCCTGTTAATCAATACGATTAGTGGGGATTTTATTTGTTGGGGCAACCGTGTGAGATGGTCTGAAATCGCCTGGTTTGTTTGGACAAAATTCACTACCTTTACAGAGGTTTGTGAGTATCGTCACAATT
>JAHHQL010000032.1 GCA_020026415.1 Alistipes sp. | reverse complement strand
TTCTTGGTGTATTTTAGCGTATTCTGCGTCATTAGACACCGTAACCCCACCAACACCCGCGGCGTAATGAAATGAACTATAAAGGGGCTTTCTTGACGAAAGAAGGGTCTTGTACCCAGATGCTGCACCTCCCGATGAAGATTGTAGCTTCTTCGCCGGAGGCCATGGGTGCAACCCCCCATCGACATATCCCCCCTGTAAGAAGTTGTTTTGGTAGTGCCGAATGGCGGTTCTGCCCACATATATTGGTAGCCTATGGTTGATAAGTCGCACGAACTTCGTGGTCATTTTTTGTATTTTTTCGCCTAAATCATCCACAATCGAACATTTTTTTAAAAAAATATTTTGAAAATATAAATAAATTACCTACATTTGTGATGCGAGGGGTGCGGATTAACCTTCAGAGACCGTCCCTCGTTCCCGAACCAAGCATTATTTGCTTGGTTTTTTTATATCCATTATTTTCCCTCCTTGTATGCAATATACCAGTTTAAAGCTGTGATATTGCGATGTTCCGGCTAACTCCTTATATCGAGTTAATCCCTCTTTAAGGAACTTATTATCGAAATTCTAGTTAGGAAAATAAACAACAGCTATATCCGCCAACTTCCTCGCGCAATGCTTTAGTGCATTACGAATATTTGAGGGCGTTCCTGTTTCCGCCCCCGCGATCTCGAACTGAAGCCCCTCGACATTTTTAACCTTGTATTGGGTGTGATCCTCCGGCTCCAAGATAACACAATGCCCAGTATCGTAACCCGCCTTTTGGACTTCCTTCTCATACCATCCTTTTCGCGGATCAAAATTATGGTCTTTGTGTATGGCCATAAGTCCTCCCGTTTTTTTATCAAAGTGGACATCCGAATAATTCTTATCCTCCTTCAACTTCTTATACAACAAACGGCGCTGCTCAATCTGTGTCCGCTGGATGGTTCTTAATATGTTACGGCAATGGTAACAATCCTTCACCTTGTTTCTAAAAAAGCACTCCGACACAAACAATTTCCGTCGGGAAGCGATCTTTACGGCCTCCTCCACCGAAGAAGCATATTGCAGGATTTCGCGGGCGAGCACCGACACGGGGGTCGCCGACTGCAATGGCAATTCGCCCTTGGCGGCATGGAGCGTGATTGTCAATCCCCGCTCATTCATACCCGACAGCACGCCCACCATCCCCGGCCATCCGACCGACACAAATCCGTACCCCCGTTCGGGACGGCAGAACGTAAGCAGGCGGTTCGAGGCAAACTCATCGCCCACCCAGAAATCGAAATTACGCCCCACGATCATCCCCTCCTCGGAGGATTCGCCCCACACCGCAAGTCCCGTACAGCCGACCAGCATATAATCCTGCATGGCGTGGCCGATGTCGTGGGCGGCATGGTAATTCAACTGGCGCAGATATGGCGTACCGATAAAATCATACTCGTGGGAGCAATGCTCCGACATACGGGCGATTTCACGACAATATTCCTCAGGAATATGACGGGTGATATGACGATTAAAAACCTGTGTCAGCACATTTAGGAAACGCAAATAATGCTCATCGGGCACAATCTCGCGGATCTGGCGGATAAAGATCCGTTCCTGATGATCAATCAGGCTGTCTGCCATCGCGCCGAACGCATCGCCCCGTTCGTCGGCATCGCCTTTAAGAAACATCTCCCACAATCCGTTCCGACTGTGGCGCAGGGTACTCTCCCCATAGCGGATCACCCCACACGAGTCGCGCCTCTCCACCGAAAAATTCCGCTCCGAAGCAGGCGGCACAATATCGGCCGAGAGGTACAATCCCCCGACTATGGCAACACCTGCCAGCACGAGGGCAAGCACCCCGAGCAAAAGTCCGATTCCTATTTTTATGACCCGTCGCATTCGCCTAAAAATTACCGATTTTACGACATATATATTCGCGTCCCAATAGTTCGCCACACGTGGCGATCGAAGTCATCAGCACACCCAATGCTCCGTGATTATTGACATTCTGCCCCGTCAGATAAAGCCCTCCGAGTTTGCACACGGGATTGAGCAACGACTCCAACGGGCGCAGGCAATCGTTCATGATTCCGTAGGCCGATCCCTCCTTCACGCCCGTATAGTCGCGATAAGTCAGGGGCGATGCGGCAAACACCTCGCGCACGGCAGATTTCAATCCGCCCAAACAGCCATCTGCCTCATCGAGGAGTTGTTCCGTCATCCTTTCTTTCAGTTCGAGGTACTCCTCCCCGCGATTTCCGATCCGCGTATCCGCCCATCGGGCAAACATCCCGCTTGGGCACGGAGAAAGCAGGGTCACGATCTCGTCATCACCTTCGGACAGCGGTTGCATCGACACCATCAGCGTATGGGGAAGATGCTCCCTTTGGGGATCGCTCCACACCTCGCGCGGATCGGCAATATAATAGTTGCAGTTGCGGTACGGGAATCGTTTTTTGTCCACCCGCACCCAAACCGTAAAGACTCCGAAACTATTTTCCAAAGAGTTGATCCGACGCACGTACGACGGACGGATCTTCGACTCCTCGTCCACCAATTCGAGCATCGTGGCGGGATGCAGATCCGAAATAATCCGATCCGAGGAAAGTTCCTCGCCACTTGTCAGTCTTACGCCCACGACTTGATTGTCGCGGTGCAGGATTTTTTCGACCTCTGCACGGCAACGCACCTCGCCTCCGTTTCGGCGGATCTCCCCGACCAACGCATCGGCCAATTGTTGTGTTCCGTCCACGAAACGCGCCGCTCCGTTGATGAACGAGTGCTGAATCATGGCGTGGGTATGAAACGGCGAACGGTCGCGGATTCCGTCATACAGAAAATTGGTTGCCGCCACCACCTTGCGAAGTTGCGGATCGGTGATCAGTCGGTCAATCTCACCCGATGCCGACAGCGACAACGAATCCAGACCTCCTGTCGAAAGGATCCCCTCGCGCAGTTTGTTCACTCCGATCTCCTCTCCCACACGGTGTACGGCATCCGCATAGTGGCGAATCTCCGTCCCGCAATCGGGAAAGTGTTCCGTAAGGCCTTCACAAAACCGATCATAGCCTTGCGCAAACCGATATTCCCGATCGCCAAGGATCACACGGTCGTAGCCGTCAATGTCCATTCGCTGAAGGTTCAGCCGATCGTAAACACCCGCATATTGCAGGAAATGGCGCAGGATCTGTCCCTCGTCCATACAGCCCACATAGTGCATGCCCGTATCGTAGAGATGCTCCCCGCGACGGAACGAACGCAGACATCCGCCCGCAAAGGGTTCTTTCTCGACCACGCAGACATTCAGACCTTCCCGCGCGAGGATCACGCCACAGCACAATCCGCCAAAACCACTACCCGCAATAATGACATCGTACTTACTCATGGCGCACCTCCCCTCCACGACACATCGCCTCCAGACGCTTTGCAACCGATTCGTCAAGCCGCGACGTAAACAGATAATAATCCGCTTCGAGGACTTCCGTCATCCGATAATCCGTACGGATAAACTCGATGCCCGCACCATGGCCGTAAGGGATGTTGCGGTGCTCCATCCACACGCAATCCTCCTGCTCGTAAGCGATGATCCGACGGCGCGGCGAGAGCAACGACAACAGCAAAGCCAATTCGCCGTGTCCCGATCCGAAGACCACGATCCGCGCATCACGACCGATGCCCTCGACCAGATGCTCAAAGTTACGGGTCTTGCGCATCACATGACGCGCACGCAACTCGGCATCATCCGTCTTATAGACAAAATGCTTGATCAGAGCCTGCTTAAAGTAAGGGTTCTGCACCGTATCCAATTCCGCGCACCACTCCTCGTAGGCCACTTTCATCAGACGCGACACCGCCTTGGTTCTCAAACGATAACCTTCGCCATATTGTTTGTCGTCGGGCGAAATGCGTTGTAGGATCTTCGCCCCGTAATTTCCTTCCCGAATGTTGAACGGCTGACGCTTCGAACAGATCATCCCCGTTCCGTAAATCAATACCGGCACCAGATCCGCACCGAGTTGCTCGGCCAAATAGAACGCCCCCTTATGGAACCGCCCCATCGTACGCCCGTCCTTCGAACGTGTACCTTCAGGGAAGACCACCACCGAATACCCCTCGTGGAACATCTTGCGCACGTGTTCCGTGACCTCTTCATAGCCTTCATCCACACAGCAGAATCCCAGGTAGCGGATGATGCGCCCGAAAATCTTCGACCGCCATACCCAGCCGTTGGTGACCATCACCAGACGGGGACTCAGACTCAGGAGCAACAGGATGTCGATAAACGAATGATGATTGGCAACAACGACCGAAGGCTTCTCGAAAGTCTCGTTCGAGGGATTCACCAAGATCTTATGCTCGGTGAGCGAAGTCATCCACAACACGAGCCGCGCACTCTGACAAATCGCCCGATGCATCCAACGACGTTTGCAAATACCCCTCACGGGCAGAAATGCCAGCGTGGGGATGATAATCTGCGCCAAGGTACACATCAAAAGGAAAAGATTGAATCCGTAAAACGTGCGCAACAACGAAAACAACGTATAGGGTTCTCCCCCGCGGCTGACGGGTCGCGTGATGAATACGCGGAACAACAGCGGAAGAATCGTATAGGACGAAAGGATCACCACCGACATACCGATGATCGAGATGACCGATGTGGAACGCAACACGGGATGATTCGCAAAGCACAACGCCCCGATACCGATAATCGTCGTCAATACCGAGAAGAAAATCGCCGTTTTGTGGTGCGCCAGCATAGGACGGCCGTTGCTGTATTCGCGTTGCAGACCGTCCATGATGAAGATGCTGAAATCATCACCGATACCGAAAATAAAGGTCGAAAGAATGATGTTCACGATATTGAACTCAAATCCGAGCAACGCCATCAGACCCAAAATAATCGTAAACGAGATGAACATCGGCGCAAAGGTCATCAGCGTGAGTTCCGGTCGGCGGTAGGTGCACAACAGCGTAAAGAACACCAAGAATCCCGACATGTAAAGCACATAGTTGAAATCATCACTGACTGTCTCGGCCATCCGATTGGCAAAATAGGCGCGATCGACCGTGATGATGCCCTCCATCGAGGCCATTTCGCGGTAGAGACGTTCCTTGTGTGCCTCATCGACTCGAAGTTGTGCCAAAACCAATGTCGCCGACGGCGTACTGTTGATCCACGCCTCCAACAGCGGAATCGGCGCGACCTGCTCTCCGCCATAACTGATGGGCGCATACTGCACGTTGAGCAATTGGGCGAAACCGGCAAACGCGCCCTGACTGAATCCCGCCTTTTTGCCCGACTCCTCGATCTGGCGGATCATCCGTTCGCGGCGGTTGTCCGTGCGCCAAAATTCATTCCAGCGTTCGATCTTCTGCTCCTGCACCGAGGGTGCCACCACAAAGCGATCGGCCGCCACAAACGACTCGACTTCACCCGCACGGGTGCGCTCCGTAAGGAAATCACACATCCGCGTATAGCGTTGCACGGCATCCTCCACATTGTCGGCCGTGGCGATGGCCGTCACACTGCGCCCGTCCACCGCAAAGAGCCGTTCGAGTTTCGATTCGGTGTCGGCAATATGTCCGGGCGTGTAACTCAGGTGCGACATATCGCTGTCAAAGCCCACCCGATCGAAGGTAAACACCCCGATCAGGAACAGAACGGTGATCGTCCCCACGATCCATTTGTTTTTCTCGAACGGATAGGCATTCATCCGCTCGACGGCATCGAGCAGTCGGTTTTTGCGTTCGCAACCGCCCTTTTCCAACAGGTGCGGCAACACAACAAGCGAGAACAAGGGTGTCCCGATCAAAGTCAATGCCGCGAACAATCCGAAGTCGATCAGAAGGGGCGACGAGGTAAACATCAGCCCCACAAATGCGCCGATGGTCGTAAAACTGCCGACGATCATCGGATAGGTCAGTTCCTCGACAATCTCACGGGCATTGCGCGTATGGTTGGCATGACAAACCACATGGGTCGAATAACTGATGGCAATACCCAACACGGCAGCCCCCGCCCCGATGGCAATCAGCGAGATATGTCCTACGGAGAGCGCAATGCAACTCAACGCGAAGAGTGCCCCGAAACATACGGGTAGCGTAATGAGCAACACCGACCAACGGTTGCAGAACGAGAAGGTGATGATCCCCACGATAAGCAACAGCGCAAGGGTCAGCGTAAGATAAGTGTCGTTTTTGATTTGGCGCGCATTATAAACCGCAATGGCAGGCGTACCGAAATATGACACCTCGACTACTTCGAAATTCCACGCGGCAATCAGTTCGTCCAGTCCGTCCACCAACGCCTCGTTGTGCGAGGTGTCGTTCGATTCGTACTTCGATTTAAAGGTCACGAGACACGACGAAAGATCCTCCGAAAAGATATGATCCTCCTCCAGCCGATACGACATCGAAGGGTTGAAATTCTGCAACTCTTCGAGCGTGTGCCCCGCAATCGACAATGGGTCGCGGGCGATGAATCCGCCCAACCCGATTCCCACGGGCGACAATATCCGCTGGTAATTCAGCGTCATTATACGGTCGATGCCGCCATCGAGAAGCATGCTGTCAATACGGCGATAATCCTCCTCCCCGAGGAAAATCGGCAGATGAGCATAAATAAAATCGGTCGTGCGGGCAATCTCGTCGCTGTCAATCGTTGAGGTGAGCGATGCAATATCCTGTGCCACCGGACTCGCCTCCAATTGTTCCGCAAACCGGTCGCAGGCTTCCGCCAAATCAGCCGTCGTGGTCTCGTCATTGCTTTTCGAGAAGAGTACCACAAAACGATCCTTTGATTTGAGATTTTCAAAAATCATCGACATATTCTGCCCCTCTTCTGTTTTTGGGAAAATGTCGGTGATTTTCTCATCGAAAGTCACCCGGGTCGCCAACAACGTCAAGAGGCAGACGACAAGGATCGTCATGCCGAACAACAGCGACCGGCGCGTTTCAAAAAAATCGTAGATATGCAAAAACAATCGGGTCATCATCTTTGAACGGTCCTTTTAAAAATCAGGAAGAGCACACGGCACACTCCGTAGGTCACCACCCCGCCGATCACCGCCAAAACCACACTTTCCAACACATAGCACCCCAATGAAGCGCCGACCACTTCGGGTGAAATCTCCTCCAAAGCCAGCCGTATGGGTTCTCCCATCAGGACGCATCCCAAGGCATAACCTCCGAATACAATGAAGGGGATCATCGGCGGAATGCTGATGTTGGTGGCCAGAAACACCACCGCCTTATTCAACCGCAACACATGTCCCGAAGCCACCGCCAC
>JAHHQL010000031.1 GCA_020026415.1 Alistipes sp. | reverse complement strand
CCAGAAACACCACCGCCTTATTCAACCGCAACACATGTCCCGAAGCCACCGCCACGACACCCTGCCAGCCCCACACGGGCATCATGCCCCACATCACGCCCCACGCCACCGACAATGCCCACAGGACAAGGCACGTATTCAGGATCGAGATGCGCGTAAAATCCTTGCCCAGACGGAAGTGCGACACCCGTTCGTTTTGGGGCGGATAATAAACCCTGACGGGAATGTTATCGACCTTAATCCCGCGCCATGCAGCACGCACAATCACCTCGACTTCAAACTCATAGCGATTGGTGAAGAAATGCATCCGCCCCAGTTTCTCCAACGGATACATACGGAATCCCGACTGCGTATCCGAAAGCGTGTGCCCCGTTTCGAATTTATACCAGAAGTTTGAGAACTTGTTGGCAAACGTATTTTTCGAGGGCATATTTTCGGCCGTCAGACACCGCGCACCGATCAGCAACCGATCGGGTTCCTGTTCGGCAGATTCGACAAAATGCTCCAAATCGGCGGCATAGTGCTGTCCGTCGGCATCAATCGAAATCAGATAACGGAAACCTCTTGCGGCCAATTCGCGGATGCCCAGCCTCAGGGCGTATCCCTTACCGCGATTCGACGCGTAGCCCAACACCGTAATGTCCTCGACCGCATTCACGATTTCGGTCGTGCGATCCGTCGATCCGTCATTCACGACAAACAGATCATCACAATACGGGCGCACCTCCTCAATGACACGCGCAATCGTCCGCTCATTATTATAAGTCGGAATCAACACCGCGCATTTCAACGCACGCATTCGTCGGGCAATATGGGCTTGAGGGGTCATCTATTGAAACCGGGCTTTAATTTTCATTTTGGGTTCATCGGCCGTGGAGATGTTCGCCTGCACGTAGCAGCCTTGTTCGCAAGGTGTAAGTACAACACGCACCACCAATTCACGATCCGACTGCGGAAGGATCGGACGCAGGAATTTCACTTCGCGGACACGACCATATCGAAGCGTCTGTCCCGTCATCTCGGAGACCGCACGCCGCACGAGCCACATCTGGCACACACCCGGCAGAACGGGTTTTCCGGGAAAATGCCCCTCGAAAATCCGATGACGGGGATTCACCCCGACCCGCATCTCTCCCTCTGTGGACGTCCGGCGGATAAAATTCCACGTAAAAAGTCCTTCCAACATCGTTCTTATCGTTTGCAGGCGAACACCGCGTCATCCAGACGCACATTCGTCTTTCGGTTCTTGAAATAGTAACTCGTGTAGTTGCCCGACACTTCGACAATACGCAACTCGTCGAGCAACATATCCACGCGCGAGAACACCAACACGATCTCGGCAATATAGCGGCGTGCACGTTTCGAGTCGGGATTGATGCGCACGGTGTACTGTCCGCCGCGCTCCTCGCAACGAAATACTCCCTCGCTGCTCAAGGCCGTCACATCGCCCGAGAAACAGGCGGCAAAGACATGTTGCAATTGCTGATACAGGGGATTCGAGGCGATCTTCACGACCTTGCGCGTACCGCCCGCCTGAATCATGAAATCTTCCGCACCCATCACCACACAATCACCTTTGGGATCGTCATACACCAAGGCAAGGTGTGCGGGATGCTTGAAACGGAACAACCCCGCACTGCGGACATCCTGCGCCAACATCGAGTTGTGCTTGACCTGCACAAAATTACTTTCGATGGTCTGCACATGGGCACTTTTGGCGTTGAGTTCCCGTAGGAAATTCTCCCGCACGGAACTCTGAGCGAAAGCACAAAGCCCCACCAATGTAAACAGCAGGGCAAATATCTTATTTTTCATCTTTATAAGCCGTTATATCCAACAATTTATCCACTCGTTCGACCGTGTAACCTTTTTCGTCCAACAGATTTAAGAGGCCTTCGAGCAATTCGGGTGCAGCCTCACGATTGTCATGCAGGAGAATGATCGCCCCGTCGTGCAGTCCCCGTTCGATCCGTCGCAAAACCTTCTCGCAGGGTTGTCCCAACGTATCGAGCGAACGGACGCTCCATCCGATGACCGTATAACCTTGTGCCTTCACCATCCGTCCGATCATCGGGTTCGTCACCCCGAACGGAGGACGGAACAACTGCGGGCGATGTCCCGTGGCGGATTCGATTGCAGCATCACACGCCTCGGCCTCCGCAATCATCTTTTGGGTCGAAGCAAAAGGCCCCATTCCCCGATGCGAAAGCGTATGGTTCCCGATGATATGCCCTTCGCGGTCGATCCGTCGCAAAATCTCGTCATCGGCCTGCTGTCCGATCACAAAAAAACAAGCCTCGGCATGGTGCTTTTGCAACACATCCAACACCTGTGGCGTGTAGATCGGATGGTTTCCGTCATCGAACGTGATCGCCACCTTGCGCTCTCCCTTCCGACCGCGACACAAGGCATTGACCCACACCCGTGACCCGATCCGAAACGAAGCGCGATAGATCAGCACACCGCCGATCAAAAGGATAAGGGAAACGATCACAAACATTTCAAAGTCAAATAAGAACCTTCGTATCTCAAATTCCGCTTTTCTCGTAAGGCCTCATCCATCCGCCAAGCCAATTCCAGCGGATTGGAATAGCGTCGCATCGGCTCTTCTTCGGAATGCCGTGTCGAAAGTTCAATCTCCGCCAACGCCCTCTCTTTTTCGGCTGACAGCAGGAAGAAAACAGCACCGCCCTCCGCTGAGGAATTGTCGTAACGCATCCTTTGGAGCAGTTCGTTCACCGTCGGGGTAAACTCCTCGACCGTACCCGCCAAGATCATCTTTCCGGGCATTTCCTCCAACTGCATCGCACCGTCCAACAGGGCACTCATCAGGCTGTCCCGCCCGTGTGCATAGGTCATATTATAGCAATGATTCCCCTGCAACAGGGCAACCGTCGCACCAATCGTATTAAAGGTGGATTGAATGAACGAAGTCGGCGACAACAACTGCTCGTCGGTGTCGATCACGTTGCGCAGGAATTTCTCGCTGTCGGTCATGCAGCCCAAAGATGTCGCCGTCAAAATCGCATCGACCTTCCGCTCGCCCTGCGCCACCCATGCAGCCGTCACACCGTTGCGCACAATGCGGCTCATACGCCGACGCATCAGCGCATCGGATACGATCTGCTTGAAATCGACCTCGACCGAAGAGTTACCGAAACCATGTATGTAGGCTTTCATCATCTTTCAAAAATCAATGAGGTGTCGTTACCTCCGAATCCGAACGAAATGCTCAATACCGAATCAACCTTCGCGTGTTCCTGCAACTCGGTCACGGGTTTCAGACCGCATTCCGACTCCTCGAAATTGAGGTTGGGACAGATCACGCCGTCGCGGATCGCCAACACCGCAAAAACCGCCTCGATACTGCCTGCCGCCGCCAGCGTATGCCCCGTGAAGGGTTTTATCGAACTGAACGGAGGAATCTCGTCACCAAACACACGACGCAATGCCGCCCCTTCCGAAGAATCGTTGTTGGGCGTTCCCGTGCCGTGGACATTGATGTAATCCACCCGCTTGAGACCTGCCATCTGCAACGCCTCGCTCATGGCGCGGAATGCACCCTCGCCCTCGTCCGACGTGGCCGTCTGATGGTGGGCATCGTTGGCATTGGCATAACCCGTCAGAAAGCAATACGGCGTACGACTGCACGTATCTTCCCGTTGCAGAACGACATAACCCGCACCTTCGCCCAGATTCAGTCCCGTGCGGTTGCGATCGAACGGACGGCAAGACTCCGCAGAAAGGATGCCGAGCGATGAGAAGCCGTTGAGCGTGAATTTCGACAGGGCATCGCATCCGCCTGCCACCACCACATCGCACACGCCGTGACGGATCAGCCGCGCGGCGTGAATCAACGCATTGGCAGTCGACGAACACGCCGTACTGATTGTCGTGCGGTATCCGTCGATGCCGCAATGACGGGCGATCATCTCGGTCGATTGCATCGGGTCATGCTGCGCGGTCATGGCAATGCGCCCACTATGAGGCTCTGCCATGAAATGCGGGAAAAATTGCTCGGTGAGATCCATACCGCCGACCGAAGTCGCCGATACCAACCCCACGCGAAGACCGCTTTGCAATCGGGCATCGTCCAACGCCTCCCGCACGGCCGTCATTCCGAGTAAGGTCGTGCGCGAAACCAAACGATGCGGTTCGATGCCGAGCCGTACTTTCAACTCCTCGTTCGAAAGTTTCACCTCGCCCACAGGGAGATGGTGTTTCGATTCGAAAAGGGTCAGTACACCCACCCCGCTTCTTCCGTGAAGCAGATTTTCACGAGTTTGGGCCACTCCCACACCCGTTGCCGCAACGACACCCAGTCCGCTAACCGCGATACGCATGGAGCGACGTTATTTCGTGCGGTTTTTCTCGACAAAATCGGCCAACGCATTTACCGAGTAGAAGATCTCCTTCGATTCCTGCGGGTTGGCCAGTTTGATGCCGTATTTCT
Source organism: Alistipes sp. (assembly GCA_020026415.1). GTDB lineage: Bacteria > Bacteroidota > Bacteroidia > Bacteroidales > Rikenellaceae > Alistipes. The sequence continues at coordinate 2,988 of JAHHQL010000031.1, read as the reverse complement.
TATCCAAAATCAGAATGATCTCAAGGGCATCGATCGAATCGAGTCCCAGTCCGTCACGGAACAGAGGTGCCGCAGCGTCAATGTCGTCGGGAGTCACCTCCTCAAGGTTCAATGCGTCGATGATTTCCTGCTTGAGTTCTTCTACCAATTGTTCTTTCATTTTATTTCCAATATATTAAATTTCACACTGTATTTTCCGTTCAAATAATCGCACCAACCCACCAAGGCGGCATCCAACACCCCGCGTTCGATCAATCGGCGGGCATACCCTTCCGCCACCGAATCCTCCGGGTTGTCCGCCACGAAAAAGAGCGATTCCCCCTTGATGTGGTGACGGATCGAGATTTCGCCTGCCACGATATTGGGCAGCGTATAGACAAATATTGCGGGTGACGTACCTTCCTCAGGGCGGATATCGAGCAGGCTCTGATGACGAATATCCGTTGCAAGCGAAGCCGCATGATTCGCCAGAATGATACCCACCCGGAAAGGATCGTATCGCTGCGTAAGCGGATTCTCGCCGAGCAGTCGTTCGGCAGCCACATACCCCAATTTCTCCAGATCGTCCATCTTGAAAAAGCGCATATTCGGCCGATTCAAAGCCTTGTATTCCTCGCGGATGCGTTCCGCAAAATCGCCCTCGCCCTCCAGCGACCAAGAGGCAGTTTGCTGCACTTCACGCTGCGGACAAGACACCCCCGAAACAGGTTTCCGGGTCAATACGACGGCGGCATTGCATCCGCCGAATCCCGACCCACTTTTTAGGGCGGTAGTCATCGGACGGGAAACATGCTCCGCAGAGACATTGACCGCACACGGCACCCCGCAATGCGCACTCCGAAGCCGTCACTCCTGCCTCCCGCATCGCCTGCATCATCGCTTCAGCAAATTCGGCACCCGTACGCGAAGGTGCCGACAGGTGGTTGGCATCCTCCGTCAGCGCACCGCCCGTAAGGCAGACTTGCTCCGACTTGACTTTTGTCGGGTCGGTCGTCAGCAACAACACACCGCACGCCTCGCCCAACGAAAGGCCGCAACGGTCGGCATCGTAGGGTCGGCACACCTCGCCGCTCACCGATTTGAACGACTGGAATCCCGACACCACAAATTCGCTCAGCACATCGACACCCGCAACCACCACATGGCGGTATTTGCCGTCAAGGATCATCCGCCGAGCCACAATCAGCGCGGCAATGCCCGAAATGCAGGCATTCGAGATCACCACAGGCCGATCTCGGAAACCCATCTTTTGCATCAGTCGGTTCATGCTCTCGGCAATAAAGCATCGCGGATCGGGTGCAAGATTTTCAGCCAATGCAGAGATATTTCCCTTGGTCGTGGCCACCACCAATCCCGTCTCGGAAGGAGCAACCCCACTCTCAGTCAGAACACGCCCGATCGAGATCTGCAATAAGTCCTCCAAGAAGGTATTTCCGTCGTGATGCTCCACTTTTTCATGGTCGATACGGCCTGCCATCAGAGGCACGGCCGACAACGACACATCGTCCGAGGAACGCACGCCCAACCGATAATCGAGCATCGCGCGGAAAGTCTCGTTGGTGGACACCCCACACGCCGAAATAATATGATCGGCACCCAGATAGATTATTTGATCCATCGCGCCCTCCATTTTTAATAAAATTCGGGTTGCAACAATTGCAACTCATAATTCCGATCGACAAACACCTGTGTGGTGCTTCCCGTGGCGACCACTTCGCCATCGGATTCACGACGGATCACGTATTCGAAACAAATCTTGGCAGCCTCGCTATCCAGATAACTCACCTCGACCACCGCCGTGTCGTTTATGCGCAGTGGCCTCTTGTATTGCAACGAGGCTTCGACCACGGGGGCAGGGAATCCCGCCTCCGCAATATCGGCATAACTCAACCCCGCATAACGACGGCCGAACGCCTCGCGTCCGTCCTCGAAATAACGCATATATTCGCCATGCCAGACCACCTGCATCGAGTCGATCTCCGAGAAACGTACGCGAATACGTGTTTCATCACGGAGTACAACCTTGTTTTTAGGTTTCGATTTACTCATTGTTCCAAAAATATTTTCATGCGACACGAAGCGATCCGTTCCTTACCGACGTGGCTCTCGATCTCCAGAAGGGCAATATTCATCACCTCCTCCACCAGCCGTACCCGTGTCGTGATCTCTTCGCCCACCTTCGGCAGACGCACGTATTCGATCTGATTCACCGAACCGATATAGCCCAGACGGATCGATTCCCCCGCCTGCAAGGCCATATACCCCGCACGCGCCGCCGCCGACTGCGCCATGTGTTCCGTAAGACCCTCCTCGCTCAAGTGATCCCCTTCGCAAAGGATATTGTCCTCACGCACCGTCAGTCCCGCAACGGCCACCCTCTCGTCCATACCATAAAAGGCATCAACCTCAAGCATCGGCCGACGTTGAGGAATCAATTGCGTAATGGTTTCGTGATCGTATAAAGGTGTCATCGTTTATCTTTTTTTTACGGCAGATCATGATGCTGTGCCCGAAGCCCAGACCATCGACCACCTCTTCGACTTCCAATCCCGCGCAATCGACGCATCGCTCCATATCGCCCGAATAATACATCTTGCTGTTACCGTTGGCCATTGCCGTGAAATAAACGGAAGTCTGCGCCAGACAATACGCCGCCGTGGGATACTTCTGACGATCCCAGAACGGCTCCATAATGTACAATCGGCAGTCGGCATCCATCGCCTCGGCCGCACGCGAAAGGATCGAGGCAACCTCCTCCTCCGAAAAGCAATCCAGAAACTGGCTCATCCACACGGCATCGCATCCTCCGGGGAAGCGCGACGAACGGTCCAGCAAATCGGCTCCGTAACCATCAATTCGGTCTGCACCCTTCACTCCCTCCGATGCACGACGCATCATCTCCAACTGCTGCATATTCGTGATCCAGACCCGCTTGTTCCAACGCTTCGACCGTGGCGACATAGGCATATTGTCCCTCCTCGGCCAGAC
>JAHHQL010000030.1 GCA_020026415.1 Alistipes sp. | reverse complement strand
AGCAAAGGACTGAAAATCCTTGTGTCCCCGGTTCGATTCCTGGTGGTACCACAAAGCAAATCCCTGATTCCCAACCGAATCGGGGATTTTTTGTTTTATATCCCATACGCACCACTCAACCCCGCGTAACATACCTCCCAGACGGGCAATTTCAGTCCTACAACACCCCGCGACACTCTACCCCGCCCCAATCTTCCACCAAAACACAAAACGCCACAAAACACCCCCAAAAGCCCCCCCATCCGCCGCAACACGACCTCCGCAAATCAACAACCATAAAAAAAAGAGATCCGACCCGCAGGTCAGACCTCTTTCCGATTCGGGGATATGCCCGATTATTTTCTTTTCAGCACATAGTGCTCGGCCAGTTCGCCGTCGTTTACGACTCCCTCGGCATCCGAGAGTACGACGTTGCCCTCCACGATCTTGTAGTAGGTCTTGGCATTGGTCGAAGGAGTGGTCAGTTCAACCAGATCCTCGCCCTTCAACTCATAAACACCATTCGTCTCGAAGGCCTCGTCCTTACCGTTCAGATATTTCGTCTTCAGATTGTAGGTCTTGTCGGCGTTCAACGTCAGCGTCGTCTCGATACCGTCGCAATCGGCTGCGGGAAGCACCCCAAAATAAGTTGCGCAATAATCAGCCTGAACCGAAGCCTGCTCCTCGACGACTGTCGTCTGTTCGGAAGCCGCGTTGTCCTTCCGCCCGGCATTGCCACCACAGGCAGCCAGCAACAGCGAAAGCAACGCAAACGAAGATAAAAATTTCATTTTCATAATTCGCCTTTTTAAGTTATACATCAATTACCGAATGCGCAAATGTAACGGATTTACACCATCCTTCAAAATATTGCCGCGATAATTTTTCCGCCAAAACGTAAATTTTTTTCGCCTTTTTCAACACACCATACCCCACCACAAAAAAGACGGGCGACCCCGAAGGATCGCCCGTCGTCATATCGGGAAGAATCTCCAATTATTCAAGAAATTTTCCGGGAAGCGTATGGATGTTACCGTTGAGTTTCTCAGCCTTGAGTACCAGCGCGTGATCACCGCCCTCACCACACATTTCGGGCAGATAATCCTTGTTGAGCATCAGCGGAGTCAGCTCAACCAAACCGCCGTCGGCCGCATTCATACGTTCAAGAGCCTCGCGTCTTACGACGTTCTTCTCGTGGATCGACTTCAGACGAGCCGAAGTCTCGCGTACCAATTCATCGACCTTGGCCGAGATCTGCTCGCCGTTGAGTTGCGTGCAACGCACCTTCTTGAAGACCTTTGCAGGCTCCTTCTTGAAGAACGTGCGCTTCAGAAGCGAGTAGTTCTTCTCCTTGAACTGAACGCCGTTTGCCGATTCCATTTCGGGAGCAGCATACTTGATGTTGCGGTTCATGGTCGTGGAAGCGGGTTCCGTCCAACCCTTCGTCAGCGTGATTTCGGAAACAATCTTACCGGCATCAATCGGACGGTAACTCTGCATGTAATTCATGACACTCGGATAGTAAGTGGTCTGCACACCCTTGCTGTCGGGACGAACGATCGGTTTGATGGTGATCGTCTTGTTGTCGGCCGAAACCTCAACGGGGAATTCATCCCACTTGTCCTGCGGCAACTTGGTCATACCCACGAAGTCCTTTTCGCCGATACCCACCAGATAATAGGTATCCTTGCGGCCGTACTTCATGCTCCATGCAGCCAGCGGGTTCATGTAATTCACGTTGATGGGTACCGAAACCTTACCGTTGGCGTTGATCTTCAGATACCACTTGGCACCGAAGTCCTCGAACAGACCCTCGGTCGAACTTGCGCTGTACGTGGTCGAAGTGAACAAGTCGTACGGCGACTTGTAATCCAGACGACCCTTGGGATCGAATCCCAGACCGCAACATTGCAGGCAGTTTCCGCGTTTCAGACGCTCGTCGTAGAGTTTTGCACGCTCCTTGAACTCCTGATACATGGCATCAACCTGTTCACGAGTCATACCTTCATACAGGCCGTAGATCTCTTCGGGCAACTTTTCGGGGAAGTCACACACGCTGTTCTTGATCGAAACCTTGAACTTGGTAGGCTCCGCATCGTTCACCCACGCACTGGTCTGATAGTCGTAACGGCTGATGATTGCCGAAGCGGTCCAGTCACCCTTCAACGACTCGAAGTAAGGCGAATTGACGGTCTCGGCGGCAGGCAGTTCGGCAGCCGTGGCCTCGGCCCATCCGGCTTCACTACCCAGACCCTCCGAGTTGTAACCGACGGCCGACAGGGTCATCGTCGAGAAGGGACGTACGTCGAACTTCACGTTGAGACCCTCAGCCGAGTTCACCTTCGTCAGATCGGCATTCGACAACTCGTTACCCTTCTGATCAACCAGCGAGTAGTAGTCGTATCCGTGCGTCAGCATATAGTCGAAGTCGCGCTTGTAGTTTGCGGCATACTTCATTCTCAGGACTTCACCCTCAACCTTCTTGATGTTGAACCAAACCTCATAGGGTTCGATCTTACCGGTCTCAGGGCTGGGAATTTCCTTCACCTCTACGACAGGAGCGGGCAGCGTCCGTTCGGGCATAACCACCTCGTGGCGCGAGAAGTTCTGCAACATACCTGCGTCATCGCCCATGGCGGTGATCAGGATGTGGAATTTCATGCCGGGGCCGAGTTCTCCCGCCCAATCCGAAAGATTCAGATCCGTCGGGCCCTCATAAGCCATTACACCCAGTTGCTGGAATGCGAAGAACGAAGTCGTGAACCATTGCAGGTATTCGGTCTTGTTGTCCAGCATCGGGAGCATGATGTCGTTCAAGGTGGCATCGTCGGTCAGCATGACGCAGTAGCGTTTAATCGTCTTGTCCGGTTCAAAACGCAACGTACCCTGAATCGGTGTCATATCGACCGTCGAGAATTTCACCTGACCGTCAAAGTGACCGGGCTGTTTGGTCATAAAATTGCGGGCTTCGTAATAACCGTTCCAATATTTGGCTTCAGCCTCGTTGATGGCTCTCACCACGCCGGGGCGTGCACTCATGACACCGCCGCCGCCCATGTCGGCCATCCATCTGTCGTAATCGAACATCCATTTGTAGTAGCCTTCGCCCCAGCCGCCGAACTGGTCTTCACCCCAGCCGAACTCACCGGACAGGAAGATTACGGGTTCGCCCGGAACCAGAGGATCACCAATGGGATATTGCTCGCCGGTATCGGGATCGGTTGCCATGCTGTGTTCCTCGTCGATAAAGAGATCGCCCGACTCGGTAAGCACCAGACCTGCATTTTGCAACAACAATTCGGCATCGGTCACGCCATTCATCTTCAACATGTTGTACATCGGGAGGCAAGAACGATTCCAACGGATGGCATTTCCGCGTTCCTTGACGGCTGCGGGGATCTCCATGTGAATCGTAAGACCGTCCGGACGTACATTCGACACCGTCACGCCCTCTTCATACTTGACCTCTTCGTAACGTGTATCGACACGTTTCACCACGCGGCCGCGTCCCTCGTTACGTACATCCAACAGGAACGAATAGGCAACACCCTTCGTGCCTTGGTTGAAGACCATCTGCAATCCCTCGCCATTCATGCTCGCCACGGCTTCGGCAGGCAGCTGATGGCTGTTGTCGGGAATATCCATGATCTGCTCGATCGAAACCTGACTCTCGGTAATGATCCGATCCAGATCCTCCTGTGTGGCAATGCAGTATGCGGCATAGGAAGCATCCTGCGACGAACATTTCATCTGATAGAGGATACCGTTCTGTGCGGGATCAAATGCGGCATAAAGCGACACTACGGGAGGATTGACAGGAGCGGGAGCACCCTCAAGGATCGAATCGACCAACGAACGGAAATAATCCTCGTTGGTGGCACCGACCAACTTCGTGAGTTTGCCCTCCGAGGTGACGAACAGGAAGAAGGGGATCGAGCCGTCATGCTCGGCCATGGCACAAACCGCTTCGAAAACGGCTCTGTTCTGATCGACATCCATCTGATAGAACGAAGCGCGACCGTCATAATCTATCGAGCACTTGTCCAAAATGGGAGCCATCATCTTGCAAGGGCCGCACCATGTGGCGAAGAAGTCGATCACCATGGGTTTGTTGCCCTTGTATTTCCACTGACGCTCCGACTTGAAGTCCCAAATGTTGGATACGAAGAACGCCTCGTCGATAAGTTGAACTTTCGTCACGCGCGACTCGGTCGTACACTCGGCACGTTTTACCGTGCGGCCTCCCTTGTCGTTCTTCACATCGAGCAACATGTCGAAACGCGTGTCGGGATCTGCACCGTTCAGGCTCAACACCACACCGTCGGGACTTTCGGGATCTTTCAGGTTCATCTGATCGAGCCATCTCTTCTCGAAACGCTGCATGTTTGCGCCGTTGGTATCAACGATGGCCTCCAGCGAGTTGCCCGCGGCCACGGCCTCGTCGATCACACCTTGGGCGTCGATCAGGACGGCTGCATAGGTGGCATCCTGCGACGTACACTTGGCGATGAGCGTCACCGTGCTGTTCTTGCCCGTACCGTCCAAAGCACCGGCCTGTACCGTAAATTCCACCTGCGGATTCACACCGGGTTCGGGATCGGGTTTCTCGTCATCCTCCTTAAGGGTCGAGAACATCTCTCTGAAGAGTTTCGAGGTGACTTTACCGTCGGTGTAACCCAATGCAAAGAACACATAGTCGCTCTTGGCCTCAAGTTTCATCGAACTTGCGGGGAAGAACGACTCGCCCTTTTTCAAATCGGCAGCCGAAATCTTCGACGAGATCATCTCGATCAAAGCGACATCTGTCTGCCCTTCGAACATGGCTGCGGGAGCCACATCGGCAAAATAGGTCTGGTTGTTGTCCGAAGGGGTCACCTTCAGATCGGCACCGTGCGCCGTCACATTTTCGACGCTGAGCGTCAGCGTCAGTTTCTCGGCCGGAGCGGGAGATTCCGGCGCAGGCGTAACGTCGTCATCGTCGCTACACCCGGCAGCAGAAAGCGACAAAATGAAAAACGCCAATAAATTCCATAAGTAGAATTTAATTCTCATAAATTTTAATTTAGGTTAATAATTCTACAAACAAATTGCAATAAATTCGCTCCTTTCAGAATTGTTACCCTACAAATATATCCTTTATTTTTTGAAATATCAAGCAAAAAAACGATTAAAAATCCGCAAAAACACGGAGACGGATGTTTGTTTCGTAAAATAATCAAACTAAAACACCATTTTTACAGTAATATAAGTCAATTCAATCGCCAAAATGAACAATAGTTCCGTTTTCCGCCACCTTGTCTCGCTTTTCGCCCGACAAATAAGCCGTCGAAAACCTGCCGAGAATTTGTCTATCCGCAAATTTTCGTGTATTTTTGCCCAAATATTTGCAAATTATTAACACTAAATACTAAATAGACCAAATCCAAATTATGATGAAGCGATTATTTCTATTGCTGTTCGCTTTGTTGCCCGGAGTGTTGTTTGCCGACAACGTCCCGCAACAAAAGGCACAGGAAATTGCCCGGCAATTCTTTGCCGCAACACCCCAAACCCGTTCTGCGTCGTTGCGCATGATCTGGGACGGAGAGACAGCCTCGACCCGTTCCGCCAACCACCCCGCCTACTATGTGTTCAACAACGAGTCGGGACGTGGTTTTGTGATCGTATCGGGCGATGACCGCACGGTGCCGATCCTCGGTTATTCGTTTGACCAGAATTTCGATGCACAGTCGATGCCCTCGAACCTTCGCGGTTGGATGACGGGTCTTCGCGAGCACATCAATACCCTGCGTCAGGAGAACGTACTGCCTTCGCCCCGCACGGTCAAGGCATGGCGCAATGCCGTTTCGGGCCCCAACCCCTCGGCACGCCCCATCGTAGAGTTAAAAACAGCTCTTTGGGATCAGGGCGACCCCTACAACTCGCAGTTGGCCAACCCGAAGGAGTGGGTTACCGGTTGTCCCGCAACAGCCATTGCCATCATCATGCGCTACCACAAGTGGCCCGAAAAGGGTGTCGGCACGATCCCTAAATATCGCGAAGAAATCGATCCCATTAAGTTAGGTCACGTTTACGACTGGGACAACATGCCCATGAGTTATAAGGTTTCGATGCCCACCGCAGAACAGAAGAGACAAGTCGGTATCCTGATGCGTGATGTGGGTGCCATGATCCGCACCGAGTATAGTCGTGGTTCGGCAGGTGCCCTGCCCGAGCAGACCCTTCCGCAGCTGATGCCCATCTTCATGCGCTACAACGCATCGACCATCAAGAGTTACTTCAAGAAGGATTTCAGCGATGCCCAATGGCACCAGATGATGCAGAAAGAGTTGGACGAGAAACGTCCCATCCTCTACGGCGGTTATTCGTCGGGTGGCGGTCACCAGTTCGTGCTGGACGGCTATGCCGAGGGTAACTACTACCGCGTAAACTGGGGTTGGAGCGGCGTATCGAACGGCTTCTACCTTCTGACCGACATGAACCCGCCCGAGCAGGGTACCGGTGGTTCAACCTCATCGACGGGTTTTGTAAACCGTCAGGATGCCATTATCGGTATTCAGCCCGATCCCAAGAACCCCGGCGGTAATAATTTCGACCAGATTGTTTACAGACAATATTGGGAGGGACACCCCTACGGTTTAGTTACCACCGATACGGAGTTTGTCCAGAATAAGACGTTCACCGTAACGATTAAGAACTTCCGTAACATAGGATCTCGTTCATTTGCCGGTAAACTTGCCATTGCCCACTGCGATGCACAGGGCAAGGTCAAGAAGATCATCAGCCAAGAAACCAACTATGGAGGCTACCCCATTGAAATCGGCACTGACGGTGAAACCAATCCCCAGAAATGTACCATCACCGATCCGATCGAGGCAGGTGACCGCATTATGGGTGTGTTCAAATACCGCAATCCGTCGGAATGGACGCCGATTGCACCGGGCAGTGTCGAGGGTTGCATCTCCGAGATCATCCTCAAGGAGGGCGGCGAGACTCCCGAACCGGAGCCCGAACCCGAACCTGAACCTGAACCCACCAACGATCTGGATCAGCACGTAACGATGGAGTACAACAAGACCGCAGGTGAGATCGTGATCTTCACCGAGTCGGCCGACAAGGTTACGCTCCGGTTGTTGCAGGGTGATGTGGATAAGACGGCCGAGGTTTCGACCTCGAACGACAATGGTTTTGTCATCAAGACCGCTTCGTTGAAGGGCGAGTGCACCATCCGTCTGAAGAGCCTCACCCGTGGCGAGATGGAATTTAAAGTTATGCTGTAAGCATCAACTCCGAATATAAGAAAAGCCTTTGAGCCCCACGGTTCAAAGGCTTTTTTATGCCCATACCGAAACGCATCCGACGGCACATCACTGCTTTGGAACAACTTCCGCACCCGTTACGCATCTTCCTCTTCTTTGCACGCCCCGTATTCCACGACACCTGCACCCGATAACCGCCACCCGCTCTTCCGCATTTTCTTCCGTAACATCCCCATTCCGCGACACCGCCACCCGCTCTTCCTCTTCCTCTTCCTCTTCCTCTTCCTCTTCCTCTTCCTCTTCCTCTTCCTCTTCC